>DALYEP010000004.1:0-1534 GCA_031972475.1 Candidatus Babeliales bacterium | reverse complement strand
ATTGTTTATTAGAGTTAAAAACTCTCTCAAAACAATATCCTCCAAAAGCAAGCACCGCAAGTCCTGCGGCTTGTATATTTATTGCAGCATTGTCATCTGCATTCATAATTAATCCACACTTTAAGCAATGGAATACCGCTTGGCTTTTGCGGTTTCCTTTTTCAGTATGTCCACATGCTGAACATTTGCAAGAAGTATTCTTTGGATTAATTTTAATTAATTCTGTTCCATATGTATAATGGAGTTTATATTTTAAAAATCCATTAATTTGTCCCCATCCTTGATCAAGGATGGATCTATTTAAACCAGATTTTTGTTTAACATTCTTACCTGGTTTATCAAAAGTTCCTTTTGAACTTTTAGTCATATTATTAATTTTTAAATCTTCAACTGCTATATAAGCATATTGTTTTACAATTGCAGTAGTAATTTTATGATTAAAATCTAAGCGAATATTGGCAATATGAGTATGTAATTTATTAATTTTTTGTTTAATTTTATTAAAATTACTACTATGAACTTTTTTCTTAGCTAGTTGCCTTTGTAATTTTTTAAGTTTCTGCCATGCAACAGCAAAAGGCTTAATGCTGGTTAAATCACCAGTACAAATAATCTTGCCTTGATATTCAAAACTAACTTGGTTAGTTAGTGTGAGTGTGCGTTTGCACCCCATATCAATGGCATTAAGATAATTTGAATCAACTGTTTCTGGATTAACTTGTGAAAGTGTTCTTTTAGTTTGAATGGAAACATACCAGTTGGATTGTTTCCTAAAAATAGAAACATTAAATACAGAACCGAGAATTTCTCTATGTTTTTTATTTAAGGTTTTATCAGAATGAAATTGTTTTGGATTTTTAAATCGAATAAAACCAATTTTAGGAATATAAATCCGTGAATTTTCACGATCAAGTTTAATTCCAACATTAAAAGAAAAAGAATCTACTTGATCTTTTTTCTTTTTAGCAACTGGAAAACCTTTTTTCAGTTTTGGATTTTTTCCATCAACTGCAGCTTGACTTAAATTTTTTAGAGTAAGTTGTAAAGCAGTTGAAGAAACATCATTTAAAAAAGATAACTGAGGTTCAGTTTTCTTACTGGTTAATAATTTAGATAGTTGATTATATGGAGTATAATCAAAGTCAAATTGATAATCTAATGGTTGATTTTTATCACCATAGATTGAATGCATATTTTTACAGAAAGAATAATCGGCATAATCTTGTTTAAGCAAAGCTAAACATGCATTCCAAACGAACCTGCAGCTACCAGCATATTGCTTAAGCTTTTCAAGTTTAACAGGATTATTGCATAAAAGCTTAAACTGGTAGCCTTTTAATTCACAATTCTTGTTAGATTCTTTGGTTTGTTTGGATTTAAGATTAATGATGATATCTTTCTGTTATATTAGTTATTATATTTTATATAATATATCAATTTAATATAGTTTGTCAAATTTATTTTTATTCTTTTAATAAATAATTTTAAGCTGATAAGCTTGAAAATACTGTTGCCTTATATCCCTGCCCTAAAG
>DALYEP010000003.1:0-3927 GCA_031972475.1 Candidatus Babeliales bacterium | reverse complement strand
GTGATCGAATACAGACAGTTGAAACGAGTCTGCTTACGCATGAAATGTTGACCTCACTGCCTAATGGTCATGCGATATTTATTAACTCAGCGAATGAAGCTTATAAGGTGGTATTTCCTAGAGTGGTGTCTGATATTGATTTATATGCAAAGTATGTGCTAACAGAAGAAATACATCAGGATAAAAAAACCAAACAGGGCGAGGATAATATTCGGTACATTATGGAACAAGTCAATGATATTAAAATATCCGCAGAAGAAGCGAAAGAGTATATACAGGAAGCTGAAAAAAGGAAGCAGACAAAACAAGATATTCAAGAGGAAAAAGCAATAAAAGAAGATCAGGATACAAGTTTAATTAATAAAAATGACTTTAATGATTTATTTGCTTTTAGTGTTTCTGGTAATGATGGTTTAAATGAAGATATGGAGGAAGATGGAAAAGACAAAAATTCAGCGGATGATGACTGGGATGATTGGGAAGATTGGTCAGATGAGGTAGCAGAAAATGAGCAGTCTACTAATGAAGTAAATAGCAATAAATCACAAATAGAAAAAGCAGAAATATTAAACATTAAGGCAAATACTGTGGAGCAATTTAAAAGTATTAACTTTGATGAAGTTGACAAAGATATAAAGCAGAAAAATACACTAATGGCTGCGGGTAATGTTTATACCAATTCAGCGATGAATCAATTACAGTCATATTTAATAGAAAAGCTTAAAAGTGACAATAACATTTATCTATCTATTAAAGATTATGAGTTATTTGTGCCATTTAATTTAATCAAGTCTTTTGCTGTTGATGTTCTAAATTATTTTGATATTGATGAAGCAGTAGCAGATTTGTCATGTTTTATGAACCGCAAAATAAAACTTGATATGAATGGTAAATCAATGTGGTATTTTTGCTTTAAATTTGGAAATTTAACGCTACTAAAAGATCAGATTGAAAATAAGAAAATAATGATTTTGCGTCTGCCTGATGATGCTGTTGTTTTAGAAGAAAAATATATTAGGGAGGAAATGAAGAATGATTAATCAGATGGCATATGATGATTTTAGAAGATATGAGAATGATATGATTAATTTTATACATTCAATAGGCGCCACGATTTCTCAGATAAATGATCAAGAATTTGTTTTCATTGTTGATGGCAAAAAATATAGATTTATTAAGGATAAAAATGGGCGGATTTATTTTAGAAAGGGAGCCATTAAATATTTTAAGATGATGCTTAGGGAATGTGATGAAGAGATGCTTAAAAAACTTTTTCCAAATTCTTATAAGGAAAACACAAAAGGCAAAATGAGATATGAGGAATTTGTAGAGTATCAAAACGAATTTATTAAGCATCTTAAATCAAATAATGCTAAAGATATCAAGGTGGAGAATGACAGCTTTAGTTTTAAAATAAACAATAAAGATTATCAGTGTTTCAAAGACAGGAGTGGAGATGTTTATTTCAGAAAAGGAGCGTATGACTATTTTAAGAAGATAATTAATAAAGAATAACAGTCAATATAATTTAAATCATTTTTTCAAGCACTATAATTGATCTTTTAATGGTATTTTTAAGTGTATCTCAGGCGAGAGGTGACGCATTTATTTTTGTGAGCTTAAATGCATAATCTAAAAGATAAAAACCCATCCATAAAAAAGATAGGATTAAAACATTGCTATAAAATCTTGCATTACCAATTCATTATGGTAAAATTCGCAGTAAGCAGCTAACACAGCCGCTTATTAACTTAAAGTTTCCCAACCCGTATAGCATTAGATAAACACTCAAATCCACTGACAGTTTGATGTTTGTTTAACAAAGGAAGCTCCAATGCTAGAATCCCAACAATGCTGTTGGTTTTGCTGTACAAAATGATACCGTTTATTACTTATAAACAATGCTGTTGTAAGTGTATCGCGACGATGTAAAGATAAAGCACCTAATTCCTTTTTATTGGATAACTATTGAAGATAAAAAGGTCGAATATTTACGATGCGTATTTATTTAAGAATCACCCCAGAAGGTTGGGTATGTCAGCGTTAGTTATCACTACGGCTTCTCTTAAAGATTAGAGAAGTAACTAACTATAACAAAAGACTTGTTATGAATTGTAGGAAAAATAAAAAGCAGCTTTAGTGGTTTAGCACGCTTTTTAATAAATCAACCCAGTTCAAGTTCTTGGACTTATTCACCCAGTAGGGAAATTTCATTTTCCCGAGCCTGGGTGAGTGCTATTTCCCTTTTGATTAGCTATCTTTAGGAGGAAATATGCATACTGGAGTAAAAGCATCATCGAAACATATTGCGATGATCAAATATGCTGTGGAGTTAAAAACAAAACAGTTATGCGATCTTTTACAATTTGAAGATGAGACAAAAATAGAAGCATTCTTGATCGCTTTTGTTTGTTATTTTTCGTCCGAGGATATTGATGTCATCATCGGTTATCTTTCGCGAATTACAATGTACATTAATTTTACGTTTGATCAACACGCTTTCTTTAACAATAAAAAAGCAGATGATCAGGTAATAAGTGATTATTTAGAAGCTAAAAATATTGCATGGAATATTAAAGCCGATAGATCATATTTTTACGATGAAGCCTTAAAGCTGAAATCTAAGAAAATGAATCAATCGGTGCTGCTAAAGCTAGGTAGCAATATTCTGGCATCAAAACTTGAAGCGTACCTTTATGAACAGTCAATCCTTGATGGCACAATATTAGATATGTTATTGCATATTAAGTATTTGCGTCACTGTATTACTGTTGACTTTAAGGGAATGGATGAGATGTCTACTGTTGAGCAAATAAAGTTAAATAGAGCATTAAATTCATTATGCGATTAAAGTAAAAAAATCAAAAATAAAAAAAGTTTATTAACCCCCGCAGGGAGACGATCATATCTCCCGCAAGGGGCGCGGTAGTCTCCCTTTTATTTAAATAAATCAAAAGGAGAATCTACCATGACAACAGTAATCACTTTAACCATTGCTATTGTTTTAATAACTTTAATTTTCTGCATTACTTTGCACCAAAGTAGAGTTGCTAAGGCAGCTTATACTGAAAGCGAAAACGTGCAAAATAATCAGCAAAAAGATGTAAAAAAACATGCGTTTGCTGAACCGGTTAACAGCGAATTAAGTGACGAGCAAAAGCAAGCACTTTTATCGGTAAAAGATCAGGTTAAGGCATTCAAGATGCAAGTTAAAATCAACAAGATTGATGGTTTAGTCAGTAAGTTAAACAGTCCGGATATTTCTGAACAAGAAAAACTGGTATTGGCTGAACAAATCACACAAGCGGTTGATTCAACTTTGCAAGGCGAAGAAATGCAGTTAAAAAAACAAAACTTTAAAGTTATTCAAGGTTGGGGGTCGTCAATGAAAGTTGGCTAACTTATTCTTAATGTTTAAAGTATAAAATCATACAGCCCATGCAGGGAATAAATCCCCTGCGTGGTGGATTGTTTCCTGTTATGATATGTATTAACAAACAGGAGGCAATTAATGACTGTGAAGCTAAACTATGCTAGAATTGAGACTGTAAACGCATTGATTGATAAAGGTTTGGAGCGGAATATGGCGGAGACGTTAGTTCAGCAATTCTCAAGCCAAGAACATGAAAATGTGTATTCAGTAAAGGAGATTGATAAAATGATGGCAGATACTGTTAAACAAGTGTTTGATAAATTTGAATCTTTTCGCAAAGAACAGCGCGAAGAACAAAGACGTGAATTTGACGATGTTTTAAGAAAACATAAGAAAGATGCCTGGGTAGTCGCGGGTACTTTAGGGTCAACTATTTTAGTTGGTTTTATATCTGTGGCTATCGCTGTTTATTTCGGTCTTAAATAACTTTTATCTCAACTTAGCTCAAAAAAACTCAACCCAACGCAAGGGAAATATTACCTCCCTTGCAGGGT
>DALYEP010000002.1:0-5708 GCA_031972475.1 Candidatus Babeliales bacterium | reverse complement strand
CTTCGTTATCACCTAACACTCCTGTATTCTCGTTATTAAACAGGTTCATTTGACTGGACTAAAAAAAAGCAAATCGGATAGACCTATTTACGAATATGCAAATATCATCTAGAATTGATGTGCTGATCTTTGATCAGTTTTTTCTTAGGGCTTCACTTCGGTCGCTAAACTTTGGGTGAAGTCCTTATTGAGTTGTTAGCATTTTACAACTTTTTAAAACTATTCATACTGCGGGTAACCGCAAAAAAACTTATTCAGATAAATTTTTTATATTATCTTTTCTAGTATAATCAAAGTTACAAGGTATAAACTGAAATGTCAATAAAAAAATACATATTTATGTATTTATAAAGGTGCTATGAATATTCAAACCACAAAAGGGCAAAGAATTAAGATGCTCAGAGCATACCTAAACCTAAGCCAAGATCAACTTGCTACAATGCTGGGAATTAATATTAATACAATTAGAACCTGGGAAAATGATCGCGCCCATGGTTTAAGCAAAAAAGGGACAAGATTATTGTGTCAAAAAATACAACAATTTTATTCACTATCAATTCCTGAAGACTGGTTATACAACGGAATTGGATCACCTTCATTTCTTACAATGGAGACTCATCAAACTATGGGAGATTCTATAAACGACGAATTATCATTGTTTATAAAAAGCCATACTAACCCTTTATACATACTGATTGATCACGAGACTGATGATGATTTTTTTACTAAAGGTGATTTAGTTGCTGGTGAAATTTGTGAAAATTTATGTGATTCAATCAATAAATATTGCATTATTTTGGCTGAAAATGAAATCTATTACTTTGGCTACCTTAAGAACATACGGGATCATTCATTGACTATAAAATCATTGGATAACTCCGAACAAATAATTCATCCGCCATTTAAAATTGCCCCAGTTTTATGGTATAGAAAACCTGATTATGAAAAGACGAGCCAAATAAATTAGCTTTTAGAATGGAGTATGACCTCTTTCATAGATTTAACCCCAAGTTTTCTAAAAATATTTGTTCTGTGAAATTCAACGGTTCGTTTTGATATTAATAGCTCTGATGCAGTTTGTTCAACTGTCTGACCATTTACCATCATTTTATAAACTTTGCATTCATTTTCGGTTAATAATTTGATATTAATATTGTTATTTTCCTGACCAGAATACATTGCCTCCTGTATAAACTGAAGTACATCTATTGGCTTGGCAGTTTTTTCTATCAAGTAAAAAGCTCCTTTTTTCATAAGCTGTGCGGTAAGCTCTATTGTTGCATACCCAGAGAAAAATATACACGGACCTGAAATTCCACTGTTCTTTATCTTATAAAATAGCTCTTCACCAGACTCATCTCCCAAATGCAAATCTATTAAAAAACATTCGGGATTATTTGGTTTATAATGAGAAAAAAAGCTGTCACTATTTTCATAAACACTTACGCTATAGCCATGCTTTTCGAGCAGACACCTCCAAGTAACACAAAATTTAAAGTTATCGTCTATAATGTGAACTTTAGCATTTTCGATCATTAGTAAATGTTCTGACACACTCATTTTTTACCAGTTATTATACATAAGGCTGGATAGTTAAGGCTAGGTAAATGGCACTATTTTAGACTTAACATCTTTAATCCAATACATGTCTTGGAACATTAATTTAGATTTACCCGTAACCAAAGTAATGCTTTCAAAGCCATACTGGTCAAATAATTTTTTAGCGCACTCTTCGCCTGTATTTTCGCTCAGACCTAAATCTGAATCGATATAGATAGGAATAGAAGTATCGTACTTGCTACAAACCATTTCAAATTCTCTAAATGAATTAAACGCGTGTACACACACTCCTTTCTTCCCACCAAGTAAAACCCAAGATTTACATAAATTTATATTATCGTCTATTAAAATAATCTCTTTATCTAGAATTCTTGTACTCTCCATATATATATCCACATGTGGAAGTATAATTTTAGGAAGAATGGTAATTCCAAGTTGCTCGCATCTTATGATAATAGACTTATCATTATAACTTGAAGTCACTAGAGTTGTATTTTTTGCAATAGATAAATCCTCAACTATTGAAAGCCCATTGTCATGACCAAGATCAAAATCAATAAAAAAATGCGTATTGTTAAGTGTTTCTTTACTAAATGAAGCTAATAAGCTTTTCACATCATCTCCACAGACGCATCTATAAAGCATTATTTTATTTAATTTCAACTCATTTACTCTATTTAGCCAAATATCATGAATAAAAGGATCATCATCTAAAATAACATTATGAGTTGAAATTGAAACGTTACTTGTAAATATTTTTTGATATTTGCTTACAGGGATAATAAAACTTGCTTTAGTCCCATGATTGATTCCATCTGAATGTATAAAGAACTTACCACCCCATTCTTCTGCTTTATTTATTGCATATTTTATACCTAAAGCATTTCCCCCTAATTTAGTTGATTTTATATTCTGGTTATCAATACACTCAATTTGTTCTCTTGTCATTCCTATCCCATTATCAATAATCGATATTTGTATATTTTTATCTAAAAATTCAATTATTAATTTTACAACTCCTGTATTAGACATTGCTTCACAAGCATTATTTGCAATATTAATGAGAGCTCTGATGAAATCGCTTTTATTAACATCAATCATAACTCCATAAGCATTATTACTGAAATTAACTTCCAGCTTTACTTTGCCTTTAAACCTAACTGTAATATTATCAACGACAGATGAAATGCACTCGTATACAGATTCAATCATATTTTCCTGACCATTTCTGTATTCGCTCAAGACATTATTTGCGATATCATGTATCTGATGAGTAGCATTGATAATTATATCCTTATATCTATTATCAAATTCATACGTCTTAATTACAGCATCCAATGCCATTAAAGGAGATCTAATGTCATGAGCGACTTGCATGGCAATTTTACCAATTTCAGCTAGCTTTTCATTTTCCTTAGTAAATTTAATTTTGTCATCTCGCACTCTAATTTCTTTTATTAAGTATCGGAATTCCTCTATATAGTCAGAGCTATCTAAAACATCAATTTTATCGCTTAATTTTATTGCGTTCACTATTTCTCGGATTGGATTAGAAATAGCTAAACTAAATATTCGTTTAACCCTGACTGTCAGAAATAAATAAATGAAAAGTCCCATAATTAAAAACAAAAATAATATTAATAAATAATGATGTTCTGTGTGATTAAGTACAGCCAATCCCAGAGGCATTGAGCTTGAGCTAACTATTGAGAAATTCCCAATTTTTTTATCACTGAAAAAATCTTGTTCAAACTCACTTCCTTTGACAATTGATGGATTGATTTTAGTTAAGCTGTTAATTGTATCTAAATAATTAAAATATATTTTAAATGTGTATATACAATTACCGTATCTGCTATTTAACTCGTCATCTAAATAGCAAATCGGAATATCCGCAAAATACCTACTTTCTGCGCCATTTAGATAAATAAGTTTATTACTATCATCATAAATCTGTATACCGTTGATTTCAGGTGTATTTAATGAACTCATCTGAATATTAAATGCAGCATATATTTTCTTTCTTGTCATTTTTCCTGAACGCAAATATCTTTTAAAATCAGTTGAAGTCGCGATTATACTGAGCTTCTCTGATATATTAGATTTCAATGTTGCTATATTTGATGATATTAAGTTCGCATTATTGATACTCAGTACTTTTTGTTGTCTAGTGAAAAAAATAATCAAAATACATAAGGCTACTAAAACAGGAATAAAAACTGAAAACAACAAACTTCGATCAAATTTTTTAACCACATCATATATTGAGTTAATTGATGCCATTTTTAGATCGAAGTTTTGAGATTTTGACTTGGATATCTGACCAATTATTTTCCAAATCAATATATTTAGAATCTGAAACACTTGGTAGCCATTTTAATTCGTCCAGTCTTTGCGTTATGTCACCATAAATTTTACTATACACTCCAGGTTCAATTTCGTATGTATAGCCAAATGGTGTAAAATATTGCGTATCTGCTAAAGTAAACTTCATTATTTCAGGTGACATTATTTGATTAATAACGCATTTCGTTTCTGGGTTATCATTCATTGCTGCTATTAGATCAGAACTGATGTAAGAAACTTTAGGATCAATGTATAATTCAAATTTTTTCTTGGGATGATAGCTTGCATAAGCATCAAATGATCCCGTCCAGATAAATGCCCCTGCAAATTTATTATCGTCAAACAATTGGTTATCATTATTAGCAATATATACATCCGTATTTTGCATTAATTTTTTGAAATTATTAAAGTTTAATGAAGACGCAGCAGTATTATTTGATTTATCCGTTAAACTATACCCAAATGCACTAATATTAATTAAATTCCATATTTCAACGGGATCGTCTAACATCACAACAATTCCATTTTTTGCTTTACTAAAAATTTCCTTAAACGAATCGCCTTTTTCTATTCTTAAAATATCAGGATCATAAAGAAACCCTGTTAATGAGTGAACAAAATACCCAATATTTTTTGGAAAGTTATGTTTCAAATAATGATTTTTAATAGTGGGATGGTATAATTCAACTTGATTCATCAAATTTACCCCATCTTTAGGTATATATTTCTCCATTGAATGGAATATGGTGTTTGAAAAAATTATAATATCATATTCATTTTTGTCTGCTTTGTTCATCCTATTTAAAATTTCACTATTTGTGTAATAAATATCATGAGAAAACTTAATGTTACATTTTTCCTCAATTATTTTGGATGCTCCAGGCGGATCATCAAAGTATCCATACCAAACCAATAAATTAATTTGCTTCTCATTAGCATACAAGAAAAATGGCACTAACAAAACTATCAGTATAGTCGAGAAAAAGTTAAATTTATTGCTTTTCAAAAACATAATCAACCCACCCTGAAATAGAAATATTTTTCATATTATAATCTTTAATAATATCGACGAGCTTTAGATCTAAGTTTTTATAGAATTTATGTAAATCTTGTTCTGATCGGTATATTCTGACAGGATAATCAAATCGATGTTGTTCTCCTTCTATTTGATACAAATCAGACCATACAGCTTGATTGCCTTTTACAGTGTAACTTGATGAATACTTGACCGTACGATTTTCATAATCAAATTCATATTCAGAAGGGTCATCCCAACATGAAATTGGATAATAGCTCAACGAAGCCCTTCCTCCATAACTTAAAATGTCTGATAATTTTTTAAAAAACAACTGAATATCATCGTCTTCTTGTAGCAAGCAAAAGGAGTTAAATCCTGCGATGACTCGTTGGTAAGTTTTACTAGGGTTAAAGTCCAAAATATTGCAAAGGTGTTTTTTAGCCCCATCCAAATCAATACATTTCATAAAATTAGGCTCAATTTCCAGCGCTTCAATATCAATATTCATTTTGCTTAAGGGATTAGTTAGTCGTCCATATCCTGCAAAAATATCTAAAGATTTATACCCTTTGCAGAACTCATGATAATAACTAAGATCATCTAGAAAATCTTCTGTATGTGCTTTATATAATGCCCAACTGTCAATATATAACGTTTTCATTTATAACCTTTGATAAATTTTTTACTTCACTTTCTATAATGTCCACAGCACCTAAAATTTCTTGATCATCAGAACTTAATTTTATCAACTCTAGACTTGGTGAAATAACACCGATAATGTTTG
>DALYEP010000001.1:497515-790653 GCA_031972475.1 Candidatus Babeliales bacterium | reverse complement strand
TCGTTTACAGCGTGGACTACCAGGGTATCTAATCCTGTTTGCTCCCCACGCTTTCATGCCTCAACGTCAGGTGTTAACCAAGGAGCTGCCTTCGCCATTGGTGTTCCTCTCGAGATCTACGCATTTTACCGCTACTCCGAGAATTCCACTCCTCTCTTTAACCCTCTAGTCTGCCAGTATCCTTTGCCTGTCCCCGGTTAGGCCGGGGGATTTAACAAAAGACTTAACAAACCGTCTACGCATCCTTTACGCCCAGTAATTCCGAATAACGCTTGCACCCCTCGTATTACCGCGGCTGCTGGCACGAAGTTAGCCGGTGCTTTCTTTAGTGATAACATCATCTCCCGCTTCTATTAAAAGCGGTTCTTTTTTCTCACTTAACAGAAGTTTACAATCCGAAGACCTTCATCCTTCACGCGGCGTCGCTGCATCAGGCTTTCGCCCATTGTGCAATATTCCTCACTGCTGCCTCCCGTAGGAGTCTGGACCGTTTCTCAGTTCCAGTGTGACCGTTCACCCTCTCAGGCCGGTTAACCATCATCGCCTTGGTGAGCCTTTACCTCACCAACAAGCTAATAGTACGCGAGCTCATCCAATAGCGACAGCATAAAAGCCATCTTTCTCCCGTAGGACTTATGCAGTATTAACTTCGATTTCTCGAAGGTATTCTCCACTATAGGGCAGATTCTCACGCGTTGCTCACCCGTTCGCCGCTTTACTAATTCCCGAAGGAATCCTCTCGCTCGACTTGCATGTGTTAGGCACGCCGCCAGCGTTAATTCTGAGCCAGAATCAAACTCTCCATCGCAAAAACTATTTAATTGCGTGGGTATTATTCCGCTTTCGTTTCTCTGTGGACAAATTTTCTGTGTATTCTATATACATTTCAATGACCGAAGGAACTAACTGTTTTTCGTTTCTGTTTGAAACTTTTTCGTTAAATTCAAAGCTAATTATACAGTTCCCCTTTATGCTGTCAAATTTTTTTTCATTTTTTTTTATTTTTTTTTAAGATTATTTTTTAAATATTAAAAAAGCCTTTATTTAAGCTTATTTTTTAACTATCTCTACTACTATACAATTTATAAGTTTTTTAACAGTTTCATAAAATTCATCATTAATAATATGAATTTCATATAATTTTTCTTTTTTTTCTTCATCAATTTCTATAACTGCTTTTTTTAGACGTTTTTTTATTTCATCTAAACTATCAGTACCGCGATGAAGTAATCTTTCTTTAAGGATCTCTATACTTTTAGGTTCTATCCATATAAGAATTGCATCTTTATATAATTGTTTAATTGATCGAGCACCAAATCTATCAACAATGCCTATATAAGAAATACCTTTTTTTAAATCATCTAAAATAAATTGCGGAAATCCATAATAACACCCATACCAAGTACTCCACTCTAAAAAAAAATTGTTTTTTATTTTATCTAAAAAATCTTCTTCTTTAATAAAGAAGTAATCCACTCCATCAACCTCTCCAATCCTTATAGGTCTTGTTGTATAAGTAATAACCTTTTTTATTAAATACTTTGATTGCATTTGATGAAGTACTGCATTAACAATAGTTGTTTTACCTGCACCTGAAGGAGCTGAAATTAAAAATAATGAACCATTCATAGTCTTTGCACATTCCTTATGTAAAAGATTTTTTCTTATAATTTGTTAAACTGCTTAGTAAATTTATTTTGAAAGGGTCTAAATGTTAATAGATGAAATAAGAGAACATATAAAAAAATTAGAACCTGATATTACAACCATTAAAAGTTTTTGGGCTAATGCTCAATTTAATGAAAAAATAGCAGAATTAGAAAAAAAAGCAGAAAATCCTGATGTCTGGAAAGATCCAAACCAAGCCCACATTTTAAAAGATCTACAAGCTCTAAAAAATCAGCGCGATCAATATAAAGAAATTACTGAATCTTTTTTTGACACAAAAGAAATGATGGAGCTCTTTAAAGATGATGAATCACAATTAAAAACAGTGCTTAATGATATATCAACTTTGGGTGGAGCAATTAGATCTTTTAAATTACACCTACTTCTTAATGATGAGCAAGATAACGCAAATTGCTTTTTAAGTATTAATGCAGGAGCGGGTGGAACAGAATCTCAAGATTGGGCAAGCATTCTTTTGCGGATGTATACAAGATTTTGTGAAAAAAGCAATTTGCAATGCTCTCTTATAGATTGCCAAGACGGAGAAGAAGCCGGAATAAAAGGAGCAACTCTCTTTATTAAAGGAAAACGAGCATACGGACTTTTAAAAAGTGAACATGGAACACACAGGCTTGTTAGAATATCTCCTTATGATGCAAATAAAAGAAGACACACTTCATTTGCTGGTATTTTTTTAACTCCTGAACTTGCAAAGATTGATATCATTATTAAAGATGAAGATCTAAGAATTGATACATATCGCGCAGGGGGAGCCGGAGGACAACATGTTAACAAAACAGAATCTGCTGTTCGAATAACCCATTTGCCAACTAACACAGTAGCGCAATGCCAAAACGAACGGTCTCAATTGCAAAATCGCGAAACTGCTATGAAAATGTTAAAAGCAAAGCTTGCCCAAATCCAAAAAGATGAAGCTGCAGAAAAATATGCCAGTATTGAAAAGAAAAAAATTGAATGGGGCTCTCAAATTAGATCTTATGTTCTCCATCCATATAAAATGATAAAAGACCATAGAACTGAATTTGAATCTTCTCAACCAGAACTTATTTTAGATGGCGATTTAATTGGTTTTATAGAAGCATACTTAATACAAAATTAAAAAAAACTATAAGTATTGATTTCAAAAAGAACATTTCTCTATTTTAAAATACATAATGCTAAAAACAGAGGATATATGAAATCAATACTTATTCTATTTATAAATTTAACAATATATAATTCACTTGTAGCTAAATCCAATTTTGTTACACGGTTAAAAGATAATTATACAGCATTAAATGCAAGAACTAATTATAGCCGCTTTGTACCACAAAGTTTCAAAAAAATTGAAGATTTTACAATAGCATTATCTAGAGCAATAACTAACAAAGGTACATATACTTCAAAAGATCGAACCAATCCCCCTGTTGCATCGAAAAAGCATCTTTATTCAAATAACGTAAAAAAAGCTACTATTGGAGATACCTTCACAAACGATCAAATTCATAAAGTAAAAATAAAAGATGGATTTGAAGTATTAAGAGTAAAAGATCAAAATATGCCTCCAAACACTACTCTTAAATTACAACCTTCTGGAGAATATAAAATTACACAAAATCCTTCAGTACCTCCAAAGTCTACAAGAAACTCGCTTTCAATTAATGGTCAAATACCACCAACTCGCCCGCCAAGACCTTCAAGTCTTCAATCAAACTCTTCTTTAAATTCACAGCCTGTTCGCCCTAAAAGACCTTTAAACCGATAATATTTTTTGAACTTCTTTTTTATAAAGTTCTACATGAGGTTGGTCAAATGGATTAATATTGAATAAATAACCAAGATATATAATTTCTATCATTTTATATTGTAAAAATTCACCTATTGAATATTCATTTTTTTCAGACAACATATAAACAGAAAAAGGCTTTTTACTATTTTCATATGACCTGCAAGTACCTTGTAAAAAAGCATTCATAATACCTTGCTGACCACCTTGAATACCTACAAACATTGTATATATATATGAACTACTTAAATAAAGTTGTGCAACAGAATGGAGATCAACTGTACCAATAGAAACTGTAGGAACTATACCAATATTTACGAACTCTCCAGCAAGATTATTTTCTTTACCTATACTTTCTCCAATAAGTTGGCGATACCATTTTCCAATATTTTCTAAATCAATAGAAAATAAAAAGATGTCATGAATTTTATAACCTTGATGATAATACATATATAAAAGCAGAGCGCTTTGAGCAGATATATTATTTTCCAAGTCAATATCTATATTTTTTTGCAAAGCATCACATGCACCCTTTAGCAAAAGATCTACATCAATATCTGCATATAACAAAGGAAACAATCCAACTGCAGAAAAAATAGAATATCTACCACCAACTAATTTGGGGACTGATAAAAAACTAAATCCTTCGCAAGTAGCTATCTGATGCAAACTAGAATTTTCATCACTTGTTACAACAATCAAATGATGATAATCATATGGTCTATATTTTTTAAAAAGAGATAATAAATTTTCAAAATTTAAAAGAGTCTCAGTTGTTGTACCCGATTTTGTAATAATATTAAGTATAACCGCTTCATTTTTTAAAAAACTATTTTTAATAATTTTTACAATCTCTTTTTGATAATCAACATCAACTGTTTCTAAAAAATAAAGTTGTACATCATTTTCATACATATAAAAAAAACTTCCTTTGCATGCGTAATAAACCGCTTTAGAGCCAAGAGAAGATCCTCCTATACCAACAACTACAACTTTTTTTGCATTATATTTTTTTTTCTCAGAAACAATTTTCCTTACATCTTTAAGTATCAATTCATCTTCCGGTAATACTAAAGAAGCATATGGCGTTTGATACCCTTTACTGATTTGTTGTGAAACAAATTGAATATAATGAGCTAAATTAGTTTTTTTATAAAGATCATTTAATTGCTGAAATGAAACATCCATTTTAAAATTCATGTTTATCGACCTATTAATGCAGTAATAATCATCCATATCGAAATTGTTGCATATATTCCAGAACAAAGCGGTTCAAATTTTTCTTTTTTATTAAAAAAAAGTGAAAGAATACCCCCACATACCAATGGAATAATCATTGATAACGACATTAAAAATCCACCCAAAACCAACATAGAATTAATCTTAAAAACATGAAGCACAAACCCAAATAGAGCTCCAATAAGAAGAACATACAAATCAAAAGTACCCGCTTGAATCAACAAAGCACGGCCTTGAGCTCTTTGCGCAAAAAGCTGCTCAGACCCTAACTCAAAACGCGTGACTAAAAACCAAAATGCTATTGCTACAAAAATAGATCCTAAAATAATGCCTGCTATTTGAAAAATTCTTACATTTCTCTTATCAAGACTTGCCAATTGGGCTGTTTTTCTACCAAACAATAACTCAGCACTCACTCCTCCACATATTTCAAAAAATGTTGCAACAACTGTTGCTTGAAGTGCATTAAAATGAAATAGAAAAATTCCAGGCATCATAATAAATGTTGCAAATCTTCCTAAAAAAGCCATGCCTACTTTTCCTGCAATAACAACTAACTGATAAGTACAAATAGCAGTAAAAAGACATGTATACAGTTGCGATAAAAATGAAAACTTTAAATATGAAAAAAGTATTATAATTAAAATTAAAACAATAGCAGTTGAAATTTTAAAAAACTGTTTAAAAGAAAAATATGAAATAGACCCATGTTCTGTTGTTGATAAAAAACTCCATAATTTTTTTGGAGTTTCAATAAGACTAATTAATGCACCAATAAGAATCATACCGCTGCAAAAAGCAAGTATATAATCTGAATCTGTTACATGCATAAACCACATAGTACGAATAGTATCTATTATTGTAATACGAGCTATTGTTCCAATTAAAAGAGGAAGCGTCATTAAATGGCCTGCTATAAAACCAATCGAAACAAACATAGGAAACAATTCCATATCAAACTTTATTGAAGGAATTGATAAAAACCCTACCTTACAAGCTTTTAATAACTGAATAGTGCCATTGTACCATAATGTTTTTATACGTAAAAACGTATTAGTAATTGAATAAACACAAGTAAAAAAGACCCCTAGAATTAATTGTTTTTTAGAATTATTTTCATGAGTAGACAAAGAAACATCATAGACTAATTTTCCTATTGGAAATGATAGTTTTTGTTCTTCGAGTAATGATTTTTGTATATATTCCACAATCCACAAACCAAACAAACCCGCTGCTATTGCAAGAAAAGAAACTCCGCTAATCATAGCAACTGGATAATGAGACCATTCAATAAAAATATTTTTATTAATAAAATAATATGTTGCCAACGCAGAACTAACAGCTGTTGCAATAATACCACCAATAGAACCACCAATAACAGGAAGTAGTAAATCATGCGGAACTACATTTTTAAAAAATGATGAAATAATAAGTCCAAACAAAATAAGAGTAGGCCCCATCCAAGGACCTATCATTGTTGCAAGAGCTATGTAGCTCATAACAAAACTAGAAAAAAAAGAAAAACTAATTAAACATAATACTTGGATTAATTTCATATACATAATTCCAAAAAAGTATCTTACTATTACTCATAAAAATTCTAAAAAGAATAGTAAAACTTTATCATAGTTTATAAAAAGAACCTATTGAGAATTATGTCTCTTTTGATATTCTTCAACTTTTTTTTCTAAAAAGATGAATTTATTATTAATATTACTGAATATTTTAAATATTTTTTCAATTTCATCTAATAGATCTATCATATGACTAGCTGTAACAAAACAGACTGCTAATGGAGAGCTCTCTGAAGGGCAATTTGCTTTAACTTTCATATACAATTGATTTAATTCATTATAAAAATTATCTAAACGAATCTTAAAATCTTCTAAAGAACTTATATCTGAATCTTCTTTAAAGTTTTTAACTTCAGATTCAAAAGATTTTATTTTATCAAAAAAAATCTGTGCAGAATTGTTAAAGTTTAAATAGGTACTGTCAAACATATTACAATCAAATGAAGCAGGTTGCATTGTTCCTAATCTATTTTTTTTAAAAGCTTCATAAAATTTTTCTATTCGTTTTTCTCTTATAACTTCGCCATAATCAAACTTATTATTCTTAACATTAAATAATAAGTTTTTATGAAGCAAAACGACATCATCAGATAAATTTTTAAAAAAAACTTTTTGATAAAAAATATCAAACTTTTTTAATATCATTTTTTCATACAATATTGTTAAATCATTTAGTTCTTTTTTTATAACATCAGAATAAGATGGGTATGAATCTTTTATTAACTTTACGGAGTTATTGAAAACTTTCTGAAAATTAATACTCTCATCAATAACTTTTGTATAGGCTGATTCAGCTTTTGATTTATTTTTTTCAATTTTTTTATAAAGAAATTCTAGTTGATTAACTTTAATATTATAGTCATTAACCTGAGACTGGTTAATAAATTGAGGATTTTGATTTTTTAATAAATTATAAGAAGATTCTACTTCAATTAACTTATTAATATAATCATTCCTCATCACCTCATAACGTTTTATCTCGTTTAAAGATTTTTGAAATGCTCTATATGCAGCATAAATATCACCCTCTACAGTCTTGATCATAGACCTTATATTAATTTCTATTGCATTATTTTTTTTATCAGAAAGAATAAATTGTTTTCCAACTTCAAAATCTTTAAAATTCTTATCATATATTTTTTTTTGGCTCTGAGGATTTATGCGTTCTTTTTCCACTAAATACGATATTAATCGATCATATGCATCTCTTTTTTCTATAGCTGCCTTGCGTACACTTTCATCAATAGTTTTTCTAATAAAATTTTCAAGTAAAAATCTTTCTTTATCAAGAGCGTCTAACAATGACTGTTTATCTGAAAACTGCCTACCATTTCCAACCAATTGACTAACTTCTTCATTAATTCGAGAAGGATATTGCTTTTCCTTAATATAATTAATACTAGAAAATTCATTTAATAATGAATCTGCTTTTACAAAAGAACCCATTTCTATTGGTCTTCCAATATCATCATAAGCAATTTTTTGAACATAATCATCAAATCTCTGTTTCTGAGAATTAGTAAGTTTGTTTCTCCATCCAGTAATTTGAGCATCTTTTGCAAAATCTTTAAGAGTGTTTTTTATAGAACTAACTTCCATTTCTTGTTCTAAAAGCAAACCTTCTCTATCTTTTTTTTCTTGTTTTTTAGCGAAATAAGAAAAACCCTTTATAGGCCTCAAATGACTACTTACTACTTGAAATTTGTTTTTATTTTTAAACTGATTATTTTTTTTAGAATTATCAATAACTACTTCCTGTTCAGGCTTTATAACTTCAGGATTCCTTTTTACTGTATTTCTTCTAAAAAGAGGCGCAGAAACAATTTCAGAAATAATTTCTCTACTGCTATTTAAGCTTTTTTTTGGAACAGGAACAGCAGTTGATTCTCTTATAACAATGAATATTAAATAGTATAAAAATGATTTATTTAAAAACTTCAAAAGGCTTCCCTCTTTTTTTAAAGAGCTTTAATTTTATACTTAATAAAAACAACTATTTACAATATTTAAAAAATACCATAGGTATCTTTTAGCTTATTAACAGAATGTATTAAATCATTTTTGCTCTCATTAAACTGTAGTCTCTGCTTTTCAATTAAAATTTCATAATACCAGAGAGGTTCATACCAGTATTTTTGACGAGGAACAAAGCCCTTTCTAGATCTCAAAATAAGATCGCATATATTTTGACCACTTTCACTTTTAAAATAATCATCTTCGCCAAGTTCCATAAGTATTTGTAACAATTGCTGAGCAAGATCAATATAATATGCATCTTTTGCAATCTTTAAAATATCAACACACATAAGAATATCTTCTATAAATTTTTTCTTTTTATTTTTTTTATAAGAACTTATATCACTTAATTCTAATCTCAATCTTTCAAGAGGATGAATTACTTTATTTTCTTTAATATCAACTTTAGAATTATCTATTTTTTTAATTTTTTCGAAGTCTTCCAAAGAATCGAGTGCATCAAAAAATTCATCTTCTGAATAATCATCATCTTCTGTTTGATCAACAACATTATTCTGAAAATTAATATCTTTTGTTTGTTCTAAATAAGAATTTTCTTTTATAACATCTTGATCTTGTAAATATTTTGATACGCTTTGAGCAATGCTATCTATCTGATTATCTTTATTAGAAAGAATTTCATCATCTACAGATGCAGCATTTGTTTTCGATAATGAATCTTTTTTATTGTTAGAAAATTTAAATAAAGGCTTATCTAATAAATTTTTTGGAACTTTAAATACAGGAAAATGAGAAGTAAGAGAGTATAAATTATTTACTATAAAAAATAGTAATATTTTCTTCATAACAAACAACTCCTTATCATTTTAAATAATAAAAATACTAATAAAAATAAATAAAAATAATCAATGCTATTTTAAAATATTAAAAATTGAATGCCTTACCGGCTAAAAAATGAAAGTGTATATGAAAAACCGATTGACCTGATGCAGCTCCATTATTATTAACAAGTTTAAAAGAAACTACATCATGCTTTTTTGCAAGAATATGAGTCATGTATAAAATATCTGCAGCCATTTCACGATCTTTTTGACCAAGCGCAAGCAAATCTTTTCTATGCTCTTTAGGAATAATTAAATAATGAATAGGAGCTTGAGGAGAAATATCTTTAATAACTAAAATAGTCTCTGTTTCTTCAATAATAGAAGTAGGAATTTGTTTTGCAATTATCTTACAAAAGATGCAATCAATTTCCATTGCTTTACTCTTATAATTATGGTGCCGAAAGCCGGACTCGAACCGGCACAATGTTACCATCGCGGGATTTTGAGTCCCGTGCGTCTACCTATTCCGCCATTTCGGCATATATTTAAAAAACTATTTTATACTAAAACATGATTAGGAGAGTAATGAAAAAGAATTATTTCGTCAAAAATATTCTTATATATAATGAAAATTAAAAAAAATGTGGCTGATATTCAAGCCCTAAAGCTTTACAAATGCTCTCAATACTTAGATCTGCATAAATTTTTATCACTTTTTTCCTCTGTGTTAAGCCTATAACAATCTCTATACTTTCTTTTGCAAGATTAAGAGCTTTAGAAAGTTCTTTTATAAGCTCACGATTAGCACGACCATCCTCTGCAGGACTTTTTAAATAACATTTAATAATACCATTCTTATCAATTTCAAAACGTAATGAATTTGAGCAAGGAATAACTTTTACCGTAAAAGAAACAGCCATATTTAACCTCTTTTTATAAATTCAACAGAATAATAATTGAATAAAAAAAGTATATTTTTCATATAAAATTCATTTTTTTTAAAAAACAATCAATTAAAACTTGCATAAAATCATGAATTCCGTATTCTTTTTACACACTTTGAAATTAAATGCTATTGGAGAGGTGGCTGAGTGGTCTAAAGCGCTTACCTGCTAAGTAAGTCTCTGGCGAGAGCTGGATCGTGAGTTCGAATCTCATCCTCTCCACCATATTTTACTTTGTAAAAATTAAAGTGAAACTGGCCAATTACAGATTAGTTTTGAAATAGCAAAAGTTCTTTGAAAATTAATAATTACGAGCGCCCATAGCTCAATTGGATAGAGCATCAGACTACGGATCTGAAGGTTATAGGTTCGACCCCTGTTGGGCGCACCAAATTAACAGCAAGGCCTGTTATTTTGATACAAGTCAAAAATTGAGTTGTAATCGTAAATTATAGACTATGGAGAGATGGCAGAGTGGTCGATTGCGGCGGTCTTGAAAACCGTTATCCATTTGCGTGGATCGTGGGTTCGAATCCCACTCTCTCCTCCATATTTTCACTTTCATATATTTTTTATTAAAAATCACAAAACTCTATTTGACCGCTTATAAGTAGACCTTTATACTTACGTCAAATTTGGATCATCTATTATTTTATCTCTATATAAAGTGGTTGTATTTATGAGTTTTGTTTTTTTATTATCTTTACTCTTTTGTTGTCTTTCTCAAACCGTAACATTTTCTCAATCTTCTCATCATGACTCTATCATCAAAAAAATAGCAGAAGAAAATGGAAAAACATTATGCAACTCAGAAGAAAACTCTGATTTACATTTAAATATACGCGGAGATAAAAAATTTTTTGAAATTCTTGATACAACTCTTAAAAGTCACATTAATCCATTTCCGGATGAAAAACGGCGCCTCGTTTTTGATATTTTTAGCATGTATGAAGAATTATATAACATACAAAATTCAACAACTCTTGATACAACTTCATGGCAAGATCTTGAAATTTTATGCGGACCCAAAGAACATCTTGCTTCTTATTTAGCAAAAAAAATTGATCGAACCTATACAGAAATGGGGCGTGTTGGTTTTTATAAAAAAATTGTAACTCCTGTTTCATCAAAAGATGAACTTCTTAAAATTCAAATAATTGTTAGAGAATTAACTGAAAACGAAACATTGTTCGAAAGTATCTCTAAAGAACTTCAAGAACTTGCAGAAACAGAAGGATGTTTACTTTCTTTTTGGAAAGAAGACATTTTTGAAAATTTATTAAAACAAAACACATTTAAAATTCCTTATTGCAAAAAACTCTCAACTGCAGCAAATAAAAATACTGCATTAGTAGAAATTGCAGCAACAGGAGAGTTGATTGGAAAAATAGGCAATGGAATGATGCTTATAACCGGCACTCTTATGCTTCCTATACTCGGAGTTTCTCGTATAACCAATCATCCTATCGCAAATAAAATAAAAAATTTTGATGAAGAACATGGATTTAGCAAAGCACTTGGATTTGGAAGTTTAACAGCGTTTATTCTTGCACAAATCGCAAATAATTATAAAAATGCTTACACAGAAAGCGCATCCAATATTATTGGTGCGCCTATGAGCGGTATGAATGTTTTATATCTTCCAGATTCTTTACGCGGCTTTATAAGTATGAAGCATGCTATTCAAGTAAAGCTTATGTATCTATCTCGTTATATTAATTCATTAAAAAAATTAAGCATGCTTGCAGAAGAAAATCCAGTACTTAATCTTCACTTTCCAGAATTAAAAAATCTTAATGCAAAAATCGAACAACTAAAAGAAAACGATGAAGATATCAAACACTTTTTAGAAATTCTCGAAACAAAAACTTTTAAAGGCGAGCCAAATTTCTTTTCTTGGTATGGCAGAATGTATGTTGCTTATCAACTTTTTAGCTCTAAAAAAGAGCTATTCTTACCTTTGATTATGACTGGCGCACAATTAGATATATATCTAAGTTCATCACGATTAATTAAAGAATTTAAAGACAATAATGTTACTTTTTGCTTTCCAGAATATTTAAATTCTCCATTTCCTAGCATTGAAATAGATAATTTTTGGAATCCCGCTATAGATCACAATCGTGCAATCCCAAATTCATTAACTATGGGTGATTACAATCTTCCTCATAATGTTATGGTTACTGGCCCAAACGCTGGGGGCAAATCAACAACTATGAAGGGTGTTGTTATGAACATCATTCTTGCTCAAAGCCTTGGAATTGCACCATCTGAAAGAATGAGATTTACCCCTTTTAGCACAATCATGACATACATGAACATTCCTGATGATATTGTTTCTGGAAAATCTCACTTTAGAGCAGAAGCTTCTCGTGCATACAATCTTCTAAAAGCATCTCAATCTTCTAAAAAAGATCATTTCACTTTTATAATACTTGATGAAGTCTTTAATGGTACAACTTTTCATGAAGCGCAAGCAGCAACATTTGCACTTCTTGATTCAATAATAGAAAATACTTATACAACATGTATTGCAGTAACTCATTTACCACATATTCCAACAGCTGCAGAAAAGAGTGGTAAATTTGGAATCTATAAAGTAACAAGCTCAATTACTACTGAAGGACTTATTCATTATTCGCATAAACTGCAAACAGGAATATCAAAAGAACCATCCATTGCATTTAAAATTTTGAAACAAGAAGGTTTTGATGATAAGTTTCTAGATAAAGCATCTAATTTTTTACAAACACATAAGGAAAAAGCATGACAAAACGTCGTTTTTTATTAAATAAATTAATCAGAAACAAATCTCTTGATAACTGGATTAGTCAAGGTTGTATTGCAAAAACAGCATATCTAAATGACAATGACATCTTACTTGAAGCAATAACTCAAAAAATGATTGAAGAAATGGAAGAAATTTTTTCTTCTGAATCTCAAGAAGAATTAATTGAAGAAATTGCTGATTTTGAAGAAATATTTGATGAATTTAAAAAACTTATCAATGTTACATCAGAAGAAATAAAAAAAGCTCGCGCACAAAAAATTGCTCAAAAAGGCGATTTTAGTGATCATCTTTTCTGTGACTACGTTGATGTTCCTGTATCAGCAGAAAATATAATTAAATCTCTCGAAGAAAAAAGTGAAAAATATCCTGAACTTGATCCTCTTACTGATGAATTTCTAAATAATGATTTAGCATTTCAAGATGAAGATATGGATGAAGAAGATGATGAATAAAGCTTTTTAATTATTTTCATTCAGAAAGCTCAAAAGATTTTTATGAAATTTTATAAAATAATTGTACACAAATCACAAATTCCATAGCTCAGTAACCATTTTTTAAATAAGGGGTGCCCATTAATGTCTGAATTATTTTTTTATTATCTTGATTTTTTAGATAACATCGTTTGGTCATATCTGAGTATCCCCACTATATTGCTGCTTGGATTTTATCTTTCATATAAATCTCATTGGACTCAAATCTTTAAATTTAGACGCGTTTTAAGCGTCTTTTTTAGCTTATTTAGTTATAAAAAACCAGATAAAAGAGGAACTCATCCTCTTAAAGTTTTCTTTGCAAGTATCTCTGGATCTATAGGCATTAGTAATGTTATTGGCGTTTGCACAGCAGTGCAATTTGGAGGGCCAGGATCTATTTTTTGGCTTTGGATTGCATCACTTCTTGGAATGATTGTAAAATATGCAGAAATTTATCTTGGAATAAAATACAGAATTGCCAATAAAGAAGGTGGTTATGATGGTGGACCAATGTATTACATGCAACATGCAACTTCTTGGTCCATAGTTCCTAAAGTTGCTTGTCTACTTCTTTGTATTTATGGTGCTGATGTTTACATATTTAGAACTATTTCCGATGCGCTTGTTGATACCTGGGGATTTAATCAATACCTAACCGTAGCAACGCTTATTTTACTTATTTTAGTTGGCATAGAAAAAGGAGTTGAACGAGTAGGAAATATTGCATCTGCTATTATACCAATATTCTTACTTGGTTTTCTTGGATGTAGTTTTTTTATTTTATTCAAAAATTTTTCATCTGTTTTTACCAATCTAGGAATAATAATTAAATCAGCATTTAATGGCCATGCAGCAACAGGAGCATTTACTGGGGCCAGCGTAATAATGGCAATTTCATACGGAATGAAACGAGCTTGTTATGCAGGAGATATTGGAATTGGATATGCTTCTGTAATTCACAGCGAAACAGAAGAACAAGATCCTGCAAAGCAAGCATCTTTAGGTATTTTTAGCATATTTCTTGATGCTTTTGTTGTATCAACAATAAGTATGCTTTTGATTCTTGTAACAGGTGTTTGGAATAAAGGATTACATGAAAGCGAAGCTGTTTCTGCAGCATTAAGTACTGCCGTTCCTCACATACAATATATTTGGCCATTTTTTATATTTTTATTGGGATACTCAACTCTTTTAACTATTTTAACTGCTGGCAAAAAAGCTGCTAAGTTCTTATCACCTAAAAATGGAGAATGGTGGTATACCATATTTGCAACACTCAATTTTAGTATTTTTTCATTCTTTGGAACCAATCAACAAATGTTAGGCATAATGTCTTTAATTGGAGGCTTGCTTCTTATTATTAACCTTTATGGCATGGTAAAATTGGTTAACAACATATCATTTTCATTTCACAACAAATAATTTCCACCGGATATTATTTAAAATAAAAATATACTAAGCTCCTTATATTTTTAAGGAGCCCGTATGAAAAAAAAAATTATCTTTATAAGTATATTTTTATCAATAACTCTTTTAATCAATTATTGTTATAAAAAAAACCATTATTTTACACCTCAAATCATGCATCCTGTAAATTCAAAAAAGAACATTGATTGCATTACCATACAACCTCTTTTAGCAAATAAAAAAATAAAACAAGAACTTTATTTAATGCAAAAAAATGAATGGAAAGTTAATAGTTTTTTAGAATTACTTGAACAAGATAAATCTGCATATAATCAACTTCCTCTTACTTTTGTAGTTTTTTACAATAATAGTCCTATTGGTTCATGTTCTATAGAAGAACAAAACGACCTTGAAACAACACTTTCTCCATGGGCAAGTCATTTATATATAAAACCTGAATATCGTGGAAAAAAAATAGCACGACGTTTAATTTGGAAAATTTTAGAAAAAGCACAAGAACTCGGCTATTCAGAAATTTTTTATGTAACTAATAATCCTACTAATATAAGCATTTACAAACATCTTGGTGGAGAAATTGTTAAAACAACATTTACTCAAGGATGTGAATACACAATTATGAAAAGAGACCTTAATAATATTGATTATTGAAAGTATATTTTATTGTTTTTAATAAAAAATGATTGTAATACTTATATTTTATATCAAGTATAAAAATCAAAAAAGGATCTTTATGAAAAACAAAATTATCATAGCCTCTTTGTTATTATTACAGGCAACAATGTATAGCGGAAGTGGAAACTATATACAAATACCCGTTGCAAGCACTACAGAAAACCCCGTTTCTCATATTAAAATATTTGACCAATTTCAAGATGAATTTTTAAAAAATAATGCTGTAGTTTTTCCGTATGATAAAAAAGATATGTTGATTACAACAACACAGCTTTATGATCAAAGTAAATATATTATCATCGATGATGATACCGGTATGTTTTTTACTTTAGATCAAGTTGCAAAACTTTTAAAAAATCCAAATGACACTTTTATTTATCCTTATAAAAACAAAAAAACTACAAAATATCTTGCAGTTACTCATAGAAGTAAAAATGATAATACCAATGGATTAATATCTCCATCAAAAACACAAACACCTTATATTTATGTATATGGATCAAAAAAAATACAATATCAAGGAATGCCTTTTGACTATGGTATTTTTGTAATAACAACAAAACCAGGAACCCTTGCAAGCAATAGTTCAATCTATAAAACAGATGACATTCTTACAAAAGAAGACATTGTTCGTGAAAGCAAAAGCCCTGTAGATCTTGCACAAGACAATATGCTCAATTTTTTTATCAACTACCAATCCCCAAATATCAAGCCAAATGTGAGAATGTACCGCAGAATGGATGGCAAAAAAGAACGCCTACTTCCTGAAAAATGGGACCATAACGATATAGTTATTGTTGCATGGGAAAACTGCTGGTTTACTTTTGAAGATTTATACGAAAAATTAATTAATAAGCTTTATTTTACCAAACCACGCATTAGCGATGACTTTATGTTCTACGTAAACTATAACGCATGGTTTAGCCAATAATTATTACTGCAATGACTGCCAAATCTTTTCGGCTTCCTTAAGCTCTTTTTGCTTTTTAATAAGATCTTCTTGAGCTGCATCAAATTCTGGTGTGCCATATTCTAAATCTGCAAAAGAATATTGAATTTTTTCAATATCAGCTTCCAAACGTTCAATCTTTTGCTCTATTTTTTGCAGCTCTCTTTTTGTGTTAACTGAACGATCTTGTTGAGATTTTTTTTCAATATGTAGATCAGAGCCAATTATCTGTTCTGAATTATTGGTAATACCAAGCGCTTGAGCAGCATGTTTTTGAGCAAGAAATGCTTCATAATTACCAACATAACTATGAATACCTTGTGGTGTTAATTCAATAATTCTATTAGCAAGCCCATTTACAAAATCCTGATCGTGAGAAACAAAAAGCATAGTACCATCATATTGCTTTAAAGCACTTAATAAAATCTCTTTTGAGGTAATATCAAGATGGTTTGTCGGTTCATCAAGCAACATAAAATTAGCATCTTGTAGAATTACTTTAACCATACTCACGCGGTTTTTTTCTCCACCACTCAACGATTTTGTCTTTTTTTGAATCTCTTCCTTGCCAAAAAGAAAAGCGCCTAACATTCCGCGAATTTCGGCCTCACTTTTGCTATAACAACAATCAAGAGCTTCTTCTATAATAGTTTTACGAGGATCAAGCACTTTAGTTTGATCTTGTTCAAAAATAGTATGTTTTACATTGTGACCAAAATTAACGGTTCCTACTTGTTGTTTATATTTACCACAAATCACATTAAACAAAGTTGTTTTACCCATACCATTAGGTGCTACAAGAGCAACTTTTTCACCCCGTTCAATAGAAAAAGTTACATTGTCAAAAATTTTCTTATCGGCAAAACTAAATCCTAAATTATTAACTTCAAGAACTATTCTTCCAGAGCGCTCAGTGGGTTTAAATCTAAATTTCATTGCTCGAGGATCATCTGGAAGCTCTATAAGCTCAATTTTATCAAGCTGTTTTTGCATGCTTTTTGCTTGCTGAGAACGTGTTCCAGATTTAAATTTAGCAATAATTTTTTCTTTATGATCAATTTCTTTTTTTTGCTGTTCATATGCACTTCTAAGCGCAGCAAGACGCTCTTCTTTTTCATTTTCATAATAGGTATAGTTACCATAGTATAAAGTACCTAAACCCCTATCAAGTTCTAAAATAGTAGTACAAAGCTCATCTAAAAAATATTTATCGTGGCAGACCAACATAAAGCCAAAATCACTATATTTTAAAAATTCTAAAAACCAATCTTTAGCAACAATATCCAAATGGTTTGTTGGCTCGTCAAATAAATAAAAATCAGCTTTTTGAAGCAATAATTTTGCAAGCACAATACGCATCTGCCAACCAACGCTCAATGAAGCTACAGGTGCATCAAATTGCTCTAACTTAAAACCTAGACCCAATAACATCTTTTTAGTTTCTGCAATAGCAAGATCAACATTCAATTCTGAAAGTCGTTGCGAAACTTCGGCATATTCTTCAACAGAATGAGCATCGCCATCTAAAACTAATTGCTCAAGAACTTGTAAACGCTCACGCAACCCACCCACTTCTTTATAAGAACTAACTGCTTCTTCTAAAATAGATTTGTTACTTGCAAGAACCATTTCTTGAGGCATATAAGCAACATTCATATTACCAGTTACAGTAATAGATCCATCATCTAAATGCTGAGTTTTATCAATCGCTTTAAGTAAGGTTGATTTACCAGATCCATTGCGACCAACAAGACCCAAACGCTGATCAGGATTAACATTCATACTTAAATGATCAAAAACTTTTTGTGTACCAAATGAAAGACATAAATCACGTAACTGAATCATATGTTTTATTCCAAAATAAAGAGGGCTGCTTAAGGGCAGCCCTTAAAATTAATTACTCTATCAAAATTTAATCGCGACGTTTACCAAACAATTGAACTAAATGAATAAATAAATTAATAAAGTCCATATATAAAGTTAAAGCACCCATAACAGCAATCTTATTTTTTGTTTCACTATCTACCATCATAGATTCTGCAAGTCTTTTAAGATTTTGAACATCATAAGCTGTAAGTAATGTAAAAATACCAACCGCAGCAAGAGAGATATAATATTGCATTGCAGGGCTTTGAAACCACATATTAACAAGCATTGCTATAATAACACCCCATAAAGCCATCATTAAAATACTGCCCATACTGCTTAAATCTGCTTTAGTAAAATATCCATACAATGCCATTGCAGCAAACATACCTGCTGTAATAACAAAAGCTGTTGCAACAGATTCTGCTGTATAAACAATTAAAAGAGATGACAGCGTTACGCCAACAAGCCCTGAATAAAAAGAAAATGCTGTTACAATGCCAGCATATGAAAGTGAGTCACGCATAAAACCAATAAACATAACCGTACCAAGCTGCGCCAAACAAATTACAAAAAGCAATCCAGGAGACTTAAAAAGAGATTGATAAAGAGCTGGAGTTGAAGCAATCCAAGAAGAAATTCCTGCTGTTATAGCAAGGCCAACTGCCATCCAACCATACACCTTATACATAAACTCACGTGGAGAGCTGGCGATAATATAATTTTTATTAATCATGAATTATCCTTTCAAAATAATGCACTTATAACATTTGTTTACTTTATAAACATTACCTTTTTTATCTAATTCTAGCAACTTATACACCTTCTAGAAGGCAATATATTATATAAAATTATAAAAGATGTTGCCATTAATAAAACCATACTTGTATTATATTTATTAATTTATAATATAAAATATTTAAAATTGGATTGTTTATGAATAAAACAAAAGTTGTTTTTTTATTAAATTTTAGCTTTTTTTTAACAAATCACATTCAAACTAGCGGTCATGCATTGAAAACAGTAGCTTTCAAAATGAGTCCAGCAACGACTCAAGTAACAAGATCATTTAATACACCAACAGAAGCTCAACGTAGAGCTGCAATACCTGTTGCGACAAAAGGACCTTTACTACCTCAATCAGGCCACACAACCAACACTTCTTTACCAAAAACTTTTAATGGTTACAATCCTCATATTTCAGATATAAAAACAGGCAACACTACGAGTTTAAAAAGTTTCTATGAAACCTCCTTAGCATCTCAAAAAAGCTCAATCTCTTCCTCAAAAATACCCACTGCTAATGAATTAATAAATAAAATTTCTTATACAACTCCTTCTTTAACAAGCCCTTCATCAAGAAAATTATCGGTGCAGGAAGAAATAAAAAAAATTGAATCTTTATCTCAAATAAATCAAACTGCACTTGTTCCATACAACCAAACATTTGCTACAGGTCAAAGACTGAAAGCGGGAATTCCTATAGTTATTAACCATACAATTTCAAGCCAAAACCTCCCTCATAATAATTATTTATTACATTCAAAAAAAAGTAATGATCCTCTTATAAAAGATACAATCACAAATAATTTGCAAATCGTTCCCTATAAAGAATCAATAAATTCTAACGTGCAAAGAAATGAAATCAAAAAAGAAGAACCAGCGCCAACATTTGGTGTTGGCACTCATAAAATTGAGAGCGAAGGACTTGTAGTAAGAACAGATGCGCAACCAGATCGAGCCGGAAAAATCAACCAAGCAAGCTCTTTAATAGATGTATGGAGTAGCAAAAGTGTCTACTCAAGATTTAAAAATGGATTTAAAAATTATTTTATTAATCCAGTAAAAAATGGCGCTCGTGCTATAGGAAAATCTATCGCAAAGGCTACTCGCAATATTGGCAATAAAATCACCCAAAAGGAAAAAGTTGTCCAAACTAAAAACGCCACTTCTTCCAGAGAAAGTACCAAAGACAGTACCGTAGAGTTTAATATACCAATACCTGTAACTAAAGATCTTCCTTCAGGAATGGAAACTCCATCCAATCGGTCATCTATTACACATCCAAAATTAGTTGATGTTTAACAGACAAAAAACTTTGTATAAGAACATACCAACTTTTAATCGTTATTGGGTTTGTCGAGATATCTAGATTTTGCTATTTGGCATACTCTCCATGTTGAATAAGTTGCCAAGCCTGCACAAGTAACTCCTGCTCCAATTTTTCCTAAATTAGAAGGGGTTAAAACAGGCACTACAAAATTAATCTCTCTAATAAAAACTGTTACATTAGATGTGTTTAAAAGATATATCGAAAGTCCAGCGAACGTTGTTGCAATTGCAGCTTCGCCAGCTAACGACTTAAAGGAAGGCCTATCTTTATCTGCAGATAAAGCATCTACATGGATAAGTGCAATGATTAATAAAATGATATTTTTTTTGATCATGTGAATATTTCTTTGTTAAAGAATAACGGGGAGTTTGAACCCCCCGTTAAATATTTTTTTACTTATTATGATTGAACAAATTCTAAAATTTTTGTTTTTAGATCATTTTTGCTCATATAACCAGTTTCTTTATATTTGATTTGATTATTTTTTATAAAAATAAAAGTTGGAACTGAAGTTACACCATAATAAATTGAAAGCTCACGAGCTTCATCAACATTAAGTTTTGCAAATTTGCATATATCACCAAGTTCTTTTGCAAGCTCTTCAAAAATTGGAGCTACTTGTTGACATGGCCCGCACCATGTTGCGTACACATCAATTACAATAGGAAGTGAAGATTGTTCAATTTCTTCTTTAATATTTTCTTTAGTTATTGAAACAGGCATACAAAGCTCCTAGCGTTTAGGAATACAATAAATTCAAATTAATGATTACTATAATAGCAAAAAAAAAGAGAAAAGCTATGAGCCTTACTAGGTTTGATCAATAAACCTTAGTCATTTTTAAAAGAAGAAACTCTTATGCTTTTTGCTTGTTGCACAGGTTCTTTGATTGCTTCTTGATAACCATTCAAAGTTATTTCGTGCAATGCCGTAAAAGCAATTTCTCTTTCTATTGGCCCAGATTGATTTACTTCATCAAATCGAATTTTTTTATTTGTTTCTATTAAATAATGATTCGTTGTAACAGTATTTTTTGAAATAACTGTTATTTCTATATAAGGACGATTTAAAAACATATAAATATGCTCACTATTTTCACTTGCTATTCTACTAATTTCTGCAAGATCTAAAAACGCACTATTGTCTGATGGATTATAATCTTTCTTGGTACTATTTTGTGGTTTTAAATAAACAGGTATCTGTTTATACATGCCAGAAATTGTTATATTTTGAGCTTGCACTGTTGTTCCAGTATTATCTACCACAGCTCCATAAAAATTTACATCAGGTTTTTTTCCACCACCAACAAGAGAATCATTCGACTCATTACTTGTTCCCCAATGACAAAGAAGTAAAATCCCTAAAGTATTAAGAACTATTGCTTGCTTTACCGTTCTCTTCATCTTTAATCATCCTTTAATAGAAAGTTATTATAATATCAAAGGAGTGTAATAGGTATTTTATATTGATGTATAGAATTTTTTATAAGAAATTTAATAAAAAAAATAGTCTTAAAAATCTAATACGCATACCTAACAAATCACCCAGCACTCAAAACGCACTCAATTAAAAAACATAGGCATATAAATTACAAAATAATGAGTCCGGTTTTATCCGGACTCATTATTTTTAACCTGCTTTATGATAATAAAATTATTAAGAAGGATCTCTATAAGAAGAAAGTGATTTATTTTTTTTCTACTGCAGTATTCTCAGTTGGGTTTGAGAGAGAATCACGAGAAGAAAGATTTTGATTGCCACTTTCTTTGGATTTGCTATTACGTCTATTTCCTGTATATCGTTTAAGCCCATTTCTTATTGCAAGATGACCATCATGTAATTTTTGACGAACCTTATTGCCAAAATTTGCAGCACCATCTCTAACTGCTCCGCCAGCAATTCTAGCAACTGCACTTGCTGATTCACCAACTACAGCAGCTCTACGACCAGCGCTTGCAATACCGCGACCAGCTTTTTGAACACCACTTGCAATACCTGAACCAACTCTTTGGCTAGCGCTTGCAATACCGCGACCAGAAACTTGAAACGGCGCTACAACCGCATCAACAACTTTACTACCAAACGTTGTAGAAGGACCAAAAGAAGAACTACCACTTGAAACTTCACTATTAGAAGAACGGGGCGATGAAGAAGAAGTATTTACCAAGAGTGTTTTAGGAGCACGACCGGCTTGATTTTCATTATATTGTTTTGATACCGCTCTACCAAACTTACTAACTGGAGCTGCTACAGCTTCCCCAACTCTTTGCGCACCGCTTTCAATAACTCTACCAGCACTTCGTGCACCGTTTGCAACACTTTCACCAGCTTTTTTTGCACCGCTTTTAATACCACCTCCAGCAACTTGAAATGTCGCTGCAACTGCATCAATAACTTGCCTTGTTTTACCTTCATTAAATTTTTCTTGTCTGTTTAATTTTTCAAGAGCTTTTTCAAGCTTACCTTGCTCTTTGAGCAAAGGCTCAGTGTGCCTTCTATAATCAGCAATTTCATTTTTTCTTGAATTATAATCCTCTTTACTTGGCTTATAATCCTCCGCTTTCTTTTTATTTTTATATATTTCTGCTCGTTTTTCACTCTCTTTTTCTAGGCTTTTTAACCTTTCTGAAATTTCTCCTAATTTATCATTAACTTTTTCCTTCTCTTTCTCAACTCTAGCTTTCCGATCATTTCTAATGGCAGTATAATCATTTTTAAACCGAGCCCAAACACCTTGCCTTGAGGCTGCAGCTTCAAGCAAAAGCGGAATACTTAGCAGAACAATAAAACTTACTAATTTTTTCACAGCGACTCTCCTTTTTTTATAGACTTAATTTTAATATAATTTCATATTTGTAATTATATTTATAATGGCTAAGAAAAGTCAATAGATAAAAAAACAAAAGCTTATAGAGGTAAAAACCTATGTTTGCCTTGTTGCAACTTCTAAAATCTTATCCATCAATAATAGTCTGAATTTTTCTGGCGAACTTTTAAAAGACTCTTGTGCAAAGCTTATTATCTCTTCTTTTTGGTCTTTATTAAAACCATAGTTGTATTGAGAGTTATCTAAATCTTTTGATAAATTTTCTAACAAATCTTTATCTGTTTTAATTGATGTATTTAATGATTTTGATGTTTCCATTTCTTTTGAAAGTAGTCTTGTATTCTTTTTTATTTTATAAGATTGTTGAAGATCTTTTATATTATTTTTTACAGAGTTGTAAGCAGTTTTTGCAGTTTCTATAGCATTTTTAACACCACTTGCAATACCTGAACCAACTTTTTGGCCAGCGCTTACAATACCTCGACCGGCTACTTGAAACGGCGCTACAACCGCAGAGCCAGTATTACGCAAACGATATGCAACATTATTAAACCTTGGAATATTTAATGTAACATCAGATGCTGTTAATCCTTTAAGGTTCTGAGCCGTACCATTTTGAATTGAAGAAGCAATAGAACGTTTTTCATCACTATCAAATTTACTTACATAAGATTGTGTATACTCATTTTTTAAATCTTCTTTATAGTCACTAAAAAGAGTTTTATTCTGATCGTTAAAATCATCTGTATATTCTTCTATATTTTTTTTATTACGTTTTTTAATAGATGCTGTTGAAAGCTCTCCGGGCCTTAAAGAACCTTTAACTTCATTATGCGCACCAAACACTCTATCCTCTGCCTTTTGTTTTCGATCAGATATATTTTCTTCATATTGTTTTTTTATTGGACCTGGTACAACTTTCCCAACTATTTGAGCAGCGCTTGCAATTCCACGATTAACTTTTTTAGCAATGCTTGCAATGCCACGACCAGAAACTTGAAACGGCGCTGCAACTGCAGAACCAGCATTACGCAAATGATATGCAGCATTATTAAACCTTGGAACGGCAATTCTAGCTTCATCTAATGGATTTTGATTATATGTTTTTATTGCATCTGTTGAATATTGCCCTGCTGAAGGTTTGTAATTAATTGAAGATTGATTACTATAATTTTGCAAATCAATTCTTTTTGTGTTTTTGTTGTACTGTGTTTTTATTGGCTCTACAATTCTTTTATTAATTGCTTTACCAATAATTTGAAAAAGACTTTTCCTTGCAGGTGCAGGTGCAGCTTCAAGCAAAAGCGAAATACTTATCGCCATCATAAAAATTACTAATTTTTTCATTCCAATACCTCTTTTACCACATTTAAATTAATTTCAAATATAATTAATATAAGTATACTGAATGAAAATCTTCAAGTAATTTTTTAAGAAAAGAAGATATATAATATATTTATTCTATTTTCTTATCCCTGAGATCTACTCCCATTTTTTGCAATAGATCACGTAACTCATCTGCTTTTGCCCAATTTTTTTCCAATCGAGCTCGAGTTCTATCATCAATAATTTTTTGAATTTCAGGAGTTATAACAACTTCATTGTAAAAAATTTTATTAAGAGTTAGCCCTAAAATATTTTTTATAAACCACTTAAGACCAACAAGCTCTTCTGATGCTGTAAAATTTTCAAAAATAACACCCAATACTCCTGGAGTATTAAGATCATCTTCTATAAATTCAAATAATTTTTTAAGAACAGCAGAATTTTGACTTTTTAGAGATAAAAAATCAGATGATTGATCTTCTATATCTTCAAAAATTTTACATATTTTTTTATATGCTTTTTCAGCAGCTTGCATATCATCAAAATTAAAATCTAAAGGAGATCTGTAATGATGTTGTAAAATATAATATCTAATAACCATTGGATCATATTTTTCAAAAACATCTCGTAAGGTAAAAAAGTTACCTAAAGATTTAGACATTTTTTCTTTATCAATTCGAACAAAAGCGTTATGCATCCAATAACGAGCGAATGTTTTTCCATAAACACTTTCTGATTGAGCAATTTCATTTTCATGATGCGGAAATATTAAATCCATACCACCACCATGAATATCAATATGTTCTGCTAAATGTTTTTTAGCCATTGCAGAACACTCAATATGCCAACCGGGCCTTCCATATCCCCACGGACTTTTCCAAAAAGCTTCAGATTTTTCTGACTTCCATAAAGCAAAGTCGAGTGGATTTTCTTTTTTAGTATTAACCTCTACTCGTGCTCCAACAAGCAGATCTTCTATATTTCGTTTTGATAGTTTTCCATAATCAGCGCATCGAGTAACGCGATAATAAACATCTCCATCAACTTCATACGCATACCCAGCTTTAATCAACTGATCAACTAAAGTAATAATTTCAGCGATTGTTTCTGTAACCAATGGCTGAACATCAGGAGTTAAACAATTTAAACGATCTACATCTTGAGTAAATGCTTCCATATATTTTTGAGCAACTTCATGATAACGATTTCTATCACCTAACTCACGCTCTGCTTTATCAAGCAACTTATCATCAATATCGGTAAAATTTCTGCAATACGTTACTTTTTTATAATGCAACTTTAAAAGACGATACATAAGATCGAATGTTACATAACAACGACCATGACCAATGTGTGCAAAATCATAAGGAGTAATACCACAAACATACAAAGAGATAGCGTCTTTAGAAAGTGGCTTTATTGTTTCTTTTTCAGCAGAGAGTGTATTGGTAACAACAATCATTATTAACCTTTATTAATGATCTAATGATCAGACTATTCAATTTTTCAAAACATAGTATCATGAATCTTTATTTTAACATAACAAGCCATACTTGACTAAAAAGAATTGGAAAGTGCATAGGAGTAATGCATGGCATCACGAAAATATCTATCCCTTATTACCTTACTGCTGCTAGCAAATAAAGGTTTTTCTACAGACAGTAAAACTCAAAAAGAATCCACACCTTATACTTTAAAAAAAATTAAAACCATTAATATAAAAGGATTAACCGTATTACCAAAAGAAACAATTTTAAGCTCTATATCATATGAAATTGGAAATAATTTTGACCCTGCACTAACAAGCAAAACTATTCATGGGCTTTATCAACTTGGTTATTTTAAACAAATCAAAATATATACCGAGCCAGCAGAGACTCATAACGTAATAATTACTATTGTGTTAGAAGAAAAAACACCAATCCAAGAACTTATTTTTGAAGGAAATAAACATCTTTCTGAAAAAGATATTTTTAAAAAAACAGATTTAGAAAAAAAACCTGCAATAGATGAGTGTGAACTTTCAAAATATGCTCGAATTATTAAAAAATTATATAAAGAAAAAAATTATCATTTTGCTGAAGTAATGCCTAAATTGACGGTTAAAAATGGAAAAGGAATTGTAACATTTAAAATACGTGAAGGCATTTATGCTCGAGTGCAAAAAGTAAGATTTAGCGGAAATAAAACATTTACTGGTAAAAAATTACGCGGACTACTTTTTACTAGAGAAGATTGGATACTTGGATTGCTCGACAAATCTGGAACATTTAATCCCCTTGCATGCGAACAAGACCGTTATACTTTAGAATATTTTTATCAAAGTAATGGTTTTATGAATGCAAAAGTAGGAGAACCTATTATTGAATTTGATAAAAAACAAAGAAATATTACCGTAACCTTTCCTATAGAAGAAGGTGAAAAATATACTATAAAATCAGTTCAAACTCCTGGAACTGATGACTTTTCCTCTGAAGAACTTTCAGAAATAATTCCAATCAAGGCAGGACAAATATATTCAAGAGAACTCATTCGCCTTTCTATAGAAAAATTACGTGCATTATGGGGTAAAAAAGGTCACATTTATGCAGATATTGAACCAAACATACTACCTGATGATGAAGCAAAAACCGTTGATATCATTTTTCATTCAGACCCAGGTAATAAAGTATATTTAAATTGTATTCACATTTTTGGAAATACAAAAACACGCGATAAAGTTATACGTCGACAACTTACTCTAGAAGATGGGGACCTTATCACAACTAAAGATATGGATGTTTCTAAAAGCAAAGTTGCACACCTTGGATATTTTGATCAAAACGAAGGCGTAAGCTGGAAAATTGAACGTCTTGATAAAGATGTTGCTGATCTTAACTTATTAGTTAAAGAAATAAAGACAGGGAAATTTCATTTTCAAGCAAACTATGGTGGTACACCAGGTAAACTTGCAACACCAGGAAATGGAATGAGTCTTGAGCTTGCAGCACAAGAAAGAAATTTACTTGGGCTTGGACTTGAAGGACAAGTAACAGCACGAGTAGGCAGCGGAGAACGTTCCTTTTTTGCAAACTTTACCGATCCATGGTTTTTAGACAAACCAATACGCGTTGGGTTTGATGGGTATGTAACACACTCCACCTATGATGAACTCAGAAAAGTAAAAGAGCCTGTTCAAGAAAAAAGAGTTGGTTCTTCTATGAACGCAGGATTTATTGCTGAATCATTATTTAATACTTGGTTTTTATTTGATACAGGACTTGAACAAATTACCCATATGGGAAAACAGACACCACAAGCAAATATCCACTCTTCTGCTGCTGCTAATGCTGAATACCAACAAATACTTAATGATCGTTTTGATGGTGGATCGTTTGGTTTTTTTCAAATGACAGCACAGCATGATACACGTAATCATCACATGCACATTTCAAGAGGTCATAAATTTAATCTTTTTTCTCGTGTAGGTATTCCTGCATTTCATAACCCTGTAGGATTCTTTAAAATACAGGCAGATGGCCATTGGTATACTCCTATTATTGGCGAATCTACACTTGTTTTTCATCTACACGGACATGCCGGATATGTAAGACCAATCAAAGATAAGCGAATTCCTTTTAGAGAACTATATAATATTGGTGGCCAAGCAAGCGTTAGAGGTTGGGAATTTGGACAAATTGGACCAACATGGTATGTAAGCGACCAAATGGAAGAAAATTCTTGGCAAGGAGAACCTATTGGCGGAAAAAAAGGCATGTTCTTAAACAGCGAGCTTATTTTCCCTCTTACCGAAGACCTTAGCATTAAAGGCTCTGTCTTTTATGATGGAGGATGCGGATGGGACACTCCAAACTCAAATCAAATAGACCCTGAAAGACTAAGAAATAATAGTTTTGATTATAGACATTCAATTGGATTTGGAGTTCGATTGCTTCAGCCACAACCAGTACGTATAGATTGGGGTTTTAAACTCGACAAACGTGATGGCGAACCTTTAAGTGAAGTACATTTTAGTACATATTATGATTTTTAATAATAAAAAAGCTCTCAATTTAGAGAGCTTTTTTTATACTTGTTTTTTGTTTTTATAACACATTTAAATTAATGCATTTTTTGAACAACAGGATTCAAACTCTTATCCTGGTATTTTAGCTTTTCTTGAATTGCTTTATGTTTCTTTTTTTTATCTTTTCTAGCTCTTTTTTTATAATTATCATTAACTTCTTTTATTTTTTCACAATGCTCAGCATGTTCTTTTCTTTGTTCTTCTATCATACGTTTATGCATTACTTGATCTTTTGTTTCATTTAAATTTTTTCGTGTTTTTTTAGGTAGGCGACCGTAAATAATATCATAATCTTTCTGTTGTGCTTTAATATGGTTATTAACATCTTCTAACTCTGCTTTTGCATAATGATCATGCATAGTGTCTACATATTCTTTCTGCTTTTCTATTGCTTGTTTTAATTGCTGACGAAGACATTGACGTTTTTTCTTTAATTCGTATAAATCAGGATGTTCAGAAGTACCATGAGTTCTAGATGCTATATAATCCAATATTTTTTGATCTTTTTCTGTTTCTGCATGACGCGCATTTATAAGAGATAGATGCTTTTCTCCTACTGAAGTTTTATGAATACGTTCTCTATCAAGAGCTTCTAAGTCATCTATTTTAGTTGAAAGATCTGCAAGCTGATGTTTCATTTTTTGAATATGATGCTGTTGATTTTGAGCAAACCTTTCATATTCATGAGCCATTACAACATGATCTTTAAAAGAAGAAACTACTACTTTTTTTTCAGCATGCTCTTTTTTTTCTTTACGTTTTTCTTTTTTTGTTTGATTCTTTTTTTCAAGTTTTTCTTTTTTTATTTTAGATTTTTCTTTTAATTTTTTCTTCTTATGCTCTTTCTTTTTTCTCTCTTCAACTTCTCTATTTTTAATACTTTTTTCATCTTCAACATTATGCAACTTTGGCTCCACAACCCGGATCGTCCCCCCAACCCTTCGCTCGTCGCTCTTTTCACTCTCTTCTTGAGCACTTGCACTTGCCAAGAAGCCTAGTAGAAGCATAATTCCATACCATTTTTTCTGCATCTCTTTCTCCTTGTTATTATTACAATAAATATATTCATTGTCAGATTGTAATAAATGATTTTTTAAAAAATCAAGGCTTTCATAAAAAGCCTATCATAGCTCTTTTAGATCAGTTATAGAGCAACATTTGCTTTTAAAATTAATCAAATCGTACAATTGTAAAAAACAATTAAAGGAATACACGATGATAACATCTCATACAAAAATAAAATGGATTATAATCTTTGTAATAATCCAACTAATTATAATTATTACCCATATAACAAGTAAAAACATTTGGATTAAAACTTCTTATACAACTCAAAAATATGAATATGAACTTGCAAAACTTAAAGAACAAAAAAAAAACTTACTCAATGAACTTTACGAATTAAAAAACCCAAAAAAAATTAAACTTTATGCAGAAAAAAATATGGGCATGAAACCTATTAAAAGAAGCGATTTAAAGAGGATTCCAGTATATGAACAATACTCATAAATCACGCCTTACTGTCATTTTTTTATTCCTTAATTTTCTTGCTATTACTGGAATTGGTTATATTTTTTGGCTTCAAATTATTAAATATAATTTTTTCAAAACATTAGGTAGCAAGCAATATCATATAAGTGTCACAACATACCCTCCACGCGCAACTATTCTTGATAGACATAATAAACCACTAGCGCTTAATAAAGATTCTTTGTCTGCCTTTATTCTTCCTAAAGTGGTAAAAAACTCTGATGTTCTTAAAAGATTTTTAAAAAATTTTTTTCCTGATGCTTTTGAACGTTATAAACAAAAATCAAATCAACATTTTTTATATATAAAACGAAGATTAAATAGTAATGAAATTGATCTTATAAAAGATAAAATGAATGAAGACATTCATTTTATTTCAGAGCCAAATCGCTTTTATCCTCTACAAGAAGCTGGTGCTATTATTGGAATTACTAATATAGATAATAAAGGTCTTTTCGGCATTGAATTACTGTGTGATCAGCAGCTTATGGGATCTCCTTCTACTACTTTACTTGAAAAAGATGCTCGATCTGGAAAGTTTTATTTTTCAAAAGAAATACAAAAAGAAGGATCTTCTGGCTCTTCAGTAACACTTACTATTGATGCAAACTTACAATTTCTTATTCAAGAAGCACTTGAAGAAACAATTTCACACTATCATTCACAAGAAGGTGGAGCACTTGTAATGGACCCAACAACTGGAGACTTGCTTGCAATATGTAGTTATCCAACTTTTAATCCTAATGACACTCACAAACTAATACTCAACAATACAAAATGTCGTCCTATTACTGAGGCATATGAATTTGGATCTGTTATGAAAACATTTTCTGCGCTTGCAGCGCTAGAAGAAAAAGTCGTTACACCAAATGAAGAAATTGATTGTTTAGGAGTGAAAACAACAATTTTAGAAGGGAGAACTATTAATACAGTACCACAAAGTGTTTTAGGCATTGCTCCTTTTAGAGAAATTATTAAAAAATCAAATAACATTGGAATAGCAAAAGTTGCAAAACGCATTGGTCAAAAACTATATGATCATTATAAAAAATTAGGATTTGGAGAAAAAACTGGAATCACTTTTCAAGGAGAACACACTGGATTTGTGATGCCTCCTCAAAAATGGTCTAAACAATCTATTATTTCTCTGTCATATGGATATGAAATATCATCATCTCTTTTACAACTTGCACGAGCATTTTCTCTCTTTTCCAATGATGGATATCTTGTTACTCCACGAATATTAAAAAATCAAAAAGTAATTATGGGACCAAAAATATATTCTTCAGAATCTATTAATGAAATGAAAATGATATTAGAAAAAAAATCAATAAAAACAGCACATACACACGGCGCAATTGAAGGCTACACAACGTTTGGGAAAACAGGAACAGCAAATCTTATTGAACATGGAAAATACAATCCTCATAAAAATTTATTTTGTTTTGTTGGAAGTATAGAAAAAAACCAATACAAAAGAGTTATTGCTTGTTATATAAAAGAATCACATAAAGATAATCTTTTAGCTGCAACAGTAACGGCTCCACTGTTTCAAAAAATTGCGGAGATCCTCGTGATGCATGATAAAATATGGTAAGAATTTGTTTTTTAGCTAGAATCATACTTTACTATGACTAACGCACTAATTAAAAAAGGACTTAGTACATGAAAAGAATCACTCTTCTATTATTTGCAACAACTGTTTATATATACCCACAAATTGATCCCTATCCACAACCTCCTATAGCAAGCAGAACATCAATGTATGTTCATCCTATTTTTCAAAATATTGCTATGGATAAGAGCTTGTGGCATACCGCTCTTTTTAATAAAGATCATAAATTTGCATTTCAAATAACAGGATTTTATCAAAAAGGTTTTTTTACTGATCACATCAAACAATTTTTTTTACCACAATACAGAACGCAACTATATGTTGATAGCTCATCTCTTAATCGAGATGTTAATCCTTTTTGGATAGGACTTCCTTCTGATTTTTCTGGATATTTAACAATATCACCAAGTTATCAATCTTCTGGATTTAGAATGGAAGCACGCCGTATGGTTGGAGATCTTTTTGATATTCCTTTTTTATCAAATTCATGGGTTGCAATATCAACTCCATTTACCATTAACAAACAAAATATTAACCTTTCTCAAAGCAATGTCCAAAATCAAGGAAGCACTGCAGACCCTGTTTACGATATTTTAACAGCATTTAATAATGAAACATGGTTATTTGACAAAATGGCATATGTTCCCGCAAAAAAAACATTTGCTGAAGTTCGTATAGCATATGGAACTACCATATTCTCAAATGGACGAGCATACGCAGTTACTTACTCAGCACTTTCTATTCCAACTACAAAAAAACCAAGTAACGAGTTTCTTTTCCAAACACAGGTTGGTAATGATGCACATCTTGGCGTAATGTGGGGATTTAGTTTGCAACTACCTATGAATAGAGCCTCTGATTCGTATCAAGTAAATCTTCATATAGACTTAGAAAACACCTATTTAATGAAAGATCACCGCTACAGAACATTTGATTTAAAAGAAAAAGATTGGAGCCGTTTTTTACAATTACGATCAATCTATGAACCTTTTAATGTTACCATTCCAGGAGTTAATATTTTAACACAAAAAGTAATGGTAGCTCCTCACCATACAACAGATTTTGATTTTGGAGTTCGTGTACAATCAAAAGGCCTTGAAGCAGAAGTTGGTTTTGGTATTTGGGCTCACGCAGGAGATAAAATAAGATTTACAGAGCCATGGCAAAATATTTATGGAATTGCAGGCAGTATGCCATTAACAACTGCTAGTACAAGTACCATTGCCGTTATTGGGCCTGATGACGCAGCATTTGTACCTATTATTATTAGCGATTTAAATATATCTTCCGGATCAATGCCACCTGTAATGGTTTTTAAAGCATATGGAACAGTTGGATATACTCATCGCGCATACAATCATGACTTCTTATTTGGAGGAGGATTCTTTGCAGAATCACCCCATCACAAAGTAAAAGCAATGATGATATGGGGAACTCACTTTAAATTTGGATTTGGATTTTGATTAAATTTACTTTAACTATTTTTCAATATTATAAATATTTTTTACCCATATAAAAAAAGGCTTTTATGAAAAAAATAATTTTAATAATATTCTTAATCACACACTTTGCCATTAAATGCTCAGAATTTGAAAAAGAATTCATTAAAACATTACACATAACCGAGTTTCTAGCCCTTAAAGCAAGTGGAATACCAATTACTGATGCAGGCCATAAAAAACTTGCCCATATTAAACCGGCTGATATTCAAAAAGTTTGGCATCGCAAAAATGATAATTATATTACATATGAAGGTCTTCTAAGCGATCAAAACTATATTAATGTTTATTATTTTCATAAAGACAAATCTTATAATGCCAGTCGCAACATAAAAACCCCTTGCGGCTCTATAATTACATTGTCTTTAATACCTGCTGAAAACTACTTTGGAATGTTAAAAGATGTATATGAAAAACAAATAAAATTGTCACAAAAATCTTAATATTATTTTAAAAATAGAATAAAAAGCCTTCTCAAAAAAAGAGGCCTTTTATAATTTATTAACAATTAAATAACAAAAGAAACTAAACGACCAGAAACAAAAACAGTCTTTTTTATTTCTTTATTATCTATCCATTTATCAACAGCAATACGAGCTTGCGCAACAACATCTTCTTGCGTTGCATTTACAGAAACTTCTAGTTGTGCTCTTAATTTTCCATTAACTTGGACTGCTATAGTAACTGATTTTTTTTGTGTATATTTTTCATCGTATACAGGCCATTTACAATCACGAAGCTCTTTATCCAACAACTGCTCCAAAAGCTCTGCTGTCATATGAGGCGCCATAACAGAAAGAGAAACTAAAATCATTTCTACTTCTTTTTTACTAAGAACATTTTTTTGAAGGCCTATAAGTTGATTAAAAAGTTCCATAGCGGAAGAAAGAGCTGTATTCGGTTTAAAATGAGAAAGACGCATCTGGTATTCTTTTAAAAAAGTATGTATCAAAGTCTTAATATCATCTGAAACTTCTGTTTCCTGTACAAAAATAATTTCTGAAAAATAAGAAGTAACGCGTGAGGCAAATCTACGAACTCCTTCAAGGCCTGTATCTTGCCATTCGCAATCAAGTTCAGGAGGACCCATAAATAAAACATACATACGAAGAACATCAGAGCCATACTTTTGCACAATCTCATCAGGATTAACAACATTTCCCTTTGATTTTGACATTTTCTCTACAAGACCACTCTTTTCTGAAAGCTTACAAACCATTCCCTGATTAAAAAGCTGAGTAAATGGTTCATCAAAAGACAAAAATCCTGCTTTATGTAAAAACTTCACATAAAAACGAGAATATAATAAATGTAAAATTGCATGTTCTATACCACCAACATACAAATCAACGGGTAACCAATGCTGCATATCTTCTTGACGAAATGGAACATCATTTACATGAGGATTTGGATAACGCAAAAAATACCAACATGAACCTGCCCATTGAGGCATTGTATTTGTTTCTCTTTTTGCAGGCGCAGCACATGAAAAACATATTGTATTAACCCATTCTTCTATTGCTGCAAGAGGAGATTCTCCTGTACCTGTTGGTTCATAACGATCAACATGAGGAAGTTCAATTGGCAATTGGTCTTCTGGAACAGGAAGCGTTCCACAATTTTTACAATGAATAAGAGGTATTGGTTCACCCCAATAACGTTGGCGTGAAAAAATCCAATCTCTTAATTTATAATTAACAGATTTCTTACCAAGACCATTCTTTTCTGCATATTCAATTGAAACATCTGCAGCTTTATTGCACGAAGTTAAACCATTTAAAAAGTCACTATTAATTAATATACCATCAGCAGTATATGCAGAAGTCAAACGGCCTGTTTCTTTAGATTTTTTAACATCAGGAGCATCAATAACTTGCAAAATACCCAAACCATTTTTTTGAGCAAACTCAAAATCACGCTCATCATGACCAGGAACACCCATAACAGCGCCCGTTCCAGTATGTAAAAGAACATAATCTGCCACAAAAAGAGGTACCTTTTGATTATTAAAAGGATTAATTACATAAGTACCTGTAAAAACACCTGTTTTTGATTTTTCTAAATTCTTTTTTATAACGTCTGATTGGTTTTTAATGCTTTGCTTATACATTTGAACGCGATCATAAAAATCTACTGTACATAAAAAATCAACCATTTGATGATCTGGCGCAATAGCTACAAAGGTAACACCAAAAACTGTTTCTGGCCTTGTAGTATATACATTAATAAACTGATCCATTCGACCTTCAATAGGAAATTTGAGCGTTAGCCCTTCAGTTTTTCCTATCCAATTTCGCTGCATAGTTTTTACTTTATCTTCCCAGTTAAGCCCATTAAGACCAGAAAGTAGCTCTTCCGCATAATCAGTAATACGAAGAACCCACTGAGGAATATTACGCTGCTCTACTAAAGTTCCGCAGCGCTCACAAGAATCATTAACAACTTCTTCATTTGCCAAACCAGTTTTACATGAAGGACACCAGTTAATTGGCATATCAGATTTATAGGCAAGACCAGCTTTATACATTTGTAAAAAAATCCACTGAGTCCATTTATAATAATTTGGATCAGTAGTATTTATCTCTTTATCCCAATCATAAAGCGCACCTACAGCCTTAAGCTGCTCTTTGAAATTTGCAATATTTTTAGCGGTAGAAACCTGAGGATGAATACCTTTTTTTATAGCATCGTTTTCCGCAGGAAGACCAAACGCATCCCATCCCATAGGATGAAGAACATTATAACCTTCTAACCATTTTATACGTGCATAAACATCAGAAAGGACATATCCACGCCAATGGCCAACATGCAATCCTGACCCCGAAGGATAAGGAAACATATCAAGGCAATAATATTTTTTACCTTCTTGTGAACGAATAACACGGGCATCAGGATCTTCATCCCAACGCTTTTGCCACTTCTTTTCCACTTCAGATATATTATACGCCATAATTATGATCCTTATATGCACAAAAAACGCTATTTTCAATAAAAATAGTTTACTCTGTAGTGTTTGTTAGTCAAAAATGATTTATAGTAATATCCAAATAACTTTTATATTCAATACTATAAAGGAAGATGCATGACAAACCTGATTAAAGAAACTTCTCATTCTATACAACCAACAAAAGAAACCATTTTGGTAGTCAAGCGCAACGATATCTGCTCACAAGAAGAATGGACTGGTTTTAAAAAAAGCGATCTTTCAAATGAAATAGCTGCCGTTAAAGATAAAGCAGTTTTTATGTTTAGACCTGATGCAGAAACCGACATACGTTATAAACAAATTATTCCATATCTAATATTTACGCATAATAATAAATATTTTTTAATGCAACGAAAATCAACCGCTTCAGAACAACGACTTGCATCAAAATATTCTTTTGGAATTGGAGGCCATATACGAAAAGATGATATCGAAGGAAGCTCTTTGTTACATTGGGCCTTAAGAGAGTTTCATGAAGAAATTAATTATTCTGGCAATTTACAAGACCTTCCTCTGGGGATTTTAAATGACGATTCAACTGATGTTGGAAAAGTACATATTGGATTTGTAATACTACTACAAGGGGATTCTGATAAAATCACAATCAAATCAGAGTTAAAAAATGGACAACTACTTACCCTGGAAGAATGCGAAAATTATTACAACGATATGGAAACATGGAGTCAAATGATTTTTAACGTTTTAAAAAAAGCTTAAAAAGGAGTTTTTATGTTTTTATGGGACATGAATAAGCTAGCAGAAGAACTAAAAAATGAACGAATTTCAAAAAGAAAGTCTTACCTTTTCATCTTCTTATCTCCACTCATTCATCTTTCAAGTATCATTATTTTTAGCATGCTTATTTTAGGTCACCAATTAGTTGAATATCAATTTAAAGAATTACTCACCGAAATGGACAAAGATATTGCTTTTTACAATACATGGGCCTGGCTTATTGTAGCAATAACCATAGCGGTATCTTGCATTGGCATCTACACCTGTTACTGGATCAACAAATATGATGGTGATGGTAAAAAATTTTGGCAACGCATGAGCATTTTAGGATTTTCTGTTAACTTTCACATAACTGCATACGCCTTTATTGCTCTCAGTATTTTAGGCTTACTATCTTATTTTGGGGTTATGCAAAAAGTTGCTTACTTTCAAACAACCATTTGGCCCGATATGAATACTATAAAAATAGCTACCAACAAACGAGCTATTGTAACTAACGCATTCAGAGCTCGAGGTGCAGTTGTTTTTTTACCTCTTATACCCGGAAAATTTAAAGTTTTCTTAACAGATCTGCGCCAAATTATCTTATGGCTCTATCCTATTATTTCAGCGTTACCACCACTTCTCACATTTTTACATTATTTTTTAGTAGCACGTCTTTTAAAGAAAATGACAATAAAAAACACTTCCTGTGAACTATAAAAAAATAAAACGCATCTAAATAATTCTTGATTAAACCCCTTTTAAACAATTACAATTAGAAATAAATATTCTAGTTGTTTTTATAAAAGGCAAAATCATGAAAAAATATATATATATATTTACATATATAGTACTTCTTACATCAACAATCACCGCACTTTATGGTACAGAAAAAGAAACTTCTCTTTTTCCTGAAGAATATAGCTATATCGTCAACACACACCAAAAAGAATACTATAAAAATCCTGATAAATTCTTAACCAACAATACCACTAACTCTTCTAGCAATCTTTTTATTAAACCATCTGAACTGCATGAAAAAATAACCTTTCTTATTGATTATTTTCTTGCAACGGCAGAACCATCTTCTAATATTGCTAATATTATTTCTCAACAAACCCTTTTAGATAGCAATTTATTGCACCAAACAAATAGCACCTCTTTATTTAATGAAATAGATAGAACTATCACTCCATTTGGCGCTGCGATGCTTACTCAGTCACTTTTAACAATAAAACCAATAGATAAACTTAACGATCAAAAGAAAATTATTAACTTTTTAAAACAAAATAAAAATCCATTAAATGAATTACGCAACTACTTGCATGCTATCAAACAATATGAAAACGACTATTTTAATTTTTTTACACCTAATGAAAATTATGAAAAAGCAATTCATCAAAAATATTATTACAATAAAGGTAGTTGGGGTGATTGGCTCGGTTTAAGCTATTTCAATTCAAGTCCATTAGCACAAAACTTATACCAAACTGGAGGCCGATTACGAACAATTGGATATGCAGGTGCCGCTTTAGGGACAGCATACATGGCAGCAAAAAATATAGGTTCTGTCATAAACCCAAGAAATTTACTTGAAGCAGATAAATCTTTAGGACTTGCATTATTAGCTGGTCTTTATGCAACAAATATAAATAGCCAAGAAGATAAAGAAATGATGGCAGAAAGAATACTCAAAACAAATAATTACCCGATAAATCAAGAAACAGTTAAGACTGTCAGTCAAAGTATACCAAGCGAAGAACCTTCAAACTTTGCGGATCTTGCCACAAAACGAGGTTCTTTTGATTATACAAGCGCTGCAAAAAGCTTTAATGCTCTATCTACTTTTGATAAATTTCAAGCAGTTGGAGCAGGAATGCAAGCAGCTGATGATATTATTGAAACTGCTGGAAATCGAATACAAGGGGGTGTTAACAGAATAATTTCTATCCCAATGAATATATGGGATAGAGAAGAAATAAATAAAAATCTTTTATCTTATATGCATACACAACTTATTAATATGGGCCATATCGCACGACAACTTAAAAATATTGATGACTTTCTTTTAAAAAGACCCTCTTTTTCAAAAAAACTTGTCTATGGAAAATATATTGAAGCGATTTTCAATAAAGCTTCAAATGATATTTCAAGCGACTTGCGCTATTTAATTGAACTTTTACTCACCAATACATTTACTGGATCTCCTTCATGGTTTTCAAATCAAGGACGCATTATTTCAGCATATTTATTGATGAAAAATACTAAAATAGAATGGCTTAATATCTTTAAAGCAATTGGTGAAATTGACACTTACTGTTCATGTGCTCAGCTCTATGAGGAATATGAAAACAGCCCACATAAATTTACATTTGTACATTATGAAGAAAATAAAGAAAAACCAACTATCGTAATTAATAATTTATGGAACATTTTAGATCAAGATTCAACTTCTATTATTAAAAAAGCAGAACTCAATAAAGAAAATATCTTAAAGCTAGAAAATAGCGCCGAGCTAAAACCAATAGCTCTTGCTCTTATTTTAGCAAATACATTAGCAATAGCACCTGCAAATGGCGGTATGAAAATAACACCATTTAAAACAATTGAAACACTTATAAATTCATCAAATCAAAAAAATCTAGTCTCTCAGGCAGGATCAATACTTGAAAAAATCTCCGACAATAAAGATTCTTCGAATTTAAAAGCTATTATTATTGATAATGCAAATGAAAAAACAAGCTCTTTAAGCTCTATTATCGAAAAAAATACTAAAGATTCAAATACTATTGCCCTTATAACAACATAATTTTTATAAACCAACCTAAAATAAAGAAAACCCCCATTTTAACGGGGGTTTTTGTTTTATAAATAATTTTTTATAATTGTAAAAAATCAAGAATATGATACCTTAAAAGCTGTTGTCATTATTTTAAAACTTATGTAACCCTGAAGTTTACGTTCTTGTAAGCTCAGGCACACTCCAGGAGCATATATGTCAAAAGAGCTGATAAGGCCAAGTCAGTTTGCCAAAGTTAATATTAACGAGGTAGAAACTGATATCGAACTTAATAGCGAACAACTTGCAGAACTTTCTAATTTATATGAAGGTTTTTTTTCTGCATGTCGTCCAGGTAAAATTGTTCAAAGTAAAATTATAAATATCAATAACGATGGTGTACTTGTTGATATTGGGTACAAAGCGGAAGGCTTAATTCCTCGCTTTGAATTTTCTAACTATGAAATAAAAAAACTTGCTATCGGCGACACGCTAGAAGTTATTCTTGATGAGCTTGAAAGCTCAGATGGCTCACTTGTATTATCTTATGAAAAAGCAAAAGCGCTTAAAGCTTGGGATAGTATCATTAAGTTATTTGAAGAAGAAAAGCCAGTTGAAGGTATGGTTACCCATAAAGTCAAAGGTGGTCTTTCTGTTGATATCGGAATTCCAGCATTCTTGCCAGGATCACAAGTTGATGTCCAACGCGTAACAAATTTTGATCAATATGTTGGTCAAATGGTTACTGCAAATATTATCAAGGTTAATAAAAAGCGTGGAAACGTTATTATCTCTCGCCGCAAACATCTAACTGATGCTCGCGCAGAAGTTCGCAAACGCGTACTTGACACCTTAGAAGAAAATCAAATTATTCAAGGACAAGTAAAAAATATAACCAATTATGGTGTATTTATCGATATTGGTGGCGTTGATGGACTTCTTCATATCACTGATATGACATGGGGAAGAATTTCTCATCCAAGTGAAATTGTAAGAATTGGTGATAACGTCACTGTAAAAGTTCTTTCATTTGATAAAGACAATGAAAAGATCTCTCTTGGTATGAAACAACTTAATGAAAACCCATGGGAAGCTATTGCAGCAAATATTCATGACGGTTCTCGCGTTAAAGGTAAAGTTTCTAGCATTACCGACTACGGCCTTTTTGTTGAAGTTCAAAAAGGGGTTGAAGGACTTATCCATATTTCAGAAATATCTTGGACAGATCGTATAACCGACTTAAAGAAACACTTTAAGATTGGCGACGAAGTAGAAGCTCTTGTTATTTCTTTGGATAAAGAAAATCGACGTATGTCTTTAAGCATTAAACACTTAGAGAAAAATCCTTGGGAATCTGTTGCAGAAGAATTTAAACCTGGACAAAAGGTTAAGGGAACTATTAGCAACATCACAGATTTTGGAATGTTTATACTTCTAAAACCTGGAATTGATGGGCTTGTTCACGTTTCTGATCTTTCTTGGACAGAACATATTGAACACCCAGGCGATGTTTACAAAAAAGGCGAAGCTTTAGAAGCTATTGTTCTTGGTTTAGATGTTGAAAACAAAAAGATCTCTCTTGGTATCAAACAACTTACTGAAAATCCATGGGAAGGTATTGAGTCTATTTACAAAGTAAATGATGTTATCGAAGGTGAAATTTCTCGTATAACTAACTTTGGTATTTTTGTAAAACTTTCTGGTGGAATTGAAGGCCTTGTACATATTTCTGAACTTGGCGACCTCAAGAAAGATGAAAAGAAAATAGAAGACTTATATAAAGTTGGTGAAAAACATCAATTTAGAGTGATTAAAGTAAGCAAAGAAGAGCATAAGCTTGGTTTAAGCACTAAGCTTACAGCTGAAGCTCCTCGCGAAGAAAAAAGAGCTCCTAAACAGCATCATGCAAAAGAAGAATCTAATTACGTTGCAGAGCATACAGTAAAGCCAAAATCTCAACTTCAATTAGAGTTAGAAAAAGCAGCTGCAGCTCACAAATCAGACGATTCTAAATAAGGGAAATTATGGAAAAAACACTTGCAATTATAAAGCCAGATGCTTTTGCAGCTGGACACACACAAGCAATCATTGAAAAAATTAATGATCATGGTTTTTCTATTATCAAAATGATGGAAACAAAATTAACTCGCAAAGAAGCAGAAGGCTTTTATGCTGAGCATAATGGTCGTGGTTTTTTTGGAGAACTTGTTGACTTCATGATTTCTGGAAATGTTGTTGTAATGGTTCTTGAAAAAGAAGGCGCTATTAAAGCATGGCGCGACCTTATGGGAGCAACAGATCCCCTACTTGCAGATGAAGGAACGATTCGCAAACTTTTTGGAACATCAAAAGGTAACAATGCGTCTCATGGGTCTGATTCAGAAGCAAGCGCAGCTCGTGAAATCACTTATTTTTTTCCAAATTTATAATTGATTTAAACGATTAAAAATAAAGAGGATACCTATGTATAAAAAAAATATTTTTTATAAATATCGTATCCTCTTTATTTTTTTATCTCTTTTAATACACAGTACTCCTATTCAAGCTTGCCAAAAAAAACAGATTTGGATTGTTATTCATGGAACATTTGCTAAATATGCATCATGGCATCACCCAGAAAATAAATTCATCACTACACTTAAAAAAAATCTGCCCAGCGATGCGCAAGTGTATCGTTTTTTATGGTCTGGAAAAAATTCCTACCCAGCCAGACTAGAAGCTGGAATTTTATGCAAAGAATATATTAAAAATATAACACCTTGCAACGCATCTGTTCATATTATTGGACATAGTCATGGTGGCAATATTGCTATTGTAGCTGCACAAGAATTAGAAAAAGAAAATAGTTCTATTTTTATTAATTCACTTATAACACTTGGAACGCCTATATGTGTGGATTCATATTTACCTAATATGAATCGTATTAAAAAAATCTATAATCTTTTTTCATACGGAGACCGCATACAACCAGTTATGCAGATTTTTAAACGGACCTATCCAGATCACGACAATATCTACAACATTCAAATTCAATATAACAACATATGCCCAAGCCATATGGAAATGAGAAATCCTTTTATTGCAGATCATATACCTCATTTAAATAAGCTTATCGGTCATCAAAAAAAAGACCTTCTTATACATTTTTTTGATAAAAAAAAACCAATCGTTAAACTTGATACTGACCGAAAAAAAGATCTTGAAAGAGATTTCAACTTTACCCAAACCATCTTTAATTGCATTTCAGAAAATAGATATGACCAAAAAAATAAACTCGCTTTTTTTACAAAATTGTCCACAAGAAATTGGTCTTTTCGATTCGGGAATTGGAGGTATATCAATCCTGAATGAATTATTGTCTTTACCAATTAAAAAATTTGTATATGTTGCAGATACTGCATACTTACCTTATGGCGAAAAAACAACTGAATTTCTTATAGAACGTGCAAAAAAGATAACTTTATACTTTAAGAATTTAGGAATAAATACAATAATTATTGCATGTCATACATCAGCGGCTACATCATTTGAATCATTAAAAAAAGAATTTCCAGAGATTAACTTTATAGATCCATTACCCATGACAACAGATAACGCTGTTAAACTAACAAAAAACAATCGCATTGCTATTATGGCAACAGAAAGATCAATAAACACAGGAGTGCATAAAAAGTTAGTTCTAAAAAGAAATTTGAATGTGACTGTTATTGAACAATCATGTCCACTTTTTGTTCCTCTTATAGAAAACAATGGCTCAGAACAAAAAATAATCGAAGCCGTCTCTTTTTATGCAGAAAAAATTATAAATCTTAAGGCTGATACACTTATTTTAGGCTGCACCCATTACCCATTTATAAGCCAATACATTACACAACATATTCCAAAAATAAAAATAGTAAGCGCTGCATCGGCAATAAAACACTTACTCGATACAAAAGACATACAAAGTATTAAAAATCAAAAAATTGAATATGTTGTAAGTGGAGAAATAGAAAAAATAAAACCACTTATTTCAAAATATATGTCTAAAAAAAATGGCCTTTCATTGTCGTTTCATCAACTTGAAAAACCATATCTTTAATATTGTTATAATTTTACTTTTTATTTCAATAATCTAAAATTTCATTTAGAAGTTTTATATTTTTTTAAAATATTAAGGTTAAAATGAAAAAAATAAGCATATTATTATTAATAGCAAATCTAAGTCAAAATACTTACAGCAATAGTTTTCGTCCATTAATAGGATTGATTTCGTCTGAAAACCCAGACGCTGTGCGTGCACAGTATGGAGTTCATACTGTTTATATTGATCAAAAAGGAAACATTCATACCAATGGAAGCGCTAATGATCCTCACAGGGGAAAGGCTGCTAAAAAATTAAAAGCTAAATTAGCGGCTAAAAAACTTTAAAAAAAATAAGAACTTTATCCATAATTATACAAAAAATGCTCTTATAAAAAAATTTTCAAAATCACAATTACAAAAAAAGTTGTATAATTTAAATAAAAAAATCTACTGTGCAATATCACAGTAGATTTTTTTATTTAAATTAATTTTAAAAATTTATTACGTATATCTATCTTAACTTTTTTGCACCTTCATCCAAAATACCATTAACAAACTTATAAGCATCACGCTCAGAAAAGCATTTAGCAAGCTCGATTCCCTCGTTAATAATAATAGTTGAAGCTATATCCGTATATAAAAACTCCCAAATTGAAAGCCTTAAAACAAGTAATGTACAAGTCCCTAATCTTTCAAGGCGCCAATTATCCAAAAGCGGAACAATCTGTTTATCAAGCTCTTCTCGCAACGCAACAACAGCGCTCACTACCTTAAAAATTTCTCCATCAAGAGGAATATCTAGATCAAATTCTTGATTGTATATGGTAATAATTTGCTCAAGTGGCATCGTATAATCATACGACTCCATTGCGTAAAGCAAATGGAATATTAAAGATCTAAAATCGCGGCGAGAAATAGTAGGAGCAGCTGTCATAGAATATAACCTTATTACTAATTAAATACGCTCAATATAAATACCTGTACGAGTGTCTACCTTAATCTTGTCACCTTCATTAACAAATAAAGGAACCTGTAATTTAAGGCCTGTATCAACTGTTGCCAATTTAGTACAGCTGCCTTGAGCTGTATCACCACGAACACCAGGTGTTGTTTCTGTAATAGTCATAGTCATAAACAAAGGAGGAGTAACCCCAATTGGACGTTCTTTAAAATAAAGAACACTATAAACTTCTTGCTCTTTAAGGTAGTCAAGAACATCTTCTAAGTTACCTTTATCAAGAGAAATTTGTTCAAAAGATTCTTGATCCATAAAATTATATAAATCGCCGTCAGCATAAAGATATTGCATATCCTTACGCTCTAAATTTGGATTTTCAAATTTTTCAGCTGAACGAAAAGTCTCTTCAAACGAAGATCCTGTAATAAGATTCTTTACTTTAATGCGAACAATAGCCCCACCACGTCCCATCTTAATATGATGATAATCAAGCACCATGTGTGGCTCTTCTCTAAACAAAATTTTAGTACCTTTACGAAGGTCTGTGGCTGAGATCATAGAACTTCCTCAAAAAATATAAAGACTTTATAGGAAAACATCGATGTAATCATTATAAATACCTATAAGCAAAAAGCAAATTAAGCCTTTTTTACTTCACAAATCAACTATTTTAAGTAGCTTGTAATAATCATGTTACGCATAAAACAAGGAGACTTTTATGAACAATATTCTTTTTGATATTGATCCAGCTATTAATGCTGCTATAGAAAACGAAAAATTAAGGCTAGAGCATACAATAGATCTTATTGCATCAGAAAATTACACCTGGCCTGCTGTTATGCAAGCAACAGGATCTGTTATGACAAATAAATATGCAGAAGGATACCCTGATAAAAGATATTATGGCGGGTGCTCATTTGTAGATGAAGTAGAAAATATAGCAAGAGATCGTTGTAAAGAACTTTTTGGAGCAGAATACGTTAATGTACAACCTCATTCAGGCTCTCAAGCAAACATGGGTGTTTACTTTTCTGTACTTAAGCCGGGTGATACTATTTTGGGAATGAATCTTTCAGCTGGCGGCCATTTAACCCATGGCTATCCTATTAATTTTTCTGGAGTTTTTTATAAAATTGTTAATTATGGAGTACATCAAAAAACTGAATGTCTTGATTATGATGAAATTCAAAAATTAGCAGACGAGCATAAACCAAAAATTATTGTTTGTGGCGCATCTGCTTATTCTCAAATTATTGACTTTGAGCGTTTTTCAAAAATAGCAGAATCTGTTGGGGCCTACTTAATGGCAGATATTGCTCATATTGCAGGACTTATTGCTGCAAAAATTCATCCTAATCCATTTCCTTATGCAGACTTTGTAACAAGCACAACACATAAAACATTACGTGGACCTCGAGGAGGACTTATCATGTGCAAACAAAAATTTGCCTCTTTAATCGACAAAGCAATTATGCCAGGAATTCAAGGAGGCCCTTTGATGCATCATATTGCAGCAAAGGCTGTTGGTTTTAAATTAGCACTTCATAATGATTTTAAAATATATCAACAACAAATCGTTTCAAACGCTCAAGCAATGGCTGATGAATTCATGCAACGTGGTTACCGAATTGTTTCAGGATCAACAAAAAACCATTTAATGGTCTTAGATTTACGATCAAAAAAAATTACTGGCAAAGAAGCAGAAGAATTACTTGAAAGTGTTGGTATTACTCTTAATAGAAATTGCATACCTTTTGATACAGAAAAACCAATGATCACAAGTGGTGTACGAATTGGAACTCCAGCAATTACAACACGTGGATGTAAAGAAAATCAGGCACGTAGAATAGCAGGACTCATTGATACAGCTTTAAATAATAGAGATAACAAAGAAACTCTTTTAAACATCAAGCAATCTGTACATTTACTATGTAAAGAATTTCCTATTTACAACGATTTATGAAAAGGAGAAATCGAATTGTTGCGAACTAATTGATTTATAGAACTTCTATAACCGCAACTTTTTTGTACAATATATAAAGGCCGTTGCTTTTGCTGATCGTGCATACGGCCTATATATTCACCAAGTAACCACATAAGCAAAAATTGAATTCCCATGAAAATATAAATAATTGTTACAAGCCATTTAAAAAGCGGATAACGAGCCCCCCATAAAAATGCATCGCATGTAATATAAAAAAACATACAACTGCCGGTAATAATAACAAAAGAACCAATATATGCAGCTATTTTTAAAGGAAACATAGAAAAACTTGTGATTCCATCAAATGCTAATTTTAAAAGTTTTAGCCAAGTATATCCTGTTTGACCTGCCGCTCTTTCTGGACGAGTAAAATAGACAAACGCATGAGGAAAACCTGTCCATGCAACCATGCCTCTCCAATATCTAAAACGCTCTCTACAATTATTAATTTGATCAAGAACAACTCTATCGATAAGGCGGAAGTCTCCAACATTTTCAGGAATAGGAACATCTGACACCGCTGTTAATAATTTATAGTATAAACCAGCAGTAATATCTTTTAAAAAACCATCATTTCTACTTAAACGCTGTGCGTAAACTATAAAAAAGCCTTCTTCCCATTTTTTTACCATAGCAATAATAAGTTCTGGAGGATCTTGCAAGTCAGCATCTATCGTAATAATTGCATCACCTGTTGCATAATCATGCCCTGCAGTAAGAGCCATTTGATAACCAAAATTACGAGAAAAAGAGATTCCTTTAACTCTTTGATCTTTCAGCGAAAGTTCTTCGATTAATTGCCAAGAATTATCACGACTTCCATCATTAACACATATAAATTCAAAAACATAACCAGAAAGCTGCGTTGCTATTAAAAAAAGACGATTATATAAAGAACCTATATTAGATTCTTCATTATAAATTGGAATAACAATGGATATTTTTTTCATACTTATCAGCTCTTTAGAGTAATTTTTTATAAGTATGCATTATATTTTTTTCTTGACCAAAAAACATTACCATCTGATAGTGATTGATACAAATAAAAAAAGGAATTACACAATGAATCATGAATTTGATCAATTTGCTACACAATATCGCCAAGAACAAACAAAATATTTATCACCAACTGGTGAAAACAGTCATTACTTTGCACAATTAAAAGCAAAAAAATTAAAAACTTGGGCAGCCCATTATAAAATATATAATCCTCAAAATATTCTTGATTTTGGATGTGGGGATGGACTTATGAGTTATGAAGTCAAAAAAATCTTTAAAATCTCTCAGGTTTTTGGAATTGATCCATCTTATCAAAGCATAAATATTGCTCAAAAAAATGCTCCTGATTGCATATTTTATGCATCAGAAGATGTATTAACATTATTTAAAAATGAAATGTTTGATATTATTTATTGCGCTGGCGTTTTTCATCACATACCATTTGATCAACACGATTATTACATACAAAATCTTTATCAAATACTAAAACCTGGTGGAATTCTTGTTTTATTTGAACTCAACCCTCTCAATCCAGGAACCCAATATATTTTTAATGGTCATCCTATGGAAAAAAACGCCACAATGCTTACTCCTTGGTATGCAAAAAAAATAACCAAATTATTCTACAAAGAGACAGTTTTTTATTGTTTCTTCCCTAAGTTTCTAAATTTTTTAAGGCCAATAGAAAAATGGCTATCAAAATTACCTTTTGGAGGTCTTTATGGAACAATTAGTCAAAAATAAAAAACCAGAACTTAAAGAATTTGATTCTTACATTAAAAATTATAGAGAAAATTTAAACCTTTATTACACTCCAACAGGAGAAAGTTTTGATTATTTTACTACATTAAAAGCACACAAACTAAAAGAATGGCTCTTAAGACACAACATATCAAATCCTTCAAATATTTTAGACTTTGGATGTGGCGATGGAGCAATGACAGCTGAAGTTAAAAAAATATTACCTTCAGCAAAATGCTTTGGTGTAGACCCATCTTTAAAAAGTATTGATATAGCACAAAAAACATTTACTGATATTTCATTTTTATCTTCAAATGAAACAATCCCCTTTGAAGATAATTATTTTGATGTTGTATATGCAGCTGGAGTTTTTCATCATATTTCTTTTGATTTACATGAAAATTATATTAACGAATGCATAAGAGTTCTAAAACCAAAAGGGTTGTTTATAATTTTTGAGCTTAACCCACTCAATCCAGGAACTAGATACATTTTTAATAAAAATCCGATAGACCAAAATGCCACAATGCTTACTCCTTGGTATGCAAAAAAAATAACTAAATTATTCTACAAAGAGACAGTTTTTTATTGCTTCTTTCCTAAGTTTCTAAATTTTTTAAGGCCAATAGAAAAATGGATTTCTAAAATTCCATTAGGCGGACTTTACGGAATAATTTCACAAAAAAATTCTTAATATTACCCATATAAAAATAAAAACTTTTTACATTCAAGGCATATACCATAAGATGCAAACCATATAACCAAGCACTGGCAACAAAGCCTAAAACATACAAAATATTAGGAATAGTAAGTAACCCAGGAAGCGCTCCCCATAACATAGCTATCCAATAACAAATGTGTATTCTAAGCGGCATATATGGTAAAAACAAAGCCCAAAAAGCTGGTAATAAACAAAGAATAAGATAATAAAAAACAACCCCCAATTTTGCAAAAAAAACTCTTAAAACAAAATGTGGATTGTTAATGATAAGATTAAAAACTTGATGCTTTAAAATATCATTATACTGCTTAGATAAATACACAGCCGAAGAATCTATAGCTTTAACCGTATCAACAGAACATTGATCAGAAAAATAAAGATTTTTATCATTTTCTATAAAACCAAATCCAGGATAAAGATTGTGCCAAAATGTATGAATATGCCCCTCTGAAGTAACATTATAACCACAAGAACTTAAATAATGATTTCTTTCTATAAAAAGAGATCTAATGCGATACTGCATCGTACAGTAACCACAACATAATAAAATTAAAAATAAAAATTTATTTTTATTTAAAAAAACAGACATTGTAATTCGTGCGCAAAAAACAATCGCTAGTAATGTACCAGTATGAATTCTGAAAAAATTAAATAGCGCTACAAGTACACCAATAACAAAAGAGATTATTAATAACAATTTTTTATCTTTTTTTTCAAAAAAATAAAAAAGCAAAGGCATATATGCAACAGCACAAAAACTCATAATATATTCATCGCCAATACGCCAAGAAAGTAATGCTAAAAACAAGATACTCAAGAAAGAAAGAAATCTAATTTTGTATGATTTAGTAAAGCAATTAATCCCAAACCATGCAACAAGCGAGCTTGTTATAAGAAAAAAACCATAAAACAAAAAAATAGAGCTTAACAAATCAAGATAAAACAATTTTGATAACGATGTTATTGCATAAGTGCAACCAATATCACCGCCAAACTGATATTCTGCTGGTATTAATAAGCCATTTGAAAGCTCACGAATAAGAGCTTGGCCCGTTGTCCAAATTGCTTGATACGCTTGATTTAAAACTTGAAGCCTTATAGGCATAATTTTCATTTACTAACTTTCCTAATTGCTGTTCTTTAATCAAATAAAGTGGGCGACCTTTTTGATGCATATAAATACGACCAATATATTGACCAATCAACCATATAAGTAAAAATTGAACCCCCATAAAAATATACACTATTGTTGTAAGCCATTTAAAAAGCGGATATCTAATAGAATTAATAATTGCATCATATGTAATATAAGAAAGCATTAAACAGCCAGTTAAAATAACAAAAAAACCAACATATGCCGCTATTTCTAAAGGAAATGAGGAAAATCCAGTAATACCATCAATTCCTAATTTTAAACTCTTTTTCCATGTATAACCGGGAGAACCACCAGCTCTCTCTTCTCTTTTAAAGTCAACAAACGTGTGTGTAAATCCTGTCCATGCAACCATTCCTCGCCAATAACAGGTTGTCTCTCTAATATTACTAACTGCTTCTAAAACTTTTTTATCAATAAGTCTAAAATCTCCTACATTTCGCGGTATAGAAACATCAGCTACAAGATGTAGGATGTAATAGTAAATTGCAGCTATAATTTTTTTTAAAAAACTATCTTTACGAGTTAGACGACGCGCATAAACAATATAGTATCCCTTTTCCCACTCTTTTATCATAGCAATAATAAGAGATGGAGGATCTTGCAAGTCAGCATCTATCGTAATAATAGCATCACCACAAGCAGCATCATATCCAGCTGTTAATGCCATTTGATGACCAAAATTTCGAGAAAATGAAATAATTTTTATATAAGGATTTAAAAGTGCTAATTGCTGCATACATTTCCATGAGTTATCCTTGCTGCCATCATCTATTAAAATGACCTCATACCTATAAAAAGATTCTAAAAAAACAAACACTTCGCTTAATGCTTCGTATAATTTAAAAAGATTAGCCTCTTCATTAAAAACAGGTACGACAATTGATATTATTTTTTTCATAAAACTACTGAGTTTTTTTTATAAGAATATAAAAAGATTTAAAGCTTTTTCGCACTTGATTAAATCCATTATGATTTAAAAAATAAAGAAGACTGTATATAGTATAAAATAGCACACAAACAATAAATCCCATTAAATATGCCGTTGAAGGAAGTGTTAAAAGGCCCGGCAAAGCGCTTACACCAGCGCAACATAAAAATGCTAATTCTATATACCATGCTTTAGGAACAAAATACGAAGCTAACAATCCCAAAAAGCCAAAATATAAAAAAAAGAAGAAAATTAAAACTCCTAATTTTGCAAATAATGTATTACATACAAAATAACGATCAGTTTTGATTAAATTTAAAATAAAGTCTCTTATAGTTTTTTCATAAACTGGCGACCCTACCTCAACCCCTGGGACTACTTGACGAGCATGGCGCTCGCCACATGAATCTTCCCAGCTAATATCATATTTATTTTTTAAAAAACCAAACCCTAAATACATGTTATGCCAAAAAACATGTCTTGTAGGAATATCTTGTTGTTTATTATTCTTTTGCTCTAAAAAAAAATCTCTTTTATACAAAACGTATTTAAAATGAATATAAGGAATTGAATACCCTATTAATAACAACAATAAAGGAACAATTTTTTTATAACGATTATATAAAGTGTTAAAAACTAAAAGGATGATAAAAAAAACAAACACAGGCAAGAATGAAAAAATGCGTATAATATTAGAAAAGCTTCCAACAAAACCACAAAGAAAAAAACTTGCTAAAAATAATTTTTTATTCTTTTTTTCAATAGCAACAAGCACAAGCGGCAATGCCATAAATGGCAATATATAGGCTAAATAAACATCTGAAAGCTCTTTGAGCGGATGCATTAAACGATATAAACCAAATGCAATAACTGCATATCCTGCTTTATCTTTAACTATCGAAAAAAAAGCACTTGCTACCACTATAAAAAATAAGATTGTTATTGTAGAAAAAAACATCGTACAAGTGCTCAATGGATCGAAAGAAAGCAAAGAACTCAAAAAAGGAATATACATATACAAACCAAGATCATCACAACATGACAATGCTGATGGAATTCCTTTATTTTCTACAAGAAGCAATACACCATATTTTTTATAAGAAAAAAAACTGTTTAAAATAGTAGCTATTCTTCCTGGCAACATAATCATTCCTTATTTTTACTGTAAACAAGTTGGAATTTTTTTTGCACAAATCCCGCTTTTTCATAAAGACGAACTGATGCTGTATTTTCTGATTGAGTTAAAACGTATATGGTCTTTTGTAATGACTTTGCGTACAAGCAAGCCTTTTTAATAAGCTCTTGTGCAATTCCTTTTCTTCTAATGCTTTTATGAACAGCAAGAAAATCAATAGTAATTATATCTTTTTGTTCTTTTAAAGAAATAAACCCCGAAAGAGCACCGGCAAAATCGACTGCTACAAAAATATCAGTGCTGCGAAAATTCCATAAATCATAAATTGATTCTTTATAAAATGAATAAACTGCATCAAAAGATATATTTTTATTTTTTCCATATTGGCTCATTAAAGCTACTTCTATTATAAGTTCTTGGCTTCTTATATTTTCAATATCAAAAACATAATCAGCTCCTTTAACAATAATGTAATCACTATCTGATATAAAATTATCAATAGAGTCGTTATAATCTTTTTCAAACAAAACAGATGTCCCAACAAGAGAGTAATTAAGCGATTCCATAAGACTTATTGTAGCGCTCTCACAAGAAATATATGCGATACTAATATCTTTAAAGGTATCTTTTAAATGATCTTGAGCATTTTTATAAGAGCAACACTGATCAATTATTGAAAAATCAATTTCAGCAATTACATTTTTAATGTGTTTTTCAAGTAATCTATTATAAAAAATACAATTACAATCAACTTTTTTAGAAATTTCCTGATTTAAATTTTTTTGAAGCATACTCACCTTTTTTAAAATAAATATTCTTTTTTTGATATACGCCAATAAGAATAGTCAGGAGTAATAAAAAAACAATCAAAACTATCATCCATGGAAAAATACAAACAATTAAAAAATAAAAAACATTAAGAAGTTCAAAGTAACTATTTGAACGATTACTTTGAGAAAAATAATATAATTTTGGTCCACTCCAATAATGAAATAGCAGTTGCATAACACTTCTTACAATCGAATTAGAAGAATATTGGCCATATTTAAAAAACAAAACATTATTATAAAGTGATAGCCAATGCATATAATAAGAATCAAGCCGATAAGGACAATTCACCTCACCATAAAAAATAGGTTCTATCTTTAAAAATGAACCATCTGTAAGTGATTGTGCAATATCCTGGGCACCAAGAAGTTCTCCATCTTTTTTAAAACTTACATGAAATGTTGGGTCAAAAATACGCCATTTACCATCAATAAAAATTTCTACAATAGTATGAGAATCATAAGGGTCTCCAAAATTTTTAACCACAAATAACTTGCGCGCTTTAATACCCTGAAGCCTTAAAGCATGCAGATAAAGCTCAGCCATTCCATTGCACGTTAACCGGCCCCCTTTTTGAGCGCATTCAAAAAAATCTTTAACATGATCAGATATAGGAACTATCCATTCATGTTTACATGAAGCAAAGTTCATAACGTTTTTAAGGGTCTCTTGATATGAAGAACCGCACAAAACTTGTATGTTAGAAGGCGTTTTATAAGGAAATATATATTCAAAAGATGCCATATCAGAAACAGGAATTGCTCTAAAAAAATAATTGTATTTTTTTAGTATGTAGATTCCACCGGAATGCATACTTAGTAATACAATAATTATTACTAAAAAAAATGATTGTAAAAATTTTATATTCTTAAACATCCTCAATACCCTTAATATGGCTAAGTATGCGTTCTACATGCTTTTGCCATGTATATTGATTAAGCACCTTATTGCGCGCATTATTACCAAGCAAATATCTTTTTTTATTATCCATATCAATACACATACAACACGCCTTTACCCATGCATCCCAATCAAGTGGATCTACAGAAAAACCAACTTCATCTATAATATTATAATCCTCATCTTTAAAAATTTTTATTGCTGGGGAAATTACTTCTGCTAGCTGCTCTAAATCAGAAGCAAGCACAGGCTTTGCCATGCTCATATATTCAAAAAGCTTTGTTGGGGATCCAAAAAAACGAGTGCCATCAGCATTTGGCTGCGTAGGACATAAAAATGCATCACATGATGCAAGATAATGAGGCGCCTGATCTTGAGCTATTTTTCCTGTAAATATTACTTTACCCTCTATCATATATTTATTTAAAATTTCTTGCGCATGATCTTTTAATAAACCATCCCCAATAAGCAAAAACCGCGCTTCTGGCCTTAAATTACATATTATAGGAATAATATATTCTAAAACTTCTATACCATGCCAATGACCAAAAGTTCCTATAAAGCCAAAAACAAATGTATCATTAAAATCGTATTTACTTCGAATGCAATCTCTTTCTTTCATCACACAATTACTTTCAAAATAAAATGAATCAACGCCATTTGGATTAACCAAAATTTTATTATGATTAATTCCTCTTTTTACAAGGTCTTCTTTTAATGCTTGCGAAACAACAACTATATTTTGCGCATATTTAATATTTAAATTTTCAACAAAATAAGAAAGTTTTTTAAAAGCAAACCACCTACGGTACCATACATCATTAGATGAAATATCAAACCAGTATGCCTCAGATCCATTATATTCAAGTATTAATGGAATTTTTTTATACCAGCTCAACAGCAACCCTGTGAAATTTAAAATACTATAACGCTGATAAATATAAGAAAATTTAATATTTTTAGAAAAATAAAGAACTTGAAAAAAGAAGGAAAACGTTGAAAAAAAAGACTCAAGACGCCACCTTAAATAACCAAACCTCCATCTTACAATCCAAAAAAAACTTCCTACATATAATGGTCTAAATATAATTTTTTTTTCATTATTCAATACGATATGCATTTGAGAAGAAAATACATAACATGTAATTTTTTTTTCTAAAAAAGCATTAATGACCCCTAAGGTATGACCTACGGAACCTCCTGTATTGATTTGCTCCATACAAATATCAGTTCTTAAATATAAGATATAATTATTCATTAAATTCTTTATATAAGATTTTTTTTTTATATAAAAATTCTTCTGAAGTAAAATAATTAAATAAATCTTTAGTAGAATTTCTAATTCCAAAAGAAAAGATTTTTTTATAAAAATCTGATGAAGCATAAAAATTATACGATCTCTTAAACCATCTATCATCGAAAAACAATGTTGATTCTTTTTTCATAAATTCATCAACAATATTAGAATTTTCATAAACATCATAAAGTGAAAATGGAAAAACAATATTGATAGTAGGATCAACCAATATCCATTTATTTTTTATAAAAACCTCTAATAATTCATGAGTATCAATATTATTATTTTCATAAGTTTTAAAAACCAATCGCCACAAACGATGATTAAAACCTTCTTTTTTGCACATAAAAGACATTATTGCTACATATGCAGCACACAACCCATAACCTTGTTTAATAATTTCTAAAGGATCTTCAACCTCATGTCCTTTAATAGGATCTAATGCTTCGTAGCACCATTGAGTTATTTCATATATACGACATAAAGAATCTGATCCTTGAAATCTCTTTTTTAAGATACTTGGCTTAAATGAATAAGACGAAACAATATCTTTAATAGTAACAATATTACTATTTGGAATAGACTTTAAACTAGAAAAAAAATCATCTAAAACATGAGATTGTTTATGTATTTTTGTATGCCCTATAGCTGTAAAAACAAAAGGATCTACAAATAAATTTTCTACATTTTTTTTAAAAATTGATCTAAATTTTTTCCAAAATATATTTTTTAACAAACCATACTCTTTTAATTGCAACAATAAAGGAGAAAGCATTTTTGACGATGAATCAAAATCTAAATTCCATTTTTCTCCTTTATAAGAAAAAATAGGAATTTCTAAAAAAGATTCTTCTTTAAGATCTTTATAACGAACATCATAAGGACTGCTAAAATATGGTTGATGATTGTGATAGGCATATCTAAAATCAAAAAAATGCTCTTTACTATAACCACCCTTCCAAACAGAACTATCTGCATAAATACCTAAAGACATAAGACTTTCAACAATTTCAAAGCTTGGCTGAATTTGATATTTCGCAGCTCTAAAAACTAAAACTTTAAAATTAGAATCAATCTCTTTAACAATCATTTCTAGTTCATTTTTTGTCATTTCAAGAACATCGTATACTTTTAATGAAGTAATATCATGCAACCTTTGATTTTTATCCAATCCAGTCCAAATATTGTTATGAAACGAAACGCCTAATTCCGGCAACCATGATGGATGTAAATGAAGTTGAACATCATGGCCTCTTTTAACCATATCTTGAATTTGATTTTTCATAACTTTAGCAAAAAAAATATTATTTTTCTTCAACCAAAGATATTCTGCCATCTCTACAAAAAAAGTTAGTTTTGCATTATATTTTTCTGCTATTACCATCCATTGCTCAGCAGAGTTAAATAAATCTTTATACCAATCAATTTGATAACCATTTGGAACTGGTTGCCATGTTTCATAATCAAGAGTTATACATATTTTTATAGAAGTCATAATATATTTTATTATCAATTCATAAGTTTTATAAAAATATAACGATCTAATAAAGGTGAATTTTTCATTTCAGGCTCTATAAAAGAAATTATTTTTTTTACGAAAAATCTAAAAAAACAGTACATCATAAAACGTATTTTTTTTATAACGTAATATTTGCTCTCAAAAACTATAGGGTTTGGGTATGTTTCAATATAAATATTTTCAAAAACCATTAACCCTACTTGCCTTAAACTTTCAATCGTAAAACCAACTTCATGAGTAAAATCCATATATCTATCATGATGAGAAAAAAGCCAATCAGCATTATCAGTATCAATCAAAGCAAATCCCGAAGGATTTAAAGCACTACGTATAAGATTTAATAAAAAAATTATCCTATCTTTTTCTATATGCTCTATAACAGCTCTCATAAATATGACATCGTATTTAAATTTTATATTTTTTAAAAATTCAAAAATATCTTTTTTTATAAAATTAATAGTTGGAGAAAGGCTACGAGCAACATCTAAGTCATTTTTGGATAAATCAACGCCAGTTAAATTACTAAAATTATTTTCATGCAATATTTTCAACAAATATCCACGATTACATCCAAGATCAAGTATCCTTGCATCTTTATGAATATTTATAAAATATTTTTTATATATTTTTTTGTAAAATAATCTAAATCTAATTAATTTAGATTCATTTGATTTATCAAGAAAAACAGTTCTCGTTGCTGAATATTTAATAAATAAATTATTCTTAATATTATCCATAATTACATTTCTTTTATTTTTTGAATGTTCCAAGAAATATTTGGGTTAATCATCCCAATATTTTCATTTGAAATAAATCTTTCATTTCGCAACTCTTTAGAAGCAACATAGAAAGAAATAATTCCTTCAAGTTGAAGGACTCTATTGTCTCTTATAATTCTACCATCTTGACCAGTATTACGAACATGCAAAGAAATAGTTATTTTTTCATTATTAAAAATAAATGGCGGAATAATACAATCTGTAATGTACACTCCAGGCTCGCGTTTTGTCGAATTTATTTCTGGTGCAAGCTCCTCAAAAGCTGTAAAAAGCAAATCTCCTTTCTCGTTATAAAATAAAAAAACTAATGAAATTAAAGCATTTTTTATAAAAATTTCATATTTAACTCTAACAATAAAGGGATATTCTCTATAAAAAACATCATCAAAATCTTGACCCATTATTTCGATAGAATTTATATGAACGATTTCGTTACTTTTTGAAAATGAATAATCCCAAGATACAAATTTTTTATTACTTTCTTTATAATTAAAATAATGACTAATAACGTTATCAGCTATTCCAATTTTTTTAATAATGCCCTTTTCCAAAAAAATAACTTTTTTGCATAGTCTCTTTATAAATTCCATATTATGAGAAACAAATAAAATTGTACGACCACTTTTTTGAATATCACTCATAATGCCCATACATTTTTTTTCAAACTCATAATCACCAACAGCAAGAACTTCATCTATCAAAAGTATTTCTGGCTGAAGATGTGCTGCTACAGAAAATGCAAGTCTTAGTCGCATTCCAGAAGAATATTTTTTAACAGGAGTATCAATAAATTTTTCTACCCCTGCAAATGAAACTATTTCATCAAAATGTTTATAAATCTCCCAACGCTTCATGCCAAGAATAATACCACTCATAAAAATATTTTCTCGACCTGTAAGCTCTTCATGAAAACCTGTTCCTACTTCTAATAAACTTGCTACACGTCCATTAATAGTAACTTTTCCGCTTGTAGGAATAGTAATACGACTTAAAATTTTAAGTAATGTGCTTTTGCCAGATCCGTTTTTACCAATAATTCCAAGTATTTCACCTTTTTTAACCTCAAACGAAATATCATTGAGTGCATAAAATAGATTTGATTTTTCTTTATTAGAAAACAAAGATGAAAGCTGCTGAGACAGAAGCTCTCGAAATCCTATTGTACCTTCTTGAGCATCAGCTACGTTATATATTTTTGTAAGATTTTCGACTTTTATTACATTCATATTTAAGCATTCTTTTGAGATAGTATAAATATTATACTTGGATTATTTTTTGAAAATTTTGTTAAAAAAAGAAATAAACGAGCAATTATTTTAGAACTTAATAAAAATTTAATACTCACTTGCAATAAGACAATAATAGGAAAAGTATAATAGGCTCTTTGCCTTAATTCTTTAAATACATCATATAACGAACAAAAATAATTTTCCCATTTTATATAAAAACTATCACGAATATAATCAACTTTTTTAATAGAAAAACTACTATGCAATAAATTATCCATCAACTCTTCTTCTGTAAAAGATCCTTGATTTACATTGACAGAAATTAAAAAAAGTCCATTTGGTTTAAGCAGATTATGAATATTTAAAAAAGCTAATTTTCTTTCTTCTTTTGATTCCAAATAATAAATAACCTCAAGCGCTACTACAAAGTCAAACAGCTTTCCATCGCAATATATTTTAGGAAGTGCTTGCGCTTGGAAATACAACCCTGAAGATGATTGATATAATTCCTGAGCTTGTTTAATCGCTATTTCAGAAATATCAATACCTTCTATAAATGAAAAAGAATTTGTATCAAAAAGCTTTTTTGCAAAATAGCCTCTTCCACAACCAATATCTATTAAAGTACTCTGTTTATGCAAAAAAGGTTTAAGCATATCAATATAAAACTCATATCGCAGTTGTTGCTTTGCTCTCCACGATAAATACCAAGGATCTTCATGATTTTGATAAAATTTTTCAAAAGCTTCTTTACCTGTAATCATCCAATTCCCTTTTCAAACCTTATCAGCAAAAGTACCTTCCACTGATTTAAAATAAATTGCACTAACCCCTATACAGACAAGAGTCATGACAAAAGAAATAATTATTACCTCTGGAACAAGAATCTCTCCAAAAAGTACATATCTAAATCCATTAATAATGCCTGTTAATGGATTACATCCTAAAATATATTGAACATATTTAGGAGCCATAAATAAATTAAAGCCAACAGGAGTTATATAAACTCCAAGTTGCGTCGCAAATGGGATAACATGCCTAAAATCACGATAACATACAATAAGTGATGCAGAAAAAAGACTTATACTAAAAGTAAAGATCATTAACCATAATAAAAAAATAGGAAATAAAAAAAATTGAACTGGCGGAATAACATGATATCTAATAACAGATAAAAAAATATAAAATGTAAATGCTATGAAAAAATCAACGAGGCTACACAATACGCGACTTGCAGGAAGCAATAATCGAGGGAAATAAACTTTTGAGATAAGTTGTTGATTTGCCAAAAAACAATTACTGCCAAAGGTCAACATATCTGCAAAAAATTGCCATACCAACATTCCAGAAAAAACCATCAATGGATACGGAATTCCTTGAGAATCTATACCTGCAATTCTACTAAAAATTACAGTAAAAATAGTAACGGTCAGAAGTGGTCGTAATAAAACCCATGCAACACCCAAAGAAGTCTGCTTGTATTGGACTAAAATATCGCGCCAACCAAGAAAAATGAAAACCTCTCTGTAATCCCAAAGTTCAAAGAGTATGTCTTTCCAGCTCTTTTTTGATGTGATAATTATTTGCATAGTCTTTTACCTCATATGGCCTAAAAACGCTTATGTCAACACCGTTAGGATTTACTAGAATCTTTTTTTCTTCTATACCAAACTGAACAATGAGTTCTTTTTTAAGAACCTCAGACACCACTACAATTGCGTCTGATTTGTGTATGTTTATTAACTCTACACACTTCATCAACCACTCAAACTTTATCCATCGTTTGTCTTTAGACCAATTATTTACAATCCAAACTTCTGATCCGTTATATTCGAGAATAAACTTTTTTTTATACCACCAAGCAAGCAATACGCCGGTCATGTTCAAGAGACTATATCGTTGGTAAATAAACTCAAGATCTTTGTTTTTGAGCTTAAAAATAATAATTACAAAGAAGAAATATGACGATAAAAAACAATTTAACTTCCATCGCAATAAAGAAAAAATTTCTGGATTTGAGAGTTTTAATATTTCTTTTTTTTCTATTATTTTTTCAAGAATTGAATGCATAGACGAAGATGCACAAATTACAGAATATCCTAAAGAAATAAATCCAGAAATCACTCCTACCGTATGCGCAACAGAACCTCCTGCTGTAAGCTCTTGATCGCATATATCTGTACGAAGATATAATATATATTTTTTTTTCATATTATATTAATTCATGAGATAGAAGATTTTGAGTTACCCATAAATGAACAGAATGATCGACAAGTCCAAGCTCTGTTTTGCTAAGCATAGTTTCTATTTCAAATTCATTTAAAAACGATGAATGGTTATTCAGTTTCTTTTTCATAATCTCTTTAAAATAGGGTTTAAAATAAACACCCTCCTTAAACCACCGCGTTATAGGAGCTGCAAATCCAACCTTTTTACGATAAATAACATCATGTGGCAAAATGCCTTCGCACGCTTTTTTTAAAATATATTTAGCTTGACCATTTTTATATTTTAAATGGCTAGGAATCTGAAGAGCAAATTCAACATGCTTATGATCTAAAAAAGGAACACGCCCTTCTACAGAAGTTGCCATCGTCATTTTATCAACGCGCATTAAAAGAAGCTCTGGTAATCGTTGCTTAAGTTCTAAATAAGTAATCGACTTCAAAAAATCTGCCGATGGGTCTTCTTGGTACAACTTTTTTAAGTGATAATCAACAACTGCATAACTATCAAATGATTGATCAAATCCAGGATAAATTTTTTCAAGAACAGGATCATATTCTGATTGATTAATTTTTGTATAAAAAGTCTTTTTTTGTAATTCTTGAAACGCCATTGCACCACTCCAAAACAAATGACGCCCCGAAGCCCACTGCTCAAGAAGCGATCTATGATAAGTCTTAGAAGGGAAAATTTGTGCAGCAAGCCAAACGCCTGCCTGTTTTACTGATTGAGGTATATAACGAGCAGGTTGATAATATTTTTTATAAGCATCTACATAATTAACATAATTTTGATAGCCACAATAAAGTTCATCTGAGCCTTCCCCAACTTGAACCACTGTAACACCTGAATCTTTTAATAATTTTGATACATAATACAATGGAATACAAACACAATCAGCCAGCGGCTCATCTTGATAATCAACCATTTTTTCAAAAAACTGAAATGCCTCTTTCTCTGAAATGGTAATTTCATAATGTTCTGTATTATAAATTTTTGATACTTTACGTGCCCAAGCAATTTCTGAATACTCTTGGCCATCAGAAAAAGAAACATTAAATGTTTTAACTTTATCTGTAAATTCAGACATTAAAGCTACATTCAAACTAGAATCAATACCACCTGACAAAAAAACACCAAAAGGGACATCTGCTATCATACGCTTTTGAACAGCTTCTTTTAATAATGTTCGAATTGTTGCAATACAGAATTCTTCATTATTTAAATCTTTTTTATCATAGACAATACTCGGCTTTAAAAATGAATACCATTCATGAAATGTTACATTTTTATAGGGATCAATTTTAATATAATGAGCAGCTGGTAATTTATAAATACCTTCATAAAGAGTTAATGGAGCTGGCGTTACCATATATGTTAAATAATGATACATCGCTCGCTCATTAAGTTTTTTTGTAATCCAAGGAAGCTCTACTAGGGATTTAATCTCTGAAGCAAAACTTATATAACCACCTTTAAGAGAGAAATATAAAGGTTTGATTCCCATACGATCCCGAAACAAGTACCATTCTTCTGTTTTTAAATTACCCAAAAGACCAGAAAACATACCTTCTAATTTATCAAGGCACGCAATACCCCATTGTTTAAATGCATATAAAAAAACTTCTGTATCAGATTTTGATACAAACTGATACCCAAGACCTTCAAGTTCAATCCGCAATGCTTTGTAATTATAAATTTCTCCATTAAAACAAATCACTACAGATTGTTGCTTGTCAAACATAGGCTGAATCCCAGCATCGCTTAAATCAACAATACTTAATCTTCTATGAATAAGTGCAATCTCAAGATCTTTATCAAACCATACTTTATAAGCATCAGGTCCTCTATGAGAAATGCGCGTATGAAGAGAATGAAAAAGCTTTTCATCAATTAAAAATTCTTTAGATGTTGTTTTTATATAACCAGCAAATCCACACATATTATAAATATTCCTCTTTATGACCCTTTTTGAGGGTATCTATAATTTGTTTTACTTTTTCAACCTGATCGCGATGTACTATTAATAAAATATCATCTTTTTTTATGATACAAAGATTGTCAACGCCAACAACGGCAACCAATGATCCTTCAGCTTCTACCAAATTATCTTTCGCATCAATTTGTATAAAATTTTCATCAGGTTTTAATGCATTCTTTAAAGACAAAAATCTTTCTAAATTACCAATATCTTGCCAAATAAAATTAAATGGTAATGCGGTAATATAATTAATACCGCTTACAAAAAGAGACTCAAAAGAAAGAGAGGGAGATTCAGAGTAATTACCACATCCTTCAACATAACTAGAAACTGCTTCAAAAACCTCTATTGAAAGTTTTTTTACTATATCAATAAAAACTTTTGCCTCAACAACAGCTATTCCTGTATTCCACATATAACCTAAATTAAAATATTTATGCGCAGACTCTAAAGTAGGATTTTTATAAAAATTTTTAATAAGAGAAGGATAATCTTCTTGAGAAGCGCATTCTATATAACCATAATCAGTTGAAGGATATAAAGCAGGCAAAGCAAAAAGCGTAATTTTTTGATAAGTAGAAACATAATCTACAGCATGATGAACAAATTCCCAAAAAAGATCTTTTTGAGGAATATAATGATCTGATGGCAAAAAAAGCAATAAGGCATCAGGATCTTGTTGAGTAATTAATGATGCTGCAAGCATCATAGCAGAAGCAGTATCTCTAAACTCTGGCTCTACAATAATACCAGCAACCAAATGATCTAATTTTTCTATAATAAAATCTTGATATTCCACATTAGTTACAATCCAACGACGCTGCTTTGGAATATGAAAAGCTATTCTTTCAATAGTTTGTTCAAGAAGTGATGTATCTTCAATAAAAGGCAATGTCTGCTTAGGATGATTTTTTCTACTCAATGGCCATAGAAGCTCACCTTTTTCACCAGCCAAAATAACTGCATGCACTCGAACATCTTTCATATGCTTCCCTTTTTATTACTACAGCAAAATAGTTTGAATAAAATGCAGCTTTAAACGATACTCTTGGCTATAGAAATAAGCAAGAAGCTTAATAGGTGAGCTGTATAATCTAATAAATTTAGATAAACTACATACTTCTAAAACATTATGGATCAAATAAAAAACAAAAAAATACTGTTCATAAAAATATTTTTTATATTCATATATAAACAATGTCATTTATTAAAATTGTTGTTCGCCACCACCTTGGCATACAAGTTTATCAATAATTAAAGTAAGCTCAGAAACAGCATTCAATCGTTCTATAGAAATTGGCATAGTTTTATTTTCCGTGCGCAATCCATTAAAAAATTTATTAATAATGAAGTTATGCCCTTTATCTTGAAATGTCATAACTTCATTAAAGCTTTTTGAAACCCCATATCCTTCTAATTTTTTATAATCATCCATAACTATAGATTTTCCATCATAAAAAACTTCCATATGCTCTTTACCAAGTCCACTATGACCTAATGCTGTATAAAGCAAAGAACATAAAGATCCATCTTTAAAAGAAATTTGAACAGAAAAATTATCTGTTGGAAAAAGATTATCACTTAAAGGCTTAATTGCTTCTGCAGAAACGCTTGCAACTTCTGATCCTGTTAAAAAACAAAATAGATCAAATATATGACAAGCCTCACCTATTAATCTTCCTGCTCCCATATCAGTTTGAACCCAGTGGCTTCCTGGAATATAACCAGAATTCATACGATATCTAATAATTACAGGAGTTTTTCTCCCCACTATTTCATGCTTTATTTTTTGAATAAAAGGGGCAAATGATCGATTGTAATCAACACAAAAAGGCACTTCTGGATGCTTGTTTAAGAAAGCGCTTAATTTTTGATGCTGATCAAAAGTTGTTACCATAGGCTTTTCTACAAAAACCGCTTTACCATGCTGCAATGCTTCAATAATTTGATCACAATGAAAACTATGAGGCGATGCAATAACAACAGCATCCACTAAATCTTTTTCAAAAAGCTCTGTATCATTAACCAACGAAACAGCCGCGCCATAAGTACGGCTTGTATTTTCTGCATTAGCAATATTTGCATCAACAATTGCTGCTATTTTAACATTTTTAACTTTAGAAACTACTGGCAATAATTTTACTTGAGCAAAACCCCCAACACCTATAAATCCAACTCTAATATTCTGACTTTCAGTAAAATGAGGGAATTTTATAAATTTTTCTTTTGAAGCACTTTTAATTGCAGGAACAAATGCAATATCACTCTTTGGGGTATATTTTAAAATAATCCCCAAAGCCTCTTTTGATTTTATTTTTTCATACGCTTGAGCGACATCTTCTATATGAAATTCTTGAGATGCAAACTTTCCTACCGAAAGCTTTTTACTTTTAATCAAAGAAACTATAGCTTCCATATTTCTATTTTCTGTCCATCTTACATATTCATAAGGATAATCACATCCATCTATTTCATACGCTGTGTCGTAACGACCAGGACCATAAGAACATGAAATTAAAAAATCAATTTCTTTTTTATAAAGAGGGTTTCTTTGCAAATTAAGACCAACATCTCCAACAACAACAACCCGCCCTTTTCTACGAGTATACTCCATTGCTGTTTGAACTACTTGACTACTTTCTGTTGCAGCAGTAATCAAAGTACAATCAACACCTTTATGTTTTGTTAAAAATTCAATCTCTTTTTGCACTTGATCTGAATTTGCAAAAACATAATCAGCACCAAGTTCTTTTGCTAGATTCAAACGATCTTCTAAAAAATCAATTCCTATTACCGTGCAGCCTGCATTTTTTAATAACTCAACAGTTATTTGACCAAGAAGTCCTAAGCCAACAACTGCTACAATTTCACCCAGTTGTACTTGAGCTCGCCTTACACCTTGCAAAGCAATAGCTCCAATAGTCGTAACACTTGCATGCTTAACTATAGACTCATCTGGAATTGCTACAGCTAAATTTTCTGGAATACAAACAACATCGGCATGATTTGCCCATCCAGCTCCTGCACATGCAACAAAATCACCCAATCTAAATTTTGTAACTTTTTTACCAACAGCAATTACTTTTCCGGAACATGAATAACCCAGTGGCTGTAAAGTTCCTTTAAGTCGACTACTGATAAGAGCTTGAGTGCCTTCTACACCATTTTGAGCAAGAGATTTTAAAACAGCTTTAATTTTATGAGGAATATTAGAGAACAAAGGACTTTGTTGAGCATTAGATATTGTTGCAGCTTCTGTTCCTGAACTAATAAATGAATAATGAACAGAAACCAAAATTGAACGCTCTTCCAAAGAAGGTTGAGCTACATTATGAACAACAAGTGCTCCGTTTTCTAAAAAAATTTGTCTCATTGGATTTTACTCCTATCTCTTGATGCTCCAAATTCTTGTAATTTATATGATGAAATTTCATCATCAGAATAAGACGTATTAAAGACTTCAGCAGGCCAAAAAAATTGTTCTTGATTGCATGAATGCTTTCGCCCTAAATGAAATACTCCACAAAAATCTAAAACTTTTTTGTGTGTAATAATTTTTTTATCTATACCTTTAAATTCATCGTGCGCAACAAGCGATACTATTATATCAGCCTTTTCAAGACCTTCAGCAAGGGCTATTTTGCAATTTGCAAGAACGCTATCAATTCGACTTGATTCAACATGTGGATCACATATTAAAAGATCAAAATCTTTTTTACTTACTAATTCTTTTGCAATAGTAAGAGCCGGTGATTCACGAATATCATCAACATTTGCTTTATAAGTAAGTCCTAAAATCAACACCGAACAAGAGTCTTTTTCATGAAGACTCTTCCAATCTTTAACTTTTTTTTCAATCCGATCAACCAGCTCAAATGGCCTTGCATCATTAACATTACGTGCAGCCTTAAGAAGTCCTGTATGTTGTGGAAATGATTCAATTAAAAACCAAGGATCAACCGCTAAACAATGACCTCCAACTCCACATGTAGGTTTTAAAAGTTGTACTCTAGGATGCTTATTTGCAAGTTCAATAATTTCATAAGGATCAAGCGCCATTTCATGAGCCATAGAAGCTACTTGATGCGATATGGCAATGTTAACATCACGATATGCATTTTCAACAAGTTTTATCATCTCTGCAGCTTCTGCTGAAGTAAGATACAAATCACCACTAACAAAATTTTTATAAAATGTTGCAACATGATGAGTAGAACCTCGATCAATACCGCCTATGATACGATCATTTACTTGAAGTTCATGAAAAATATTTCCAGGAAGAACACGTTCTGGACAGTGAGCAACAAAAAAATCTGCTCCAAATTGCAATTTTGATTCTTGTCCTAAAAGCTCTGCTAATATTTTTGTAGTTTTAACTGGAACGGTTGATTCTAAAATAACGGTATCGCCCTTTTTAAGAACTTTTGCAACAGAACGAGCTGCATCAAAAACATATGAAAGATCAGCTTTTTTATCAGAAGTAAAAGGAGTAGGTACAGCAATTATATAATAATCAGCCGATTCATAATAATCTTGAGCTTTTAAATGTCCACTTGAAACAACATGTATTAATCTTTTCTCTATTCCTGGCTCTTCTATTGGGGACTTCATAGAATTAATACTTTTAATTTTTTTTACATCAACATCAATTCCTACCACCATAAAGCCTGATTGCGCTGCTAAAATAGCAGTAGGAAGACCTATATATCCCATCCCTACTACACATACTTTTTTCATTATCGCATCTCCTCATGTACACGATGTACATTCTTCAATCCTGATGTAGATTTTTCTAAATAATCTAAACACTGATTTTGAATAATTTTCACAATTTTTTCCGATGCAAAACCATCACCGTAAATATTTTTTCTTACAAAAACTAGTGAAATGTTATTTAAAAACTTTTCAAGAGTTAATAAAAACTTTTCAGGGTTAAATCCAATAATAACTGCAAGACCCTCCCATACCCCCTCCATTCTTTCACTTTTTTCTCGCAACACTAAAACCTGTTTTCCTAGGCTTACAGCTTCCTCTTGAATACCTCCAGAGTCAGTTGCAACTATATCAACAGTAAGCAAAACATAAGCTAAATCTTTATAAGATAAAGGCTCCATTAACATAATATTTTTAACAGAAGTAAAATTAATCTTTTTTATAGCTTCAAGCACTTCTGGATTAGGATGGTATGGATACAAAATTGCAACATTAGGATGAGTTAAAGCAAAATCTTTAAGAGCTTGAAGCATGATATATAGACCATAACTAAAAGACTCTCTTCTGTGCATGGTAAATAACAATGTATTACAACCAGACTCATGAGCATTTTTAAAAAAATTTTGTACAGAAGAATCTATCAATAACTCTTTATTTAAAATTTTATTTTCAATAATTCTCAATGCATCAACTACTGTATTTCCCACACAAAAAATATTTTCTCTTTTTCGCCCTTCAGTCATTAAATGTGCACAGGATTGTGCTGTAGGGGCAAAATGATATGTACTCATAAGGCTCAAAACAACCCTGTTAAACTCTTCTGGATAAGGAGCATTAAAATCTCCGGTACGCAAACCTGCTTCTACATGCGCAACAGGAATATGACTATAAAAAGCAGCCATTCCAGTAGCCATTACTGTAGTAGTATCTCCTTGAACAAAAATCAATGAAGGTTGATGATCTTTAAAGAGACTTTGCATTTCATTCAAAACAATAGTTGTTATATAAAATAAATCCTGATTATGTCTCATTATTTTTAAATCAATATCAGGGGTAACGCCAAAAACAGAAAAAATGTCAGATAATAACGAATTGTGTTGAGAAGTAGCGCATAAAATAGTAGGTATATTTGCTTGTTTTAATGCAAAATATACAGGCATCATTTTAATACCTTCTGGCCTTGTGCCTACAACTACCATAACTGGACGCATACACACAAACTCCTTACCTTTTTTTGTCCACTTTCTCTACCTATTTTTATATATTGAAGATACAATATCAGATATCTGATTGTTAGCAAGGCAAGAATAAACGTTTAAAAATTAAGTCAAAAAAAGTAGACTACATTTTTTATAGTACATCATACGTATTTAAATTATACGGAGAACAATATGGATATACTTTATGCACCATGGAGACAAGACTACGCAACAAACACAGCTCAAGGAGCAAAAGGACAAGAAGATGCAACAGAAGATATTTGCGTTTTCTGCACATTACAAAAAGATAAAAGTCTAGACGAACAATCCTTAATTCTTAAAAGATATCATTATTGCTATGTTATTTTAAATCGATTTCCTTATAACCCTGGACACCTTTTAGTAATACCCTACGCTCACAAAAAAATGCTAACCGAGCTTGAAGAAGAGGCGCGCAAAGAAATAATGATTGTCCTCAATAAAACAATACAAATTTTGCAAGATCAACTTGAATGCCAAGGTATTAACATTGGACTTAATATGGGAAAAGCAGCAGGAGCTGGAATACCCTCACACCTACATTGGCACATTTTACCCCGCTGGTTTGGAGATACTAATTTTTTACCAACTATTGCTGCAGTAAAGACAATCTCTAGCGATCTTAACGCACTTTATAAAAAACTACTTATCCATTTTTAATGTTTTTTTAGAATCATTTTGCAAGCCTTGTAATTTTAATAAAAATTCTCTTTCTGAAAGATCCCCTCTTAAAAAAGAATCTCTATATGCTGCTATTAATGATGCCATTTCACGTTTTGAGCATTTAAGAGAAGAATCAGAATTTTGACGAGATGATGATGATGTAAAATCATGATCTTTTTCTAGTCCAGAAGCTAAAAAATTTATGAACAAAAAAGAGAAAAGAATATTATTTTTCATAGAAATCCTTTTTTAAAAATTTTATGAAATCATATTCTATCCCATAAACAGTTGCAAATATTAAATATAAAGACTTGAACAGTGATTACCAACGACGATAATTATCTCTAGAAACTTCTATCTTTTTTACTGGTCCGTCTCATTAACACTAAATCTCCACCTGTCATTGAAATGATATTTTTGATTTTGTCTAGCGGCTTTTTCTGCCGTGCAAATTGTGTTTTAATTCTAGTAGGAGGTAATGTAGCATATTGCGCAAGTTCTTTTATTGTTACCTCTTCTTTTGTTGGCTTTGGCGGTATTGGTGGTAGCGTTTTTTTAGCAGCTACAAATACTTGAGCAGGAATATTTAAATTTGGCTTTGGGGAGCTATTGGTGGTGGAACTTTTGCATCAAATAGCGAGCCTTTTCTAGCCGCACTAGAAATAAAGCATACATACAAAGCATTAATTACGATAAGAAACTTTTTATTTTTCATCACAAGCCCCTTAATTTTAAAAATATAATTATTAATTATAAAAAAAATTAGTATAAAAAATTTAATTGCTTTTGACTATTTGAATATTTTATAATGATTTTAATATTAAAATAATGCGAGATAACATGAAAAAAGGATTATTATTTTTTTTTGTAGGGTCTTTGATAAGTAATCCAAAAAATATCAAAGATGTAAGTCTTGAAAATGCAAAAAGCATACTTGTAAATCGTTATAATATATTTGATCTTTCAAAGCTAAATCTTGATAACAATATAAATAACGCCATGCATGATTTTTTTAAAAAACATCCAGGACCATGGCCTCTTGTTGCTGTTTACAAATTTAAAAACAAAGATGGCATTGAAAAAACAATAACGTACGTAGGAGCTCATCATAACGACAAGCAAACAATAAAAGTACTCAAGCATCTTATTAAATATAATAATTTTGATCTTGGTATTGGAGAATGGCCTTCACTTGGCAATACGTTAAATTTACAAAGATGGTTTATTTTAAATAAAAATAATAGTTATGGGCCAAATGCAAAAACAACTATTCTTCAAAAGATTATTGGTCAAAAAAATGAATTGGATGAAGCTTACTTTTTAGAAAAAACATTAAAATCAAAAGGTATTCCTTTAATAAATGGAGAACAAACTATACAAGAATATTTCTCAGACTTAACCGCAACAGGACTTACAAAACAAGATATTATTGCTTGTGCAAAATGGGCAGCTCAAAGTGGTTATGGGGCTGGAAACAGTGGCTCAAGCACAACTATTCAATCAATAAGAAAAACCACCGCAAAAGTACTTGGTGCTTTTGGGATAAAATACAATCCTAATAACACAACAATCTCATCACGAACATTAAGACATGCAGGAAAAGACTTTAAAAATATTTCAATTAAAAAATCAATCTCTTACACCCCAGAGCAGATGGAGCATGTTTTTATTATTAGCATGATAGCAAGAGACTGTTGCATCCTTACCAAGCTACTTACCAGTATTGAAAATCATAACAATATTATTATTGTCTATGGATCATCCCATTGGTTTACTCAACAAAAAGTCCTTGAACAATATCTTGAAAAACCCAAACACCTATGGAATGGCATAGAATATTTTGATGCTCACAAATCATAAAGGATTGTTCATGCGTATACTTAAAATAACATTACTATCAATAACATATGTATCAATCTCGTTATGTTATGGCTCTAGATTTTTTACAAAACGAACTCAACAAAAACCAAAAGATGCTTTAGATAATCACAATGTACAAAGGGCACAATCTCTTAAAAAAAATGGAGAAGTAATTAAAGAAAATTTCTTACGAAGTCATGAAGTTGCTAAAACATCACTTGCTGAAGCTAAAAACGCAAAAACCTCATATCACATAAGAAATAGTGAAGAAAATCTTAAACCAATGCTTTTAAAAACAGTAGAAATGGCCCACAAATTACAAAATGCTTCAAGAGTTTTACAACAAAATCATGATATGAATCATAGCAAGAATGATATTATAAAATTTGAAGAAACTCTTACAGAAGCAAGAAATTTCTTTTTTGGCGGAAAAAATAATTCTTTAAATTTTCCGCAAAACTCAAAAAATGTTTTAATTGGAGCATTGCCTTTAAGCAAAAGTAGTAATATAGCTTTAAACTCAAAAACTTCACTCTTAAGGCAGGAAATAGTTGCTTTAACCTTTGCCAAGGTACTTAATAAAACAAGTCAATTTCGCGAGCCAATCAAACAATTAAACAACCAAGCAATCGATCAAAGAATCCAAAATCTGCAACAAACCATTACTACCATAAAAAATATTCCTGGATTTAAAGAACTATCACAATCAAGCCAATCTTTTTCTAAATATCTTGCAAAAACAAAATCACTCATTTCAAAAATAGATCCGGTCAATATACTTTTAGTTTCTTCTATTTCCGCACTTTTAGTTCTTTTGGTATTTACTATTGATAATTTAGCAGAAGATATCTATTAGGTTATATTTCACTGCTTGTTTTCAATATAAAACACTTATGATATTATATATTTTAACTTATTTTTCTATGATAAATGATCGGAAAAAGTATGAAATCACTCGATATTCGTAAAAAATTTTTTGACTACTTTAATGCTTTACATCATCAAATTGTAACAAGCTCTTCTTTAATTCCAGCTCAAGACCCAACATTACTTTTTACAAATGCAGGAATGAACCAATTTAAAGATTGTTTTTTAGGAAAAGAAAAACGATCTTACAATAAAGCAGTTACTATTCAAAAATGTGTTCGTGCAGGCGGAAAACATAATGACCTTGATAATGTAGGATTTACCAAGCGTCACCTTACTTTTTTTGAAATGATGGGAAACTTTTCTTTTGGTGATTATTTCAAAAAAGATGCAATTCCTTTTGCTTGGAATTTTTTAACTCAAGACTTAGGGATTAATAAGAAAGATTTATACGTTTCTATTTACGAAGAAGATGATGAAGCTTTTGAGATTTGGGAAAAATCAGTAGGAATACCAAAAGAACGGATTTATCGTTTCGGTAAAAAAGACAATTTTTGGCAGATGGGCGACACTGGTCCTTGCGGTCCTTGTACAGAAATTTTTGTAGATACAAGACCTGAATCTGAAAGAACAACTCCTCCAACTCAAAAAGATTTTGATAGTGGAGCTTTGCTTGAAGTATGGAATACTGTTTTTATGCAATACGACCGACAAAACGATGGCTCTCTTGTTCCTCTTAAACAAACAGGTGTTGACACCGGTATGGGACTTGAACGTATTGCATGCATATTACAAAATGTTGATAACGTTTACGAAACAGATCTTTTTACAGATGTCTTTATTGCAATAGAAAAACTAACAGGAATTACCTATAAAACAGCATCTCCTGCTATTAAAGCTGCATGTAATGTTCTTGCAGATCACGCTCGCTCCGCATCTCTTATCATTGCAGATGGAGGATCTCCTTCAAATGAAGGTCGTGGTTATGTATTAAGAAAAATAATTCGTCGAGCAGCACTTTTTGCTCAAAAACTTTCCGAAAAAAATATATTTCCTGATGTTGCACGAGCTTTTATTAAAGACATGTCACCTATATATCCAGAACTTGGCGTTAACGAAGCCATTATCATCAGCCTTCTTACTAATGAAATTGAACAATTTTCAAATAATTTAATAAAAGGACAAGTGATATTAGAAAGTTATCTTACTGAACAAGCTGAAACAAAAATTATTACTGGACAACAAGCATTTAAGTTATACGACACTTATGGATTCCCTCTTGAGGTCACCATACTTGCAGCACAAGAACATGGATATATGGTTGATACTGATGGCTTTCATGCTTACATGGAAGAACAACGAGCTCTTTCTGGGAAAAAAATGAAAGAGCATGCACAAACCATAGAATTACCAGAAACTATGGAGACAAAATTTGTTGGCTATACAAAAACAATTCAAGAGTCGGTCATTACTGCAATAATTGTAAATGACGAACTTAAAGAAAACGTTGAAGAGGGTCAAGAATGTTGGGTCATAACCAAAGAAACACCTTTCTTTCCAAGTACTGGAGGACAAGTTGATGATCAAGGTTGGCTTTTTATACAAAATGAACAAGTTGCAATCCATGGACTTAAAAAAATCGGCAAAGCAATTGCCTTAAAAATTATTGCACCAATAAACATCGCGGTGGGAAACAGTGTAAATCAACAAGTCAATGAACCTATTCGTAAAATGACTATGAATAATCACACTGCAACACACTTACTTCAAGCTGCTCTTATTGAACTTCATGGAAAACAAGTAAAACAATCAGGCTCTGTAGTTGATCCTGAATATTTACGATTTGATTTTACCTATCACAAAAATCTTACCATTGATGAAATTACCCATATAGAAAACAGAGTTAATGAAATAATTCGAGCAGATATCCCTCTTTGCATCTTTGAAACATCATATAAAGAAGCTCTTGAAAAGGGAGTGATTGCTATTTTTGGTGAAAAATATAATCCAGAAAAAGTTCGCGTTGTTGATGTTCCAGGTTTTTCAGCAGAACTTTGTGGAGGAACACACGTTCCTTCAACAGGCGTTATCGGTGCTTTTAAAATTACCGAGATAGGAGCGCTCTCTGCAGGAAACAGAAGAATTTTTGCAGTTACAGGACCAAAAGCCCTTGAACTTATGCAAGATAATTTCAACACCGTAAAGACATTAAGCCAAGAATTTAAAGTTAAGCCTCAAGATGTTTTACAAACAGTTCTTAAACAAACAGAACAATTACAATTAGCTCATAGCACTATTAAAAATCTAAAAAAAGAACTTTTATTTCACCATGTGCAAACATGGAAAAATCAGATTGAAGTTATTAATGATGTTCCCTTTCTTTACAAACAATTAGATGGATCAACTAACGAAGATCTTAAAGATGTAATTGAACATTTACAAAAAAATAAGCCTGGTTTTTACGTAATGGTTAGTAATATAAGTGATAGCTCAAGTATATTTTTTGTTTCGCTTGCACCAGAATATGAAAATATTATTGATTTAAAGACCTTAAGCACTTGGTTGCACACAAGCGCTGGACTTCGTGGTGGTGGCAAAAGAGGAACAATTCAAGGCGGAGGCCCTCGTATAATACAAGACTTAGGGAGCGCTATAAAAAAGGGTTTAAAGAAATGAAAGAAAACCTGAATGCGCGAGCTGGCATTATTATGACTAAAAATAATACTCTTCTTCTTATGCACCGTATAAAAAAAAATGTTCATTATTATGCAATTATTGGTGGACATTTAGAAGAGCAAGAAACTCCTGAACAATGCGCTGTGCGTGAACTTAAAGAAGAGACGGGACTTGATGTAAAAATAGGAGAGCTTTTTTTAAAACTTACGAATCAATCAAGGCTTGAGTATTATTTTTTAGCAGAGTCATGGTCAGGAGAGCCTAGGCTTGGAGGTGAAGAGGCGCAATATCATTCAGAAGAAAATCAATTTATACTTGAATGGGTTCCTTATGAAAAACTTTCTTCAATAGTATTGTACCCAATTGAAGCTCATAAAAAAATTATTAGCTATTTCCAGAAATAAAATTAGTTATCATATCGACCGATTTATTTATTAAAGTTTCTAAATCAAGCTGAGATTCTTTAAAATCTTGGAGCACATAATGAGGAACTTCTTCTTTATTTAAAGGTCTTCCAATACCAAATTTTAATCTCCAAAAATTAAGTCCTGCAACGCTAATAATAGATTTTAATCCATTATGACCTTTATGACTGCCACCTTGCTTTAAAAGCAACGAGCCAAAAGGTTTTTCCAATTCATCGTGAATAACTAAAGTATTTTCATCTTTGATGCCCTTTTTATGCAAATAGTTCATAACTCGACCAGAATTATTCATATATGTTTGAGGCTTTATCAAAAATATTTTTTGATTATTAAAAACGATTTCAGCAATCATCATATTTTCTTTTTGTTCCCAATGTGCATCGTATTTTTGAGCAAATGCATCAAGTACACGAAACCCTATATTATGACGAGTATAAAGATATTGAAATCCTGGATTACCAAGGCCAATAATTGCCTTAATATTTGTAATTGAGTTAACCATAATGAACTTATCCTTTTTATTAAAAAAAAGAGTTGGTAACTAAATTTAGCTACCAACTCTTTTTATACAAAATTAACTAATTTATTTTTTTAAATTAGAAGCAGCCTTTTTTGCCTCTTTTTGTTTTGCATATTCTTTATTCATACCATCAATAACAACTGATGTTTTATCTACAGAAGCATCTGCGTAAATTGCTACAGGGATAACAATTTTCCATCCCATTTTTTTACAAAAATCTTTAATTTTATCACCAATTTTTTGCTGCATAATCACTTGATCTTCTTGCTTTTTTACTTCAATACTTTGTGTTTGAATTCTTATTTCATAGTTCAATCTTTCAATTTCCATACGCTCACGTTCACGAGCTTCGGCTGTTAAGTTTTTAGACTTAATTGGAAAATCTCGTTCACGTTGAGTAACTTCTTGTTCCATTTTTTTAATTGATTCAACTTTTTTCATTAAAACATTTTGCAAGTCTTTCATCCAGTCTTGAACTTCAATAAGAGCTTGGAAAACTTCCGCTACATTAACAACAACAATATCATCATGGCCATAATGAGACTTGTGTTCAGATTTAACTAAAGAATTTCCAGCTTGAGCTTCAAACATCATACCTGCCCATAAAAATGCTATCATTAATTTTTTCATATGAATCCTTTCTATAAAACAACATTAACAAAATATTGATAAGAATCTTAACGCTCCAAACAAGTAAGTCAAATCAAAAAAAATATCTATTTGATTACGCTTATTGATTTTTAGAATATCAATTCAATAAGATTTATAGATGAAAAATTATAATTTTAAAAAAGAGTACTGTATGAAAACAATTATAAAATATCTTACTATTGCAACAATTTTACTACACACAACACTACAATCTTCAAACCAAAATCCATATTCAACAACAAGTAGCTTTGAATCTGTTCAACAAAAAGCACAATTAGGAAATTTTAAAGAGATTTTGCCCCTTATTTTTCAAAATAAAATTAACGCAGAAACTATTAATGTGACTGACTCAAAAGACTCAAGTCTGCTTTACTGGACTGTATATTATAACAATCTTATGATAACTGATCTCTTAATATCAGCAGGAGCAATTGGTATTTTAATAGCTCAAGATAACGATATTTCTCCATTAGAATTGGCAATAAAAAATAAAAATATTCCAATAATAAAAAGTTTAATATCAAGAGAACTGATAGGAGACAGAGCAAATCTGATAGATCTTTTAAAAACCACATCCTCAAGCGCAGATTACAATTTAATCAACACTATCAATAATTCTTCAAATCAAATTAAACAATTATTTGAAAATGTAACATCAATTTTTAATTGCGACCAGCCAGAAAATGAACCTGATTTAGAATATATAACAAAAGAACCTTATGACAACCCAGAATCTCCAGTTTATTGCTTTATGCTTAAATCAAAAATGGAAGCTTTAAGCGGTCCTTTAAATATTATTTCAGGAGATGGAACAATTACAAATATGCAAGTAAAAATTTTTTTAAAAAATGCTCCCCAAAATTACTATATCGAACTTTACAATGCTGAATCTGAATTTGTAGGGGTGACAAATTTTAATGAAACAAATAAAGAATCTTTAATAAACTTTTACACAAACAATAACCAGCTTGCTGCTGCACTTAGTTTTAAAAACTTAAACGAAACAATAGAGGCTATAAAAAAAGGCTCTCGATTTGAAACATTTACCGCATATGAAGCTTCTTATTTATGTTCACTTTCAGCAGAAGGCCAATATCCTATCAATATTAATAATGAAACTGCTCCCTTTGATAATCTTGTTCTTTATACTTCAAAAGACTCAATTATTACAAAAGCCTATCTTAATGCAGTATTAATCAACCTACCAACACTTAATACTTCAAACATTTCTATAAGTTCTACAACAGAAAAAGAATCCTTTAACGATTTTATAAAAAATCATTTCACTAAGAAAAATATTCTTATTCAAGTTATCGATGACAAAGAACCTTTAACAATCTTAGAGCCTAATAATACATACTCAGAACCTTATTATTTTTCTCTTAATCAAGAACTTTGCACTATAAAAACAAAAAATAATGAGGCTATAACACTCCTTGGCTCAACAGTCCCTTTTGATCAAATAACACTTTTTTCAAACGATGGAGCTATATCAGTAGCAACCTACAAGGAAGGAGGCTCTGTCATTGTTGATAATTTTGATTATGACAACATTCTGGTTACCAGCAATACTACAACAACACTTACTCAATTTATTCAAAATAATAAATTTAAAGGAACTTTTTTTATAGATGCAGCACCACCTATTTTTTCTATTAAAACAAATAAAAATCAACCAATAATTATTGGTTCATCAACAACTCCTTTTAATGAAATTAAATACTTTAAAATTAACGAAGCTCCAACTATTAATGCATATATGAACAATAAGATTGTTGCCATCGATTTTGCAGATCTTATGGAAACAATTGTCGTTAATCAAAAAAATAACTCTTCAAAGAATCTATCTGAATACCTTGATGAAGGAATATTTACAGATCCTTGTTTTATAACTGTTAAAAGCCCTTTAATGGAGATATATTCCATTCAAAAAAAAGTCTTAGAAATCATTGGGATGAATGAAGAATTTAATCAAATTAAAATTAACTATCCAAAAAACACTACCGATTCAAAATTAAAAATTTCTTACTTTTTAAATGAGCAACCAGTTGAAATTAATAATCCAATAACAAAAAACATTATAATAATTGATGCCAATAAAAATAAAAAAACTTTCAATATATTTTTAGAAGATATTGAAAATGTAATTAAAGATTACTCAATTGATATAAAAAACAATAATGCATCAAACATCATTATAGATAAACTCAATCAATTAGGCTTTAAATCTCCTTATTATATTGAATCAAATCCAGAAATTTTTAGTCTTAAAAGTAAAGATGGAAACCCTCTTAAATCATTAAGCGCTTCAATTACTTTTAATGAAATCAAATACGTTATCAGTAATGGAGAGGGGACTGTATATCCATATTTAAACAATAATCCAATTACAGAAAAAGACTTTAACCCCTCAGATATTACTGTTGTAAACAATGACAACAATCAAGTAGAACCGCTTAATCAATTTATAGAGAAAAATAATTATACAGGTAAATATTATATTGCTGTCGGCTCTCTTCTTTTTGATATAAAAAAAGAAAGCAAAAAAGATCTTAAAATATTAGGAACTTCTGGTTTTTTTGATGAAATTAAAGGTTTTTTTGTTAATGGAATAAAAACTCCTTATCCTTACAGAAATGGATCTCCTGTTAATATTGAAAACTTTGATCCTGAAAATGTAACTGTTAAAAATAGTTCAAATGGAACATCTGAAACATTAAAAGAATTTATAGCAAAAAATAATTTTAATGGTTTGTTTACCATTACAGAAACTCCTCCTATTTTTGATATTAAATCAGAAAAAAATATACCTATTAAACTACTTGGGTCATCAAGTTTTTTTGATGAAATTAAATATTTTAAACTTAATGGTATTCTTGCAATTCATACCTATTTAAATGGTAAAGAAGTTGTGATTGATAATTTTGATGCCGACAATATTATAATTAATTCTCAAGGAATATATCAAACACTTACTTCCTTTATACAAGCTGGATCATTTAAAGAATTATCTACCATGACGCCAGCTCAACCTATTTTTGATATAAAAACAGAAAAAGATCGTTTTATAAATATAAATAAAAATTCAGAAAAATTTAATCAAGTCAAATATTTTAAGCTTAATGGAGAATTTAAAATAGCTGCTTTTACTCATGGAGCAGAAAACAAATCTATAACTATTGATCCTAAAAACACATTTGTATATCAAGTAGATTCGCCATCAAATCTAGAATCTCTTGAAGACTTTATTGCCAAAGGTGATTTCACAAAAAAAATGCAACTTGCTTTGCCAAATAAATAATGATTATGAAGTTATTTATTATTAGTAAAAAACGAAACTACATATAAAAAAATCATACTCATAATAAAGCCCGGTATTACAGCTGGAATATCAATACCTGAAACAGCAAAAATATATGCTTTGCCCATAACATGCCATGTTGCTGCAAAAACTCCACCAACAATAATTCCTACTGCAGCTCCATAACGATTAATATAAGAACTGTGCAAAGAAACAAGAACTAATGGTCCAAAAGAAGATCCAAAACCCATCCATGCATAATGAACTAACTGTTGAATACTGGTAGATTTGTCGCAACTAACCACTATACTCAAAAAACCTACAAGCAAAACACTTGCTCTATAAACCCAAACAAGCTCATTATTACTTGCTTGTATACGAAAAGTCTTATGATATAAATCTTCTACAATAACAGAAATTACTACTAATATCTGTGCTGCGGTTGCCGACAATGTAGCTCCTGCAACAGCAGATAAAATAATACCTGTTACAAAAGGAGAAAAAAGTCCTTTAACCATTTCAATAAAAACTAACTCTTTATTTGCAAGAATAGCGGGAAAAAAGGCTATACCAATAAGACCAATTGCGCCTGACGCCAACATTACAATTACCTGCCATGTAAGACCTAGGTATTGAGCTTTTTTCATTTTTTTTACATCTGAAATACCCATAAACTTAGTTAAAACGTGCGGCATTCCAAAATAACCAACACCCCAACTAAATGCCATAAGCAAAGCGTTAATGAACTCAGTAAACGAAGTCGGAAAAAAAGACAAAGAGATACTAAATTTTTCAGCACTTTCTATAATAGTAGGCAAGCCCCCTATTTTTAAAAATGCAATATAAGGAACAATACATATAACCAAAAGTAAAAAAATAGCCTGAAATGCATCAATCCATGCAAGTGCTTTATAACCACCAAGACCAATATAAAAAGTCATAGCAGTTATCCCTATAAAAATACCTTGTAGATAAGGAATTCCAAACAAAGACTCTCCCAAATAGCCAAAGCCTTTTAATCCTGCAGCTATATAAATAGAAAAAAAGAAAAAAGAAATAAGAGCAGTAATAATACGCAAAAATCCTGAATTGTCATTAAATCGAGATTCGAAATAAGCTGAAAGAGTTAAAGCATCATATTTTTCTGTAGCTTTACGAAGTTGTGGAGCTATAAAATTCCAAGTTATCCACATACCACCAACAAGACCAATTGCTATCCAAAAACTAATCATACCATTTGAGTATAAATAAGCTGGAAAAGCCATAAAAATCCAATCACTCATATCACTTGCATGAGCAGAAAGAGCTGTTAATACATAATTAACAGAACGATTACCAAGCATTATTTGATTATATGAATGATTACTTCTCTTTGTTAAAAAATAAGAAAATAAGGCTACAAAGCCAACAACAACAAAGTAGAGTCCAAATCCACATATATTCAGATTCATTAAAAACTCCTACGACTTAGCAATTAAAGAGAAGAGATATCCTGTATTTATCGCATAGTTTTGACGAATTGTCATTTTTTATCCATACTAAAAAAAGTCTGTTAGTCGAAAAAAAATCCATTAATGATGAGTTAGGTAGATTAAGAATGAATAAGACACGTTCTCAAATTCGTAATATTGCTATTATTGCCCACGTAGACCATGGTAAAACAACTTTAGTTGATAAGCTTCTACAACAATCTGGAACGCTTGATCTGAAAATGCAAACAGATCGCGTTATGGACTCTAATGATCTTGAAAGAGAACGTGGTATTACTATTCTTGCAAAAAACACTGGTATTAATTATGGCGATTATCACATCAACATTGTAGATACTCCTGGGCACGCTGACTTTGGCGGTGAAGTTGAAAGAACACTTCAAATGGTTGAAGGGTTTTTATTACTTGTAGATGCTGCAGAAGGGGTGCTTCCTGGCACACGTTTTGTTTTACAAAAAGCTCTTGCATTAAATTTAAAGCCTATTGTTTTTGTTAACAAAATTGATCGTAAAGATGCTGATATAGAAAAAACAGAAGAACTTATTCATGATCTCTTTTTAGATTTAGCAAAAAGAAACGATCAGCTTGATTTTCCAGTTCTTTATGGTTCAGGAAGAATGGGTTTTGCAACACGCGATCCTAAAAACCCTACCGATTCTTTAGACACTATGTTCCAAGCTATTATTAATGACATCCCTGCTCCAGTAGAAAAAGCCGAGGGACTTCAAATTTTAATTACTAATATAGACCATTCAGACTTTTTAGGAACAATCGCTATTGGTCGTGTTATGAGCGGAACCTTAAAAGTTGGCGAACAATTTATTTATTGTTACAACGATGTTGTCAGTAGACCTATGAAAGCAACTAAATTATATACATTCTTAGGTCTTAATAAAATTGAACAACAAGAAGTTTCTTTTGGAGATATTGTTGCAGTTACAGGTTGCGAAAATATAGAAATTGGATCAACTCTCTGCTCTCCAAATAACCCTATTCCTTGCGAATATGTTGCTATTGATGAACCAACTGTATCTATTTATCTTTCTGTAAATAACTCTCCTTTTAACGGACAAGATGGGAAATTATTAACATCTCGCCATATTAAAGAGCGTTTAGATAAAGAACTTAAAACAAATGTTGCTCTTCGTGTAGAGCCAACAGAATCTCCAGAAACATTTAAAGTTTCTGGCCGTGGACAATTACATCTTGGTATTTTAATAGAAACAATGCGCCGCGAAGGTTTTGAAATGCAAGTTTCTGCACCTGAGGTAATTTACAAAACTATAGATGGTAAAAAATGCGAACCTATTGAATACGTACTTATCGACGTAGAAGATAAATACCAAGGTTTAATTATTGAACACGTTGGTATGCGTAAAGCAGAAATAAAAAACATAACACAAGAAGAATTTTCAACACGCGTTCGTATAGAATTTACCATTCCTTCACGAGGACTACTTGGCTTTCGTGGACAATTTTTAACCGATACTCGTGGTACTGGTATTATGAATTCATCATTTCATGGTTATGAATCATACAAAGGTGAAATTCCAGGACGAACACGCGGGGCTTTAATTTCTATGGAACGTGGCGTAACAACAACCTATGCTCTTGATGCTTTACAACCTCGAGGCGATCTCTTTATTGGCGCTCGTGAAAATGTTTATGAAGGTATGATTATTGGTGAACACTCACGCGATAATGATCTTGAAGTGAATCCATGTAAAGAAAAGAAGTTAAGTAATATGCGTTCTTCTGGAACTGATGAAGCAGCTAAAATCAATCCTCCACGCCTTATGACATTAGAAATGTGTATGGAATGGATTGGAAGCGATGAGCTTGTTGAAATTACTCCAAACCATGTGCGCTTACGTAAAAAAGTATTACAAGCAAACATGCGTAAGAAGAATTAATATATCTAATAAAGATATATGTATAGATTAAAGGGATCTTTTAAGATCCCTTTTTTTAATAAACAATGCTATGTCTTATTATTGCCGCTTAAGATCCACAAGCCTTTCTTCTGCTTCAAATAATTCTAATTGAGCTTTTAACCGGCTAAAACCATAAAAAGCTCTAAATAAATCGGGGGAACTCACGTTCCCCCTTTTGCTACGCGCCTAAATAAATTTTAATACTTACAGTTTAAAGTCTTCTGAGACTGGTTGCAAATATTGATTATCTGATCCATTAGAAACTGTACGTACTATCCGTACCGGATAAGCCAACTCTATATTATTTTTATGAAGAATCTTAACAATAGACAAACGAACATCACTTGCGATATTCCATTGTTCAAGAGTCATTTCTGAGCTAATAAACCCACGAACCATAAAAACATATCCTGATGGACTAAATTCATCAAGTCGAATGACTGGAGGTGGTATTTTAAGAACATTAAGAACACTATCGACAGCTTGAGCTAATATTTTTTTAACATGCTCAGGATCTACAGAATAGCGCACACCTACATGTATATCAGGAAATGCAATAAAACTTCTGGTGTAATCCCAATTAAAGATAACATCTTGCATAAACTTAGAATTAGGAATAATTAAATGATAACTTTGCTCTCTCCTTAAAACGACAGTTCTTGGAGTTATTTTACGCACTACGCCTTTTACCTCATCGGATATTTTTATATAATCACCCACTTTGACTGGACGCTGAACAAGCAAAACAAAATAAGCAACAAAATCATTAAATACATCTCGAACAGCCCATGCCATACCAACAAGAATAGGAAGAATGTAATAAGAAACAAGAAATCCAAAACCTTCCTGACATAGCCCTAAAGTGATAATAGAAATAACAACAAGATAATATGAAATTGTTGAAACAGCATTATGAACACCAGGATCAACAAGAAGAACCATATAAATTCTATGTAATACAAATTTATCTACTAAATAACCAACTAAAAAACTTCCTGGAATAAACAAAAAGGTTCTAATTAAATCTATAATACTAACTTTTTGATATTGCCCATCTTTAAACCCAATAGAAAGGCGTTGCACAGAAAAAAAATCACTTAACGAATGCATAGGAATTGTCTTTCCCCAACACCATGCAATTAAAACAATTCCCATAATGAAAAAAAGTATGAAAATACATATAACCAAAACACCATACCATGTTTTTGCATGCTGAAAACGCTCATCTATTGACTCATCATCAAAAGAAAAAAAGAAGAATGAAGATGTTCTACGAACAAATCCATAAAGAAGAAATAAAATCCGAAGTATAACAATAGTACCAGCAATACCCCACATAAGATATGCAATTAAATTATCATAACCTCCAATATGAGGATCGCTAAGAACCATAACAGTAATAATCGCAGCGAGAATAGCATAATAATAATCATTAACAATACGACCTAGCCATAATCCAAATGAATTTTTAGGAGAAATAATAGTCAGAATATCTTCTTTCCTAATCAAAGAGAGAAGTAAAATTCTTACAATAATAGAATAGAAGGCAAGTAAAATTCCTGGAAGCTCAGACTTCATATAAGTAACTGCAATAAATGCTTCTCTAAAAAATAAAAGGATAATACTAGAATAGAGGAAAAACCCTATAGAAAAAACAAATCTATCCTGAAAACTTTCACGGAATAATTGATAATCATTTTGTTTATTAAATGCGGTTACAAAATTAATAAATAAATGAATAATTCCAAATAAAAATGGGATTGACAGTAAATAAAAAATAACTGATGGATACATATCTATAGACTGCTGTATAGCAACATAATAAAAAGCTATAGACCATAAAAAAATGCTCTTTTGGTATTGATGAACAAATTGAATAACAACTGCTGCAAGTCTGCTAAAAAAATATACCCCAGGATACTCAGGAGCAATTTCTAAAAATAAGTCTGAAAGAGAAAGTCCATAGCGACGAAATAATGCAAAAATAATGAAAAAGAATATAAGTTTAAAAATAAATAAAAGCAGAGTAAGGGGACTGTAAATATTTTTAGTAATTTTTTCCAATACAACAGATGTATTCATAGAATTAATATAAGTAGATCCTAATACAAAAACATCCACAAAAAAGCTATAAATATCCGGAATAATATTTTGCAAACCTTCACGAGAAATTGCGCCGCCAGATCTTTGCCATAAACTCGCTTTTTGCAATTCAACAATAGTACTTCCTATTTGCTTTTCGTAACTATCAAGAGTTATGAAAATATTTGAATATGATTCAATAAGATGTCCTATCAACTCTATTTGACGAACAAGTAAAATTTGTCCGCGCTTAAGTTGATCTGCACAATGCCTGTAAGAATGCTCATCCCGTCTAAACATATATGATGATTTATCAAGCAATTCTTCTAATTTAATTTTAATATTGGAAAGAGATCTATTGAGTAAGTTTAAACGATTAATAACAGCATATCGTTTATCGCTATACATTATTTTTTCACGACTAAATTCAGCTACCATATCTTGATAAGATGAAATATCTTTAAGCAATTTATCGCTTGATCCAAATTTTTGATGCTTAATGTTGTACCAAGATTCTACAATTTTTAAATTCAATTCATATTCTTTAAACTTAGTCTTTTCAAGCTCTATTTCAGCTTTTTGATACTCTATTTGAGCATCAAGCAATGTGATTTCAGTTTTTTTAACACCACGATCAACAAACGATAAATATCCTTGAATTGTTGTTGGTGAACTTATCCACTCATCAATATTTTGAATTTCGCTACTTGTATCGGCATAACGTTCATCTAAATATTTTAAATCTTTCTTACAAATTTCTTGCTGAGCATTAAAATATTCTATTTTTTGTAAATACTGATCTGTCAACGCAAGGTAATGATGCTTTTGTTCGTTAAGTTTTTTTTGAGCACTGTCAATGTCTTGCTTATCTACACGCAAAGTTCGAGCTATAACAGCATCTCGCTTTTTCTTAATTTTTTGTAATTTTTTATTTTCTATAGAAACAGCTTCTGTCAGAAACTTTAAACGAGCAGAACGCTCTTCAACTTTTGCAAGAAATTGTTGATATTCATAATCAGCAAGTTGAGTTTCTATACTTAAAAGATCTATTTGATTTTGAGAAACATGCTCATCTGTATATATTTTTTTTCTCAATTCATTTTCTTGATATACCTTTTGATCGTATAACTTCTTGGCAGAATCAGCTCTTTTTTTTGAATTTTCAAGATCAATGGTTATTTCATTTTTTTCAGCACAATAATGAGACCATTTATCCTCTTGACTCATTATTTTTCTGTTAAGATTTTGTAAATCATCAAATTTATATACTAATTTTTCTACATCAGAATTTTCCTTTACATCATCATTAAGTTGAGATTCCAAAAGAGCTAGATGCTGTTTTAGTGTTTCACTTAAATCCTTTTTAATTCCTCTAATTGCAACAATTACTTGGTAGCTACCTTGCAATCCAATAAGTTTTTGTTGCGTACATTGATCAATCACATGATGCTCTGCAATAAAAGCTTCTATTTCGTCAATTTTTGCCTTAATTCTTTCAGAGCTAACACGTAAATTCTCTTGCTCTTTTTGATCTTGATTATTAAATTCCTCAATCGAAGCCTTTAATTGACGAATATCTTCTTCTTTCTGAGGACCAAGAACAACATCAATTGTTGCCGTTCCAAATCCAAATGTATCTAAAAAATCTGCTTGTATATTTAAAAAACAAAGGGTAGCAAAAAGTAGTATTTTTTTATTCATTTGACATCACTTTTATAAAAGAAGAGGAAGCGCTTTACATTTTTTCCCTTGAGGATGATTTTCTAAACACCACATTAACCATATATCAAAAAAATCATCATGAACCAAATCTAAATTTCCTGCTATAAGGTTGTCAATAGGCATTTTAAGAAAATCCTCTAAAGCCTCATAAGAGTCAGACTGAGCAGGGTATATACCAAGATGTGCAAAAATTCTACAGAGCAACATTTTTTTTTTATTTTTAGAATCTACTTGTTCAAAAGATCTTAGGACTTGAATAATAATTGGATATATAAAAAACTCACAACCACCTTCTGGAATAAAGTAATAACAAACTTCAAGAAGACTATGTAAAAAATATATATCTATCTGGGCTTGAGCAAGCGGCATGTACTCAAGAACAATATCTTGAAGAAGCAATTCTGAGCGAAAATGTATTGTGTTGTATGAAATAAAAGATCCACGAGGTAAAAACTTTGTATAAGTAATGGCAGAAACTCGCTGTTGATTTTTATCAAAAACAACAATATTTCTACCTTTGTGATAAAGGACTATGCCAACATGTCGTACTAAAGATGCTTCATTGCTTTTATTTATATACAAAGTCTTTCTCCATTATTTTCAAACTATCTAAAAAAAACTTATTTTAAGGCTCAATCGGCTCAGGAACTATTTGCCTATCTCGCCAATATTGAGTTCCATAATAAGTTAATAACTGCTGTCCTTTTTTTATATCTTTTTTAGCGATATAAACAACATGCCACAAATTATTTCGAGGCACCATTTGCACTCCAACATTTTGATATTTTCTAATAGTATGATTAATAAAACGTGCAAAATTTCCAGCCTTTAAAGCATCAATGCAATATTTAACTTTTTTTCTTCGCTTTCTACCTTCAACATGCTCATATGCAACGGTTGGATAATCCCAAATATAACCATTTTCTTCATCATCATTATCATCTCTACACAATATTCCTGTATATTCGCAAACCATATCTCCGCGCTTAAGATCTGCATCTGCAAAAACACCATATTGCACTGTTTTATTAACCCACTTTACATACATGGGAGCAATGTATGATTGATCAATCAAAGAGCCATACAAAGCTTCTAATTTATTATTTAAAGGAGGGTTAGCTCGATATTCCAAATCTTTTTTTATATCATAATCAGCAAGTTCTTGTGCTACAATTTTAAGTGATGGCAAATATATAATATTGAGTTCTTTTTCTACTTCATTTGGGTATATTTTTCTATCTACTTTTTTCACACTTTTATCTTTCTTTAAAGAAAATCTCACACTTAATTTTTATTATTAATCTCTCACAATTTTTATAATATTCCTAAAACAATTCTTTAATAAGTGTATCAACATGAACCGCAGATATTTCTTGCATTGCTCTATAAAAATCTTCTCCATATTCTCTTGTTTGAACTACAACTGGCATTGTTACTGCATGGCCCAAAACAAGTGCCTGTTTTTTTGTATCAAGAGTAGCAAGAACAGATCGCAATGTTGATGCATTAGAAACACCATTCAAAACACCTTGTATATCTTTTTCATCATTAAGCTGCGCAACAATTTTAGTCCCTAATTGAGATAAGACTTCATCGTCAATACCAGACGGTCTTTGATCTACAACCAAAAGAGATACATAATATTTGCGCATTTCTCGAGCAATTGTACCAAAAATTGTTTGTGAGGCCGCCGATGGATTTAAAAATTTATGAGATTCTTCTATACAAATCATCAATTTTGTTGGCTCATCAGAAGTTGCCTGAGATCCTAAAAATTGCTCTGTTTTTTCTATATATTCACTATGAATACGACGAGTAATGATATTTGAAACCAATAAATAACAAAATGAAGACGTATGATTACCAAATTCAACACAGATACTAATGTCTTTTGCTATAAACTCCATCATTTGATCAATCACTGAATCTTCTACTTTTGTTGCACCAGTAGGTCTTCTTTTAAAAAAAGGCAATCGCTCAATACGTTTTAATTTTCTATAAAGCGCAGCTATAGATTCTGGGTGAGCTCCTAAAGAGTTTGCGAACTCTTTAATATCAGTTTGATCAAGTAGCATTTGAAGCCAATCATGCTTATATCGTGCATGAATTAAATATGCCGCCTCAAGAGCGGTGCTATGCAAGTTAAGCTCTTGTTGCAACGAAATAATATCTTCAACTTTTATATCTTGATAACTTAAAATAATTTCAACATCAGGAGAGCCTCCACGCTTACGAGTAGAAACAGGATCTAATGAAAAAATCGCAACACGATGAGAAAATAAAGTTTTAAGCCCCTTAACAAAAGTATTACCAGAACCTTCTTTTCGCGCCTGAAGACCATACTCACTATGCATATCAAAAATAAGACAAACAGCTTTATTGTTTTTGATAAGACCCGCAAGAACAAGTCGTGTTAAGAAAGTCTTACCTGTACCTGTTTTTCCAAAAATCCCCGTATTTCGCTCTGCAAGTTTTTCTAGATCAATACAAACAGGAGTATCCATATCAAGAGGAGATCCAATATTAAAATATTTTTTTGATTCGTGATTTTCATTACCAAAAATATATGCAACATCTTGAGCAGATGCTTCATAGACCTTTGCAAAATGAGGAGGAACTGTTTTTACAGGAGCAACATGATGATTATTATCAAGCGTAACCATGGGACGCAACTCAGCTGTTGCATACATACTTTTATGAGCAAGTTTTTTTACAAGAACATTATCAGTTTCTTTAGGAGGATAAAGCAGTACATCAGAATTAGTAACTTGAAGCGTAAGATCGGTAATTAAAGAAAAAAACGTATGCCTTTCCCCCACCACAGAAACAAATTTGCCCGTTTTTATGGTTTCCAAAGAAACCATAGGATCAATGCGCATTGTTAATCCTTCAGACAAAGATCCTTGAGTGATAGTTCCTATTTGTTTTTTATTCATATAAAAATCATTCATTAAACAATAAAAGAACTTGCCAAGGTGTTACTTGCATAATTGATCTATAAGATGGATAAAAAACTTCTTGTTTACCATTATTTAAACAATATGTAACAGGCTTATGCTCCAAAAGAATAAATGTTGTAGCAACATGTCCTGGTTGAATAACATAATTACCTGTTGGCGTTTCTGCCTCTATCCACACAATTTCATGATCAATTTTTTTATCAGGAGATAATATAATTAATTTCATGATGCACGTTTTTTAATTTGAGCAGTCATATGATCCATTTTTTTACGAGCATCTTCCAAAGTTCCAACCATATAAAATGCCTGCTCTGGCCATTCATCACACTCACCATTAACCAAGCGTTCAAAATCGCTAATAGTAGTATCTTTAGGAACAAAAACCCCTGGAATATTGCTAAAATTTTCTGCAACAAAAAGAGGCTGCGTTAAAAACTTTTGAATCTTTTGAGCTCTTTTAACTATCAATTTATCTTCATCTGCAAGCTCATCTACTCCTAAAATAGAGATAATATCTTGAAGCTCCTTATGTCTTTGTAAAATATGTTGAACTTTACGGGCAACTGCATAATGTTTTTGACCAAGAATATGCGGATTTAACCCATTTGAATTTGATTCAAGAGGATCAATTGCAGGATAAATCCCCAACTCTGCAAGCTTTCTTGAAAGTACTGTGTTAGCATCCAAATGCATAAATGTTGTAGCTGGCGCAGGATCTGTAATATCATCAGCAGGTACATAAACTGCTTGTATAGATGTAATAGAACCATTAACAGTATTTGCTATTCGTTCCTGAAACATCCCCATTTCTGTTGCAAGAGTTGGCTGATAACCAACAGCTGATGGCATTCTACCAAGAAGTGCAGAAACTTCTGCCCCTGCTTGAACAAATCTAAAAATATTATCTACAAATAACAGAACATCTTTTTTTTCTTTATCTCTAAAATATTCCGCCATTGTAAGACCTGTCAAAGCAACCCTAAGACGAGCTCCAGGCATTTCTCCCATTTGACCAAAAACTAAAGCAGTTTTATCTATAACGCCAGACTCTTTCATTTCCAAAAGAAGATCGTTACCTTCCCGAGTACGCTCGCCAACGCCTGTAAAAACAGAAAAACCTCCATGTTCTATAGCAATGTTACGAATCAATTCCATAACTAAAATGGTTTTCCCTACTCCAGCTCCACCAAAAAGACCAATTTTTGAACCTTTAAGATAAGGGCACAAAAGATCAATTACCTTAATACCAGTTTCTTGAATATCATTTTGAATGTTTTGCTCAACAAGCAAAGGCGCTTCACGATGAATAGGCCACCTTTCTTGATCTTTAGACATTAAACCTTGATTATCAATAGCATTACCAAGAACATCAAAAACCCTTCCTAAAACCTCTTTACCTACTGGTGCCATAATAGGAAACCCGGTATCTTCTACGCTAAGGCCTCTACTAATATTTGAAATATCTTCAAGAGCTATGCACCTAACAACGCCATCTCCAAGTTGTTGCGCAACTTCTACAGAGATTGTGCGACTTGACGTTATATCTTTTTCTTTAGGAATAGTAATAAGAAGTCTATTAAAAATACTTGGAGTAGAGTTTTGAGAAAACTGAATGTCTATTATAGTGCCACTAATACGAAGAACATGACCAATGTTTTTTGATGCTTGCATGAATAAAACCTTTATTCTAAAAGCGTTTTTTTAAACAATATAAAGTTTAGATATATTTTTATAAAATATAAAGTTTAAAAAGAGTAAGTTATGCTAATAAAAAATTGTAATAAAACCCATCACTGATAAAATATTCTAAACTGTAATAATTATTCATAAAAACATCTCTGTAAAAGAAAAATGAACTCGTGAAAAAAATATTATTTTTATTATTTCTTTCCTGTATAAATTTATTTTGCAATGAAAGAATAGTATTGCTCGGAATGAATAATGAGGAAAGATTTTATTATTTAAGCAAGGACCAGAAACACTACATGTATCCAGAAGCAAAGTTAACAGAGCGGCAAAAAGCAACTTTCCATTTTTTTTATCTAAGACAGGCCGCAATCAAAGATGGAGTATTTTTACTTTTAGATTATTTAAAAGAAATAAATAAAGATGCCCGTGCTCTTGGAGAAAGCGCAAACATCTTGTTTCAGAATGAACTATTGCTTGAAAGAGCGCAAAAAGAAAAAGAATGGTCCATTCAAAACTTAGAAAACATTTCTCCTGAGCTTTTATCACAATTAGAAGAAAATGAAAAAAGATATAAAGAAATAACAGAATTAAATTTAGATAAAATTAAAGAATTAATTCAAAATTTTAAAAAACAAACAAATGATTAAGGATCTTTTATGTTAAAAAAACTATTACTTTTTCTCTCTTTTTATTCAAATTCACTTTTTTGCTCTGAACATTTAACTCTATATGACCCTACAATAGAATCTGCCTCTTTGTGTTATGAAAACTCACATGGATCGCTTGAATATAGAGTTAGTGAACTAACTCCAAAACAACAAGCATTAATTTTAAGAGTAGAAGCACTACAAGATGCCTGCAACAAACTCAAACAATCAGCGCAAGAAGACGAATCTTTTCCAACTGAACGCCTTGTTAAAGAAGCGTCTGAATTGCAAAAAAAACTAATTCAAGAGCTTTTTAACGACTCTAAAACAATACTTTTAAAAGATCCATTATTTCTAGCATTTAAAACAATTCGTGAAAGGCTTGTTTTAGCAATAGGAAGGAATGATAAAGAAGAAACAATAAATGAACTAGAAACACAATTTAAAACATTAAAAAATTTCCTTACTCAACAACAAGAATTCTTCAAAATAACTCCCTCTAAAAGAAATTCCTCTAAGTTTGATGAGTCTGAAATTAGAACTGAAGAGATACAAATTTCTTTTGCAGTAAAAAGAAAGCCTCCTATTGAAAACCCCGAAGATATTTCTTCTGCAGCAGGAATATTGGCTTCATTTAAATCTCCAAAAAAATAATAAGAAAATTAAAGGCACTTTATGTTCAAAAAGTTATTACTCTTACTTTCTTTTTACACAAATTTTGTTTTTTGCTCAGAAAAAGAATCCAGCCAAAACCATATCAATAATGGTCGTATCACTAAACCACAAATAGAAAAACATTCTTTAATATGTGGCAAAGCATCCCATTTTAAAAAATGGCTAGAAGAGCAAAGAAAAGAAAATAAAAAATTTGAAAGGTTAAGAACAACCCCTATTGAAAATTTTAACAGCGGAAATGCTCAACCATTTCCTCCAGATACTCAATCACTTGCTCTATATCTTCTTTTTAAGAAATAATTCTTCTTTTATAAGAATTAAAAAATGCTTTCATGTTTTATTTAATTAAAAAATGAGAGCATTTTTTTTCTTACTTCTTCTATACAAAACAAAATGAATGCAACTAAAAAAACAACGATCCAATCAAAAAAGCTAAGCGTTACTGTTTTAAAAACAATTTGCAGTGTTGGTATATAAATAATTGAAAAAAGTATCAAAAAAATAGCCGCTAAAGCAGCGTAAAGCCATCTGTTTCCCCATAATGGAAGTTTAAAAATAGACTTATGCAGAGATCGGGCATTAATAGCATTAATCATTTGGCATCCTGTTAATGTTGCCATACACATAGTTCGAGCACGCTCAATCCCTAGCCAATCTAAATAATAAATAAAAACAATCCCTGTTATACTTGCACTTATTGCTGCCAAAAAAACAATATGCAAAATAGATGAAAAAGAAATAAGGCTTTGAATATGTTTTTTAAATGAAACATTCAACAAGTTATTTTCTGGTTCTTCTAAAGAAAGCGATGCATCTAAAAAGCCATCTGTTACAAGATTAAGCCATAAAACATGCGATGCTAAAAGCGGAAGTGGAAATCCTATAAAAGCAACAGTCATAACAAGAACTTCTGTAAAATTTGAAGTAAGAAAATAAAAAATGACACGTTTAAATGTGTAAAAAATATGACGACCTTCTGCTATCCCATAAGGTATAGACCCAAAAGAATCTTGTAATAAAACAATATCCGCTGCTTCTTTTGCGCTATCAGTTCCAGAAATACCCATTGCAACACCTAAATCTGACATTGCAAGAGAAGGAACGTCGTTAACGCCATCACCTACCATTGCAACACGAAGACCTTGCTCTTGCAAAAAAGTAATAATGCGGAGTTTATCTGCAGGCAAACAACGACCATAGACTGAACAAATCTTTAAGTTAGCTTTTAAATCTCCATCAGTAACATCAGTCATCTCAAAAGCTCCTTTTGCAATTCCTTGAGATTTAAAAATACCAGCAGATTCTGCTATATGCTCTGCTGTTATAACATGATCTCCTGTTGCCATAATAATACGAATCCCTGCGTCAGAAATAGCTTTAACTGTAAGATCAATATCTTTTCTAAGAGCATCTTCTACTTCAAAAAAACCTAAAGATGTTACTGATTGTTTAAATATTTTTAAAAAAAATTGCTTTCTATCATCATGCTTTTCTGGCATATCATCTAACAATGAAACTTCATTTTGTCCATAACCAAATGCCATAATACGTTTACCTTCTGCCAAAGCCTGATCAAGCAAATCCTGAGAAAACTTTTCTGAGTTAATATCCTGTTTATAAAAACCTTCAAATGAGCCTGTTGTATAGACTACTAATTTATTAAGCTGCATATCTTTATAAAAACATGCATGAAATTGCGTATCTGCATGAAAAGGTATCTCGTAAACAAGCAAAAACCTTTCTTCTAAGCTTCCATCAGGAATGCCAGCTTTTTTTGCACATATACCAAGAGCAGCCTCATTAGGATTGCCTTTAACAACAAATCTTTGTGCTTCTTGATTGAATGTTACTTGTGATCTATTAAGCAAATACGAACCTTCTAACATTTTTTCAAAAGATGAATCTTTATGACCATAAAACACAACTTCATTATTAAGCAAAATTGAACCTTTTGGATCATAGCCAGAACCTGTAAGGGTATAAACCCTATCATCTGCTACAATTGAACTAACCATCAATTGATTACCTGTTAAAGTTCCTGTTTTATCAACAACTAAAACATCTGCCCTTCCTAAAGCTTCAACAGCATGTAATCGTTTTGCCAAAATATGGTGTTTTGCAAGGCGATAAGAACCAACAGCCAAAATAAGTGTCATGATAACAGGAAGACCTTGAGGAACTGCGCACATAAAAAGAGCAAGAAGAGCAGCAAATAATTCGCCAAATGGTTTTCCATCAAGTAATCCTAAAATTAAAAGCGTCGTACAAATTATTATTATAGTTATAAGAACAACTCTAATTAATCGAGTTAAATCTTTTTGCAAAGGAAGATCGGTCACAATTTCTGGAATATACGCTTGAATTTTTCCACTTTCAGTAGACTTACCAATAGCAACAACAAGTATTTCTCCATAGCCACTAATTAAAGAAGTCCCAGAAAATAACATTGCATGTTGAGCATCAAGCCTTTCTGAAACATATTCATTAAGTATTTCCGCAACTTTATTAACAGGCTTACTTTCCCCAGTTAACATACTTTCATCAACTACAAGGTCAAATGCTGTTACTAGGCGACCATCTGCTGGAACTTTTTGGCCATCCTGCAAACTAACAATATCTCCAGGAACAATAGAGTCTTCAGGGATAATAACTTTTTTTCCATCGCGAATAACAATATAATCTCGCTTTTGCAATGTATTTAAATGGCCTATAATATAAGCAAGTCTAAGTTCTTGTATTGCCCCAATAGTACAATTAAGCAAAACAATAAAAAGCACTATACATGCATCAATATAAGTGCCCGTTATAGAAATAACAGCAGAACTAACAAGTAATATATAAACAAGTGGATTTATAAATTGCTGAAGAATAATATGAGGAATAGAGATAGATTTCTTTTTACTCAGTATATTTTTACCATATATTTTTAATGACTCTTCTGCTTGTTCTTGAGTAAGTCCACGAGTTGCTGAAGTTTTAAATTTTTTTTCTAAATCTGAAATTGACTGATTATTGTAATTCATAACTCCCCTAAACTTTCTATCGATAATAATTCATATCTGAAGATTATAAAATACAATAAAAGCATCTCCTAAATCCAGGATTTATTTGTTAATTTTAATTAATAGATCTTTATAGAAATTATTTTTATATAAATCTTTACATAAAAAATACGTCGTTTAAATTTACTAATATTATTAATATAACAATTAAACTTTAAAAAAATAAAAAATGTTTTATAGATTAATATTTTTATTAGCATTACATAATTGTTTTGCACAAGAATCTTCTTTTGAACCAAAACGCCTTTGCCTTGATCAAAACCCCGAATTAGAATTTCAAGAAATAAACCAATCATTATCATTAAGAGAAGAATTTCTTGGAGATCTTATAACTCAAGCAATAAGATCCAAATCTTCTTCAAGAAATACAATTTTCAGCCAATTACTAAAAAAAGAAATAACCAAAAGCACCCCCGATAGAGAATCTCTTATTAAAGAATTAGCAATTAAAATGAGTAAGTTTTTTAAACCTTCAACTATAAATGATACAGATTTTAATTTTGAAGAGAGATTTAATCTTGCAGGTGAATATTTAGAATTAAGCGAAGAGGAAGAGTGCCCTTATCCAGAATTATTTAGCGAAAAAGAACTTCTAAGATTAAACTCGCCAGCTAATGTAGATGATGATTATGATGATAATTTAATAAACGAAAGCTCTATAGATGATGACTTTGCAAGTTTTTTTTGTGATATAATGCAGCTAGAAAAATCTTTATTAGCGTATGAAAAACATTCTAATAAAAGACTCATAGACCAAGAATTTTTTTTAAAGCAAATAGTGATAACTACTTCTGGTTGCGATATTTATTTACAACATTATAAGTATTATCCAGAAAGAAAAATGTATGAAAAAATCAATTTATCAGAAAATTTTAAAAAAATTATAAGAATTTATATGAATTTTTTTGATAAAAAATTTGACACTATATTACGTGATATTTGTGCAGAGCACTCTGACTACAAATTAAATTTTTACTTAGATAAAAATGTTTTAATGGAACATATGGGAATGGTGGAGGCGATGGGAATCGAACCCATGTCCGTAAAATTACCGAAAACAGACGCTACATGCTTAGTTTCCAAAAATTCTTAAAATATTACCTGGAAAACGGGAAGATACTTTAAGACACGTTGGTATCCTGCTGCACTACAAACGGGTATAACCTACTACAGCAGTCTCATTTTTTTTATTATACGAGTCTTTTTCAACATATGAGCATGTTTAATCAGACAAGACTGTTTAACTATTAAAGTTAAGCAGCGGCAACCGCTTGGTTTGCAAATACATTGTTTGCATTTATGTTTTTACTGTTTGTTTTACGAGCACTCAATAAAAGCTCGGCATGCTTCTGCAAACTTTAATAACACGTCGAAACCAGTGCGCCCCCAAACATTTCAAAGATTAATTATTTTAGTTTAAATGAATTTAGATTGATTTACAATTACTATGATTTATAATCACGCATTTCACGCGAGGTTTCACGTTTAATATCACGCTCTTTAAGAACTTGCTTTTTACCCGCAGCGTTACGATGCTTACAAATACCAAGCTCAAGCTTAATCTTGCTACGATCATTAAAATACAAGCATAAAGGAATCAGTGTTATCCCCTTACAAGAAATATCACCTATAAGGCGATTGATTTCTCGCTTATGAAGTAATAATTTTCGACTTCTTTTGGCATTATCATCTGTCTTTATATATGCTTTTTCATAAGGAGAAATATGACAATTAATCATAAAAAACTCTCCATTATGAGTTGTTGCAAAGGCACCTGTCATATTAACGTGCCCCGCTCTAAGCGATTTAACCTCATCTCCATTTAAAACAAGGCCAACTTCTATTTTTTCTATAATTTCATAATCATGAAAAGCTTTTTTGTTTTTACTAATTATTTTCACAATAAATCCTTTAGTCCCTGACCATTTTTTTAATAAATCGCAACGCAATTGGATAAACAATAAAAGCAAAAATAATACCTAATATATTTCCACCTATCATAAATGCCCAAAATGATATCTCTTGAATATGTAAAAAATCTACTATTTTATGATTAAACCATTCCATCCAACCAGGATTTAATCCTTCTACGGAAACACCCAAAAAGGAATGCAAGAACCAATATCCAAAAATATAGCCACCCATATAAATAGGAATCATTGTCCATGGATTATTAATGATGTAACCAGTAGCAATCAAAAAAGGAATATTTAAGTTTAAAAGCCATCCTGCTGCAATAAGCATAAGCGTATGAAAGCCTAAAAATGGCGACCATGCTATATACATAGCAACACTCACTGCAAGTGCTAATTTTAAAGGCGAAGCGTCTTTTGTTATAAAACTTTTAAAAACTGCTTTAGCACGTGCATACATACTGCCCCTTATTTACTATTTATTTTTGTTATAAAAAACTTAAAGTGAGTTACGGATTTGTAATATTAAAAATTTAGATAATAGAATATATTTTAACAAATCATAATAAACACAACAAGCTTTTAAAAAAGGGATGTTTCATGATTAAAGAAAAATATCTATCCTTAATTGCAATACCTTTGATGATTTTAGCAAAAGACATTTTAGGTCAAAATAAGGCTGCTTCAATACCAATTACATTTAAAAAAGAAAATGTTAAAAAATCAATTTCATATATAGGATCAATAAGATTCCCATCTTCCTTAAAAAACATTCCTTTAACTAAATGCCCTCTCCCCCGTGTTTATCACCAAGGAAATCTCATCACACTTTTAAAAAATTATGATAATGACCAGGTGCCATTTTTTAGCTACACATGCTGTTATGATTTTCATATTTCAACATTTGATATTGTTATAGCTTTAATAGCAACGCCAGAAAATAACACTATTGAAAATCTTAAAGTTCCTTTAGGCTGCAATTATATTCATTATGAGCTCAAACGAGAAATGGCACCATCTTCAAAAGAAGAATGCTTCTGGAATATTAAAGAAACAAGAGGAGTTGGTCCATTTACTATACCATCATCTGCTGTTTTAATTGTAGAAGATGCAGACCTTATTAAAGGAATAAAAAAAGAAATAAATTGGAACAGTAATGGATTTTCTGTCTTACTTCCAACAATTATATACCTTGATGTAGAAAAAGAACTTTTTGAATACGTTCATAATATTGCTTTATTTGCATCTTTAGACACTGATGGATTCCATAAAAAAGAAGAATGGGTTATTCTACAATTACCTAAAAATCAAATATTTAAAACACGGATATCATGAAAAAATATACAATTCTTGGCCTTGAATCTTCATGCGATGAAGTAGCTGCTGCAATTTACACTACAGATAATGGCATGCTTTCAAGTACTTTATTTTCTCAAACAGAAATGCACAAAAAATATGGCGGAGTTGTTCCTGAAATTGCATCTCGCGAACATATAAAAAAAATAAACCAAATTACACAAGAAGCATTTGATAAAGCTGGTATAACTCTTAATGATATTGATGCAATTGCCGTCACCAGCAAGCCAGGACTTCCAGGATCACTGCTTATAGGAGTTGCTTTTGCAAAAGCTCTTTCAGGGTCTTTAAATAAAAAAATTATAGCAATTAATCATCTTGAAGGGCATGCGTTTTCTGCATGCATAGAAAACCCAATACCTTTCCCATTTTTATGCATCACTGCATCAGGAGGACATACCAGCATATATTCCATAGAAGATTATGGTAAATATACAACCATAGGAACCACTCTTGATGATGCTGCAGGAGAAGCTTTTGATAAAGTTGCAAAACTTTTACAACTAGGTTATCCCGGCGGACCAATCATAGAAAAACTTGCAAGCGAGGTTAATTTTGAAGATTTTTTTAAATACCCTCGCAATAAAACTTCCGACCTTATGTTTAGCTTTTCTGGACTTAAAACAGCCGTTTTGTATGATGCTGTAAAACAAGGTGCATACGACTTACAAAACAAAATACTACTTGATCATTCATTAGAATTTAAACATAAAATGGCCAGTTCATTTTTAGTTTGCGTAGCTGATATTTTTGTGCAAAAAGTAGAAAAAGCTTTAAGCCTTGAACCTAATAAATATAAATCATTAGCATTTGTTGGTGGTGTTGCATGTAATAAATATATTCGTTCAAGATTGCAAAAAATAGCTGATAAAAATGGAATATCTTTCTTTTTCCCATCACCTAAATATTGTACTGATAATGCGGGAATGATTGCATTTGTTGGGCATTATAAAGCACAAAAAGAAGAGTTTAACTCATTAGATTTTGATATATTATAAAATAATCTTCACAAGTCTTATTAGAAGCTTCAAAAAAAATTGAAGCTTCTAAAGAATTATTAATTATTTTTTTTAAAAAAATAGTGATATAAAGGTGAAGCAATTCCTATACTAGTGGCTTTAATAAGCAAAAACATTTTATATGTCTTTAAAGTATTACTTAAAAAATGATTTTGATTATTTTCTTCTTCGTACAATCTTGCAGCTTGCTCAATACCAGAAATAATAGCTGCTGAAAAAAAAACAACCATACCCCTTGAAACAGAATCTTGAAGTTGCTTTTGAAGTGGAGATAGTTCTTGATTTTCTGAACAAAAAACAGGAAAAAAAGAATAAACAAAAAATAGCCTTATTAAAATATTAATAAATACTTTCATGTACTATCTTATTTTAATTCAGAAGAACCATTGCCATTGCCATTAGAACCACTAACTGGACGCTGTTTATTCATAGAGTCAAAAAACTCTTCGTTTGTTTTGAATTTCTTCATCTTGTCAATCATAAACTCCATTCCTTCTATAGGATTCATGTTTGCTAAGAATTTTTGAAGAACCCAAGAACGCTTTTGCTCTTCCTCTGAGAATAACAAATCATCTCGACGAGTTGATGACATAAGTAAATCATACGCAGGATAAATACGACGATTTGCAAGTTTTCTACTTAAATGCATCTCCATATTACCTGTACCTTTAAACTCTTCATAGATTACTTCATCCATGCGAGATCCAGTTTCAACAAGAGCCGTTGCTATTATAGTAAGAGAACCACCTTCTTCCATACTACGAGCAGCGCCAAAGAAGCGTTTTGGCCTTTGAAGAGCATTTGCATCAATACCACCAGTTAAAACTTTTCCAGAAGCAGGAGCCGTTGTATTGTAAGCACGTGCCAATCGAGTAATTGCGTCAAGAAGAATGACAACATCTTTACCTGATTCTACAAATCTTTTTGCCTTTTCAAGTACTATTTCCGCAACTTGAACATGTCGTTCTGCTGATTCATCAAAAGTTGAACTAATAACCTCAGCGTGAGCACCTTTAACAAATCTTCTCATATCTGCAACTTCTTCAGGCCGCTCATCAATAAGAAGAACCATTAAATAAACATCTGGATGGTTAGAAATTAAACTTTGGGCAATCTCCTTAAGGAGCATTGTTTTACCAGCTTTTGGAGGAGCAACAATCAATCCTCTTTGCCCTCGACCTACTGGTGTAAAAATATCCATTAAACGAGTTGATATTTTAAGAGGATCAGATTCAAGTGTAAATTTTTTATCCGGATGCATTGGAGATAAACGATCAAAAGTTGGTCGTTCATTAAGCTTTACCGGATCTTGAAAATTAACTTTATCAACTTTAAGTAATGCAAAATATTTTTCACCCTCTTTTGGCTTACGAATAGTCCCTGTAACAGTATCTCCAGTACGCAAACCAAAACGGCGAATTTGAGATGGAGAAACATATACGTCATCAGGACTTGAAATGTAATCAAATTTTTGTGAACGCAAAAAACCAAAACCATCTGGAAGTTTTTCAAGCAAACCTTCAACTGCAATTTCTCTGTCTGGGTGCTGTTGAGCTTCAAGTATTTTTTCCACCAACTCCCTATGCAGCATTAAACTTGAGCCTATAATACCCCAACGGCGGGCATGAATATTAAGCTCTTGAACAGAAAGCTCTTCCATTTGTTCACGCATCAAAACCTTAGGAGAAACATCTTGTTGTCTTTGATGATGATGATAGTTCTGCTGAGATTGCTGCTGTGGCTGCTGATATGGATATTGTGGTTGCGATTGATTTTGATTCCCACTTTGAATATTTGGATAATTTTCTTGACGCTGTGCTGTAGATTGATTTTGATTACGAGATGAATTATGACTTCGCGAAACATACTGTTTCTTTACAGTTTCGCGCACCAATTTTTGAGGCTGCTCTGTTTGAGAAACAACCGCAATAGGCTGTTGTACAGGAGAAGTTAAAACAGGAGTAGGAACCGAAACGGTTACTGCTTGAGCTGGCTGTTGATCTATTACTTGTTCTACTACTACTTTTGGCTCTTTTTTACGAACAACTGTTTTCCTTTTTGGCGCAACAGGATTAGTCATTTTATCATCTTTCATATCAAAATCCCTCCTAAATGTAATTACGAATGATCCTAAAGATAAACAAGCGCATATATATAATGATGCACCATCTTAATTAAAGAATAGATATTTCATGGATAAATTCATGTCTTACAGAGCTAAAAACATCAATAATTAACGTCTAAAATACAACATAATTGGACTTGCAACAAATATAGATGAATAAGTTCCAACTAAAATTCCAACGATGAATGACAAAGATAAATCACGTAAAGATTCACCACCAAAAACAAAAAGAGCTAGCACTGTCAAAAAAGTTGCCAAGCTCGTAAGAATTGTTCTTGTAAGTGTATGATTTAAACTTTCATTAACTATCGCTGTCGGACTTTCACCCTGTTTTGCAACTGCAAATCGCTCTCTAATGCGGGCAAAAATAACAATAGTATCATTAATAGAATAACCTAAAGCAGCAATAATTGCACAAATAACATTAGGAGAAATCTCTGTTTTAGTAATCGCAATAACCGCAAGTATCGCAAGAGGATCGTGAAGCAATGCAATTACCGTTCCAATACCGTAAGAAAAAGACCAAAATCTCATTACAATATAGGCAAACATAAGCGCAAAACCAGCAATTAACATCAATAAAAAATTCCAACGTAATTCTTGCCCAGTTCCAGGACCAACGCCATTAGCTTCTAAAATTGTTGCTGTTGTTTTATTTGGCAAATTAGTTTCAAGGGTTTGTTGTATAGCCAACGCTAAGCCCTGAGCATTATTGGCAAATTCTTTTACCCTTACAACAACTTCAGTTTCGCTAAACTCACGAGTGACAGCATCTTCCCATCCAGCGTGAGATAAAATTCTCTTTAACTCTTCAGAGCCAACAGGATTGCTAAATTTAAACAAAACCTGCGTTCCACCTGTAAAATCTACGCTGTATCTAAATCCACCATTATAAATATATCCAGCAATACCAGCACACATAAAAGTTAAAGATAAAAATGCAGCATGAAATTTGTATTTAAGAAAATTAAAAGAACGCGCAGTCATTTATGGCTCTCCGATGAATAAAAAGTTTTTCCATTACTCGATAGAGAAAGTCTTACCATGTTTTATTGTTTAAAGCAAAATTTACAAGCTTAATAAAAAACTTACTCAGAAACTGAATCTATAGATACATACTTGCGACCACCACTACGATAATGGAATCTTACTGTTCCAGCACCAAGTGCATATAATGTATGATCTTTACCCATACCAACGTGATCACCAGCATGAAACTTTGTTCCTCTTTGACGAATAATGATATCGCCAGGTTGAACTACTTCACCTGCGTACTTTTTAGTACCAAGTCTTCTACCAATACTATCACGACCGTTTGATGTTGAGCCACCAGATTTACTCGTTGCCATCGACTTATCCTTTGATTTTAAAAAGAATTTTTGATTTTTTAAGCGATTAAACTGAAAAAAGTTTCTATAAGTATGACAATACCGCTTCGAAAGTCAAATCGAGCATATTGTAATTAAATAAATTGCCAAAAATAAGCCTTAAATTAACCCTATCTGGAAAAGGCTTGCTCGCTTAAATTCCTAAAATCAACAAGGCAGTTATTTATCAGCAAATCTTTAAAAAATAAAAAGTTCTCTTTTTTTAAAAGTCTAAATTAAAGCTGTTTTTCATAAAGACAACCCTAAAGCTTTGATTTTTAATTTGAATTTGACTGTTGATTTGCATACCACAATCCAATTCCTGCGGCACTTGATACTAAAAAAAGAGGGATGCCTATTATTGCAATACAATAAATACGACCAAACGAGCAGATCTCTTTTTTTCTATTACAACAACTATTTCCTCCTACTTCAAGCGCTTCTATTTGGGAGTCTTCTGAAGTTGCATTTCTTCTTAAAGAATATGTTCCCTCAGTATAACCTTGCCTGCTTTTAGAAAATGTTTCATAACTTTTATGAACAGCTCGTTCATTTAATGAAGACTGATTTTCAACTTCTGCTACAACTTGATTTGTAGGGTATTCTTCATTTGTACCTTGAATATAACCTTCTTTAGAATAAGCTGCATATCTTGCAATCGCAAGGTCTCTAAATTCATCTCTATTCACGCTCAAATTTTTTTGAGATAACAAAGGCTCTGATGCATATAAATTTGCAAAAATAATTAAACCGAGCAAGGGTGATATAAAAAAATTGTATTTTTTATTAAAAGCTTTTGCTTTTAATAAATCAAATAAGGAGTACATAAAGACCCGCCATACAAAAAGAAGATATCTTATTATCAAAATATGAACTGTCTTTACAACTAACTTCTGACACTTTGCTACCTTCTTTAACAATATCTGCCTCTTTTGATTCACCTGAAAGCATATTAGGTTCTATATTTGTTATAACAAAATCTGGCTTATCAGCATTTTCAGAAGAAAATAATTGATTAGTTAAAAAAAATAAAAAAATAGCTAAATACTTCATAGAAATATCCTTTCAAAAAGCACTCATTAATCTTCTTTATATTTAATACAATTAAAAAATTTTGCTGCAATAAGACCACATGCTAAAAGCGCTGTATAAGAACATATACTTATTATACAATCATCATCTTGAACAACTGCCTGTGTTTCTTTATCTTGAAAACGGCTGTTGAGTAATGGTCGATTAATTCTTTCCATATCAATAATATGACTATCAGGCCTTTGATTAATAGCTGCTTTTTGATTAGAAGAATAAAGGTTGTTTATTATAAAAAATAAATAAAAATACTTTTTCATTACAACTCCTTTTTAAAAAAATTAACAAAAGATGATATTAATCATTTTTATTTGACTGTTGAATTACATACCAAAAAGCTGTCATTGCAGCTGCAGTAACAGCAGTAAACGGAAGAGTAACTAAACAACAAAAACGAACTGGGAATGCCCCACAAGATTCTTTTTTACAGGAAGAAACTTTACAGCAAGATCTTCTTTCCTGTTCGGAAAAAAAATAGTCATCCATAGAAACTATATTTTCTGCAGAAACTACTCCTTGCCCAGCACGCAACTGCCACTCAGTAGGTCTCTCTAATACCTCAACTAAAGGTTGAGTTGATCTACTAGTATCAGAAGGAAAATTAGCTGATGAATATAAATTAAAAGAAAAAATAAAACCTAATAGTAAAAATTTAAACAACGACTTACCCTTTTTACCCTAATTGCTTTGTCCATGTATTAACAACGGCATCATTATACACCCAATTTTCTTCTGGTAAATATTTCTTACGCCATGCATCTAAGGTAATTGGAAAATGTGGAATAACTAACTCTAAAAGCGCTTGAGCATATGAACGAATTTCTTGTTGCGCTCCAGAACCTAAACGTAACTTTAAAAAATGCATCAATGAATGAAGATTGCATGTGAAAATAAATTCTGTATAGGTAGCAACAGGTAATATTGCACGAGCTTGTTCACGACAAACCCCAGCTTCAATCATTGATGTGTAAGTATTATATGCTACTTCTAATGCGCTTTTATATGCTTGTAAAGCAGTGTCGTTTTGAAACGAGCCAAGAGATGATTGCTTATTTTGTGTATCTTGTAATCTAAATGATGATGGTATATAAAATTCTGTTTTAACTTTGACATAGCGATAGCTAATTTCATTATAAGAATTCATTCTATGTCGCATCCATTGTCGAGCTATAAAAATTGGGGCTTTAATGCGAAAAGATAATTGGTTGTGTTCAAAAGGACTTGTATGTTCATGATCCATTAAAAATTGAATCAAGGTCTTATCTCTTTCGCTAATTTCATGAGAGATACGACCATAAGAGACACGAGCAGCATTTGCTATATCAAGATCTGAGCCAGAAATACGTAATAATTCAACTGAACTAATTCCATCTTTAAGAGGATCAATAAGCAAAGAATCTGTTTTTATTAAATTTTCCATTTTTCTCCTATAATTAATTTTAATTTAGTTTTCATCATAATATTCTGTCATCTATCATTCATCATGTTTTAAATTCACCAGTGACCTTGAATGAGTATGTAAAGAAGAAGTTGAAAGCTTTGAACCCAAACTAACATATTCAAAACTACTACTTGATGTTGAAAAAGCCGAAAGACTTGTTTTATCTAAATGATCTTTTGCTGGCAAACAAAAAGCAGGGGCTGCATCAGGATGCCATAAAAAAGTAGCCTCATTAGACTCACGAGCCTTACAACAACATAAGACTGATTTGAACAATGCAAATCTAACTTTTTTTTGACCAGATGCTAATGTTGTTGATATCAACAACATTGCTACTAAATTCAATATTATTTTTTCATTCAGCATCTCTCCAATTCCTTCCGATTTTAGTAGAAACTGCCAAAGGAATATCCCACAAAACAACCGACTCTAATTCTTTTTTAATATCTATTTCTATCAAAGTAGCATCTTCTTGATCACACTCAATAAGTATTTCATCGTGAATTTGAAGTAAAATATATGCATTATGATATTTATCTTTTAATAATGAATGAACGCGAATCATGCCTATTTTCATAATTTCAGCGCTTGTTCCTTGAGGGATTGTATTAACTGCAATTCGACATGCAAGATCATAAAGATTTTTATTTTTTTCTTTAAGACCAGGAATATAACGACGTCTACCAAAGATAGTTTTTACATAACCTGTTCTTTTTGCATCTTCTATAACATTATTCATCCAAGGACGAACATTTTTATAATGAGAAAAATAAGTATCAATAAAATGCTTTGCCTCTTTAAGAGAAATATCTAAATCTTTAGATAAACCGTAAGGAGTAAGGCCATATAAAATACTAAAATTAATTCTTTTTCCAATTGCACGCTGCTCTAAAGTAACATCAGTCAATGAAACATCAAAAATACCTGCTGCTGTTTGAGCATGAATATCTTCATTATTTTTAAATGCGTTAATCAATACAGGGTCTTGAGTTACTTGAGCAAGAATGCGAAGTTCAATTTGAGAGTAGTCTGCAGATATAAAAACTCTATTTTCACTTTCTGGCTTAAAAGCCATTCTTACAATAGAACCCAATCCCTGAACAGGAATATTTTGCAAGTTTGGATCTGAACTTGCAAGTCGTCCTGTTGCTACACGATTTTGACTATATGTTGTATGAATTCTATTGTCTTTTGAACTAATATATGTTGGCAATGCATCAATATAAGTACTTTTCAACTTATAAAGCTCTCTATATTGAACGATATATGAAGGAACAGGATGATCTTTACTTAATTCTAATAAAACTTCATTATCTGTTGAATAGGTATTACTCTTCACACTCTTTTTTTGACGAGTTAATTTAAGACCATTAAATAAGAGATCCTCAACTTGCTTAGGAGAATTTAAATTAATAGAAGCATAAGACGGATCAATCAATCCAAGAATAGTTTTATTAATCTGATCAAGTTTTTCTACAACTGTTTGATATAAAGATTTAAGCACATCTATATCACAATAAATTCCTAATCTTTCCATATCAAAAAGAACTAAAACCAGTGGCATTTCAATAGTATAAAACAAATTTTTTTGCTCTTTTGCTTCTAGCGAATGTTCTAAAATTGACTGTAATTTAAATGTTTGATGTGCATCTGCAGCAGCGTATTCAAGAGCTTCGGATAATGGTACATAAGAAAAGTTTTTATATTTTTTATCTTCTACTACTTCTTTAAAAGTAAGCATTTTCTCGTGTAAATAAACTTCAGAAAGTTCTTTAAGCCCTGCCTTTTGCCAATCTTCTTTAACTAAAGAAGCAGCTATCATTGTATCAAAAAAAAGCCCTTCTAAATAAATGCCATATTGAGAAAGAACTAACTGATCAAATTTTGAATTATGTGCAATTTTATAAATATCTTTATCTTCAAAAATATTTTTCATTTTTTGAATAACAATATCAATCGGTAGCTGTTCTTCTTTTGTATTATGACCGCATGGAATATAATAAGAAAAATTTTCTTCTACACAGATAGATATTCCAACAAGATTGCATTGCAAAGAAGTTAAAGAATCAGTCTCAGTATCATAAGCAAACTTTTTTTTATATTTAATTTTTTCTATAAGATTTTCTAAATCAATAAGATTAGTAATCAAAATAAAACTATAACCATAATCTTTACTTGTTTTAGATATATCAAAAAAACTTTGTTGTATTGCTGGAGCTGGTATCTCTTTAAGCAGACTTATAAAATTAAGCTCTTCAAAAAGCGTCCTTGCACCACTCCAACAACTTTTATCAAATTGCACATTATAATCTTTTTTTTCTATTGAATAACAAGTAAGCGTAAATAATTTTTCACTTAAAAAAGCATCCTCTTTATGCTCTTCCAGTGCAGTTTTTAAACGCTTACTCACAACAGTATCAATTTTTAAATAAACATCTTGTAAAGAATCATATGATGAAACAAGTTCTAAAGCGCCCTTAGCGCCTATTCCTTTTACACCTGGAATGTTATCAGAAGAATCTCCGACAAGAGAAAAATAAAAAACTGTTTTAGATGGATCAAAGCCCATTCTTTCGTTAAACACATCCTTATCAATAATAAGGTCTTTAAATGAGTCATATATTACAATATTATCATCAATCGCCTGTCCCATGTCTTTATCTGATGTTATAATTATCGACTTATTACCACTTTTTGACCACCATTGCGCAAATGAATACATCAAATCATCTGCTTCTATCCCAACCTTAGAATATTGTTTAAGACCAATAGCATTAGCAAATGCTACAATTAATTCTTTTTGTTCAAACAGATCAGAAGGAGGTTCTTGTCTGTTTCCTTTATAATCAGGAAACAACTGATGACGATCTGTTTTACCTTTACTATCCCAAATAAGAACAACATTGTGAGCATCGAATTTTTCTATTAATTTTTTTATCATACGACAAAAACCATAGACAGCTTGAACAGGAGCTCCTTGAGGAGTATGTAAAGGGCGAAGCCCGTAATATGCACGATATAAAAAAGATGAGCCGTCTATTAAAAATAATGTATTTTTATCGTATGTATTCACAAAAAATCCTTATACCTATGTAAAATTAATCATGAAGCTTAGCCAAGTATAAGGATTTTAAAAAGATATTTTTTACAAAATATAAACAACAAGTACATTCATTGCCTCGTTACAACCTCTTGTCCGAGCTGTAATCACTAATTTTTCTGCTACATCAATAGCAGATTTTGCATATGAAACTTTTTTAAAATCTTTTTTTGCAATCTTTATTGCTTCATTTGAATCAATTTTTTCCCAAAAGTTATTTGTTCCAAAAATAATAATATCTCCTTTTGATATGCTTTTAAAACAGACCATATCATCACAATCACTAATATTTCTTTTAGAAAAAACAGCTGCCTTACAATTAAAAGGGCACCAAACAGTCAGCTCTTTTCTAGAAGTAAGATCGCGTAAAATAGCCATTCCTACACCAAAAAAATCTTTATAATTATTATCTTCACTAAATTCTTTAATATTCTCTAAAGCATCAATCATGATTTCTATATCAGGCTTATTGTCTCCTTGATGAAAAGCTTGAATTAATGCACTTTCTGCATTCATAGTAACTGCATCATTTGAAGAATTAAAAATTCCAAACAAAAAATCTCCTGAAACATTTTTTGCCGCATTCTTTTTTACAATAGCAACTTGACGATCGGTAAAACCACTTCCAAAGTCGGTAATTGAACATGAGCCTGTAACTAATTTTATCATTTTTTTATCAATAGAAGATTGGGTGTTGTAATTAAAATAATCTTCTCCAGAAGTTTTTATACCTAAAAAAGGATCTTGCACTTGCTCATCTTTATTATTATCAAATTTTTGATAAATAATTTTGCCATCCTTACCTGCTGTTTTATTATTACTACTTTTATGTAATTTTTCAGATTTTATTAATTTTCCATTCACCATATCTTCTTTAAAAGAAGAGCTTGTAGAGTAAGACTCTGTAACAAAACTAGAAGTTCCAAAAGCCTGACTTATTAAAACTATCCCACATAAAAAATATCTTTTTTTATTCACAAGAACTCCTTTTATAAAAAAATAATAATTATTGTTTTTACGTAAAAAATAATGATTAGGTCAATATTTTTAAACAATTCTTTTATAAAAAATACAATAGACTATACTAATAAAATTATGTTTGTAGATGTAAAATTATTGTCTGGCTTTTCCAAGCCACTAACCTATCATGTACCCTCTCTTTTAAATTCAGTTGCCGTAGGAGATATTGTAAAAGTCCCGGTAAGAAATACAACAGTCTCAGCACTTGTAGTTGCATGCTATTCTGAAAAAAAAGAATCCACTTTTATTGTTAAAGAAATTTTTAGTATCGAACATTTCCCTAAAGATCCAATCTATTTAAAATTTATTACTGCTCTTGCTTATTATCACATAACAGACCCTATTTATTTTATTAGTCGAATAAGAAGCTTTATTGAACAAAAAGAAAATGAATCTGTTATAGAACAAACAGAAAATTACACTTCTTCTATAGTTAAACTGACAGCAGAACAGCAAGAAGTGGTAGATTATACAACAAAAAAAATTACCGAAAAATCATATTCTCCAATTCTATTGCATGGCGTAACTGGATCTGGAAAAACAGAAGTATATAAAAAATTAATTGAACACGCATATAAAGAGGGCAAAACGTCATTGTTTCTTCTTCCAGAAGTAACCCTTGCCACCCAATTTGAAAAATTACTTAAATCTCAAATCCCAGATATCCCATTAATAGCTTTTCATAGCGCATCACCCGCTCAAACAAAACGAATGCTATGGAAATCTCTTCAAGAAGGTACGCCTCTTCTTATAATTGGCGTTCATTTACCAATTTTGTTACCAATAAAAAATTTAGGATTGATTATAATTGATGAAGAGCATGAAATAGGATTTCAAGAAAAAAAACATCCTAAAATAAATACCAAATCAGCAGCAATTATGAGAGCTCAAGAATATAACATTCCTATATTAATGGGGTCTGCAACACCATCCATAAGCTCTTTATATAATGTACAGCATAGAAACTGGAAGCTTTTTAAACTTACAACACGATTTGGCGGCACATTTCCAAAAATAGAATCTGTTCTTTTAACCAATCAAAAAAAACGTAAAAATTTTTGGATTAGCACAGAGTTGCATCAAGCAATTAAAAATCAACTATTAAAAAAAGAGCAAACAATTATTTTTTTAAATAGAAGAGGTGTTTGTTTTTTTTTACAATGTAAAGAATGTGCATATGTATTTGAATGTAAAAAATGCTCCGTAAGTTTAACACTACACGATAATAACATCCTTAAATGCCACTATTGTGGCCACTGGCAACAAGCTCCTACTGCATGCCCAACATGTAATAAAGAAGATTTTTTAAAAAAAGGAATTGGAACCCAACAAATCGTCACAATTTTACAAAAACTATTTCCAACAGCTTCTATTGCGCGAGCAGATATGGATACAACAACAAATAAAAAGATATGGCAAAAAACAATTCATGATTTTGAAACAGGAACTGTTGATATTTTAGTAGGAACCCAAACAATAACAAAGGGTTTTCATTTTCCAAAAGTTACTCTTGTTGGTGTTATTTGGGCAGATGTAAATTTAAATTTCCCCATTTACAATGCAAAAGAAGTTGTTCTACAACAATTAATTCAAGTAGCTGGAAGAGCGGGTAGGTCAACAAACAATGGTCGCGTTATCATACAAAGCATGGTAGATAATCCAATTTTTTCTTACATCAATGAAATTGATTATCTAAACTTTTATAATCATGAAATAATTAATCGAAAATTAATAGGATACCCTCCGATCATTCGATTTGCAGAGATAGAATTAAAACATAAAAAAGAAGAAGTTGTCGAACAAGAGTCTTTTTTAATTGCATCACTTCTTCTTAAAGAAGAATCTTTACGTGTACTTGGCCCCGCACAGCCACCGGTATCAAAAATAAAACAAGTTTTTAGCCGAAAAATTTATATCAAGGCAGATCGATTTGATCAATTAATTGCTGCTTTTAAATCAATTAAAAACAAAAATATTAAAAGCGAATTATATTTCACACCACAACCATTGTCATAAGAAATTATTTAAATATAGTTTTTTTATAATGCTTCATTTCTTCAAGAGACTCTAAAATGTCTTCTAATGCTCGATGATTTTCACTCTTACTTACGCTATTCAATTGCCTATCAGGATACCAACGTTTTACAAGCTCTTTAAGCGTGCTAACATCAATAATTCTATAATGAAAAAAATTATAAAGCTCTGGCATATATACTGCTAAAAAAGCCTTATCCATCCAAACAGAATTACCACACAATAAAGCCGTTCCTGGGGTACAATATTTTTTCAGAAAATTAAGAACCTCTTGCTGAGCATCGGAAATAGAAACTTTTGAAGAAAGCACTTGATTGTATAATCCTGACTTAGAATGCATATTCTTTACATAATCTTGCATTTTGCTCATTACATCATCAGATTGATGAATAATAACATGAGGGCCTTGCGCTATAATATCTAAATTATTGTCTGTAATAATAACTGCTATTTCAAGTATAACATCAGATTGTGGCTTAAGGCCCGTCATTTCAAGATCAATCCAAACTAAAAGATCATTTCTTAACATTTTCTCTTTCTTAAAAATTTTATTTATATAAAACAAAAATTATATTTTTTAAAAAATATGTATAGAAAAAATCTTTTACTCTTCAATTAATAAATAAATTATTATTGAGCGACAGATTGGTCTGCAGCTTTAGCGGCTTTTCTTCTTGCAAGTTCAACTAGAAGCCTTTCTTTTTGATCAGAAAATTTTCGATGCGGATCTTGCAAAGAAGCGTTATTAAAAACTATGCCATTAGGCAGCGCAAGCTCACTCCCTCTAGCAGTTGCAAGATACCCATAAACCGAAGACCTTGATAATGGATTATTAGCATTAGAATTAAGGATTAAAAAATCTCTACTAGATCTATCGACCGCAGAACAAGGGACTTGTCCTTTAAATAAAGGATCTTGCGCACAAGATTCTTTTACGAAAAATATACTTAAAGAAAGCATAAGTAATTGACTGTTCATTTTATTATTCATATAAAACCTCTATTTATAAAAATTAAAAATAATTACAAATATTGATTATATAATAATAATAGTGCAAATCTAATTAAATTAAGCTTGAAGAAAATGAAAAAGTATCAAAAATTGATTTTAAAACTTTATTATTTATTTAATAAATCAAACTAAATCTTAGGACTTATTTCTTTTCTTGAATTAAAAAATACAAAGATGGGCCAGTCTTACCTAGAAAAGTTAAAAATGATTTACGAGAAACTGCTAACATTTTTGAGAATTTAGTTAAATTACTATCTTGGGCAATAGAATAATCTTTATGCCTAAAAGAAGGTCTTTCCTTAAGTTGAAATGTTTTATCAGAAGAATCTTCAAGCGTGAAACCGTTGGTATGGTTTTTAAGATTTAATGAATATTGATTAAAAACCTTAAAGAAATTTTTTTTTACTTCTTCATTTTTTTGACATAAGCGAGCTACTCTGTCTTCATAAGAATTTGAAAAAATTTTTAAAAAAATAAAAAAACCTATCCATTTTTTATTCATAAAAAACAAGGCCCTTTTGAAATACGATTTCTAATAAAATTAGAATTTATAAAATCACCAATTGTAAAGTTTTTTTATAAATTCCCCTTAATTTCGCTTTTGATAATAAGATAAATTTTAAAATCTATTGATTTTTTAGCTATACTATAACTTCTATAATTTATATTTTACGGGGTTGTCATTATATGCATATAGCAAAAATCGGCGTTTTGATGGGTGGAATGTCAATTGAAAAAGAAGTTTCGTTAAGTTCTGGTCGAACTATTTGTGATCATCTTGATACAAATCGCTATAATGCAATTCCACTTTTTCAATCTCAAAACAACAAGCTTTATTTATTACCATGGAGTTTTTTATATCGAGGAAAGATAAAAGACTTTGAACATAGACTGCATAAAGAAGCAACATTAATAACTTGGGACGATCTTAAAAAATATGTTGATTTTATATACATTGCCCAACATGGACGTTATGCAGAAGATGGATGCCTACAAGGAACTCTTGAGGTTTTAAACATTCCTTATCTAGGTTCAAAAATTCTTGGAAGCGCTTTAGGAATGAATAAATCAATTCAAAAAAAAATACTTCAATCCCATAACATTACAACCCCCAAATCAGTAACTATAACTTCAGAGCAACTTTCAGAATCAATCATCTTAAAACTATTAGAAGAAAACAACCTCGATTACCCTCTTGTAATAAAGCCAGCACAAGAAGGTTCAAGCCTAGGCGTTCGTATAGCACTAAACAAAGAGCAACTTATTTCTGGCATAGAATATGCAATGAAAATAGATCCTCACAGCGAACAACCAGTTTTAATAGAAGAAAAAATAGAAGGGATGGAATTTACTTGTGTAACTCTCATAAACCCTAAAACAGGAAATATCCTTGCGTTACCACCAACAGAATTAACACTTAATCAAGGCTCGCATATTCTTGATTTTGAACATAAATACATGCCTGGATATGCGCAAAAATTCACCCCTGCACGCTGCTCAGAAAAAGATTCTTTAAAAATTCAAGAAACCTGCCTTGCGGTTATGAATGCACTTCACTTTTCAACAATATCTCGTATTGATGGTTTTTTAAAAAAAGATGGATCAATAGTTATTATTGATCCTAATACTCTTTGCGGAATGGCTCCTTCAAGCTTCTTTTTTAACCAAGCTGCGCAATTAAATATGAGCCACACAGAAATTATCAACTATTTAATTGAGAGTGAATTTAAAAATTATAACGTTACTAGTTCTAAAAATACTAAAGAAAATATGAACATCTCTCTTAATAAAAAAATACGAATTGGAGTCCTTCTAGGAGGAAATTCTAATGAAAAAGAAACATCGCTAAACTCAGGAAGAAATGTTTGTTACAAACTCTCTCCAGAAAAGTATGAAGTAACTCCTTTATTTCTTGACTCTAAAATGGACATCTATCCACTTGATCAAAAACTACTTGTTCATAACACTACATCAGAAATTGAATATGATCTTGATAGATCAAAAAAAATAACCTGGTCTTCATTACCAGAAAAGTTTGATTTTATTTTTATTGCGCTCCATGGAGGCTTTGGTGAAAATGGAGCTGTTCAAGGCATGCTAGAAATGCTTAAAATGCCTTATAATGGATCTTCCGTCCTTGCAAGCGCCCTTGCTATGAATAAATATGAAACAAATACTTTTTTAAAAACAGAAGGATTTGATGTTCCAAAAGGAATCTTGCTTAAAAAAAATGAATGGAACATTAATAAAAATCAAAAATTAAAAGAAATTCAAAATTTAATTTCTTTTCCTATTATTATAAAACCTCATGATGATGGATGTAGCGTCATGGTTTCAAAAGCTAAAGATGAAAGTGAACTTTCAGATGCGATTGAATTAATATTTTCTAATAATAAAGACTATGCGCTTATAGAAGAATGCATTATAGGAATGGAGCTTACGGTAGGGGTAATAGGAAATGAAAACAAAGTACAAGCTCTTCCTCCAAGTCAAGCTGTTGCAAGTAATGGTATATTAAGCATTGAAGAAAAATTTTTACCAGGGGCTGGAGAAAATCAAACGCCGGCGCCACTTTCAAACGATGTCTTAATATTTATTAAAAAAATAATTGAACAAGTTTATATTGCCGTTGGATGTTCTGGGTATGCACGTATCGACTGTTTTTATCAAAAAGCAGAAGAAAGCCCTACAAAAAATGATCGTATTGTTATTTTAGAAATTAATTCACTTCCAGCACTCACTCCCGCAACATGTTTATTTCATCAAGCAGCGGAGGTCGGAATCAAACCAATGGAACTAATTGATAAAATCGTAAATCTTGGAATTGAGAAACATAGAAAAAATTCTTATATCACAAAAAATCAATTGCAAGAATTTGAAAATATATAACTTTTAATCTCTATACTTTTTTTGATCTTTTATAAGATAATCAACTTTATTATCGATATATTAAAAAAGGTAATTAAAGATGAATATTAAAAAATTTTTTATAATTTTTTTAAAAAAAACCATAAAAAAGATTTCGTCTCGGATGATATATATAAAATTTATCATACCTTTGAGCATTACCATTAATATAAAAAGCGCAAATCATTCATTAATAAAAAAATTTGATGATCATACTCAGAAAATTTTAGAAGCTGTAGGAAAGTTAAATGAAGCATTAGAGCAAGATGAAACTAGTAAAGAAAATGCCCGAAAAGAAGCGCTCGCCTCAGGGCGCGCTAGTCAAAACACCCTGGATCGAATGTTTTTAAAAACAACACTTGAGGGAGAGAAAAATTCAAATCATGAAACAAGTAGACCTACTGTAATTATTATTCAAGAACAATAATTACAATTTTAAAACATCATTTCGTTTAATACTTAAAATAAAAAGACCGATAATATGAGGAATTGCAACCATAATTTGCATAACATCCATAATTTTCCAAACAAGTGGTACTTGTGCATGTGCTCCAAAAACAACAACTGTTGCTAAAAATAAATAGTACCAATTCATAAAACGATACCGCGTTAAAGACGCAAAGCTTTGACTCGCATTAAAACTATTGCCTATTACCGTAGTAAGAACAAACAACATAACACTTAAAAGCAAAACCCATTTTCCAATTCCTGGCGAGTATGTTTTAAAAATTTCATAAACAAGCGTATTGCTAAATGCACCGCGACTCCACACTCCAGTAACTAAAATTAAAAGCCCAGAAAGTGCCATTAAAAATGTATCGGCTATAATAGAATACATAGCTAAAATTGCTTGATCCGATCCATGCTCTGCATCAGCCATTGAATGCGCAATGCTTGAAGTGCCAAGCCCAGCTTCTGTGATATAAATATTTCTATTAATTCCTTGACGCATTGCAGAAATAACAGATGCTCCAGCAAATCCTCCAACCGCAGCGCTTGGAGAAAACGCAGATGAAAAAACTAAACAAAGAGAATCCCATAAAGAAGAAATGTTTGTCAGTATAATACTAAGAGTGAATGTAACATACATAACAAACATCAAAGGAACTAGTTTACTTGCAATTTCACCAATACGAACTATGCCCCCTCTAACAACTAAAAATACAATTGTTGCTAAAACAAGACCTGTGATACTTTTTGGGACCGATTCAAGAGCGAATATAGTTGCCAGCGTGTTTGCTTGCAACCCTGACCATCCAGCAAATAAAAATACTGTTATAAATCCATACCACGATGCTAAAAAATTACTCACTTGTCTAAGATACTGTGTTGGACCTCCAATTAAAACGCCCGATGCAAGACGAGTTCTAAATTTTATAGCAAAGGAAACTTCTGTATATTTTATAACTGCACCAAAAAAAGAATAGCTTAATAACCAAAAAAGCGCTCCTGGGCCACCTGTGCTTATCGCAATTGTTGGGCCTACAATATTACCCATTCCTATTGTTGTTGCCATCGAAGTTAAAAGCGCATGAAAAGGATTAATAGATTTTTCATTATTAGAATGTTTATGCTTAACTCCTTTTGAAAGTAAATGTAAAAAATGAGAAAAAGCTCTCAATTGAATAAATTTTGTTTTTAAGGTGAGAAAAATCCCAATACTTAAAAACATAAACAGAGATGGAAGTATAAAAAATTCATCGATATTAGAACAAAGATTATAAAGAAGATCAGAAAACATTACTTTTAGCCCTTTTTATATATCAAACATATTAAAATTTCATTTTAGTTATACACGCTTTGCTAAAAATGATAATGCCTTTCTAACAAGTAGGTCAAAATTATCACCTTTAGAGCTTTGTTTTTTCAGATGACCAAGCGCCATATCGATTTCAGTTTTCGAATAATGTAAGGACTCAAGAACCTGAGTAATGTTTTTCCACTCATGAATACTTGCTAATTGAGAATCATCAACAACAATCCCTGATTCAAGAAGTTTAGGAAGTTTATGACGCAATTGTACAATAATTTGCTCTGCCTTTTTAGCGCCAATACCACTAACTCCACTTAATGCTTTTTCATCATTTTCCTGTATTACTTTAATAAGCAAAGCCGGAGGCAGATGAGCAAGAACAGCTAAAGCCATCTTAGGACCAATCCCAGAACAGCTTATAAGTAATAAAAATATCTTCTTTTCCAATTCCGATGAAAATCCAAACAAAGAGGGTCCACTTTCAGAATTCCAATGCATATAAGCATAAAGCTGAACAGGTTCTTTAACCTTAAAAATAGATTCATTTGGCACTGAAAATTGCATTCCAAGACCAAAAATATCAATTGTAATAGCACCTTCAGTTATAAAAGCAATTTTTCCCGTTACATATGAAAACATATAAACTCCTAAACTTTTTTATATTTTTTATGATTTCTAGCTTTTACTATACACAACTATTTCAAAACGTTGACAAATACGTGCCATATGATAGTTTTAAGCACATATTTGCATGCGGAAGTAGCTCAGCTGGTAGAGCGTTGCCTTGCCATGGCAAAGGTCGCGGGTTCGAATCCCGTCTTCCGCTCCAGATTGCTTAAAGCAATTTGGTTTTCTTTCTGTACAATCTTGACAGAAAGAAACAGGGCTTCCAAATGGAATACCCTTTTCGAAACAACACAAAGAAAGTTTTAAGATAAGCTTAAAAATCATCTAATCCATACTTTATTTACTATATATCTACCATTTTGTTATACTACTAACACGATGAATGACTCAAAATACGTTAAATTTGAGAGAAACGAAAGGCTAATTGAAAAATGAAATCATTGGTTGAAGAAGCATCATCTATCGCTAAAGCAATAGAAAAAGCATGGGAACGAGCTGGAAAACCACAATCATTCTCTGTTAAAATTTATGAAACAGGTGAAAAAAACTTCTTAGGGTTCACAAAAAAACCTGCAAAGGTTGGTATTTTCTTTGAAGAAGAATTTACACGAACAAATGACCGTCGTCCTTATGCTCAAAATCACACAAATAATCGACCTCAAAAAAATCATTCTAATTCTTATACCAATAGATTAGAACGTAGCGCAGAAAACTCTGAGCGATCAACAAAAAATACATCTCAAGAAAATCGCACCCCTCATCGTCAAAATCAAAAGATGAATCGTCCAACAGAAGAACGCTCAGAAATAATCGAAACTCGAGCAGAAAGTAATCCAGAAAATCGTCATGACAATAAAAATGACAGTGGTCGCTATGTTAGAGAAAAAAACAGAGAAACTAACAAAAGAAATGAAAACAGATACGAAAAAACATCTGATCGCAGAAATCATGGACGACGAAATCAAAAGCAATCAAATGATAATAATGAAAGCAATCATCACAAAGAGCCATTGGTTCAGTCATATCCTCATGCAGAAATAAACTCACAAGAAATTTCTACTCCTGTGCATATACAAAATCCTGCTCCAGAAAAGCCAGTGATGGCGATTCCTGTAGGACAAACACAAAGAAAAATTCTAAAGGTTTCTAGCAGGCGCTATACAGGCAACAAACCAACGGAACAATCAAAAGAAGAAATAAAAACATCTTCAGAATAAATTTGTTAACAATTTTAATATAAGTGTTTTTGATATGACAACCGATACCATTATTGCTCAATGCACTCCATCAGGAACTGGAGCGCTTGCTTTAATTCGTGTTTCAGGCTCAAAAGCACTTATTATCACATCACAAGCCGGGCTACTTTCTTCTAAAAAAAAAATCACAGAAGTTGCATCTCATACAATTAACCATGGCTGGGTTGTTGATTGCCAAAATAACAAAATAGATGAGGTTTTATTTTTTGTTATGCATGCTCCAAAAACATTTACTGGTGAGCATACAGTAGAAATTTCATGCCATAATAATCCATTTATCATTGAAAATATTATACAAAGAATTATTCAAACAGGTGCAAGACTTGCCCAACCAGGAGAATTTTCTCGTCAAGCAGTAGAGAATAATAAATTTGATATACTACAAGCAGAAGCAATTAAAGAACTTATACATGCCCAATCTCAAGAAAGTTTAAAACTTTCACTTCAACAAATTAAAGGTAGTTTCTCTCATCACATTAAATCTTTAGAAAAACAATTAATCCAAGCAATTAGTTTATGTGAAGCTAGTTTTGAATTTTTAGAAGAAGAAATGGATTTTTCTGACCAAATGCAAAATATCTTAACTAATATTAATGAGAAAACTTCAGAGCTTATAAATCTTTTTGATCAACAAAAACAGATACGTGAAGGCATTAGAATTGCACTTATAGGATCGGTTAATGCCGGAAAATCATCGGTTTTTAATACTTTACTAGGCAAAGAACGTGCAATTGTTACCAATGTAGCAGGAACAACACGAGATAGCATTGAAGCTGGTTTTTATAAAGAAGGTTTCTATTGGACAATTATTGACACTGCAGGAATACGTCAAACAAATGATATTATTGAAAAAGAAGGCATAGACAGAAGCTATCAAGAAGCTCAAATAGCTGACATCATCATTGTTGTTATTGACGGTTCTCGAATAACAAACAAGCAAGAAGAAATGATTTATGAAGATATTATAAAAAAATATCCTCAAAAAAGTATCATTGTTACTAATAAAATTGATCTTTTATCTCAAAATTCATGGCCTTACGATCAACAGAAAACTTTACAAATCTCTACAAAAACAAAGGCTGGTATTTCTGACTTAATAGAAGCAATAAGCAATAAAACGCATGTTTTATTTGAAAAAAATAGCTCAACCTTCTTGCTCAATAAACGACATTACAATTTGCTTAATTCATTTCTTGTTGAGCTTAATAATGCTCAAAACATACTTCATACTAATCGTGAATATGAGCTTATATCGCTCCATCTACAACGAGCCCTTGCAACATTAGCAGAGATCTCAGGAAAATCTATTACTGAACAAACTATGGACTCAATTTTTAAAGACTTTTGTGTCGGAAAGTAAATTAATTTTATATTTTTTACTTTTTTCAAAAAACATTTATTATTTCTAATAGATTATTTTATATAAATAAGCAAAATGGAGCGTATAATCATGAGTAAAAAATTATTTTTATTAAATATTTTATCATTTTTTTTAATATTAAACTCCGAAGACGAAGCTCATAATCTTAACTCAAGGTTATCAGAAATATTAAAAGAAGATCCATTCTTAAGAATGCCTGCTGATGAAAAAGCAAGATTGTCAAAAGAAATTACAGAAAAACATCCTACGTATACAAGTGCTCTTAATTGGTTTTTATGGATGCCAACAGCAGCTGCTGCAAGATCAATAAACTGGGATAACGTTTTTGAGCAATTTAAAAACAAAGAAGAGCTTTTTTATTTTATTTCTCAATTAAAATACAAAGAAACATCTATTATAGATATCGCTCAACAAGAAAAATTTAGAAATTCTTTAGAAAAAATTATAACTTTATGCGAAGAAAAATTGATTTTTTTTAAACAAAGCGAAGAAAAAACTGTTATTTCTTCTTTAATAAAAGAGCCAATCAAAGCTGTTCAAGAAGCATCCAATGATTCAAACAATGATTCAAACTTAGATAACTCAAAAAAAATCTCGAAAAGGATTGATCCTTTAGATTTTTCAATGTTTTTTATTAATTAATTTATATAAAAAAATTTTAATAAAAAACATAATAATAAGTATACTGCTTTTTAAATTTTTATTTTAAAAAAGGATCTGTATGAAAATAAAATTTAAAATATTATATATCGGTTTTTTTATAACTACTCTACATGGTGATAAAATTGGTTATATAAACAAAGCAATAGATGTAGCAAAAAAAGTTAATTCCTATCGACAGCAAATACAATCATGCACTTTTTGCGATATAACAAATGGACTAAAAGAAGCAAATGTTATTTATCAAACAAATAAATGTCTTGTTATTGATCAAACGAACCCGCTTTTACCACATATCAAGAAATCTTTTTTAATTATTTCAAAAAAACATATTCCTACAATAAAAGAACTGACCGATGAAGACGCACTTTTAATATCTGAACTTTTCCTAACTATAACTTCTTTAGCTGAACAATTTGAACTTCAAAATTTTCAAGTTCAAATCAATACTGGCGCAAAAGCAGGAGAGTCTGTGCATCACTTGCATATATTTGTAACAGCAATTTATTAGTTAAAATGATAAAGGGCCTTTTATAGGCCCTTTATTTTTAAATATCTTAATTAAGTAAATTAACTTACCTGAACAACCACACAACGATTTAAAGCTTCTTTACCATTAACTGGAACTTCAAGTTGTGTATCGCCTACGCCAATTGCATTGATTTTATCTGTTGCAATACCAGCAACTTTAAATTCTTTTGCAAGTTCATCAGCTCTTTTTTGAGAAACCACTGTATTGTAAACTTCACTTATACAATGAGTATCTGATTTACCAACTAAAATAACATTACGACCTTCTTCTACTTTTACTTTTGCAAGCTTAGTATTATAGTCAACTCCTGCTTTATCTTCTGTCTCTGTTTTGTCAAAACCATAATAGATTTTTTGAAATTCACCATTGCTGTTGTTATTTAAAGCAAGCATATCATCACTATCTTCATTTTCAAAAACATATGCTTCTAACGTAGGATCCCATTTTTTAACACCACGTTTTTTCTTAGAAGATGAGCTTACATAGTCTACTTTTTTAGAATTTTTTTTCTTACCAAAACATCCAGTTAATAAAACCGCAACACAAGAAAGAAGTAATCCAAACTTTAACTTATTTACTGTTTCCACAAGAACTCCTAACATTAAAACATTTGTATTTATTTAAGCTTATAGGCTGTACACTAACACATTTTTTTTATTTTTACTATAACCCAAATAAGCTTATTTTATAATTTTAGCAAGCCTAAAGGGCAAAGAGGTTAATTGAGCGATCAGCTAATTCTATATCTTTGAATCACATTATCTTGTATACTAGTATTATGGGAGAAAAAATTTATAATCCAAATAGAATTCACTGAGAAAAACATGAAAAAAATACTCATCAATGAAGAAGCCTGGCAAACACGTATAGCTATTGTAGACAAAAATGGCCTGCAAAATATTTATTTTTGGTCTCACACAGATAATAACATTGAGCGATGCTTTTATAAAGGTAAAGTAAGCAAAATACTCCCAGGTATTCAAACTGCTTTTATCGAAATAGGCCAAGAAAAATCAGGTTTTTTACATATTTCAGAAATTGACAGAGAACTTGCTGGTAGCAAAATAACAGACTCTGATGAAGAAGACTTTGAGTCTGCAGACAAAGAACCTTCAAGAAAAAAAGCTCATCAACCAGTCGACATTTCAAAAATATTCAAAGAAAATGAAACAATTTTAGTACAAGTAAGTAAAGAGCCCATCAACGAAAAGGGTGCAAAACTAACTACTTGCTTTGCTCTTCCTGGTAGATTTATTGTGCTCATGCCATCGATTGCTCGTATTGCTATTTCAAAAAAAATAGAATGTCGTGAAGAAAGAAGTCGATTACGTGAATTAGTAACCAGCCAATTACCAGAAGGTATGGGTGCTATTATTAGAACTTCTACTGAAGGATGTAATGAGCGCGATATGCGCCAAGACATAGCCTTTTTAATAGAAACATGGAATAACATACAAAAGGCCTTTAAAACAGCAGAAGTTGGTCAAAAAATTTATGCCGATTTACCACTTCCTTTTCAAGTTGTTAGAGATCATTTAGACGACAATATCTCAGAAGTTATTATCGACAACGAAGAAACTCAGAGAAAAATTTCTAGATTCGTAAGACATATTGCTCCAGAACATTCAGCAAAAGTAAAGCTTTACACCGGAAAAACACCTTTATTTGAAAAATATGATTTAGAAAAAGAAATCAAAAATTGCCTACATTCTAAGGTCTATCTTAAGTCCGGAGGGTCTATTGTTATTGAAGCTACAGAAGCAATGACAGTTGTAGATGTTAACACTGGTAGATTTATAGGAAAAACAAATTTAGAAGAAACTATTTTTAAAACTAACATGGAAGCAGCCCAAGAAGTTACACGTCAACTTAAAGTTAGAAATATTGGCGGGCTTATTGTTATTGATTTTATCGATATGTCTAACAGTTCAAACAAGCAAAAATTATTTAAATTTTTTGAAAAAACTCTTAAAGAAGAAGACAAGTTTCAATCAGTTCTTTTAAAAATTTCAGAATTTGGCTTAGTACAAATGACCAGAAAGCGTTCTGGTATAACACTTGCAAAGCAATTAACAGATCCTTGTTCTAGTTGCCATGGAACTGGCGCAACACCTTCTGTTCAAGCAGAAACATTTGCACTTCTTCGTCATCTTAAAGACGAGCTTTCAGGTAAAAAAAATAAAGGTACTATTACTATAAAACTTAGCCATGAAGTCTTTGATTATATTTCTGAAAATGAGTACGACACCTTGTTGGAACTAGAAAAAAGCATACATTGCAAAATCATTATAGATAGAGACAAAGACCTTTCAATTGGAACTTTTAAAATAGAGACCGAATAAAATAAATCTAATTCGATTCTTTATGCTTTAATAAAACCATTTTTGATGCCAATACAAATAACAACATTTTTGTGATAAAATATTTTTTAGAAAAATTAAAACTAAAACACGGAGCATCACAATGGCAGAAAGATCTGTTCTTGAAAACTATCCAGAATACCGTATTGATATTGGCATGGAAGTTCACGTACAACTTAATACTAAAACAAAAATTTTTTGTAGCTGCTCAAATGCTCAAACAGAAGTTCCAAACACTCACATTTGTCAAATTTGCACAGGTCATCCAGGTACCCTTCCTGTTCTTAACCAAGAAGTACTTGCCTCTGCAATAAAAGCAGCGCTGGGAACTAATTCAGAAATAGCTCCCTATAGTATTTTTGCACGAAAACACTACTTTTATCCTGATCTTCCAAAAGGATATCAAACAACACAAGACAAAAATCCTTTTTGCTCAAATGGTTTTGTGACTATAGAAAAAGAAGATGGAACTAAAAAAAACATTCGTTTAATTAGAATTCATATAGAAGAAGATGCAGGCAAAAATACCCACTCAGAAATGACTGGAGAAAGTTTTGTTGATTTTAACAGAGCAGGAACACCACTTCTTGAAATTGTAAGTCATCCTGACATTGAATCTGCAGAAGAAGTAAAAGCATATCTTAAAAAACTTAGAGCTATTGTTCAGTTTTTAGGTATATGTACAGGCAATATGGAAGAAGGTTCTTTTAGAGCAGATACTAATATCTCTGTTCGAAAAAAAACATCCAACACATTAGGAACCCGTTGTGAACTAAAAAATATTAATTCTTTTAAATTTATCGGGGATGCTATTGAATATGAAATTCAACGACAAATTGAATTGATAGAATCTGGCGAAAAAGTTATACAACAAACAAGACTCTGGGACCCTAAAAAGAAAATTTCGGTTGCTATGCGCTCTAAAGAAGAAGCTGCCGATTATAGATATTTTCCAGAACCAGATTTACCAGTTATGCATATTACACAAGAACAAATAGAAAAAATTAAAGCAAATCTACCAGAATTGCCAGATCAAAAACTTATGCGACTTCAAGAAGAGTATGGGATAAGTGCTTATGAAGCAGGAATTTTGCTTGATGATATTGAACTCTGTAATTATTTTGAATCTGCAGCAACCTACACCAAAGAAAAACAACTTATAAATTGGGTTTTAAGAGATCTTATGGCGTATCTTAAAGAGTCAAAAGAATCATTTGCCGATTGTAAAGTTACACCAGAGCGTTTAGGCGCTTTAATAAATTTAGTTGCAACAGGAACTATCAACACTCGTGCAGCTCAAGAAATTTTTGAAGAGATAGCACAAACAGGAAAAAATCCTGCCGAAATTGTAAAAGAGAAAGGTCTTGAGCAAATTGGCGATTCTTCTGAACTTGAAGCAATAGTTAAAGAAATTATAGCAGCACATCCAACTGTAGTAGCAGATTATAAATCAGGCAAAGATCGGCTATTTGGATTTTTTGTAGGACAAGCAATGCAAAAAACAAAAGGGAAAGGAAATCCTCAAATTATTAACGAACTTCTTAAAAAGCATCTACTTTCATAACAGATAGATTATTAATCATGAATATTAAAGCCTGATCAAATCAGGCTTTTTTTAAATAATTCAATCTAATAAATGAACCTGTATTTACGACAAATTAAACCCCTTCTGGTTACTCAAGAGAGTAATTAAAGATTTGTTTTCTTCTACTATAGCTTCTGATTCTCTCTTGCATATTTCATCTGATAACGATAATATTTGTCCCATTAATACTTGATTTTGAGTCTTCAAAAAGCTAAGCAATAAGACTCCAGTAAAACGGTCTAATTTTCTAACAGAAGTCTCAATTTTTTTGTACTTAAATACACCACCAACTAAAGCCCCAATAACTCCACATCCTACTACTACGTCAGGATTTATTGTGGGAAATTGAATATGCCCATTTATAGACTCTTTAATGCATTTTAGAGCAATGACAAGACTTGGAATGCCAGCTCCTGCACAAAATCCAGCTGTTGCATATCCTGTAATACGCGCACCTACAACTACTTTTTCTAAAAAAGAAGTCGTAGGGTTTGTTATTGGTAAACTTGATGAGTTAATTTGAATGTTATATAAAAAAAGAATGCTTAAATAAATTTTCTTCATAAAAACCTGTTATTTGTATCATGGTAATAATGGACCATATAATAGTATATGAAATATAAACAACAAGTTAATTTTAAGACTGCTTATGGCAATTGATATTTCAAACCTTTTTTGCATATCATTTTTTCAATGCAAAGTTGATCTAAGATAAACCTCATTTTTTCTTTTTTATCAGGAAACATTTCATGTATTTCGCTTTCTAAAAATTCACTTTTTACCGAAAGTAGTTTTATAATAGCACCGCGAACTTGTCTATCAGAGCCTTCAAACCGTGATTGTTTATTGTAATGTTTACTCTTTCTGCTTGGATTTGGATATAGCTTTTTTATGCAAACTCCATAATCCATCAACGCATAATACCATTGACGAGCATTAGTTTTATCAAGCGTCGCCTCTATAAGAGGTAATAAGATTTTATCAGAAACATTTTCTTTCATATGAAAAAAAGTATGTAAAAAAACAGCTCGAATATTGGTTTCTATAAAAACAACCGGTTTATTATAAGCAAAAACTGTAATAGAGGCTGCCGTTGCAGGACCTATTCCTTTAAATGTTTCTAATACAGAAGGGTTATTTGGTAAGACGCCATGATAGTCTGAAACTATTTTTTGAGCTATATTTTGCAAGGAAAACGCCCGTCTATTATAGCCTAAACCAACCCACTGCTGAAGTAAGTCTTGTGTACTTGCTTCAGCCAAAGAACTAAATGTTGGAAACTTTTCTAAAAAATTAGGAATTTTTAAAGCAACTCGCTGAGTTTGAGTTTGTTGAAGCATAATTTCTGAAACAACTACAACGTAAGGATCTTGAACATCCCTCCACAAAAAAACACGTTTATTTTTTTTATAAAATATCCATAAAGCTTCATTAAACTTTTCTAAAGCAGAGTCCCAATCAATTGAATGGGACTCTTTTTTTTCTTGAAACCATATATGAAAATCATAAAGCGGATCATCTGTTCTTATCATAAATTGTGTTCTTTATAATCTTCCTATTTGCAAGGTAGTCATGCGATTTTTGTTAAGAATTTTATGAGCAGCTTTTTTGACTTGATCAAGTGTTATTTTTTCAAGCGTTTCCACTCGCTTATCAAAATAATCATCTCCTAGATTATATCTATCTATTGCTATAAATGTTGCTGCCATACTGCGATTTGTAGAAAAATTATCAACACGCGAATTAATTAAAATCTGTTTTGCCTGATTAAGTTCATCTTGAGTTAAACTATCAACAGCGTTATCAATAGCTCCTAAAATAGCTTTTTTTGCCGCCTCTAATTTATCTAAAGAGACAATTGTTTTAATAACAACCATACCAGGCTCTTCATCTGCACCCGCAATTAAAGATCCATAAATGGTATAGAACAAGCCAGTTTCTTCACGTAATGAAAATAATTTTGAATTCATAGAACCGCCAGCTCCAAATATTTGATCAAATAAAAGTAAAGCATCAAAATCAGGATCTGTTCTTTTAATAGAATGAGCACCAAACAAAAGAACGACCTGATCTCTATTTATAACTCGAGTTAAAGTCTCTGGCTTTAGTTCTTTAAGTGCTATGCATGGAATTTCATGATCTATATTTCCAGACCATTTACCTAAATAATTAATTAAATCTTTTTTAACATCATACCCATCAAGATCGCCCACTATACTTAAACGAGCACTCTCTGGAACAATGTGATTGTGATAAAAATCAATTAAATCCTTTTGAGTTATATTTGAAATTCCATCAAAAGTACCTTCTGTGTTCTTACTATACGGATGCCCTTCATAAATTTTCTCTCTCAATAAAAGACCCGCAAAATCTGACGGAGATTCCCAAAACATCGTTAAATCTGAAACCATATGCTCACGAACTTTTTCGACAGCTTCTTCATCAAATGTTGCTTGCTGTAAAATTTCGCTCAACAATTCAAGCCCTTTATGAAAATCTTCTTTCAACATACTCATAACCAGAAAGCCTGGTTCCATTTGAAAGGTAATGCCATACTCTTCCATAACTTCTGCAAATAAATGTCCTGGATATCTTTTTGTTCCTTCAACCATCATTGAACATACAAAACTATAAAGACCTTGCTTGTCTTCTGGATCAAAATATTTTTTTGTTTTTAAAGAAAGAACAATATCTATTTTAGGAACTTTTTTAGTGTTACATTCAAAAACTTTTATACCATTTTTTAACGTATATTTATTTGGTTTAAAAAAATGAAATTCTTTTGGATTTTTTGGTTTAATTTCTAATGCATAACGTTCTTTTTCAAGTGGTAATGTACGCTCCCTACCATCAAGAATTTTTGCGTCTTCTTCATCAGAAATTTCCTGTAATTCTTTCCATAATTTTTTGTCATTCTCAGACAAAGGCAAAACCTTACCAGTATGAAGCATTGATTGTGTAAAATAGCGTTGAGCTATGCATTTTACATTTTCTTCTAATTCTTCTTCAGTTAAATTTGCATAATTAAAAGCAAAATCCGCATCACCAGTTTTTACAAAAGCATCTCCAATTGCAGATGCTTGTCCATGATTACTTTCAAGCGCTGAAACAATTTTTACACGAGTCGATCGCATTGCTCTTTCAAGTTCTTTTTTTGTAGGTCCAGTTGTTGCAAGGTCTTCGAGTTCTTTTTTGATTAAATCAATAATTTGATTCATATCTTCTGGTTTAAGTGGTTGAAAATAAATAAAACCAACTGATGCATCTTCAAATCGATGAACAAAAAAAGCAACGTCAGCTGCAATTTGCATCTCATCTACTAATTTTCTATACAATCTTGAACTTCTTCCACGCCCTATAATTGTTGTAAGAACATCAAGAGTGTATCGTTGCTTTACCCTATCACCAGGCAAAACCATACTTACAATCCCTATTGGTTGCTGAATATCTCTGTGTATAACAACATTTACAGAAGAGAGATCTGCAGCATGGTAAAACTCTTCTTTTTGATAAGTATCATCTGCTGGTATTTTACCAAATAATTTTTCTGCTTTTGCAAAAACTTCTTCTGGATCTACATCTCCAACAACAACTAATGTTGCATTATTAGGAACGTAATGTTTTTTATAAAAATTATATAAAACATCTCTATCGACAGACCATAAATCTTGTTTGAATCCAATAATTGGATAATGATATGGATGATCAGAGAACATAGATTGAATCATTTTTTCAACCAGATCATGAACATGATCATCTTTATACATTTTTAATTCTTGTATAACTGCTTTTAATTCAGAATTCAGCATTTGTTCATCAAATCGAGCGTTCCGCATACAGTCTGCAAGTATGATAAGAGATTCATCCCAATGTTGTGAGGGAAAATCAAATACATAAGCAGTTGCATCATGCGAAGTAAAAGCGTTAATAGAACCTGATAATTTGTCAGAAACTGCCGCTATATCAGTCTCTGAAAGCATTTTGTGTGTTCCTTTAAAAATCATATGCTCAATCAAATGAGCAAGTCCTTTTTGGCCACTTTGTTCATCTTTTGAGCCAACATGATACCAAAGCTGCACCGCAACAGTTGGAACATCATAAACCGGTCGAACTAAGATTGTGAGACCATTTAAAAGAATTTTAGAAAAAATTTGTGGCATGATTATTTGAACCTCTTTACAATTTAAAAAATATAGTACAAAAATACACAGTTTATGTTTATTTATCAATCAATCTTAATTGAGAAAATAATGAAAAAAAAATCACGTTATAATTATCAAATAATCTCTATATTATTTATTTTTTTTCCTAGTACTCAGAGCCTATTTTTAAATAAAGAAACGTCTTACAAGTCAAATAACTATTTTAAAAAATTTGATAAAAAAATAGAAAAACTTAAAAAAGAAATTGACGATGTTTTATGTCAAATTTCAAAAAATGAATTGTTAGAGTCTATTTTAAAAAAACAAATAGAGCTAAAAGAAGAAATTCAAAAATCTTTAACTTACAAAAACATCGAATACATACAATCATGTATTGAATTATTAGAAGATTTAAAAAAATATAATACAGCACTAATGCAACCAAAACTTTTACAAAGAATAGACATTCTCTTTCCAAGCATAAAACAACAAAAAAAAGAGTCTCTCTTAGCCCTTCTTTTAGAGCAGAGAATTTATTTACTAGAAGCGTCAGATAGTTTTTTTAGCATTCGATCAATAATTAATAAAATTGAATTATTATTACATGAATTTACCAATCAACTTAATGAACTAAAAGAACAACTTAAAAATGAAACTTGTTATAAAGATTTTATAACAAACAACGAATATTACATGAATCACGAATTGGTTATTCTTTTAGAAAAAAAAATAACAGATTTATGGGATACGTATTTAGAAAAAGAGTCAAAACTTTTGCAAAAAAAATTTTATCGCCAGGAGTTGTATCAAGATATAGAAAATAAAAAAGAATACAGCCAATTCTCTTGCTCAAAAGAACTCGAAAAAATATTCTCTATAAAAAATCAGGTTAATCCCAACAACCTATTCTCTCATTAATTTCACCCTATACTTAATCAACAAGCATTAAGAGGAATTTAGGCCTTTGTATCATTTGTTTTTATAAATTTAAAGCTTAAAAACTACTTTTCAATCTTAGAAAAACTTTATAAAAAAATTCTTATAAAGAATATTATGTGTACATTTCTTCAAATAAATATATTATTAAAAATTATTTTATATCATAATTGAAAATTATATAAAAAAGAATCATATTGAAATTAAATCAAACGATAGCGGCACTTTTTATAGTGACAATAAGTTTTATCGTCGGCCTTTTATTTTGTAAATACACAAAATACGAGCTTATTTTTATAATATTTTTAATAACAGCGTATCTTTTATATCAAAAAAAACACGCGCTCATTTTCTTTAATTTTTTTATTTTTTCTATCGCATTAATACGATACCAGCAAGTAACAAGGCCTATACTACCTTTTGAAAATTTAAAAGAGGTTTTCCTTGAAGGAATTGTGCTTGAAAAGTCATTTTCAAGCAACAATATTTCACGCTACAAAACACTACTTTTAATAGAAAATTTTTATTATAAAAATATAAAATTTAAAGCAAATTTTTCTATTTACATCTATGGTCAAGAAAAAAGCAATTATTGGGTTGATGACAAAATTATTTGCGGACCTGTTGATATTAAAGAATCAAAAGATGAACAACTTTTTTATTTACAAAAAGAGGGGGTTGCTGCTTCTGTTTTTTGTAAAAAACTTAATTTTAAAATACTTAATCGTCCTGAAAGATCTTGGAGGAATTGGATTTTTTGGCAACGCGAATTGTTGCAAATTAGACTATTTAAAAAAATGGACAACGCAACATTTTCTTTGTTTTCTTCAATCTTTATGGGAAATAAAAATTCTGTTGCAAAGAAACTTGATCTCTACAAAAACAATTTTAAAATATGGGGCATTTCACATCATCTAGCACGATCCGGATTGCACTTAATTATTTTTATTTTTATATGGAATTTTATTTTAAACTTCTTGCCATTTCCATTTTTGTATAAACATATTTTTATTCTTATTATTACAATTATTTACGCACTATTTTCATGGACCAGTGTTTCTTTTTTACGTGCAATAATAATGTATTTTTTTTATAAATTAGCGCTTTTTTTTGAATACAAAGTAAAAGCTCTACATATACTTATTATTACATGTTTATTATTACTACTCTATAACCCATTATATCTATTTGGGTTAGACTTTCAGCTTAGTTTCTTGCTTTCTTTCCTTCTTTTATGGATTGACGAAATAAAATATCAGAGCAATCTTTTAGAAAAAACATTGCATCAAAAATCTAATAATTGATAATGTTTTGAACTTATAAAACTTCAAAAAAAAGGGTCTGTCATGATAAAAAAAATACTTATACATCTCTTTCTAGTAAGCACTTCAGTTATTTGTTTTACAGATGACATAGACACAAATTCTTTAAATATTACTGAAAGAAAAATAAAACATTCTTCTCTTAATACTAAACCAGCTAACAACACAGAATTTTTAGAAAAAAAAGAGCAAAGTAAAAAACATACGACTTGTTTAATTTATATGGCAAATGACAACGACTTAGATTATTTTGCAAAAAAAAATCTTGATGACATGAAAAAGATTGGATCATCACCATTTATAAACATCTTAGTACAAATGGATGGACAAGGACCCTATCAAAAGACAAAACGCTTTTATGTAGAAAAAAACAACCTTATACAAGTTAATAAAAAAGATATTTTATCAGAAAAAAAATTAGATTTTGGAAGCGCTGAAACATTATCTGATAGTTGTATCTGGGCAATAGAAAAATATCCTGCAGATCATTACATATTAGTTTTGTGGAATCATGGGATAGGAATTCTTGATAGTATTGGCGGCAAAACATCCAATGCATCCGAAGTTTTTAACTTTAACCCAGATACTAATATGCTTGAAATTAACCGCCAAATAGATTTTCTTGAATACGCAAAACAACGAGAAGAAGAAAAAAAAGAACGCGGTATATGCTTTTCTGACACCTTTGGAACTTACTTAACTAATCAAAAATTAATTCAAGCGTTAACAAAAGTTCAACAAGAAACTACTGGAGTAAAATTTGATATTATAGCATTTGATGCATGTTTAATGGGAATGATAGAAATAGGAAACATTCTTTCTCCATTTTCAAATATCATGGTCGGATCTCAAGAATTAGAATTAGGAGCTGGATTTCCATATCATAAAATATTTGAACCATTCTTAACAAAACCTCTAGATCCTTCTGATTTTGCTGAACACATTGTTGCAGAATATAGCAACCATTACAAAAATATAAGTAATGACTATACGCTATCAGCGGTTAATTTAAAAGATTTAGACCAAGTAGAATCTTCTTTGGAAAAAACAGTCTTGTTGCTTTTAGAAGCTTTGCAATGCCAACGCAACAACTCTGTGCATCGATTAATCCAAATAAGCAAAAACAGGAGAATGTGTACTTGTTTCTCAGAACCTACTTATATAGATTTATGCGACTTTTTAAACAACTTAATAGAATCAACTGAATATATGATTATTGATCAAGATAAAATTTTTCTAAAAAAAGACCTTAAAGAGTCATTAATTGAGACACGTGACTTAGTTAAATCCATTATATTTGCAAATGAATCGGGAAGAAATTTGCCTAAAGCTCATGGTTTATCAATTTACTTTCCAATAAAGGGAATTAATTCATCCTATTTTAAAACTCCCTTTGCACAAACTTATTCTTGGATAAAATTAATCAAAGCAATGCTTTAAAAAAATTGTAAAAAGATAAAAGCATTATTATTCTGAATTAATCAAATTTATAGGATAATAATGCTTTTACAGCAAGACATAAAACAAAAACTTATTGACGAATTATACGCTCCTTACCAAAATTGCAGATTATGCCCTTTATCAAAAGAAAGAACTCAAATAGTTCAAGGAAGAGGCAATCCTAATGCCAAACTTATGTTAATAGGAGAAGGCCCTGGCAAAGAAGAAGACCTTGAAGGAAGACCTTTTGTGGGAAGATCTGGCAAACTTCTTGCAAAAATATTCAAAGAACTTTTTATTTGCGAAGAAGATTTTTATATAACCAACATTGTAAAATGCAGACCTCCAGCAAATAGAACCCCATCAGCACTTGAAAGCTTAATATGCACAGAGCATTTACTTATTAAAGAAATTGAAATTATAAATCCAAAAGTAATTTGCGCTTTAGGCTCATCAGCTGCTCGTTTTTTTATATCAAAAAAAACACCTATGAAAGGGCTTAAAGAAACTTCTTTAGCTTATCTTAACGCAACTGTTTTTATTGCATATCATCCAGCGTACATTTTAAGATGCCCCAATAAATACCTATCTCTTTTAAATGATATAAAAAAATCATTCGACCTTTCAAAACTCAAATAGAAACTTAAATTTTAAATTTTAATAAGCGAAAAAAGCAAGAAGTTTTCTTATAGAAATTGTGGATAAGTGGTGGATAAGTGGTGGATAAGTGGTGGATAAGTTTTTATTTAAAATTTTTCAACAACCATAAAAGGGGCTATAGCAGCACTTTTTAAGAATTTTTTAAATCAAAAGCCGCTTCTGATAAGGCTTTTTGCAGTTATCCACACTTTGTCTTAAAGTTATCCACCACTTATCCACCACTTATCCACATAGAAAAAAAGCCGAAAAAGTGTTTTGTATAAAGGCTTTTTTTGTTTTTTTTGAAAAGTTATCCACATCTTAGACAAGACTTATATTAATATTATATATAAATATATTATTAAGAGAGATAATAATACGGCTTCAAAATGCTTCATCTTCTTAAAGAACCAATAAAATAAAAATGCCACCCTTTTTATTTTTTTTGAATCTGCTATTATTTTGTTTAGAAAAATCTTCAAAAATTATAAACTAACCCCGCAAATGTATAGGAATTTTAAGTGAAACTCTCAGAAGTTATAGAAGCGCTTGTAGAAGAAAGAGGTCTAGAAGAAGACGTTTTAAGCGATATTGTATGCGAAGGAATGTTAGCTGCATACGAAAAGCGCTACCCAAACCTTTTTTTAAGAGTCTCGTTTGACAAAAAGAAAGATTCTCTTTCTATTGAAGTCGAAAAAGATGTTGTTTCTGTAGTCGAAGATGACGAATTTGAGATTTCTTTAAGAAAAGCAAAGGCTGTTAATGATTCAGTTGTAGCTGGAGATAAGCTTTGGGTTCCTTTCACTTTACCAATTGGTAGAATTGAAATTCTAAAAGCAAAGCAAATTATTGCTCAAAAAATTAGACAGATAGAAGCGCTTGCAGTTTATAAATCGTTTAAAGACAGAGAAGGTTCTATTGTACAAGGGGTTGTGCATAAAATAGAACGCGGTGGAGCTACTATTAAGATTCAAGATCATCTTGCTTTCTTACCAAAATCTTTGAGCGTTCCGGGCGAAAGGCTTCCGCTGGGCCATCCTATTCGAGTTTTAATTAAAGAAGTTCTTGAACAGCCTAAGAATGAAAATCAACTTATTCTTGATAGATCAACTGCTCTCTTTGTTGAAAAATTATTTGGTCTTGAGATACCTGAAGTTTTTGAACGATTGGTAGAAATAAAGAAAATAGTTAGAATTCCTGGATATAAAACAAAAATAGCTGTTGTTTCTCATGACGCAAATATTGATCCTGTAGGAACATGTGTTGGGGTTGGTGGTGTTAGAATTAAACCTATTTTAAAAGAATTAGGTAATGAAAAAGTCGATATCATTGCTTGGACAGATAATTTAGAATTTTTAATTAAAAATTCTTTAAAGCCTGCAGAGATTAATAGAGTAGAGCTTTCAGATGACAATCTGTCTGCTAAAATTTTCTTAGATGATGATCAAAGGTCTTTAGCTATAGGAAAAATGGGACAAAACATAACTTTAGCATCAGAGTTATCAGGCGTCCACATTGAGCTTATGCAGAGCGATTATGGCGATCTTGATGAAAAATTGAGTGAAGAATTTTAATAAAAAGTATAAAAAATGAAGTAGGTCAAATGCGAGTACACGAGTTTGCAAAAAAGTATAATTTAAGTAGTAAGCAAGTCTTAGATTTTTTGAAAAAAGAAGGTATAGACTTAAAAAGTCATGCATCAGTTATCTCTGAAAGTATGATTAGTATTTTGCAAAAGCATTTTTCTTCTGAAACTGAAGGGAAAAATAAAGAAAGTACTCGCGTTGAAGTAAAAACAAATGATATTAGTGCTCCGATAAATAACCTAATTCTACAAAAAGAAAAAAGCGTGAAAAAAACTGTTTCTAGTTCTCAAAAAAAATCAACGAATCCTATCGTTCAAAGTAAAAAACATGTTGGTTTTGATAGTTCAAAAAAAAATCAATATAAAAAATTAGATTCTAAAAAAAATATTAAACAAGAAGAAGTTTTTGAGGTAAAGCCTTTAGCTTTAGAGCCCATTATTATTGCTGATTTTTGTCAAAAAATTAATAAACCTGTAAGTGATATTATTATAACTCTTTTAAAAGATGGGCAGGTTTGTACAAAGAACCATTTGCTTTCAATTGAGCAATTAGAAAAACTTGCAAAAATATATGAAGTAGAGCTTGTAAAACCTCTTTTAAAAAAAGCAACGAATGATGCGTTTAATAATCTGTCTTTGTCTGTTCCATCGAGTGGTGGAGTTTCTAGATTACCTGTAGTTGTTATTATGGGTCATGTTGATCATGGTAAAACAAGTTTGCTTGATTATATCAGAAAGACGCGTGTTGCAGCAAAAGAAAAAGGTGGAATAACTCAACATCTGGGTGCTTATGAGGCTCATACACCTCAAGGTAATCTTGTTTTTCTTGATACTCCTGGCCATGAAGCATTTTCTAAGATTAGACAGCGGGGAGCGTCAGTTGCAGATGTTGCAGTTTTGGTTGTTGCAGCAGATGATGGTGTTATGCCTCAAACGGTAGAGTCGATTAAAGCTATTCAGGCAATGAAATTGCCGGTTGTTGTTGCTATTAATAAAATTGATAAAGCAGATATTTCTCGTGTTGATATTATTAAAAGACAGCTTTCTCAGTATGGTATTATCACCGAAGAGTGGGGAGGAGAAGTTGTTTGTTCTCCTATCTCTGCAAAAACAGGCCAAGGCGTAGACTCTTTATTAGAAATGATTCTTTTACAGGCTGAAATGTTAGAGCTTAAAACTGTAAAAAATACTCCAGCTCAAGGTTATATTTTGGAATCAAAGGTTGAGCGAGGAAGGGGTCCTGTTGCGACAGTATTATGTCGACAAGGGATTCTTAAAGTTGGAGATTTTTTTAATGCGGGCAAGGTTTGGGGCAAGGTTTCTTCGATTGTTGATTGTTATGGAGTTCAGCATAAAGAAATTGGAGCCTCTATCCCAGTTGTAATTTCTGGATTTGAAGATTTTCCTTCAATAGGAGAGTTACTAAGGGTTGTTTCAGAAGAAGAATATCGGAAAGAACGTGGAGTTAAAAATAGAACTCTAAATTTACGCACAACATCTGTTTTAGATAAAGAAACATTACCTGTTATTATAAAAGCCGATACTAATTCTTCATTAGAGGCGGTTCTTGATGGTATTGAAAAGATTTCAAAAACAGCGGATATTTCATACTTTATAGTACATTCAGCTGTTGGTAATGTTACAGAAAATGATGTTATTTTGGCTGAAACCTCTAATGCAATGGTTATTGGCTTTCACACAAAAATTGAAACAGCAGCTCAGCAATTTGCTAGAACAAGCAAAGTAACTATTTTGTCTTTCGATATTATTTATAAGTTATTTGAAGACTTAGAAGTTCGTTCTCAAAAAGCAAAAATTATAGAGAAAAAAGAAGTTAAAATTGGCGAAGCAACTGTTCTTAAGGTTTTTGACATTAAAAAGCTTGGAGTTATAGCTGGATGTTATATTCGAGAAGGGCGTTTTTCTGAAAACGGTAATGTTATTATCAAGCGAGGCAGAAAGCAAGTTGGCGAAGGAAAAGTAAAGAGCTTGCAAAGAGATAAAAAGACTGTAAAAGAAGTTCATACAGGTTTTGAGTGTGCTTTTATAGTAGATGGTTTTGTTGATTGGCAAGTTGATGATATTGTTGAGTGTTACTTAAAAGTATAAGTTATAAAAATATTAAAATAATAATAAAGCCAAGAGTTTCTTGGCTTTATTATTATAAAAAAAGAGTAGTTATGATGTATCAAGTGCTTTTATATGGGCTAATTTCTTTTTTACTTACGTTAGTGACAATTCCATTATTTTGTAAAGCTGCTTTTTTTTTAAAAGTTGTTGATATTCCTGATGGGAAGGTAAAAGTTCATAAAAAAACAACACCTTATTTTGGGGGTGTTTCTATTTTCTTCTCTTTATTAGCGGTCTCTTTTATTGCAAATCTTTTTAACTCTTTTCATTTTTTATTTAATTTTATTGGCATAACTATTTTGATGCTTATTGGGCTTTATGACGATATATATGTTACAAAGCCATTACATAAATTGTTTTGGCAAATCTTGGTTAGCATTTTATTTTTAATAGGGGGTAATGCTTTAAAGATATCTTTTTTATCAGATTATTTTTCTTATGCGATAACTATTTTCTGGTTTTTAACTGCTATTAATGCTTTAAATCTTGTTGATATTATGGATGGCTTGGCAGGGTCAATTAGCCTTTTTGGATGTATTTCATTTTTTTGTTTGGCATATTATTTAAATAATAATCACATAATGATTTGGTTAAGCATTCTTATTGGCAGTTTGCTTGGTTTTCTTTGGTACAATAAGCCTCAAGCAAAAATATATCTTGGAGATGCAGGTTCGTTAATGCTTGGGGGTATTTTAAGCTTATTACCATTTTATTTTGTCACTTTAAATAATTTTAATGATGAAGGATTTTTTACAGGTATTATTATTTTAGGAATCCCATTAATGGAAACGTTCTTATTAATAATAATAAGAACCTATAAAAATAAGCCCTTTTATTTAGGGAGCCAGGATCATAGCGTGTGTTATTTACGAAATAAAGGATGGGATGATAAAAAGATACTTTATTTTTTTATTTTTTTATCATTATGTTTAGGCTTTGTTGCGCAAATGTTTTTTTATTGCAAAATTTCTTTATTTGCAACAACATGCTCCCTCTTCGTTTTGTTGCTTTTTTCGCTTTTTATGATTTATCAATATAAACGCATCATTTAAAAAGTGATATTTGTTGCTTTTTTTTGTTTAAATTGAGTTTTGAATGTTTTTTGTTTTGAGCGACGTTGCTTTTTGCAAAAAACAAATCAAGGTTGTTTTTGAGTGAAAAAGTGAGATTCTCTAAGTGCTTTAAAGACTCTTTTTGTAGATAGAGTGATTGATAAAGCACTGCGTATAAAATGGGGGAGAAGAGATTTTTATTATGATTCTTTCTTAGCTCTATTCTCTTCTCTTTCGTTTTATTTTTTTAATAATAAGCTTTTTAACAATTTTAAGTTGTTGATATCGCTTTCCATAGTCGCTTTTGGAGTCTCGAGAATTTTAGGAATGTCTTTAAATTTAGAATCATTCATAACAAGTTCAAATGCTTCTAGTCCTATTTCCCCCTTTCCAATTTCTTCATGCCGGTCGACTTTTGAGCCACATTCTCTTTTTGAATCGTTCAGGTGTATGCATTTTAAATTTTGTAGCCCTATTATTTGGTCAAAATTTTTCCAAAATTCAATATAATCATTTTTATTAGAGAATTTATATCCGCTTGCAAATAGATGACAAGTGTCTACGCATATACCAATACAATCTTTATTCTTCGAAAAAGAAAGTATCTTTGCAAGTTGTTCCAATGTACTACCTACAGAACTTCCCTGTCCTGCCATGGTTTCAAGCAAGATGGATGTTTTTTTGTTGCTTGATTCTAGAGCTTTATCAATACCTTCAGCTATCCATTGTAATGCTTCCTCTTCTTTTCCTTCTAATTTTGACCCAGGGTGTAGTATTGCATACGGTATTGATAATTCATTACATCTAAGCACTTCTTCTTTTAAAGCTAGAAAAGACCGTTCTCTTACAGAAGTATTTGGAGATGCTAAATTTATAAGATATGAGCAATGTGAAACTACAAGAACTTCATACTTTTTTTGATTTATATGAAATTGATTTATTTCTTCACTAGATAATTCTTTTGATTTCCATTGCCTATTGTTTTTTGTAAAAATTTGAATGGTCGTACAATCAATGTCATTTCCTTTAATAATTGCATTATGAAGTCCCCCTTCAGTTGTCATATGGACTCCTAGTAAAATTTTATCCTTTTCTTTTTTCATATTAATCCTTTAGTAAGAAAATAATTTTTTTATTTTTCACTATACTCAATAAGCTTTTCTATAAGTAGTTATTTTATAGAAATTGACAAATAGCCTCTCTTTATTACACTATCCGATAATTTAGTTCTTAATAATCAATTCTACAGAGGCTTTGTGGCCTTTTCTAAGAATTAAAAGCAATAATTTAGAGGGATTTTTATAATGCTTAGAAAATTTCAAAAGTTTTTTTTATTAGCATCTGTCTTATTTGGATTTTTTTACTCTGATGCAAAGTTTCAGCTTTCAAATAAAGATCTGAACGAAAGTCTTGAGTTTAAAGGAAAGATTGCGACGGGGACAAATTTTGATATTTTTTCGTCTTTACTTAATAATTCTGTAAGTGCAGATAAAGGTTTTGCAAATAGAATAAGTTTTGACGGTTTTTTTAATGTCAGCAATCCCGTTGTGCAAGCAGTTCTTGATTTACGTATGAAGGCTGTTTGGGGTAATAATAAAACAAGCAAAACTTCTTTTGTTCAGTTAAAAGATGATGGAGGATATTTACAACCTCTTGATGAAGCTCATCAGCATACTGTTAATTTACCGCTTACTTGGTTAAGAGAGGCATGGTTTCAGGTTGACTTAACAGAAGCTCTTGGAATGAACGCTCCTTTTCATAGTTTGACTATCGGTTCTTTTCCTTTTCAATTAGGTAGAGGTATTGCATTAGGAGATGCTTATGCTGTTAATCCTGGCACATTAGGTTTTTATACAGATGGAACAGTTGATCAATATGCATATGGTGTAAAATTTACTGGTGGTTTTTTTAAAAACTTTGATTTTTCTTATGATTTGTATGCTGCGATTTTACAAAATAATAGTACAGGTATATCTGATAACTTAATGAAGACGCAAGCTCAGTTTTTTGACAGGCCTCCAGACTCTTCACGTGGCTTTGGTAAGGTAAATTTAATAGGCGCTGTTCGTTTGAATATTGTTCCTGTTTCAACCCATTCTTCAAAATTAAAATTTGAACCTTATGTTGTTCATAATAGCGCTCCTGAGCAGACGATAGAAGTTTATGCAGATGCTAAAAGTAAGTTAACAAGTGTTGGGATGGCTATGGAAGCTGTTTACAATGACTGGGAAGGTGGTTTTGATGGTGCTATGAATTTTGGAGTTCAAGACGTTAGAGGTTTGGATCGTAACGTTATTCAAAGATTAAATGTTAATGGAGTTACGACATATACATTCTCTGATGTATATACTGTTAATCCAGCTATTTACCCTGTTGGTCCAGGAGAAAAGCTTGTTTATAATGCTTTGGACACTGCAACAAGAAAGGCTGTAAATAGTGTGCCTAGATCAATAGATTTTAATGGTACTCAAATTCCAGGAACAACTTATTACAACAGTTTGCTTAGATTTAGAGCTCCTTATACTAATATCTATAAAGGATATATGTTTGTAAGTGATATTGGATACTGGGCGTATAAAAGAGACTTGAAGCTTGCTTTTACTGCTGGTATTGCTAGTGGCGATATGAATCCTAATGCAAATTTATTAGATCCTTTAGCTTCTAAAGTTGATGGTGATTATAAAGGATTTGTGAGCTTGCAGGAACTTTATGCTGGTAAGTTAGTAAAAAGTGTTTTTGTAATGGGAGGAAGTAAGAAACTAGTCAGACCACTTTCTACACCGCCAACTGGTAATTTGTTTTCAACAATTGTTGATACTTTTAGTAATTTAGTTTTTACAGGTGTTAGTTTAAATTATGCAAGCAAGGAATCTCGTTCTAAAACTGCTTTAAATCCAAATTTACTTGTGTATTGGGAGCAGGCTCCTGGAAACAAATTTGATTTATTAACAAAACTTACAACAAATCAAAAAGCAAGTAAGTTTTTAGGGACAGAATTTAATTTAATAACTAAAACAAACTTAAGTGACAATGTTGTTGTTGATTTTATGATGGCTATATTTCAACCAGGTTCTCATTATGTTGATGTTCATGGTCAACCATTTACGCTTGCGCAAAGAAAACAATTAGATTCTGTAGACCCTACAGACTTGCCAGATTATTTCCCTCTTTTATGGAGTGATACTGCGTACAGTTTTGCAACTGGCTTGACTTATATTTTTTAATTAAAAGATATAATTAAAATTTTAATTTTGAACCGAAGATAATCTAATGACATCTATTTTTAAGAAATATCCAACTTTATAATCATGATTAGTTATGTTAAAATAATTAATTGTTTATATTGTTTAAATAGCAATAACCAATGTTTGGTATAAAAACGTTGCAGTGATTTATCAGTAACAAGGGAAAAAATGGCAATACAAGCTTGGAAGCGTACAGTAGAGTGCGGTTTGGTTGGAGAAAAAAACCTTAATCAAGAAATTATTCTTAATGGCTGGGTTTCAAAAAGAAGAGATCACGGCGGTTTAATTTTTGTTGATTTGCGTGACAGAACTGGAATTATGCAAATTGTTTTTAATCCAGATTATTCAAAAGAATCACACGAAGAGGCTCAAAGCTTGCGATCTGAGTTTGTAATTTCTGTTACAGGTAAAGTTGTAAAGCGCTCAGAAGAAACAGTCAATGATAAAATGTCAACAGGTGCATTTGAATTACAAGCTTCTTCTATGATTATTCTTAATAGTTCAAAACAATTACCATTTGCGCTTGATGATGGTGATAAAATTGATGAAGAGTTGCGACTTCGTTATCGTTATTTAGATCTTCGTAGGCCAGAAATGCAACAACGTTTAGCGTTACGTAGTATTGTTCTTTTTACTATGCGTGAGTTTTTTATACAACGTGGATTTTTTGAAATTGAAACTCCTATTTTGACTAAAAATACACCAGAAGGTGCGCGTGAATTTTTGGTTCCAAGCAGAATTCATCATGGTTCTGTTTATTCTCTTCCCCAATCTCCTCAATTGTACAAACAGTTGTTAATGGCAGGTGGAATAGAAAGATATTTTCAAGTTGCTCGTTGTTTTAGAGATGAGGATTTGCGCGCTGACAGACAACCAGAGTTTACTCAACTTGATATTGAAATGTCTTTTATTGATGCAAATGATATTCGTAGTGTTATTGACCAAATGCTTGTCTATTTATTTAAAAAAATTTTTAATATAGAAATTAAGTTACCTCTTCCTGTTATTACTTATAAACAGGCTTTTCATGCATATGGAAGTGATAAACCTGATCTTAGATTTGGTATGCAAATTTACGATGCATCAGAACTTTTTGAAAAAACAGAATTAAAATTTTTGCAAAATGTTCTAGATAAGGGTGGAAAAGTAGGGGCATTACATGTTGCTAAGTCAACATTTACTCGATCTCAACTTGATTCGTGGGTTACAAAAGCACAAGAGTTTGGCTCAAAAGGGCTCTTGTATGTTAAGTTTGCTTTGGATGGTTCTATCGAGTCTCCTGTTTCTAATTTTCTACCAAATGATTTTTATGAAAAATGTAAAACAGTTTTTAAAGAACTTGAATATGGAGATACTCTTTTCTTTGTAGCTGGTCAATATAAATCGACTTGGGAAATTCTTGGTCGCTTAAGACTGGGCTTAGGAAAAGAATTAGGGCTTATTAATCAAGACATTTTGCATTTATGCTGGGTTGTTGATTTTCCATTGTTTGAATTGGACGAAGAAACAGGTAAATGGAATTCTGTACATCATCCATTCACTGCTCCAGCTCATGGGTGGGAACAACAAACTCCTGATCAAATGACAGCTCAGGCATATGATTTAGTTTGTAATGGTATGGAGCTTGGTGGAGGATCTATACGTATTTACAATAAAGAATTACAAGCAAAGGTTTTTGAGTTGCTTGGCCTTAAAGAAGAAGATATGCAAAAGAAGTTTGGATTTTTACTTGAAGCTCTTGAGTATGGGTTTCCTCCTCTTGGCGGCATAGCTTTGGGTATTGATAGATTTATTATGATTCTTGCTAAGGTAAATTCAATCAGAGAAGTTATTGCATTTCCTAAGACACAAAGAGGTTATGATCCTATGATGCAAGCTCCAACGGCTGCTGAGCCTTCGGCATTACGTGAATATGGCTTGTCCTTGCTTGCGCAAAAGGAAAAAGCTAAAAAAGAGTAATAAAAAGAAAGGGAGAGTGAGTGAATATTTCCAGAGTTAGAGCAAAAGAAATTTTTGATTCTAGAGGGTGTCCTACGTTATCGTGTTTAATTTCATTAGAAGATGGAACTACTGTTGAAGCCTCAGCTCCGTTTTTTTTGTATGATGATTCTCTTGAATACATAAATTCATTTAATGGGAAAAATGCCATTATCGAAAATTCAATTCAAGTAATTGAATCTTCGATAGCTCCAATAATTATTGGTAGAGAACCTGATACAGCTTTAATGGATGCAATTTTATTAGATTTTAATAGAAACAACACTGATAAAGATAAAAAAAAAATTGATAAAAGCGCATTGCTAGCAGTTAGCATTGCTATATGCAAAGCGCAGGCATTAATCAACGAATGTGAAGTTTTTGAATTAGTAGCAGAATTATTTAATGCAGAAACGGTTATCTTGCCTTTTCCTTTTATAAGTATTGTAGATGGAGGGGTTTGTTTAAGTGAACAGCGTTCTTTTCCTTTTAGAGAAATCTTACTAGTTCCCGTAGGTGCTCAAAATTTTAAGAGTTCATTTGAACAGGCAATAATAGTTTCAAAAACTTTAAAAAATCTTATCGAAAAAGATGGTAGAACAATAACGATTAGTGAAAAAGGTGCAATATCAGCCCAATTTAATTCGATCTTTGAACCTTTTGATTTTATAGTAGAGGCTCTTAAAGAATCAAATCTGAACGATGTTTTTGTTATTGGAATTGATGCAGGTGCAAATCGTTTTTACAATAAAACAACTAAAAAATATTCTATCTTCTTAGAAGAAAAAAACTCTGAAGACCTGCTACATCTTTATAAAAAACTTGTAGATCTTTATCCATTGTTTTCTATAGAAGATGGGTTTTCTAATGAAGACATTGCAGGATGGAAGAGTTTGTTTGATGATCTAGGCAAAACATTACAAATTATAGGCAATGATCTTTTTGAATCAGAAGAAAGCAAAATGTTACATGGTTTGCAGGATGGAATGGTAAATAGCGTTGTTGTAAAACCTAATATAATTGGAACTGTAACAGAAGTTCTTCATTCAATTACATTTGCTCAAGAGCTAGGGGCCAATGTAATATTATCTCATGGGTTAGGTGAAACTAATGAGGCATTTATAGCAGATCTTGCTGTTGGTACAAGCGTTGGCCAAGTTAAACTTGGTGGCTGTTCTCGAGGTGAACGCATAGCTAAATATAATCGACTTATAGAAATAGAAGATAATTTAACGATGTATTTATTAGATCAGGTTGACTAATTAATTAGTTATAATTTATTTAATTAATTGGTCTAAGTTGCAGCGCTAGATTTTTTAAATTAGTTTCTTCTTTATCTTTAGCATCAGTTTTTTTAGATGTATTTTTTGCTGGGTCTTTTACAATAATTTTAGGAGTTCCTGTTTTTGTACGTTCAATAACTTTTTCTTCTGGAAGTTTTGTTTTCTCTTCCATTTTTTCCATTAAGATTTTTTCATTTAATACATCATCATTAACTATTTTCTCTTCTAAATTATTTTTTGGAGGAACTTGAACTATTAATTTTGGTAATCCTGTAGCTGTTTTATCAATAGGTGTTTTGTCTGGAGATGGAATTAAATTACCAGTTTCTTTTATGTCAGAAGGAGAAAGCGGTTCATTTTTATTTACAATAATAATCTTTGAAGATTTTTCATTTTCTAAATCAATGTCTTGATCAAAAAGATCTTTTTTTCCAAGCATTTTTACTTTTTTAACTGCTAATTCATCTTGATCAGAACCAAAGAACCAATGAGTGATAGGATCTTTTAAACTTTCCATATTATTGTTATCAAACATTTTATTAACATTAGATATTTTGCTTGCGGTATATGCATCAAATATACCTTCTTTTCTTGGTAAAATTATTCGAGGGGATATGAAAACTAGAAGATTGTCTTTTGATTTTGCATTTTGTTTGCTTTTAAATAAATTACCAACCACTGGAATTTTACTTAAAACAGGAGTTGAGCGTTCGCTTTTTGTTAAGGTTGTTTTGGTTAAACCACCAAGTACTAAAATTTCTCCATCACGAATATTAACATTTGTATGTATTGCTCTATTTAAAATAACCGTTGAGTTTGTATCTTGATATTCTTGAATTGAGACATCTATTGCCAAATTTATTCTCATATCGCGACTTATCATGGGAGTTAATTTAACCCCTAAAGTAGCTTTAACATTTTCTTTATATGATTGAACACCACCACCACCAGGTATAACGCTTGATCCACCTGCAAGCAATTTACTTTGAACTGTACTAAATGAAGCCGGTTGGTTGTTAAGAGTGACGATAAATGGCTGAGAAAGAATTTTTGCATCCTGATATGTGTTAAGCATTTGTGTAATAAGCCACATCCCATTAGTTGCAGGATCTTTAAATGACAAAATAAACGATCCCGCTGCAAAACCAGAAGCCATATTTTCTTGATTTCCAGAAGAATTATTACCAGTTTTTTGTAAAAGATCAGATTTGAGCTGATCACCACTAGTACTATTTATTGCTGGAGCTTCAATAAAAACTCCATTTGCGTTACCGCCTAAATGGGATGTTTGAAAATTTGCACTTCCAATACTTAAACTTGAAAGATTACGAAGTTGAGCCCCAAGAATTTTATCTTCAGCTACTGTTAAATCTACTATTAAAACTTCAATAGCGACCTGAAGTTGTGGTTTATCTAAATCTTTTATAAGTTTTTCTATCCTTAACCAATCATCTCGCTTTGCCGCAATTATAAGTCTATTTCCAGCTTGATTATTTCCAGAAACATTTCCAGAAGAGACGCTAGCAAGAGTTGCAGGATTAACTGCTTGGGTTGACTCTGCAACAATTTTTACATCTTTAAAGTATTGTTGCCCAGAGTTATTAGCAAAAGATCCACTTGATTGACTAGATGCTGAACCTTGAGACGCAAGAATACTGCTCAAAGTTTGTTTAAATGTTGCAGCATCCAAATATTGTAGATCATAAACATGTAAAATAGATTCTCCTGAATCTAGTTTTATATCAATAAACTCTTCTATAAATAATTTTATACGAGCGAGAGGTTCTTTTTTACCTAATAAAATTAAAGAATTTGTGCGCGGTTCTGGAATTACACGAATGTTTTTTGAAAAATATTGAGAAACCGATGGAGCTCCAATGTCTCCAGCTGTTTGTTTTCCTGATGGATTAATAATTGACTGAAGGTAAGCAGCTATATTTGTAGCAACGGTATGTTTTAATTTTATAACTTCTCTTCCTTCATTACCTAACATTCTTTCATCAAGTTCTTTAAGAAGATTGATAGTTGAAGCAATGTGTCGCGCTCCATCAGTGATTACAATACCATTACTTCCATCATCAAGAGGTAATATGGTTGCATCTTTTGAAAGAAATGCTTGCAGAATATCTATAACAGAGCCGCTTGTTGCATCTCCTGAAATTTGCATATTGTAAAAATAATAAAGATAGCGAATTTTTTCATCAGTATCAGGAATTATGCTTGTATTTGTTTGAACGTACAAAGGAAATGGTTGGCGAGATGTGTCTTTGGGATCGTTTTTTATAATTGTTGCAAATTCTCTTTGAAAGATTACTGAATAACCGCAAATTCTTAAAAAGCTTAGGAGTCGCTCCCACCCTTCACCAACAGTTATTTTTTCTGGCATTTCAAAAGTTACTTTTTCTACAATTGATTGCTGCCCTGCTGGGATTACTATATTAATCCCTTTTGCTTCTGCGAGCATATTAATTATCTCAATCAATGGAGCTTGATTGAATCTAAATGATATAAGTTTGTCGTCTACGTGAAAATCTTCTTGTTTTTTAAATGTATTAGAATTTTTTGTAACAGGTATAATTTCTGCTGACAAGCTCCAAGAAGCTAGAGCTGTGAATAAAAATAAAATAGAAACAAGCTTCTTCATAATACAACCTTTTTAAACTACTTTCTTGCCGTTAATTTCTAACGTTAATGTTGCAATTGTAATATTAACATCAATCAAAGAATCTTTTTTTGTTATTATTAATTCTTTCATATAGATACGCTCTTTATCTTCAAGCGCCTGAAGTAAGTTACACAATTGACGAGTATCTATTCCGTTGAGCAGCGTATTTAATCTTATTTCTGTATAGCGACCATTAAGAATATCTTCTTCAGATACTTCTGATTGTCGGCGTTGATTTGATTCTAGATTAAGTTTTTTTATTGTGTCATCAAAGAAATTTTTTATTCTAAATGTTGGTTCTTGTTCTAAAATTGTATTTATTTCTTCACTCTGTTTTTTTACTTTTGCAAGCCTTCTAAGAAGTTGTGAAGCTTCTTGTTCTTTTTTGTAATCTTCTTGCAACGATGATTTATAGGAGTTGATTGTTGTTAAAGATGCATACATAATAAAAACAATAATAAATAAATTCGCTCCTAAAAATATTCCTATATTTTTGTAAAATTCTTTTGTATCAAGTGTATAAAGATAATCATGTATTTTTTGAAATATATTTATCATGACCTTTCCTCTTGATTTACAAATGTTAGAGGCATAGAGAATTCTGTTTTTTGTAAATTTGGCACTTGTGTGAATAAATTTGTATTTTTTAATTGTTTAATTAATTCTTCTACTGCATCAAAACTTCTAACATTACCATCAAGGATAATGCCATTTTTATTAAAGGTCATTTTTTTAAGATTAAGACCAAGTGTCTCTCTGTCTATCATTGTGCTTAGCTCAAGTAAATAAGTTAAAAACGAATGTTTTGTTTGGCTTGAGAATGCAAACCAAATATTCTCTTCTTTGGTAATTTCAGTTTTTGCTTTTCTGATTGATTCTGCAGCAGAATTTGATTTTAAAGAAGGAAGCGCCGTTTTAAGATCTTTAATAATATTTTTTTTAATCTGTTCTGATGCATTTTTAAATTTTTGTATTTCAAAAAATGCATTAAGGCTGAGTGATCCGTATATAATAATAAGTAATGTTGTTATTGTTGCATAATTAATAATGGTATTTTTTGAAAAATCGGTAGTGTTTTTTGATTTTTGTAAATTAAAGTTTTCGGTAAGAGGCAGGTTAAGAGACGCAGCAAGACCAGCTAAGGGTATTGTTTCTGTAACAACTCCCTCTGATTGATTAATTGCAAGCCCTGTTATAATTTTTTCTGTATTAATATGAATATAAGTATTTATAAATTGTGATGATGCCTGATTTATTATTTCTGATGAGTAATTTCCTAAAAGTACTGTTTCTTTCTCTCCTGTCCAGTTTTCAGAGCAGGATTCAAATGTAAATTTAAGTGCTTGCCACCATGATTCATTATTGTTTTGAGAATTATTTGTATCAAAAGATTGGTCTAATACTCGTATTTTTTTAAGTATATTTTTTTCAAGATAGAGCGTTACAGTTTTTAATTCGCTTGATACGACAATTAATTTTGCTTTTTCATCTATAACGGTGTTGATTATTGAAAAAAGATCATAGACCGCAAAGGCATCAATACAAAAGGTATCAATTTTAATGCCAAGTTCTATAAATGGCTGAGCATACTTATTAATAACATCTTGTTGTAGACTAACAGTAAAAACATCTGACTTTTGTTCAGTTTTATTTTGATTGGTTATTATAAAATCAAATAAAGCATTATCAATAGGAAATGGCAAGTAATTTTCAAGCTCAAACTTTATAACTTGGCTTATTTTTTCTTCATCTAAAAGAGGTATTGTAAGTTCTTTGAAAATTGCATGATCGCTATTTACAACAACAATAAGCTCTGTGTAAGAACCTATACTATTAATAATTTTTTTAATTGCATTAAGTAAAGCAAGGTCTGCTGTTTCATATTGATCGTGTAAAATTTTTTCTGTGATTACCGTATTAATAGTTTTTGTATGACCATAAAGAGTTATACATAACGCAGAAACAGAATCTTTTGAGAAAGTAAATGAAACAACTCTTTTTTTAAAAAGATAATAATTATTAATTTTTTGCGGTAAAAATATATTGCGAATCATGCCTGTTCCTTTTGTTGTTTTTTCTTAAGTTGACGCTCTTTTATTTTTTGTTTACGCATTTGACGTTTTGATAACTTATCTTGAGGTTTATTTTCAGAAATAGTTTCTTGAAGCTCTTGCTTAGTTCTTCTACGTTTTTTCTTTGCATCATATAAATGCTCATGAGGCGTTGGATTATTTAAGAAAGCAAACCCATCTCCACCGCTATCACTTTCATTAAAGAATGAATTATCAATAGGATCTTTTTTGCCACTATTAATAATAGATGTATCCATAATATTCTTTACGGTTTTTGTTTTTGATTGAGTATATTCTCGAGCGCCTTCTTCTGTATTGCTATAGATAATTCGAGGAGAGATGAAAATTAATAAATTGTTCTTTCTTTTTACTTTTTCTTTATTTCTAAATAACCATCCTATAATGGGAATATCTCCAAGTATTGGTACTTTTGACATAGAAACAGCTGTAGATGTTTTAATAACACCACCAAGTACTAAAATTTCTTTATCGTTAACAATTGCAGCAGTTTGTACAATTTTTTGGTTAGTATTCCCATCAGTAATTGCTTCACTACTAAAGTCGGTCATGTTTATTGAAATTCCCATTTGGATAGCGCCATCAGTACTTATCTGCGGTTTTATTGTTACAGTAAGGTTTGCAGTAATAGGTTGAAAACCTTGTTGCGCAGCACCAGCAGAAAGAGATGTAGATGTATTAATACGACGAGTTGTTCCTAATTCCACTAAAGCGGTATACCCATTTGTTGTTAATAAGAATGGATTAGAAATAACGTCTGCTTTTCCATATTTTTCAAGTACTCGTAACATTCCCCATACACCGCCTGTAAGTTCTGATCCAAATGAAAGGAGAGTTGCGCCAGCAGTTTGATTTTGAGCAAGAGCAATTAAATTACCAAGTAAAGAGGACCCTGTTTCTGGCATAACAGCTTGATTTAAATAGCCATTTCCGGGCATACCGCTTGTTGCAAATTGAGCATTTGTAAATGGCTGATTAGGATATTTTTGTCGAATTTGAGCACCAAGTTCTTTTGTGTCAGTTACTTCAACGTCTACAATTAAAACTTCAATTGCAACTTGAGGCTGAAGCACATCAAGTTTTTTTATCATTTCTTTTAGTTTTAAATAATCAGCTTCTTCTGCTCTTATTATTAGTCTATTTCCATCAACATCAGCTGTTATTGTCATTGGTCTAAAATATTGATCTCCATCTCTAACCCCTCCAAATTGCCCAGCATCAGTTGATGACCCAAAATCAACAACAGAGGTTAATATACGCTGCATATTTTCAGCTTGAGTATATTGAAGTTCATAGATATAAAGAGGTGAATAAGGAAGATCGAGAGAGGTATCAATTGTAGTTTTTATAAATTCTTCAATTTTGTTTATTGCTTTTCTATTTCCAAGAATAATTAAAGAGTTGGTTCTCGGTTCTGCAAGTACACGTGCATTTGACGGGAAGAAATTAGATTCTGACTGAGATTTTGTTGAAAACATTTTCCCTACACCTTGAGGGTTTTCTGCATTAGTAAGATCTGTATAGAGCTTTACAACATCTTTGGCATCAGCTTTTTTTAATTTTAATACACTCATGCATTCTGGAACTTCTTTGTCAAACTCATGAATGATATTAATCAGCGATCTAATTGTAGATCCTTTATCCACTACAATTATTGCATTAAGCTCCGGAAATGCGTTTATTTTAGCAGTGCTGCTTGAAAAAGAATTAACAACTTTTTGTATAGTTGTAAGAGGTGCATTTTTTATAAAAAATACATAACGTATCTTCCCGCTGTTGTCGGGAACGTCAGATGCTTTTGAATTAAAATATGTAACAAGTACTTCATTATTTGCATTAGTAACAGAAGTTATATAATAAAATTTCTTTCTTTCAGTTGGAACAACGGTAAGGCCTGCAATATCTAAAAATTTCAGAAATAAGTTCCATGCCTCATCTCTTGTAAGGGGTTGATGAGTTTTAAAAGTTATTTTGTGACCTTTTAAAACAGATCCACCTTGTGGAATTGGCTCTATGTCGTCATCGCAAAAGAATTTTATATCAAATAGTTTTTCTATATATCGAACAAGATTTTCTAAAGTTGCGTCTTCAAAGTAAAAACGAATGATTTGATCTTTGCTGATATCTTCTTTTGAAATAGTTATTTTTTGTTTTTCGGTTTGATTTTTTTCGCTTGTAATAGATGTTTTTTCAGAGTTTTCCTTAGGAAGTTCTTGTTGTTTTAACTCTGAAATGTTTTGTAATTTAAGAGGTTCTGGGGTTTCGGAATTTATTGATGGAATAGATGTAGGTGGTTTGCTTACTGATGTTGATATTTGATTGATAAAAGATGGAGCTTGTTGTTGTGGTGTTAAGTTAGCCAAAAGGCTTCTGTTTTCGGATGATGCGTTTATAAAAATGTTTGTCGAAAAAAGAAGAGATAGTTTTATTTTTTTTATTAATTTTATTTTCATTATGCTTCATCCGGAAATGAGAAGTCCTGCAATCTTTTTTCTTGAGCTTCATTCATCATTGCTTTTTTTTGTTCAAGTATTATTTCTTGCATTGTTGGAGCAAATTGATATTTCTCTTTTAATATAGCTATTCTTTGTTCTTCAAGCTCTTCTGGAGACGGTCCTTCAAGTATGCCTTTTTTGTCCCCACTTTCTATCGCAGATTTAGAACTTTTTTGTATGTTCTTAAAAAGAGAGTCCTGCAGATTTCCAAGTTTGTATATTAAAATGATGGGTTTGTTGTTTCTTAAAATTTCTATTTTAAACATATCGCCCTTCTTGAGACTCGTAACGGCTTTGTAAGCCTCTACTTTTTCATTAACAGTAGCAATAGGAAGATTAAAGACTTTTGTTATGATATCATGATTTTCAAATCCTAATGAAGTTATCAGGGCGTTATGACTTACGCTTCCTATGCGGCATCCAAAGCTTTTTCCCTCTTTGTAAACAGTGATTATATCAAAAAGATCAATTAATAATGAAAGATTAGGTATTGCTTGCACAAATGTTTCTGGATCAACTTTATACGTTCCATCATCCATTTTATACACAACATCAACCCATTTTTCTTTTTCATGAATAATGAGCGGATCATTATTCATATCTTTTTCATTTAAAAAGAGTGATTCTTGCTGACCATTTGATCTGATAAGCACAACTCTATTTGAGAAAATTTTAATAATTTGAGCATCTTGTATCATATCCCCTACTTTATAGTTTTTTTGCTTAGATGTTGCATTGTCAGCAATCATAGCAATGTTATTACTATCATCACTAATTATCATGACTCCTTTTAAAGTTAGTCCTAGGGGTGGCAAAAGAGGTTGCTCAGGCTCTGTTGGTATTGTAATTTGAGTTTGTGTTGGTGGTAAAGGAGCTTCTTTTAAGTGTTCAGGTTGTTGCAGCTCTTGAACTGGTTGTTTAATTGTATCGAACAAATCATTTTCATAAATTTTTGATAATGAAATTTTTTCAACTTTTTTTGTAGATACTTGACTTGATGATTGCTTAGGACCGGTTTTCTTTTTAGGTAATTCTTGGCGCATAAAAAATATAAAAACTAAACCTAGAAATAAAAGTGTTATAAGCGAGCTATTTATTATCCACAGTGGATGTCTCATACCAAAAAATCCTTTTCATTATTCATGTGAAAAACACAATACCTAGGTAATCTTGTTAATGTCAAGCCTGAATATTAGTTAAGATATTTATATTTTTAAGGTGTTGGTAAAGAAGATAAAATTTTATAAATAATTTTATCAGTTGTAATGCTTTCTGCTTCGGCATCATATGATAATAAAATTCTGTGTCGCAAGATTGCTGGTGCTATGAATTTTATATCGTCTGGAATCACAAAATGTCTTCCTTTTAAAAAAGCATATGCTTTTGCAGCATGTTGTAATGCAAGTGTCGCGCGAGGCGAAGCTCCGCATTCTATATAAGAAGAAATCTCTTTTAGATTATACAACTCAGGATTTCGCGTAGCAAAGATAATGTCTACAATATAATCTTTTATTTTTTCATCTACATAGATGCTTTCAACAATTTTTTGCGCATTAAAAACATCTTCTTTTGTGATGATCTGCTTAATTTCTTGGCAAGAAAGATGTTTTTCTAAAATTTTTCGTTCATCTTTTTTTTCTGGATAATTAATAATTATTTTAAACATAAATCGATCTACTTGAGCTTCTGGCAGTCGATATGTTCCTTCTTGCTCTATTGGATTTTGCGTAGCACATACTAAAAATGGTTGGCCTATTTCAAATGTTTCAGAGCCAATAGTTACTTGATGTTCTTGCATAGCTTCAAGCAAGGCAGATTGTACTTTTGCAGGTGCGCGATTTATTTCATCAGCAAGTACTAAATTTGCAAATATAGGACCTTTTTTTGTAGAAAACTCTTGTGTTTTTGGATTGTAAACTAACGTTCCAACAACATCTGCTGGAAGCAAATCAGGTGTAAATTGTATGCGCGAAAAAGAGAGACCAAGCGCTTTGTTTATTGATTTAATTAATGTTGTTTTTGCAACGCCAGGAACTCCTTCAAGCAAGATATGGCCATTGGAAAGAATCGCTAATTGAATAAAAGTTACAGCCTCTTCTTGCCCTATAACTATTTGAGAAACTTCAGCAACAAGTTTTTGAAATAGCGCACTTTTTTGTTCTATTAAATTAATATTTTTTTCTTCAAATGATTGTATTGTTTGCATAGTAATCTCCTTTGTCGTATTTACTATTTAACAATAATCAATCTATAGAAAAGGGAGAAATTCGCAATATTTAATCGCGTTCATAGATCTGTAAACGTGATTAAATATTTTTATTTTTAATTGCTTCGGTATAGTAAAAATATTCTTATATAAGTTTATAGATTTAAGGGAATAGTATGATCTTGTCAGGAAAAGAAATTAAAAGACGTCTTAATAAAGATATAATAATTACACCGTTTGATGATAAAAAAATAGGTCCAAACAGTTATAATTTGTCATTAAATAATAAACTTTTAGTTTATGAAGATAATATTCTTGATATGAAAAAACCAAACAAAGTTAAAGAGATTATTATTCCTGAAGATGGTTTAGTGCTCGAGCAACATACGTTGTATCTTGGTAGAACTGTTGAATATACTAAAACAGAAAATTGCGTCCCGATGCTTGAAGGAAGATCTTCTATTGGAAGATTAGGTCTTTTTATACATGTAACGGCTGGTTTTGGAGATGTAGGTTTTGCCGGATATTGGACGCTTGAAATGTATTGTATTAAGCCGATTCGAATTTATGCAAATGTAGAAATTTGTCAGATTTTTTATCATACCATAGAAGGCGAATACGAGCCTTATAGAAGCAAAAAATATCAAAATAACAGTGATGTTCAACCAAGTTTGCTTTATAAAGATTTTGAATAGTTTTAAAAAAAGGAGTTCATATGTTTTTTCTATTTCACGCTTTGCTTTCATCTTTAGAAGTTATTATCTCTTTAGTAGGTGTAATTATTGTTGTTGTTGGTTTTGCAAGATGTGGAGCGCTTCTTGTCCCATCGTTTTTTTTAAATCTTGAATCTAATGCAGATCTATATAAAAAGGCACGATTTCTACTTGCTCAGTATATTTTATTAGGCCTTGAATTTATGGTTGCAAGCGATGTTATTTACACTGTTATTGCTCGTGATTATGAATCACTCATTATTTTAGTTTCTTTGGTAGCCGTGCGCACTCTATTTGCTTTTTCTTTGGAAAGAGAAATAAGGGAAGGTTGAGTCACAGTAGAACTATCTCCAAGAAGGACGTTTTCTTTTAGGAATTTCTTCTTTGGTGCGCTCTGTTTGTATTGGCCCTTTTGTAAGCCCACGAATGAATTGATATACGTAGGGATTGTCTGATTCCCATATGGTTTTAGCATCTCCTACGTATTGTATTTTTCGCTCATTAAGAAGTGCTACATTGTCAACGTATTTAAAAATTTCAATATCATGAGAAATTATAACTGTTGTTATTCCTAATTTTTTTTGAGTATTAAACATCAATTCGTGAATAATGCGTGTTGTTATAGGGTCTAATCCAGTTGTTGGCTCATCGTATAAAATTATTTTTGGATTTACTACAAGTGTACGTGCTAAACCAACTCGTTTTTTCATACCACCGGAAATTTCTGAAGGATATTTGCCCATTGTTTCTTCTGGAGATAAATTAACTAGTGTTAATTTTTCTTTAACAATAGGAAGAACTTCTTCTTTTGGAACCCCTTTTTCTAACAAAGGGAGTCCTACATTTTCAAAAACTGTTAAAGAATCTAAAAGTGCTGCAAATTGGAAAACGTATCCTACTTTTTTAAAAATATGCTTAAGTTCATCTTCTGAAAGTGTTGTGATATCTACGCCATCAATAAGAATATTGCCGGATGTTGGCTTAATAAGACCTATTATTTGTTTTAAAAGAACAGATTTACCTTCTCCTGACTTACCTATAATGCATGTTGCTTGCCCTGTTGGAATGGTTAAACTAACTCCATCAGTAATCCAATCACCATCATCAGAAAATCGTTTTCGAACATCTATCAATTCTATCACAAATAAACTCCTGAACTTATTTAAATAACAATGTTGTTAAAAAGTAATCTGCTATTAGGATGGAAATAGAGCTAATAACTACGCTTTGAGTAGTTGCGAGCCCAACTCCTTTTGCTCCACCAGATGTATAAAATCCTTTATAGCATCCAACAGAAGAAAAAATAAAACCAAAAGCAGCTGCTTTAAAAAGTCCTCCTGTAATATCAGATAATTCAACAAATGTTTTAATACCTGAAATATATTGTTCTCCATTAATAAAAAGAACATTGACGCATATTAAATATCCACCAATAATTCCGCAAATCATGCTAAATATTGCTAAAAAAGGTATGATTATTGTTGCTCCTAAAATACGAGGTACCATTAAATATTGATTAGTATCAATACAAAGGGTTTGAAGCGCTTCAAGTTGTTCTGTAATACTCATAGTTCCAAGCTCTGCGGTCATTGCAGATCCTGCTCTTCCTGTTACCATTAATCCTGTAAGAACCGGACCAAGCTCCCTAATTAAACTTAAAGCAACTACTGGACCAATAAAGTCTTCTGCTCCAAATCGTTTAAAACCAATATAACTTTGCCAAGCAAGCACTGCTCCGGTAGAAAATCCTGTTAATAAAATAATATTAAGTGATTGCACGCCAATAGTAAGCATCTGCTCAAATAATTGATGAATACGTAGTTTTGAAGTAAAGGCTATCTTTAAAACTCCTCCCATAAAAAGAAAGAAACTTCCTATGGTATCAAGCGTAGAAATAACATATGCACCAACAGAAAAAAATAAATTTTGAACTATTGTTAAGCATGAAAGAATCGATGCAAACATTACACTACTCCTTTATAAACGGGGTGTATGTGTTGATCAGGATTATTCGTAGACGTCTTCAGAAGATGGCATAGGTATAGAATAAGATATATTAGAAGAGCGGCGTGCATGTTTTTTACTTTTTAATATTGCTATACCAAGGGATCCTGCCATAAAAATTGCAAGAAGAATCCAGGTTATTTTTTGAAATAGTTCTTGTCCGCCAGATCCACCAAAAAGCATCTGAGAGCTGCCACCCATACCCCCAAGACCTAAACTGCTCTTACCTTTTTGTAATAGAATAAAAAAAGCAAGAATTAATGCTAAAAATACAAATACACCTGTAAGTAAACCAATAATCATGTATTACTCCGTATAATTAAAAATCTATAAACAAGAATTATAGGATACTACTTTTTTTGATTGTTGAAAATTTTGGTTTATAAATTGAAAAATTTAAGCTTATTTTAAGGATGTTTAATTTTAAGATAAGTACAAAGTGCTTGCCGCTCTGCATCAAATTCTGTGATAGCATATATAATTTTTAAGGATGGTGAATCTTGAAGCTCTAGGTCTTTTTTTATCTTACTAAGATAATTAGCAATCTCATAAAAATTTTCTTTTTCATCACTTTTTTTACTTTTAATAGAAAAAACATCTTTTGCAACAAGTCTGCTTAAAAATTTTCCTATCATAATAGACAATCGAGCTTGATGGTTTTTATGTATAGTTATTTTGGTAGATTCAGAAGAATGTATTTTTGTGGCAATCAAAATGATTGCCACTTTTAAAAATATTTTTTTCATAAATAGATTTTTAATTAAATACGACTTTGTCGTCTGATATCATCATTTTTATTTCTTTTGTTTCGGGGTTTTTAAGTAAATAATTTGATAATGGAACCATTATGTATTCTTGAACCGCTCGTTGTATTGGTCGCGCTCCAAATTCTTTTACATATCCTTTTTGTGCAATATATTTTATAACTTCTGAATCAACGGTTGCTTCTATATTTCGTTCTTTTAATCGATTTAATAGTTTATTGATTTGCAGCTGAGCAATTGATTCAATAGTTTTTTCGGTGAGGCTATGAAAGAATATTATTGCATCTATTCTGTTTAAAAACTCTGGTTTAAATGATGAATGAAGTTCTTTTGTAATTTTATTTTTAACATCATCATTAAGTTCTTTTGCTTCTAAAATAATATGAGATCCAATATTAGATGTCATAATTATGATTGTATTTTTAAATGAAACTTGACGGCCTTGTCCATCTGTTAAGTGGCCTTCGTCTAGAATTTGTAAAAATATATTAAAAACATCTGGATGAGCTTTTTCTATTTCATCAAAAAGAACAACACTATAAGGAGACCTTCTTACTTGTTCAGTAAGTTGTCCGCCTTCTTCATAACCAACGTATCCTGGAGGAGCTCCAAGAAGTCGAGCAACAGTATGTTTTTCCATATACTCTGACATATCTATTCGAATTATTCTTTTTGGGTCATGAAATAAAAAGTCTGCAAGTGCTTTTGCAACTTCTGTTTTTCCAACACCAGTTGGTCCTAAGAATAAAAATGATCCGATTGGTCTATTTGGGTCTGTAAGGCCTGTTCTATGCATTTGAATAGCATGTGAAACTTTTTTTATTGCTTCATCTTGCCCAACAACTTTTTCTTTTAACACTTCTTCCATTTGAACAATGCGATCAGTTTCTTTTTGTTGTAATTTTTCTGCAGGTATTTTTGTCCATCTAGAAAGAACTGATGCAATATCATATTCATCTACTTCTTGTTTAATTAGACATGAATTTAGATTCTTAAGTTTGTCTTGTTGAATAGCTAATTCTTTTTCTAAGGTAGCTATTTTCCCATATTTAATTTCTGATGCTTTTGCATAATCACCTGAATGTTCTGCTGTTTGGTACTGATAACGAGCAGAGTCAATATGAGCTTTAATTTCATTAATTTTTTCAAGTGGAGCTGTTTCTGATTTCCACTGAGTAAATATTTTTTGATGTTTTTCTTTAAGGTCTGCAAGTTCTTTTTCTAATTCTTTAAGTCTATTTTGTGATTGGGTATCATCTTTTTCTTTTGCAAGGGCAACTTTTTCTATTTCAAGTTGATTAATTATTCGTTCAAGTTTATCAAGTTCCTCTGGTTTTGAATCAATGGCCATTCTAACCATAGATGCAGCTTCATCAATCAAATCAATAGCTTTATCTGGCAAAAATCGATCAGCAATATTTTTATGTGCTAAGTTAACTGCACTTACTAAAGCTTGATCTTTGATTCTAATTCCGTGATGAAGTTCATAGCGTTCTTTTAGTCCACGTAAAATAGAAAGAGCATCTTCTGGGGTTGGTTCTTCCACCAAAACTGGTTGGAATCTTCGTTCAAGAGCTGCATCTTTTTCTATGTATTTTTTATATTCTTTTAAAGTTGTTGCTCCAATACAATGAAGTTGTCCTCGTGCAAGTGCAGGTTTTAGTAAATTAGAAGCATCCATTCCCCCACTACTATTTGCACCAGCTCCTACAAGCATATGCATTTCATCAATAAATAAAATTGTAGAGTCTTGCGCTTCATCAATTGCTTTAAGGATATTCTTTAGTCGTTCTTCAAATTCACCTTGATATTTTGTTCCCGCAACAAGAGCTCCCATATCAAGAGAAAAAATTTGTTTGTTTTGAAGGCTTTCTGGGACATCTCCTTGCACAATTCTTTGCGCAATTCCTTCAACTACTGCTGTTTTACCAACTCCAGGCTCTCCTATTAAAACAGGATTATTTTTTGTTCTACGAGAAAGAATTTGAATTACTCTACGTATTTCTTCATGTCTTCCGATTACAGGATCAAGCTTCCCTTGTTGGGCAAGCTTTGTTAAATTTTGTGTAAATTTTTCAAGTACTTGGTAACTTTGCTCTGCATTTTTATTGTTTACTGATTTTCCTTTTCTCATCTCTTTCATTTGCTGCATAATAGATTGCTTTGAAAATTGAGAACGTGCAAAAAATGTACGCAATGCTTCAGGAAAAGCTGATGTACTTACCCATGCTATTAAAAAATGTTCTAAACTAACATAGCTATCATTAAGAGATTGTGCTTCTTTTTGGCAAAGATCTAAAAAATTTTCCATTTCTGAGGATAGGCTTATCTGTGAAGGTTTTTGTTGTGTTTTTGGAAGTAAGTTTAGTTCTCTTTCGACTAGTATTTTTAATTCATGATAGGGTACATTTGCAACGTTAAAAAAAGATTGGCAAAAAGGATCTTCTAGTCCAATTGCTAGTGTATGTAGTGGATGAAGAGTTGTGTGGTGAAGGCTAAGTGCATAGCGAGCGGATTTTTCGAGCAGCTCTTGGCTTGCATTTGTTAGATTTTCTATATTCATTAATCACCTCTTGTAAATTTTTTACTGCGCAAGGTTTTATGATATGTAATAGCAAAATGATGCGCATAATCACGTATACTTATTAATAGTTTACCAATATTTGTTTTAAGATTTAAGTGAATTCCTTCAGGATAATTATTTGAAAAAACCATCTCTTCTTTTTTCGCCAAACTGATACATTTTTCACTGGGAATCAATGAAAGAACTGCATTTCTTTGGCCTTTTCCTCCATCAATTAAGACAAGGTCTGGCATGTTTTTTAAATTTTTATATCTTCTGCTTACTGCTTCATAAAGGGCAGCATAATCATTTTGAATTACAAGTGTTTTTATTTTAAATTTTCTAAATGATTTTTGATCGGGTTTTCCATGTAAAAATCTAATACACGATCCTACAATTGCATGGCTTTGAAAGTGTGAGATATCAAAACAATCTATTGAGTTTGGAATAGTGGGAAGGGCGAGCATTTTTTGTAGCTCAATCCCAGTTTTTTCATAATTTTTAATACTATCAGCTTCAATTGTTGTTGTGATGTTAAGAATTTTTTCTTGGTATTTAGAAAAATCAAATTTCTTTTTTAATATATTAAATATTGTTACAACATTTTTTTGATATTGATATAAATTTTTTGCTTTTTCAAATTCTAATTTTTTTGAATATTCTTTTATTTTTTCATCTATTTTTTTTATAAATGTAGTGCTATTGTTTTGCAATACATCAATTGCTAGCCCTAGCCTAAAGAGGTAATCTTCTTTATCAAATCTCTTTGTGCATATTCCTGAACATTTTCCCAAATGATAATCTAGGCATCCATTTTCTATACTTTTGTTACATAAATATAATTTAAATGTTGTTATTAAATATTCATAAACATTTCGTGCTTGCTGTTTATAAATAAAAGGGCCAAATGATAAGGAAGACGCAGACTTTGTTCTTTGTAATTTTAACGTTGGCAAATCTTCTTCTGTAACAATTAGGAAAATAAAGGGCTGGCCTGATTTTAAAAGTACATTATATTTTGGTTGATAACGCTGAACCAATTCTGCTTCTAATAATAGAGCTTCATGTTCTGTTGTTGTTAAAATGCAATCAATAGAAGAGCTTTCATCGATGAGTAATTGCACCTTCCAGTCCTTTTTTTGTTTTGCAAAATAAGAAGCTACTCGCTTATTAATATTTTTAGCTTTTCCTACATATATAACGATGTTTTTATTATTCTTAAAAAGATAAACACCAGATTGTTTTGGCAGCTCATGTGCTTTTTGTTTTAAATCCATGTAGTCCATTTTTATTATAGGCCTCCGGTATCATATGCATCATTTATATTATATGTAGAAGAATCGTTTAAGGTTGGAAGATTTAGGATTGAATTTAAAGAAGGAAGCGTAGCTTGTGATACTGGTTTTGGAGTAATAGTAGGCGGCTTTGTTGCAGCGGTTGTTTCTTTTTCAGTAATGGCATTTTTTTGATAGAGCATTATTTGTTGTTGCATTTCTTGATACAAGTTTGAAGAAATTGATCTTGTATAGTTTTCAATTAATGAGCTATAAATTGGGGCATTTTTAATGCTTGTAATGCTTACTTTTAAAAGATCTTGGCCCGCTAGGTTAGTAATTATTTTATTTGCATTCATAAAGGTAAATACTTGTCCTGTTATAAGACTTATTAATCCATTAATTGTGTTATTATTACTCTCAATTTTTTGACCATAACTACTTGAAGGAGTTATTAAACCTGTTGTTTGATTGATGCTTGCAGCAACAAAATAGTCCTTTTCTACAAGATTTTTATTTAATGAGTTGCCGCTATAAATGTATTGATTATTTTGAATTGCCTCAAGCTCTGAAGTGAGTGTGATATTTTCAAATTTTAATGTAGAAACTAATGAAGTGTAATACTGTTTACTTGCCGTTTTAATTGTTTGAATAATTTGTTCAGGGATTCCAAGTGAGGCTTGGCATGCTGATAATACACCACTACATGACTGTATAAATTGTTTATTTTGGTCATATGCATTTCCTGTAATTAAACTGACTATTGCCTTAGGAGATTTTGAAGGATCTATGCCAAGATTGATAGCGGTTCCTATATCTGATGTTGTTTTTGCGATTGATTCTGCAAAAACAACATAGTCATTGCTGATTCCTGATAGTCCGGTTTGATTGGTAGTGTAAAGATAAATGCCCTGTGAAATAAGAGCACTGCTTATAGGTGTTAAGCTGAATGAGCCAAATGAAATAGCTTTGTTAAATTCGTCTAATGCTCCCATGTATGCTTTTTCTTGATCGATTGCTTTTGGCTGTAATCCTTTTTGTTTAAATTCAGAATCAATAAGAGCATTAACTTTTTGACGCTGTGGGGATATTGATATTTTTGTAATCGGTTTTATTACTTCATATTCAACTGCTGCTCCAGAAGTTATAACTCCCATAGATCCAGCATACTGTGATTTATTTTGTGTTATTTGTTCAGTATCTTGATAAGGAGCCCAGTTGTTACTTGAAGCGTTGTATGAATATTTTCCTACTCCCGTATTTGCAGTCATTACAGATGCTTTTGGCGCAGTAAGTGATATTTGATTTTTACTTGATGTAATTGGCAATGGATATATAAATTGAGGATCTAAAGTTACAGAGAATGTTCCTTGCCAGCTACTTGGCTCTACCTGTCCATCTTCCCAGCATTTTACAGCCACTGAGTTTGAACTAATTTGCATTTTCATTCTATACCAAACCCCAGTTTGATAGGAAATAGGTGCTATATTTTTATTAATCCATCCGGCACCCTGATGTTCATATATTCCAAGTGTAGGGTTTTTGGTTAAAGCTTCTCTGAATAAAACAAATGCTTTTCCCTTATTATTTATATTTAAAATATGATTATTAACTTTATTTAAATTTTCCCATGCCTGCTGTAGCGTTATTTGGTCCTTTTCTGTTTTTCCAGATTGTAAATTATCAATATTTTGATACAAGTCTGAAAGTGCTTTTGTATCGATATATTGATTGCTTAAAAATATTCCAATGTAAAAAGCTCCTTGACTTTCATTTAATGTACGCCATCTAATTTCTGCTGCGAGTTCTTGTCCAGATTCGATGCAAGACAGATCTTTTTGGTTTATCCAAAATTGAGTTGGTGAATCATTTATTTCTAATGCATTGTTTTTTTCATCTTGAATTATTTGTTTTGGCATAGAAGCGACTTCTTGGGCAAATGTGTTTCTTTGGATGTTGTAAAGAGTCATACCTTGGGAAGGATTAAGAGCAAGCCTATTGGTTTGTATTCCATATGAAGAACCTGGGTCGGCAAGAGGAATGCCTGTTGTAGGATGCGGTTTTAAAATTTGATTATAGAAATTTCCAATGCCATAAGCAGATATATCTACAGAGCTATTTATAGAGTTGTTGATATAGTTTTGATAGTAAATAAGTGATCTTTCTTGATTTCGTAAAATATCATTAAATTGATTATTTACGTCTTCGATTAATAGATTTTGTGTTGCTTCAGTTGTTAAGGCATTTTCATCTACAAATTTTGCATAGGCAACTAAAAAATCTCGCTGTTTTGCTTTATTAATAACAGCTTCTTCATCCTGTAAATTTTCTCCAACTGCCATCATAGCCATCATGCCTGCACCAATTACAGCCATACTTGCTCCAACAATTAAACCTACTGAAGCTCCTCCTGTAAAAGGAACACCAACAAGTCCAATGACTGTTAAAATAACTGCTGATATGCAAGAAATAATAACCCTTCTATGGTTGTTTACAGCAGTATCTATTTTATTAAAAGCAGTTGTCATATCACCACCATATGTTGTAGCAGCTAATGCTGCGCATCCTCCCCCTATATTTACAACAAGGTCAAGAATAGCTCCTGCAAGATATGCTGTAACTTGCATAATTCCATTAAGCGCAGCCATAAGTCCATTACCTGCAATTTTAAGTGGCCTTAAGATTGAAATTACAATTTCATTTAAGAAGTTTTCTCCTAGTGATCCCATTCCTGCAAAAGGAGTTCCTCCCATTGTTTCTAAAAAGGGCGCTGTTACAAGATTCACCATTGTTTGTGATATGAAAAGAATAGCTTCTGCGGTTAGCTGAAGAGGTACAACTGTTCTTAGTATTGCAAATTCATGGAGCGCTACAGCGACATCAATTACTGCATCAAATGCTGCATTAAGAGCTCCTGAAAGATCTTTGCTTATCATGCCGCCACCTAAAATAAATCCAACTGTTTGTCCTACGCTTGATCCAACAACATGCCCAACTGCTTTTGCCGTTTGCCCAACTCTATCAATAATATCTATTGATTCTTTTACTGCATTATTAAGTTGATTAATTCCCTTGATAACTAATTTATTGGCTTTTCTTTGTGATTCGCTATAACTTATGCCTTCTGTTAGGCATGCAAGCCCTGTGTCGTAATAAACTCCTGCAAGAGCAACGTTACTTACCATTCCTGCAACGTTTTTACCAAGGTCAACAAAATCTCCTTGGATATCATTCGCAGCTTTTTTAAATTCTTGAGATGCTCTTTTTTCTACTTCTATCATTGCATTAACAAAATTATTTGCATTATTAACTACTCCATTAGCAATTCCATTACCAGCTCTTTTTGCCGATGTGGCAATTCCGTTCCCAGTAACATTTGCTGCTTTTTTAATACCTTTACCAACTGTATTAAATGCTTTTTTTATTGATCCCCCTTGAGGTTGTGGCGTTCCTTCTTTTGTTGAAGTGTTATTTGATTTAATAACTGCTCCAGATTTTAAAAAATTAATATTATCTAAGTAAGGGTAGTCAGAGGGTTGATAGGATATGATAAGTGGGAAGTCTGTAAAATAAGATGGTTTTAATGTAGCAAGTAATGACATGGTGCTTTCTAGATTTGCAGTATTAAAAAGATACTCAAGAGCATTATTTAAAAGTTTTATTCCTGAGAATCCAATAAGGGTCATATATAAAGGAGTTGGTAAAAAATTTCCAGATGGGGTTTCTTTAAAAAGTTTATTATACATAGAGGTGTATTTTAATGAAGGTCCCATTGATCCAGAACTTGGTTGAAATTCTAAAAATAAACTTCCAAAATTAGTTATAGAAAGATTTCCCGTAGAGGGATTTACAGTGAGCATACGCTCTATATTTTTATGAGGAATTGCAATGTATTTCCCATTATTATCTTTTACAGAAATAAGAAAATCTTTAAATCCAGCAATAATGTTTCCCGATGAATCTACAAGTGTAATATTTGATGGAATGGTAAATGTTTTATTTCCAAAAGTTGCTTGTGTAAATGAAAGTTGTGACGTATAAAGAGGTGTTGTTTTAAAAGCTATGATAGAGTCATATAATTTTGAAGGATCAGTTAGACCTTTCCAGTTTGTTGACTGATTAATTGCCCTATTTCGTAACATTTCTGTGACTATTAAGAACATTCTCACAATTTCTGAATTAATTCTTAACCCAATGAATGCATCTGTGTAATAAGAAAGTTCAAAAGTTGGTATGAAATTAAATATTTGTTTTTCTTCTTCATGAACATTTGATAGTAAAAATTGTTCATAATCAAACGATGCTGCAACAAGGCATTGTAGATATTGTTGCCAAAAATCAGATTCAAGGCATAGCTTTATAATAGTGCTATCGAGATTGCTCTTTTGAAGAGCATAATTATTTTGAGCTTGTAGAAGTTGTTGTCTATATGTTGATAAAAGAGGGTCGTTTTTTGATGAAGCGATTTCTATTTTTTGCAAAAGAGTATTAATAACTTCTTGTTCCTTCACTAATTTTGCATCAAGTACTTGTGATTGAATAAATCCATATAATTTGCGTAATGCTTCTAAAATAACAGGAGAAAGATGGAGTGTGTCTTGATAGATAAAATTTATTGCTTTATCAAGCGAAGGAAGGAGTGAATTTGAACCAGTAACTTCTGGAAATACTGAAAAAAAATCATCAATCGCATTTTTTGTTGTATCATCAATAGTGTTATTAGTTCCTGGAGGATTAGCACTTTGAGTAAAGTTTTTTTGCGTTGTGCTTGATACATTACCAATATTATTTATGCCTGATGAGTCTTCTTTCTTTTGATTAAGTAACGTTATTGTAGTTGCCGTAGGTGTTTTTTCTGGTTGTTTTATGACAAGCTTTGTTTTTTTAATAGCGGCTCTAGGGGTTGATGCAGTTATGGGTGCGGATACGATTTGAATGTTTTTTTGATTTTCAGATGTATTTTTCTGTTCTGAGTTTTTTGTTTTTGAAATTACCATAACAGGTTGTGTTGATGGCTTTGTTTTGTTTTGAGTGATATTTTTTTCTTCAAAAACAGGCTGTTCTATTGTTTTTTTAACTCTTCCTATTTTTGTATTTGTAGCAGAAAATGCATTGTAAGTTGTTAATAATATAAAAAATATCTCTATTTTTTTAGCATTATTCATTTCTGAGTTCCTGACGGAATAAGTTTATTAAAAGCTGTAATTTCAGATTCTGTAAAAACTAAACTTTCTGGTTTTTTAAGAATGAATTTAGAAGCGCATCCTGATGAAACAAATCCAATTCCATGACCATTAAAAAGTATTGGATTTCTGTTTTCAATAGCAAACGGTCCAAAAATAAGTTTTCTAGTGTCATTGTTTTTTTCTTCGAGAGTTACAAATATTTTTTGTGGCTGAGTAAATATAGTAATGACGTATGGCTTGCCGGTAGAAATTTGTTCTTTTGATGCATTTTCTTTATTTGGAAATAGAGGGTTTCCGATTAAACTTTTGCCTATGTTTTTCCATGAAGTATTTGATTTTTGATTCATTATTTGCTCAAGAGGAGTAACAGGATCTAGGCGATTGGCATCAGTGGCGGTTGATGGTATAAAGAAACTTTCTGCTGCGCAAAATGTAATAGGTTCTGTTGCGCTTGGACAATAAAGTCCACAAAAACGATATTGATTGAGCGTGTCAGTTGCTCCAGAAATCCATCTTGGCTTATTAAATATAATACCTGCAATCCATGGGGCTTTTCCTGCATTAATTTGAACTTCTACTTCAATTTGATAAGTGCGTACACCTGTGGAGTCGATCATTGTTGGAGCTACATAATCTGTAAATATTGTGTTTAATCCAGCTAGATTGTAATCGCCATTTGGCATTTGAGGTGTTGTATTTGAAATAATTCTATACTGATTAAAAGAGTTATCTAAAGAGCTATATCCCCAGCTTCCTATTCTTCCAACATTGTACCATGTGTTTTGTACTGGTTGTGTTGGAAATGGTTGAGAGATGACAGGATTTTTAGTTATTACAGAAGGAATTGGTGGGGAATCTTGTATTTTTAAAGATTCAATTGTGAGTTTTTTATTATCTACTTTCCATAGCAATGTATCGCTTAAATTTTTTGTTGAAACTAAGGGAGATACGGCCCAAGAGCCTTGATTAAATGATTGCTTAAGAATGGGAAAAGTTATGTTTGAGAGTCCATTTTTTGTACTACTTGTATTAATAGTCATATTTTTACTTGGAGTATACATCGGAGCGTATAAAAAATATTGATCCCATTCCATAGGGTCAGATAAATAATTTTCTGCTATATTTGAGTTTATAACCGATTGTAAAAGATACATTTGTTGTTTTTTAAATATTTTTGATACTTCTGATTGCTTAGTTTGTATAATGCTAATTCCCCACGATGCAGTTTGTTCGCTTAGTTCAATTTGCTCTTGTGCAAAAGCTTGAATTTTATTGATTTTTACTCGAAAATCATTGGCAATTTTTGCTTGTTTCAATCGCAATTCTGCAAAAAGTTTTGCATCTGCTGCATTTGCCCACGAAATTGCAATTTGAGCACCCATCATTATTCCCACTTGAACCATTATGTCAGCAGTTAATTTAAAATGTCCAAAATATCGAGCTGTGCTTGTAGCGGAAGAAGCCGCTCTTAATTGTTTATCCATAGTCTTTATAGAAAATTTTAAATCTTTAATCTGCTTGGTAATTATTTCAAATAAAGGATCTTCTTTTGAAATACCCTTCAATGCTTTAGTGCAATTTTCTATTTGTGCTCTTATTTCGCATTTTAATGTTTCTTTGGACACGTTCACTTGTAAAAGTAATTTATTTGAAAGTTTTTTATTGCTAACTCCGGTTAAGATATCGTTTTGTTGTTCTATAAGTTTTGCTGCTACTTGATTATTGCTTTCAAGATTTGATTTTAATCCTTTTTGTAGGTTAGTAATTATAGGATCATCAATGGAAGAGAGAGAAGGCGTTGGCTCAATAGTAGGTGGCGGTGCTTTAACTGTTTTCGCTTCATCTGCTATTTTAGTAGCAACACTTTGAGAAGATCCTTGTAATTTTGATGAAATACTTTTTCCTAATGCTGTTACTGCTTGAGCTTCATCTGTTAATTGTGTTGTACCATTGATTGGGCGACTTATAGTTGATGTTTTTGTTGATGCTAATTTTGCTACGTCATCAGTTGCTTGATTTACAAGAGCATTAGCAGACTCTAGCGTTTGTACTATATTATCAGGAAGTGGTCTGATCGCTCCAGCTATGTCTGGAGTTAAAGAAACAACATCTGGTCCTACATTTTTTGCAATAGTTTTTCCAGATTGATTAAATACTTGTCCGGATCTTCCTGATCTTCCTGCAAGAAGAGCTATTTCAGATTGTTGTTTTATTGCTGTTTGCCCTCCTACTGTTACTAGCGTTTCTGCCGCTCCTCTTCCTGCGGCCTTTGTTGCGGTTGAGACTGCACTTATTGTACTACCTTGAATTTTTGGTATTGATGTAAATTTTTTAATTTGAGTGCTTAAAGAAAATTGAATTGGTTTATAACTCCAAAAATTAACAACTTCAGGAATCGGATTGTATTTTTGAAAAATAAAATAATGTTTTGATCGCCAATATGTCTGTAAACATATATTTTGTTCAATTTTTGTGTATAAAATGAGTTTATTGGTAAGTTGATCTATAAAAGTTTTTTTTGTGTTATCAATTCTTTTTTTTCCTCTTTCATAATAATCAATAACTGAACCAAATAGTCTCTCTTTATATGAAAGATGGTGCCATGTTATTCTTGCAAAATCTTCAAAATGTTTTTTTTGTAAATTTGTTATTTCTATTGCAAGTCCTAAAGGTCCTTTGTTTTCTTCATGTGTTGTGTTGTAAACTTCAACCTTTTTATCGATAACTTTTTTAAGATATGAAGCTGCTTTTAAAGCACTTTTAATTTTTTGATATTGGGAACTTTTATTTATTTCTTCCAACGCATTGTATAAAATGCGTCGATTTTTCTTTGACAGCCCTGCGTTTTCTAATAAAAAAATATTTTTTGCAGAATCGTTAGCTTCTAAAACAAAAGCGATTAAAAATAAGAATATAATTTTTATTTTCATTACATTCCCTTTTGCATTGAGCCGCCAGCCTTAGATGCTGAAGCTGAGGTGTTTTTTACACTATTTGTTTTTTGCATTCTTTCTTGTGCAAGTAGTTTATCTTCTAAGTACATACCACAGTTTTTAGTCTCTTTATTAAAGTTTACATCATTTGAAAGAGAGCTTATTTTTTTAGGTTCATCAATACTTAATGCTGTTTTGAACATAACCGAAAGACAGGGGTCGAAAATATTAAGATCGAGCAATGACATAAAGTCTCCCATGCATCCACGCAAAATGGTCATAACTCCAGGAATTATCTTACCACTACTGTCTTTATTTAATCCAGAGTAATTGAGCCAGTCTGGTTGAGCTATAATTTGTTGTTCAAAAAGTCTTATAAGAACAGTATTTGGATTCATTGGGTCTGTATCAAATATTGGTATGTTCATGTAGAATCCGCTTATATCATTAGGCTTGTTTTCTGTTTTGTAGATATAACCATAATTTTTTATAGATTTCCCATCTGGGGTTGTTATTTCATTATTTGATACTGGAACAGCTATTTTTTTGAGCCATGATATTTTCTGTGCGGAAGATCCTGTTAACTCAGTAATATCATTATTAGAAGATGATACTGATTTTTGTAATGTATCCATAAAAAAGAATTTTTGATAAACAAAAGACCCTCCTCCCATAGATACGGTATTGTTGTAGGTAATTCCATCATTAGGATTAACAGTTGACCCATTAAGTGCTTGCTCTACTGCAAATGTAGGATAGGGAACATGGCTTGTATTATTTACAAGTTGTGCAAGTTGAGGAATCATCTGTAGTGTTCTAATGCAGTCTTCATCGTAAAAAAATAATGGAGGATTTAAAGTTTGAAGAGATGTTTTCTTTAAAGATTCAGCAACGGATTTTGCTTGCTGGGTGAATCCATTGATAATTTGATAAGTACTTTGCGTGTAGTCTTGAAGAGATTCTGTATAAAGATTAAAAAATAAAAGGTATTTTTTAAGTACCCATAAGTATGATGCTTTCATGTTATTAAATGCGTGTGTTTGCGCTACAAGTATTGCTACTTTTTGTATTAATTTCATTGTATTATTATTTTCTTGACCATTCATGCTTTCTGTTAATGCTATTTTGAGGGGCTCAAAGAAGGATCGTAATAATTTTATTTCATTTGTATCTAATTTAGAAAAATCAAAAGATTGATTTTGAAGCTTGTTAACAAATTTTCGATATATTTCTAAATCATTTGCAGATAAAGATTCTACAACTTGTTGTGTTGCTGATCCAAGTATATTTTGTTGATTGATTCCATTTAGATAGTCTCTGTAAGTTGGTGTTTCTGGATCTGAAGAAGTTGAGAATATTTTTTTTAATGATTCATAAGGCGCTGGATTTTGATTTGCAAAAGTGTTTGCTATATCAGCTGCTGAAACACTCTCTTTTTTTGATGAAATATATTCATATAGTGTTGCTAGTGAGCCATAGTCATCCATAGAAAGATTTGAAGTTAGGTATGCTGCAGTTTCGTCACTATCTCCAAGCAATCCTGTCAAAGGAGCGGCATCTGTAACGCTAAGCCTTAGTCTTGTGTTAAGAATGGCATCAAGTTCTTGTATTGTATCTAAAATTAAACCTTGAGTAGGTTGATCAAAAATTTCAAATGAGGTGAAATTTGGATCGCTTAGCGCTGAAAAAGCTTTTTCTATAACAACTTGGTCGGCGGCTGAAAAGGCTTTTTCAGCATCCCTTAATGTTGTGGGTGTAAAAGTAAATAATTTTAAGTATTCAAGAGCTTGTTTTATAGCGTTTGTTTGATCGCTGCTAATTGATGCAGGAAGAGTTCCGCGTAAAAGTTGTTCTCCTACTAAGTTAAGAGTAGTAGATATTTTTTGTATTTCATTTGTAGGCGGGTTTTTACTAAGAATAATTAATCCTGTTCCAAGTAGCGATTTGTCGCTTTGATTAATTGATAAAAGTTGCAAGGGTTGTTTGCTGGCAAGTAGTTGCGTTGAAAGAATTTGAAGATCAATTTTTTGAGAAATTGAAAGAACTAGATGATTAGGATTGAGCCTTGAAAGAAGAGTAATGACTTGTACAATCATATTTGTTAAATTTTTTTCAAAAAGAGATGTTATATAAGCAAGTATGTTTTTAAGTCCGCTTAATTCTTTATTTGAAAATGGATCGGAGCTGGATTCAGTAATTTTTTTTATAATATTATTTGTGTTTTCAATTGTTTCAACAAGTGGTAAGCCATAAGCAATTTCAGTAATTTTGTCTGTAAAATATGCTTGATCTGAAACAGAAAGAGATTCTCTTGTTGTATTTGATGAGTTTAATTGTTCGATTATATTTTGCACAGATTGCAATTCTTGTGCATTTGTAATTCCAAAAGAAATACTGTTAAGTGCTTCAAAAAGAGCATCTGCCTGATCAGATGTAAGCTCTTGTACAAAATTTGCATTTGAGGGACTCATTTTTTTTAAAGCACTTTGATAAAGAGACTGGTCTATGTTTTTGTTATTGGTAACGATTTCTATATTTTCTGGAGTATTTAAGATTTTTATAATCAATGCAACTTGATCTTCTGTTAAGGCATTCATTCCAAGCATAGTTAGAACTGACTCTTCCATATCAAGGGTAAACATATTTAAATTGTTTGCTCCTTGATTTTTTAAAGCAGACATTCCTGCTCGTATTGCAACTTGATCGGGCATTCCTGGCATTATTCCTTTAATTGTTTGTGTTAATTGTCTTTGGATAACATCTACTAAGTGAGAGAGAATAAGAGTTTTCTTATTAAGACCGAATTGTTTTTCAAGAATAATGTATGTTTTTAAATCATTGATATTCATTAAGTTGAGTGTTGCGTAAATACCAATTAAATATTGATATAATTGATGAAGTGTTGTGATATGAATTTTTTTAAACATAGATAAAAAATTTGGATTTTCTTTAAGGGCGATAACAAAATCATTATAAGCTTTTGTAACAGAAGAATTGCTGAATGTTAGCTCTGGAAGCTGCAAGTTAAGATCACCAGTAAAATTTGATGCAAAACTTTTATTAAGAGCTTGAGATGCAATAGGCATGTCATATTGATTTTTTTGAGTAACTTTGCGAGGAGTTCCATCAGCATTAGTTGTTGTGTTAAACATTAAATTTGCCTTAGCAGCGATTGTTGTATTTGGATTGTCGAGTGTTTTTATAAAGGATCCAGCTTCACCAGTGCTTTCCGGTGGTGTTGTAGGAGAGGAAGATGATAAAATCGACTTTGAAAGAGTAGAGGTAGGTTTGTTTGTATTAAGAGAAGTAAGTTTTGATGTTGTTTGTAAAAGAGTTGGTATGAAATTGTTTAAATTTTGCTTTGATCCGTTGGCAAAAAGAGCAATAAGCTGACTTATGCTTTGATTTGCAAGAGCGCTGGGAAGTTGTGGTGGGGCAGGGGGCTCAGCATAAAGCTTTAAGGGAATTAAACAGATTAAATATTTTGCAAATATATGAATTTTTATATTCACACTCATCCTTTTTGTATAGAAAGAAACCTTATACAAGAAATGGACTAGGAATCAATCGTTTTTTTATATAAACTTTTAATGATGTTTTTCTATATATATAATTTATAATTCTCAGGAGATTTCATGTTTAAATTGCGTACGATTATTACGCTTGTTGTTTTATTTCTTATAGGTCGTGCCGGTTTTAATGTATACCAATATTTTTTTGATAAAAATGCTCCAGAATTAATTGTTAGTGGAATTAAAGATGGTGCTTATTATGCTGGTGATATTTCATGCATAGTTAATGGGAGCCATTCTTATAAGGTTGGCAAGATATCGGTTTTTCTTGATGAAACTCCTTTGATTTATAATTTTTCCATAGGAAAACAATCATGTGAGCATCCATTTAGCATTAATACTAGAGCATTAACTTATGGAAAACATAAATTATCTATTAAGTTGGTGGATGGTACGTATCAGAAGAATTGTGTTGAGCGTTCATATATGTTTTTTGTAGATAATGTTCCTTTGCAAGCTGCATTTACTTCTTCAGAAAGTGAAATAAAGGTTTTTCAAGGAAGAGTTTTACATCTTCAATTTCAAGCAAGTAAGTTTTTAAAAGAAGCTAAGGTAAATATTTTTTCACAAGAAGTGCCTTGTTTTGCCGAAGCTAAAAATTCAACAATTTATGAAGCATTTGTTCCTGTTGAATGTGAACAAGCTCCTAATGAATATTTATTTCAAATTAATTGTTTGGATAACGTTGATAATGCAATTACATTAGAAGGTAAGGTTCAAGTTGTTCCTTATCCTTTTAAAAAGCAAAAATTATTAAAAATTTCTGAAGATAAAGTAGAGCGAGAAAAAGCTGCATATATTTCTCAAAAAGAATTAGATGAAAAATTAAAAAATCTTGTATTGATTTCTCCTCAACATAAATTATGGCATGGGCCATTTATAGTGCCTTTTGACGCAACGGCTATTACATCAGAGTTTGGAACTGTTAGAACAACTCCAACTCGAGGAATTTATAGACACAAAGGAATAGATCTTACAGGTCAAATTAAAGGTACTGTATGGGCTCCTCATGATGGGGTTGTTATAGAAAAAGATCGTTATGCATTTAGTGGTAATACTGTTGTGATTGATCATGGATGTGGCGTTTTTTCTTTGTTATTTCATCTTGATTCTTTTGCTTCTGATATTGAAATTGGTCAAAAGATTAAAAAAGGAAGTCCTGTTGGCAAAATGGGAATGACTGGATTTGCAGACGGTTACCATTTGCATTGGGAAATGCGTGTTAATAACATATCTGTAGATCCAATGGAATGGACTAAAACTATTTGGTAAGAATTGTAATTTATAAAACAAAAACCCTTCAACTTAAGAATTAAGCTGAAGGGTTAGGGGGGTGAACAATGCTTTACGCATTGTTCGTTTAGGGACTCTGTTAATTTCAAAAACTTGAATGGATTCTAACATCGCTCTATATCAATGTCAAGGTAGGCAAAATAAGCTTATTTTGCCTGTTAAAATTGTTTTAAGTATTGTTTTTTAGTTTCCATTTTTGACACAAATCATCAATTGTTCCATCTTCGTAAAGCTCTTCGATTGTGTTGTTTATAAATGTTTTTAGTTCATTGTATTTATCTGAAATGTCTATAATTGAAGATTTATTTTTTTGTTCTACGCAATGGCTGTATGCTATATGAATAGAGCCTTGTTTTAGAGCATTTTCTATTTCTTTTTTAGATAGAATTACAAAAGATATTTTTTTCGTCATTCGTTTTGAAAGTTCTGTTAGAAGGTCTATCTCGTAACCTTTGAATCTTTTTTCATCTTTATTTGCATAAGGATAAGTTTCTTCATTTATTCCTGCAATTAAACAATCACACTTTAAAGAAGGTCGCAATGTGTTTTTTTTAATGAGCGTGTAGCTTATTAAAAAAATGCTAATAAAGATTGTAGCCGATATAATATTTTTGATTCTATTTCTCATGAAATTGATTTTTTTTATAGGCCCATTTTTTTAAAAAATGCATTAGAGTTTGGCTCACGACCTAAAAAGTCGACAAGAAGTTCATTAGGATCTTTGCTTCCACCTTTTCCAATAATGCAGTCCTTATATTTTTGACCAATGACAGGATTAAGAAGTCCATATTTTTTAATTTCAGCAAATATATCTTGACCTAATACATCTGACCACATGTAACCATAATATTTAGCTCCATATCCTACTAAATGTCCAAAGCTACACTCGGTATGACTATCATTATCATAGACACTATAAGGCATTAATCTTTCAGAATATTTTTTCCAAACAGCGCTTGTATCTTGGGGTTGCTGTTCTCCAAAATATTCAAGAGATACCATAGCGTATAAGATTTGTGCGATTGTTTGCATGCCAATTCCAAATTTCAAAAGTTCTAATTTTTTATCCAGCAATTCATCAGGAAGATGTTTTCCTGTTTTATAATGGCAAGATAGATTCTTTAGAATATTTTTATCTTCTAGCCAATTTTCAAGCATTTGAGAAGGGAGTTCTACAAAATCGCTTTTAACATTTGTTCCCGCTTGTGAGGCTAAATGAGTTGCTCCAAGAATGCTGTGTAGCGCATGTCCAAATTCATGAAAAAATGTATTTACTTCATTATATTTTAATAGAGATGGAGTCGTTGTTGTTGGTTTAGTAAAATTACATACAACCGTTACAACTCCTGGATTTCTATATCCATCTTGATTTATGTGGGCAGTTATTCCACTAAATTGCGCGGCATGACCGTATTTTTTTGGTCTTGGATACATATCTAAAAATACATATCCAAGAATTTCATTTGTTGAGGCATCAGATAATTCAAGAAGTTCAACATCTGGATGCCAGGTGTGATTTGGTTTAGTGTGTTTAATTTTTATAGAAAAAAATTGTTCATAAATATGCATCAACCCATTAAGTGTTTTTTCCATAGGGAAGTATTCCGCAAGAATACGCTCATCAATATTATATTTTTCTTTTTTGAAATGAGTCATAACAAATCCACTATCCCAAGGATAAAGTTTTCCCTCTGGACTAAGTGATACGCCTTCAGGAAGGTCTTTTGTAAAGATATTAAATTCTTGTAATGCTTTTGTTTTTGTTTTGTTTTCTAAATCATTTTCAAAATTCCATGCATGATGAGAATTTTTAATCATTTGGTCATCAAGATCAAGGTCTGCAAAGCTTTTAAATCCAAGTAAATGTGCAAGCTGATGTCTTGTATTAATAAGATCGTCAAGAATTGCCTTGTTTTTTGGATAAGCTCTATTTTTAAATGCTTTAGAAAATCTTTTACGTGTTTCTTGTATGGTACAGTAGTTGCTAATCATATCTTGTGTTGGATAGTCCATATGTAAAACATAGAAACCTTCCTCGTTTGTTTTTAGATTGTTAATAAAATCTTCTGAAATACCAGAAAGGTCTTCTTTTGTTGCATAAATTACGCTTGTATCTTCACTTATATTGCACGAAAAATCTTGGCCTATTTTATTAATTTTTTTATTAAGTTCTGTAATTTCTTTTCGTTTTTCTTCTGGTAGATCGAGCCCAAATCTTTGAAAGTCTTTTAGTAATTCATTAAGAAAATATCGTTCTTCATAAGAGAGTTGTTCTGAAGAAGCATTTCCTTGATTATATGCTTTAAAAGCTTTATAAAGATCTACATTCATTTCTACCATGTCGGTATATATATTACGCAAATTAATCGAAGCCTCTGTTGCTTTTATGCGCATTGTGTCATCTGGATAAACATGTTGAACAAATTCAAGAATGCCAAGTTCAAATGTTGCTCCGTCAAGTGCGTCAAAAGCATAAATCATATTGGTTTTATTTTGTAAATCATGAGGAACTTGTATGATTGATGTTATGATATTTTTAATGCGATTTTCTGCTTCAAGCGCTCGTTTTGAAATTTCTTCGGGTGTTTTTGGATAAGCTAAGCAAGCGTCGTCTGCACTGGTTATTGTTATATAGCCAAATTTGTTACGCAATTGTTCCATTGAATGTTTCTCACTTTTACAAGAAGTTAAAATTAATGTTAACGCAAGTATGATAAGCTTTTTCATACTGATTACTTTCTACTTTAATGAATTACTTTTTTTGTAGCGTAAACCATTCTTCACGTAATGCAATTGCTTTTTCAAAGTCTAAATCATCTGCTGCCTTTTGCATTTCATATTCAAGCTGAGCAAGTTGTTTTTGAATGTTTTGATGGTTAGACAGACCAAGTCCTTCTGTTTTTTTGCTCTTTTTTTGTTTTGATGCTTCAGCAATAGCATGTTGAATAGAAGTAATACTTTTGACTACCTCGCGCTTGGTACTTATTGGTATGATATTATGTTCTTTATTATAATTTTCTTGAATCTTTCTTCTTCGATTAGTTTCGTTGATAGCATCACGCATAGATCCTGTTATTTTATCTGCATACATATAGACTTTTGCATCAACATTTCGAGCTGCTCTTCCAATTGTTTGAATGAGTGATCTTTTATCTCTTAAAAAACTTTCTATATCTGCATCCATAATTGCAACAAGAGCAACTTCGGGAAGATCGAGTCCTTCTCTAAGTAAATTAACGCCAACAAGACAATCAAAAACGCCAAGTCGTAATTTTTGCAAAAGTTCTGTTCTTTCTGGTGTTTTAATATCACTATGAAGATAACAAACTTTTATTTTTCGCTCTTCTAAATAGCGCGCTAATTCTTCAGCCATTTTTTTTGTAAGGACGGTAACAAGTGTTCGATAATCTTTGTCTTTTGTCTCTTCAATTGCATTAACAAGATGGTCCATTTGTCCTATGCGATGAATAACTTCTATTATTGGATCAACAAGACCTGTTGGTCTAATTATTTGTTCTACAAGTTTTTTTGAATGTTCTATTTCATAAGGACCTGGAGTTGCAGAGACAAAAATTACATTATTAAAAAAACGTTCGATTTCTGAAAATTGCAATGGTCTGTTGTCATATGAGGATGGTAATCTGAATCCAAAATCGATAAGAACTTTTTTGCGAGATCTATCTCCTGCATACATACCACGTATTTGAGGTAATGCAATATGAGATTCATCAATTATGCATAAAAAATCTTTTGGAAAAAAATCGAATAAACAGAAAGGGGGTTTTCCTGATTCACGAGATTCAAAGTGTGCAGAGTAATTTTCTATACCATTACAATATCCAATTTCTTCTATCATCTCTAAGTCCTTACCAACTCTTTGAGCAATTCTTTGTCGATAGAGTTCGTTTTCTATTGTTGGTAAATATTCTTGAAGTTCTTTTTTTATACTTGCAAGAGCTTTTTGTTTTTTTGCTTCAGTTGTAACAAAGTGTTTTGCTGGAAAGATTAATGTATTATCAAGATTGGTTAGTACATTGTTATTTTCTTTAGAAAGCCATTGAAGCTTTGTAATAGTGTCGCTAAGGGTTTCTATACGAAGCCTTTCTTTTTGATAAGGTAGGTTAATTTCTACAGTTCCACCGCGCACTTGAAACGTACCGGATCCTTTTTCGTAATCATCTCTTTTGTATTGTATATGTACGAGTTGCAAAAGGAGGTCAGCCCGTTTAATTTTTTGTCCTACAAAAAGAGAAAAGGCTAAATCTCTATAATCACTTGGGTCCCCTAATGAATAGATTGTTGAGACAGATGCAATAACAATTGTATCAGGTCTATTAATAAGAGAGGCTGTTGCTTCTATTCTAAGGCGTTCAATTTCATTGTTAACCTTGGTTTCTTTTGCAATATAAATATCTTGAGCGGGTAGGTATGATTCTGGTTGGTAATAGTCATAATAACTTACAAAATAACAAACTTTGTTTTCAGGGAAGAATAAAGAAAATTCTTCATACAGTTGTGCTGCAAGCGTTTTATTTGGTGATAAAATTAAAACAGGTTTGTCTTGTTGTGCAATTACATTTGCCATGGTAAATGTTTTTCCTGAACCAGTAACTCCCATCAAGGTAGAAACTCCAGGAAGGGCATCTAGGAGCTCTTTTATTGCTTCAGGCTGGCTTCCGCAAGGATTAAAAGGTGATTTTAGTTTAAATAAAGCCATTTTTTGTCCATATTTTTAATGAAATATAAAATTACTTATTACTTATCATAAAGATTTTTTTATTTTTCATTGCTATTCTTTTTTTGATTCTATGAATGCCATTTTTTTTAAAATAACATTTTTTATTTTTTCCATAATACCTATTTTATGACTCACTGTTTGAATGTGCCCATCATTTTTTTGTTGGTCTTCAAAGATTGTTTTTTTTGCTGATTCGCATACTTCATTAAAATAACTTTTTAATTTTTCTGAGACATTAGAAGTAATTTCATTTTTTGAATTAATATAAAAAAGAGTTTCTTTGTTGATAAAAAAAGTTCCATAATGAGTAACGGCAAATTTATTTGCAAGTATTTTTCCTTCTTTGTTTTCTATTTTTTCAATAAAAAAATTCTTTGTTAAAAGTGGTTTTTCTGATGAATTTTCTTCATGCGTAATAACAGAGCATGGAGCTATGTTTACAGAGCTTAAAACCTTGAGTATGTCGGATGTTTTTTTGTATTTTGAATCTTTTATAATCATTTTTTTTACATAAGTTGTTAGATTGTTGGATGTATTTTTATATGCAGAATCTTGTGACAGTAAAGAGAGTATGCGTAATTTATCTGTTTGTTCAATAACAAGAGGCGCATAGATTATAGGTGTAGAGATAGCAATAATAATTTGGTTTGGAAGTTGTATTATTGGCTCTTTTTCAAAACTTGCAACAGCACTTGATGTTTTTGTTATTTCAAGAACGTTATCTGATAAAAATTCAGGACTAAACCAATCTGCTCCAGGAAATTTTATAAGAGCTAATTGAGAGACTTCGTTTGACGAATCGTTTGAAAAAATTATTTTAAGAGGATTGTATAATCCATGGCTAATTGCTTTTGATAAAGAATATGGAGCATATTCTAAATATTTTTTAAAATTTGGTATTGCGATATAAGGCTCAATGTCTTTAGTTATTAATTGCCCTATATCTTTTTGTTTTTGAAGCAATTCTATCCATCCTCTTATCCAAAAAGGGCTAAAGAGCGTAAAAGCTCGCTCGGTTACTGGTGAAATAATAGTTGTAAATTGATTTTGAAATGAATGTCTAACGTCATCATCAACAGAATAATCTTGAAACCATACATTTTTAGCAGTCATTCCTCCACTATGACAGCTTACATAAAAAAAAGTATGAGTATTTGCTTGTCCTAATAAAACAATAAGTTTTTGAAAGTCTTCTGAAAGAATTCCGCCTACTTGAATGAATTTTTCTCCTAATTGTCCATGTCCAATCATAACAAAATCGAGCGGTTTTTTTTGTTCAAATGGTATGTTGTTTATAAAGTTTTCAAGATCATAAATAAGAAGCTTTGCTTCATAGCGTATTGCCGATAAAGGATCTTTAAAATCTTTTTTTATAAGGGGCGTTTTATTTGGTTTTTTAATGTAAAGTTTGGTTTTATTGAAATGGTCAGCAGGGTACGATTTAGGAAAAAGAATATAATTATCATTTTTAGTGCTGTATAAATCCCATTTTTCAGGATTATATGATTTATAAAAAGTTAAAATTGATTCCGCTAAAATTATAGAAGAATCTTCTAGTTTTAAATCTTCTATAAGCCTTTGATAATCATTTAAAAAAAGTTTTTTTTGCTTTAAATGCTCTATTACTTCTATAGCAATGTTTATTTTCTGATGAGCTTTCGGCTGCTGTTTTTCTATCGATTTATTGATATAATTATGCGCTTCTTGAAATTGAAGGAGTAGAAAATCCACCAATGTTTTTATATTTTTGAGATAGTCATATTCTTTTGATGAAAATGTATTGCCATACAAAGAACGAAGTTGATCTTTTTTTGCATTAATCAAAACATCTGCAAAGATAAAAAAATTGTAAAATGATTCAAAAATATTCTTGCTAACAAAAATAGGAGCGCATTCGTCGTTAATGGTGTTGCGCAAGATGTAACATTCGGGTCCGGGAGGTGTTATGCTCTTTAATACTTTATGATTTTTTTGAATGTCATCATCCATAACATCAATTAAGGCTATGAGCTTTCTGTTTTCTGATGAATAGATTTGCGTAAAATAGACACTTATTAAAAGATACTTAAAAAAACGATTCATAGAACATTCCCTTTACCCCTAAAAAGAATTAATTCTACTATTATAATAATCGCCTATTTTATATTGCAATAAATAGGTAAAAATATCGTATAAGTATATTTTTATTTTAAGTTTTTTATATATTCTTTCATTGTGTTAGGTATACCAGTCCGATAAATAGGCGGCAAATGGGGTCTTTTTTTATCTATTTGACTATCCCATTTTTTAAAGATTCCTTCTTGAAGTTTATTTATTTCTTCTCTTTGCCTTTCTATTTCAGCATTAGGCATAATTCTTACATTTGTCCCATCAAAAATTTTTTGACCTGAGCAAGGTTTTGCTTTTTCAAGATCCATATAGCGTTTACACAATATTTCTTGTTTAGAAGTTATTAAAGGTTTTATCTCTTCTATAATCACAGGTTGAGTGCGCTGAGGAGAGCCTTTTAAAGGTATTTGCGACGATTTAAAAATTTTAAAAAAGTCAAAAATTGATATTCTTTTAAAAAAATCAAAAGAGTGATTTTTATTTATAATTAAAAAACAAATTAATAATGTTTTTTTCATAATTACTCCATTTATATAAGTTTGGAAAAAACTATTAATAGTATAAATTAAATATAATTTATTGCAAATGGCATAATGCTTTATTTAAAAAGCTTTTTTCGTATATCATTGACCTTATTTATGCATAAAATCTTAGTCAGTTTGTATAAAATAATTTGCAATGTTTTTTTTATGCATTATACTCACCTAATAAGTTGTTGTTAATGACAGCTTAAGCTTAAATGTAATAAATTATTCAATTATTATTTCTACAGAAGGAGTTTTACATGATAGAAAAACTTAGACCGTTAGGCGATCGCTTGTTTGTGGCTCGTCTTGAATCTGAAGAAAGAACTCAGGGTGGTTTATATATTCCTGAAGGCTCAAAAGAAAAGGGTCAAACTGGAACTGTTTTAGCTGTTGGAGAGGGAAGAGAATTTGAAGGCAAGGTAACAGCTCTTAAGGTTAAGGTAGGGGATAAGGTATTTTTTGGAAAATACGCAGGAACTGATGTTGATGAAAAGCATTTAATCTTAAGAGAAGATGATGTTTTGGGTGTTATAGAAAAATAAAATTGATTATTAACATTAGTTAAAAGGATAAATTCAATGTCTAAAAAAATTATGTTTGGTGTTGATGCTCGCGAAAAAATTCGTCGTGGTGTTGATGCTTTAGCAGATGCTGTTAAGGTAACTCTTGGGCCTCGGGGTCGTAACGTTGCATATAACAAGTCATTTGGCTCTCCTGGTATTACTAAAGATGGTGTTACCGTAGCAAAAGAAATTACATTGGTTGATCCTATAGAAAATATGGGAGCTCAACTGGTAAGAGAAGTTGCAAGCAAAACTGCTGATGTAGCTGGTGATGGAACAACAACGGCTACTGTTTTGGCACAAGCAATTTTTAGAGAAGGTAACAAATTTGTTACTGCTGGTTCTAATCCAATGGAACTTAAGCGAGGAATAGATAAAGCAGTAGATGCTGTTGTTAATGAAATTAAAAATTCTGCAAAAGTTGTTTCTGACAAAAAAGGAATTGAACAGGTTGCAACTATTTCTGCAAATTCAGATACCGTGATTGGCCAACAAATTGCTCAAGCAATGGATCGTGTAGGTCGCGATGGTGTAATTACAGTAGAAGAAGCAAAAGGGATGGAAAACGAACTTGAAGTGGTTGAAGGAATGCAGTTTGACCGTGGATATTTATCTCCGTACTTTGTGAATAATTCAGAAAAAATGGAAGCACAGCTTTCTGATGCTCTTATTTTGATTCATGAAAAAAAGATTACTTCGATGAAGTCGCTTCTTCCGGTACTTGAGCAAGTTGCAAAAACAGGAAGACAGCTTTTGATTATTGCAGAAGATATAGAAGGCGAAGCTCTTGCAACATTAGTTGTTAATAAAATTCGTGGAACATTAAATGTTGTTGCAGTAAAAGCTCCAGGTTTTGGAGATCGTCGAAAAGCAATGCTTGAAGATATTGCTATTGTAACAGGTGGTAAGTTAGTTGCTGACGAACTTGGCATTAAACTTGAGCAAATTACTTTAGAAGATCTTGGTATTGCTAAAAAAGTTATTATTACAAAAGATGCAACAACTATTGTTGATGGTGCTGGACATAAAGAAGCGATTGATGGTCGTGTTGCGCATATTAGAATGCAAATTGAAAACAGTACTTCTGATTATGATATCGAGAAACTTCAAGAGCGTTTAGCAAAACTTTCTGGTGGTGTTGCAGTTATTAAAGTTGGTGCAGCTACAGAAACAGAACTTAAAGAGAAAAAAGATCGTATAGAAGATGCTCTTCATGCAACTCGTGCAGCAGTAGAAGAAGGTATTGTTGCAGGTGGTGGCACTGCTCTATTGCGTGCTCAAGCTGCTATTGATGAATTGTCATTAATAGGAGATGAACGTTTTGGAGCAGCAATTGTACGACGTGCGCTTGAAGAACCGCTTCGTGTTATTGCTCAAAATGCTGGATTTGAAGGTTCTGTTATTGTTGACAGGGTTCGTAATGCAGACAAACATTTAGGGTTTGATGCAAAATCAGGAAACTTAGTTAATATGATAGAAGAAGGTATTGTTGATCCTGCAAAGGTAACAAGAACTGCTCTTCAAAACGCTGCGTCAATTTCTGGTTTGATGATTACGACTGAAACAATTATTTGTGATCTTCCAGAAGATAAAAAAGATGTAGCTCCTGCTGCAGCTCCAGGAATGGGTGGCATGGGCGGTATGTATTAAGAAATAGTTTTCTTTTTAAAAATAAAAAGAGGGATTAAAACAATCCCTCTTTTTATTTTTAAAAAAGTTTTAAATTATGCCATTTTTGGAAGTAATATTTTTTCTAAAACTTCATTTGCATGTTCAACCCATACAATATCGATATCTTCATGAAGCTCTAGTGCATCGGCTAAATCATTTTTATTTGAAGCTGGTAATATAACTGTTTTTATATGATTTCGTTTTGCTGCAAGTATTTTTTCTTTTACTCCGCCGATAGGCATGACTCTTCCTCTTAGATTTATTTCACCGGTCATTGCATAGCTACCATCAATTGCACGGTCAGTAAAAACAGAAAGAATTGATGAAAGCATTGTTATTCCACCAGAAGGGCCATCTTTAGGAACTGCTCCTGCTGGTATATGAATATGAAGGTCATAATCGGTAAATTTTTTGTCATCAATATTAAAATCTTGTGCATGAGCGCGTATATAACTTAATGCTGCACGAGCAGATTCTTTCATGACGTCACCAAGTTGTCCGGTTAAGATAATGTTACCTTTTCCTTTCATAAGAACTGCCTCTACTTTTATCATTTCTCCTCCATAAGGAGTCCATGCAAGCCCATTGGTAATTCCAACTTGGCTTATAAGATCATTGTCAAAATCAACAATTTTCTTTGGCCCAAGATGGGTATTGAGAGTTTCTGGAGTAAATATTAAAGAGTGTTTTTCTTCTACTAAGGTGCGAGCTGCTTTTGAGCAGAGTTTTCTTAAAAGTCTTTCTAGATTTCTAACACCAGCTTCTTGTGTGTAGTTTGTAATAAGTTCTTTAAGTACTTCATTTGAAAATTCAATTCCTTTGCCTTTAAGCCCAGTATCTTCTATTGCTTTTTCAATTAAGTGCTTTTTAGCAATATTTATTTTTTCTTCTATCGTGTAGCTAGAAAGATTAATTATTTCCATGCGATCGCGCAGTGGTTCAGAAATAGTGCTAATATCATTTGCTGTTGCAATAAAAATAACATTTGAAAGATCAAATGGTATTCCAAGATAGTTATCATAGAATGTTTTGTTTTGTTGTGGATCAAGCACTTCAAGCATTGCAGCTGAAGGATCTCCCCTAAAATCTGAACCTATTTTGTCAAGCTCATCTATAATTAAAACAGGATTGTTGCTACCAGCTTTTTTTATTGCTTGTATAAAGCGTCCTGGCATTGAACCAACATATGTTCTGCGGTGACCACGTATTTCAGCTTCATCTTTTACCCCACCAAGCGATATTCTTTGATAGTTTCTTCCTAGGCTTCGTGCAATTGATTTGCCCAAAGATGTTTTTCCTACACCAGGAGGGCCAGCAAAGCAAAGAATAGGAGCGTAGCCATCATTTTTAAGATTTCTTACTGATATATAATCAAGAATGCGATCTTTTATTTCTTTAAGACCAAAGTGATCTTCATCAAGAATTGATCGTGCATGTGTAATATCAAGATTGTCTTCAGTGGATTGATTCCATGGAAGTGAGATAACTGTTTCTAAATAATTTCGTGTAACTGTTGCTTCAACAGAATCGGGAGCTGTTTTTTCTAGTCTGTTGAGTTGACGTGTAATTTCTGTATGCGCTTCTTCTGGAATATTTAAATTTGATAATTTATTACGAAGCAATTCAAGTTCTTCTGCATCATCCTCTCCGAGTTCTTGTTTGATAGCTTTAAGCTGTTCTCTTAGGTAGAATTCTTTTTGTGCTTTGTTCATAGAATCGCGAGCTTTGCTGCGAATTCTTTCTTGTGTTTCTGCAACTTCAACTTCTTTATTGAGGTGGAAGTAAATTCCTTCTAAAAATTCTTCTTGAGTAGGTGTTTCAAGAAGTGCTTGGGCATCTTCTACAGAAAGATTTAAATGCGATAAAATAAAATCTGCTATTTTGTTAGAGTCATACATTTTAGAAAGTATGATATGAAAATCTGGACTAAATGAATGGCTCGAAGAACTTATTTTTTCTGCTTGTTCTTTGATCAATTTAATATGTTGAGTTATTTGGTTTTGATCTTCATTTTCTATTGGTGCAATTTCTTCTACTACTACAGATAAGATATTTTCTTCAGTTATTATGCTTTTAACGCGTGCTTTTGAAATACCTTGTACTAAAATCTTTACCCCTCCTTCAGGAATTTTAATCATACGCATAATTGATGAAATGGTTCCTACTTCATAAAGATCTTTTGTTCCAATAGCTCCTTGATAATCTTCGACCTTTTTTTTGGAAGCAAGCAAGAGGACCCGTTTTGATCCATCAAGACTTTGATTGATACCTTCAATGATTCTTTCATCAAGGACCAAAAGAGGTACAATCATATGTGGAAATACTACGACGTCCACAGTTGGTATGATTGGAAGTATCTCTTGGATGTTTTTTTCGATATCTTTATTTATTGCCCTCATTAACGTTCCCCCTCTGTTTTGTTAGGCTATCGACTTAGACCATTGTAGAGAATTTGAATTTTGAAAAACAATATTTCTATGTAAACTGATAAGCATCGTATTGCTCTGATAGATGTATTGATAAAATGATAATAACTTTTTAAAAAAGATTATGCATGATGGATATATTGCAGCTAAAAAATGTTCAAAAAAGCTTTGTTCATAATAAAAATAGAATTACAATTATAAATAACTGCACAAGCTTATTTAAGCAGGGCGTTACGTATGGACTGGTTGGAGTTTCTGGAATTGGTAAATCAACATTAATGCATATTGTTGCAGGCTTTGATGCCCCTTGTCAGGGTGCAGTTTTATTTAATGATAAAGATATATATAAACTTTCTCCTATACAACGCGCTACTTGTTTGCAGTTAGTAACTCAAACTCCTCATATGATTAAAGAGTTAACGGTGTATGAAAATTGTAAAATTGTTGGAAGCATTATAGGCCTTTCTGATCAAGAGACAGATTTTAGATTGCAGGAGCTTTTTTCTATGCTTGGGCTTGATCATACTAAAGACTGGAATGTTGGACAACTTTCGGGTGGTCAATTACAAAGAGTTGCACTAATAAGAGCACTTCTTCCAAGGCCTTCATTTTTACTTGCAGATGAACCAACGGGTAGTTTAGATGAAAAAACAGGTAAACAATTATTAACAACACTGCTTGCTTGTCAAAAAAAGTGGGGCATGGGACTGTTAATATCCTCTCACAATAGTTATATTACAAGCAATATGGAAGTGGTATTTACTATAAAAGATGGTATTCTATCACCCGTTTTATAGATTATTTAAAAAATCAAAGGTATCTATTGTGTCTAAAACATTATCAAGAAAATCTATTCTGCAAAAAACAATGCAAGTTGGTGGTAATACTCTTATAAGTAGATTTTTAGGTCTTTCACGTGAAATTTTACAAATGAGATTTTTGGGTATTGGTATTGCAAATGATGCTTTTAATACAGCTTTTATGATCCCAAATTCGCTGCGTAAAATGTTTGCTGAGGGAGCTTTAACAGCAGCATTTGTTCCAACATTTGTTAATGTTTATAAAAAAGAAGGAGTTGATCAGGCAAATAGCCTTATGTCTCTTTCTTTACTTGCGTTTGAAAGCGTAGTGCTTTTTTTATGTGCCTTTATTATGTGGAAAACAGAATTTACATTACGTCTTTTTGCTCCAGGCTTTTCTTCTGATCAAATTTCTCTTGCGGTTCCATGCCTTAAAATTTTAATGCCTTTTATTTTTTTTATTTCTACAAGTTCATTATTAACAGGAGCTCTTCAATCAGCTCATCATTTTTTTGTTCCTTCGTTTGCGCCTGTTCTTTTAAACATTTTTTATATTGGGGGAATTGTTGTTTGTTTAATGCAGGGGTATACAATTGAATATCTTTCATGGGCTATTATGCTTGGCGGTTTTATTCAATTTTTACTTCATGTTTGGATGTATATACAATTAGGGTTTTCTTTAAGTTTTCCTACAAAAGAATCTTATAAATCATTTTTAAAAATTTTAGCTAAGTTCCTACCTTGTTTTTTTAGTATGAGCGTTATGGAAATTAACCTCATCATAGATAATGTTTTTGCATCGTATGGAGCTGCTGGCACTGTTACACTTATTAAATATACTTCTCGATTAATGGGAATTCCTTTGGGTGTTTTTTCTACAGCTTTTTCTACTATTTTATTGCCACATTTTTCTCGAGTTGTAATGTATGCACCGCGAAGATTAAGTTTTTATTTATTAGAAGCTGCAAAATTTATTTTATGGGTTACAGCTCCTGCTACGCTTATTATGTGTTATTTAGCAGATGATATTTTTTTAACACTTTTTGCTTCATCATCAAATAAATTTCCTTCTGATGTTATACCTTTAGCAGGGTGGATGTTGATTGGTTATTTGATAGGGTTGTTTTGGATTTCTGTAAATAAAATTTTACTTACACTCTTTTATTCTTTTCATGATACTTATAGACCTACCTATACAGCAATTATTGCAACGTTCTTAAATTATTGGTTTAACTTTGTTTTTTTTGCATGGTGGGGCGGTGCTGGAATTCCATTTGCAACTACTCTTTCAGGTATTGTTCAAATGTTTATTTCACTTTATTTACTTCAAAAATATCATAACTTTAAGCTTTATTTATCAAACTTTGTTAAATTTTCAGCTAAATATGCTGTACAAGTAATTATTTTATCGCTTCCTGCATTGATTTTATATAAAACAGTTCGTCGCTTAGTTGAACTTATTTTTGAAAACAACTTATGGATGAATTTTTTTATGCTAAAAAGTTTTGGTTATTGGATTTGGGCAATGCCCGTTATTATGGTTTATTTTTATGCGCTTTATAGAACAAAAAAGCTTTTTAAAATTAGACTGTTTTTTTTAAAGTAATAAATTTAAAATTTTTTCTGAATCGCTGATACTGTTAGTGTGGTCAGTTATTAATTCACGAGTTAAATTGATAGCCCTTACGTCCTTACTGCGATCACGTTCATAGCGCCTTATCATGCGTTTATGAAATTTTGAAGAATTTAACTCTATTTCGATTGCAGCTGTAATTAAGTCACGTAAACTACCTCTTTTAAAAGAGGTAGTAGAGAGCGGAGTTTTAAAAGAATTTGATGCTATTGGGCTTAATTTTATTAGATTTCATATTTAATGAACCTTTTAAATCACTGCTTTTAATTGAAGATATAAAGAAAGAAAATAAAAATATTTTTTGATTTTTTCATATGAAATACTTGTTTATTGTAAGATTTTATTATTTAAATACTTGCTTCAAGTACATTTATTCTTTTTCTAATTGTTTTCTAAGAGATTTATTTTGTTGTATGTAAAAAGCGATTATTCCCGTAGCTCTTTCTATTGAGTCTAGCAAAAATATTTTTTGTTCAATTGTATTATTAAATGGAGGAAAAGTTTTGCCAGAAGCATTTATTGATTCTAAGCCCTTTCTTAATTCATGCCTATATTTAATATAATCATGAATTTTTTTATTGTTTCTTTCTAATTGTGAGTATTGAGCTTTTTCCGATTCCGATTCTTTTTCATCAATTAAAATTGGTGGTATTTGTTTTGTCGAAGTTACCACTTGCTCATTTTCAGTTATTTTCTTTGCCAATTTTACTGTTCGTGGTTCTTTTTCTTTTTCTTCTTCTTTTAAAATTGATCTTGTCCTTGCAAGCGATTTTTTAAAAGCTTCTCTTACAGGGGGTTGAGAAGCGAATAAATTGAATGATGTAAATAGTAAAATTAAAAGTATCTTTTTCATAAACTTTTTAAAATTAAGAAGTGTTTGATTTGGTTGCGGGGGCCGGATTCGAACCAGCGACCTTTGGGTTATGAGCCCAACGAGCTACCAGGCTGCTCTACCCCGCGATCTATTTTTGTACTCAAGTTGATAATGAACATTCTATCATGGGTTTTCTAACTGTCAATCAAAAAAATATCTAGAGGATCGTTTCTTTTGGTCGTTTATTATTGTTTCTAAAATTAATGTCGTTTTTTCATCTATCAATGCAGTTTTTTCTTCTAAACGATTTGTATAAGAATTGTTCTCTTTAATAGCGTTATGGAGGTTATGGTAAGATTCTTTTTGTTGAGATGTTAGAACGTCTATTTTTGAGCTTAATTCACTTTGATTTTTTTGTATTTTATTCAATTTTCCTAAAATAACTTTTCTTGTGCGATTTATCCTTAGTAGTAAAAAATTAAAATCACTCTTTGTTTCTTTAAAGTTTTGTTTTATAACATTATTTAATTCTGAAAAAGCAATTTTTTGCTCAGATCGTAATGTTTTAATTTCATTAAAGATAGTGCCAAGTTTTGAATTGATAGATCCTCTTTGCAGGCCTACTAAAAGGCCAAGAGAAGAGCCAGTTGCTATTTTTTGAGCTTTGATTATAAAATTATCATTTTCTCCTGAAAATGCGTATGCTGCAATGCCTCCAGTGCAAGCTCCTATTGTTGCTTCAAGAGGTCTTTCTTGTATTTGAAGAGTAAGTGTTTTTGTTGAATTTATTGATTGGTTTTTTATAAATGAGATGCCATTTTTAAATAGTTTTTTTCCAGCTTGTCTCCATATACTTTGTCCTGCTGATATAATGTTTAAATAGCTTATAGTGATTATTATAAATAAGTTTTTTATTTTCATTATTTTTTCCTTTCAAAGTATTGATCAACAGATCTATACATAAGAGCTTCTTGAATATGATTAGGTTTTATTATGTCAGATCCTTCAAGATCAGCTATGGTTCGAGCAACTTTAAGAACTTTATGATATCCGCGCATGCTTAAATTTAAACGTTCAAATACTTTTTTCATAAGAACCTCTCCTTCTTGTGTTAACTTGCATGAAAGTTCTATTTGATCAGGATTCATAGTTGCATTTTTTTGTAAATAAGAATCGAATCGCGTTTCTTGAAGATTTACAGCTTTTTGAACTTTTATTTTAATTTCTTCAGAGGTTTGATTTTTGTTTTGAGGATCTTTTATTGTTTCGTAGTCTACCCCGGGTACATAAATTTGAAGGTCAATTCGGTCAAGAAGTGGTCCTGAAAGTTTATCTAAATATTTATTAATTTTTTCTTGACTACAGATGCACTCTTTCTTTTTGTCTCCATAATAACCGCAAGGGCAAGGATTAAGAGCTGCTACAAGTAAAAACGAAGCAGGAAATTTTATAGAATATTGAGCTCTTGATATTTGAACTTCTTTGTTTTCTAATGGTTGTCTCATTACTTCTAGGGTATCTCTTTTAAACTCTGTAAGTTCGTCTAAAAATAAAATTCCATTGTGCGCTAAGCTAATTTCTCCTGGCTGGGGGAATGAGCCTCCTCCTACAAGACCTGCTTGGGAAATTGTATGATGTGGCGCTCTAAAAGGGCGTTGGCCTAAGATGTTTTTACCATCTAATTTGCCAGTAATGGAATAAATTTTTGTGGTCTCGAGAGCTTCTTCAAAGTTCATAGAAGGCATGATTGTGGCAAGTCTTTTTGCTAGCATAGTTTTTCCAGAACCAGGAGGTCCAATAAATAAAATATTGTGATTTCCTGCAGCTGCAATAGTAAGTGCTCGTTTTGCAATCTCTTGACCTTTAACTTGTGAAAAATCAAAGGGATAAGACTCTGATAATGCTCTATAATCATAACATGGTTCGGGCTGTATCGCTCGCTCTCCACGTAAAAATGCTATAAGTTCAACAAGATGATTTACCCCATAAATAGTTATACCTTGCACAAGGCTTGCTTCTTGCGCATTTGCTTGGGGAAGTATTATTGCATTTTTATTTAATTTTTTAGCATCAAAGGCAACAGCAAGAGCCCCTTTTATGGGTTTTATTGATCCATCTAAAGAAAGCTCTCCTATAAAAATAGTATTACTTAATACTTCTTGAGATATTTGTATAAGCCCTGCTGCTTGTAAAATTCCTATTGCTATAGGTAAATCAAAAAGAGTCCCCTCTTTTTTTAAGTCAGCAGGTGCTAAATTAACAGTGATCTTTCTTTCTGGTAGTTTAATACCGCAATTTTTAAGAGCAGTTTGTATTCTTTGTCGACTTTCTTTGATTGCTGTATCTGGAAGACCTACGATAAAAAAATTCATCATTCCGTAAGAGAGATCAACTTCTACATCAACTAAATGTGCTTGAACCCCAATTGTTGTAGCTGAAAATATTTTTGTATGCACAATTACCTCTTAAAGTGAATAATATATCTTAATAAAGATACGAATTGTGATTTTTTTGAATTTTTTTAAAAAAATCAAGCTTTTAAAAATCAAATTTTAGCTAATTTTAATTTCAATCTGAAGTGTACTTTTTGCATATCGAAAGTCAAATTATTTTAATTTTTTACTTTTGAATTTATCAATTAAGACAGGTGTATTATTATGTATTTAAACTATCGGATGATTGCGTGTAGAGCATTGCTTTGAGCTTTAATTTCACAGCTTATGCTTTTTGATCTATAATTTTAAAAATTAAAGTACAGAGTTTAATGTTATTAAGGATATAAATGATTTTTTTAAAATATATAAAAAGGTTCTTTTTATTAACTATATCTTTTGGCCTTGAAGCACGCATTGTTATTAAAGGTGATTCTGAAGCTGCGCAGGGAAAAAGTTTTTCTTTTAATGTTCTTTCTTCGGCAAATGCAGGAAGTTCTTTTTATGTTGCTCAATCAAGTGCAACAGATACTACTTCTGCAGATTCTGTAAGACAGTATTCTATTTCTGGGTACGGCACAGGAAATTCATTTTTTTTACCACTTGCCCCTTCTAAAGTTACCTATAATGGCGTTGCTGATTCAGACAATCCTCTTATTGGTCAAAAAATTTTAAATCTTAGTACATTTAAATCAACCCCTCTAGTTGTTTGTAATGATAGTCCTAGTGATTTATATTGGATATCAAGTCCCTTAGCAAGTTCTACCATTCAATTAAGTTCTATTCAAGGTGTAAAAGATGCTCAAGGACTTACAACTTCTGGCATATTAAAAACAGTAGGATCAAAAGAAGTTATTTTTGCAGGTGTAAAAAAATCGGGCGGGGTTTTTGGAGAGGTTGGGTCTGGTATTGCATTACTTTATGGTGGGGGGATTTCTCAGATAATTCAAGCGCCTGCTGTCCCCAATAGTTCTACTATTAAAGCAGTTCCTCTTGACGGAACTCAAAATTTTTTAGTTATTGGCGCAACTCCTACTTTAAGCGGGACTGTTCTTGATATGTGTTGGGACGATGCTCTGTATCGTCTATATGTCGTATTTCAGGCAACAGGAGGTGCTGGTGTAAGTGATGGTGCAATAGGTATAGCTATGGGCTATCCTCTCCAGTCGGTTATTGTTGATGAAAATGGAACAAAATCTAATACTATTAAATTAGTACTACAACAATGGATTTCAAAAGATTTCATTTCAAGCAAACAAAATATCATTGGGGGTTTGGGCTCTAACACTGTTGCATCTTTGAGCAAAGTTAGAGTTCTTCATACAACTACAGGGCCTTCATATTTAATTGTTGTAGGAAATTCAAGTAGTCAAAATAATACTCGAACTGTTTTTTCACTTCCTCTGGTTGATAGAAAATTATCATACGGTCGTTCGACTGCTTGGGTTACAGATTTTTCACATGGAGCTCTTGCAAGTAAAATTATAAATCCGGGAGCAAATTTAATAACTTTTTATAATAATGCTTTTAATCCTGCATTCGTAACGGGTAGATCGTTTCAGCTTTCTCCGTCTAGGTCAACAGATTTACTTGTAGAAAGTGATCCAGAGGCAAAAGTTGGGTGCGGCCCTACTATTGGAGCTATTCAAGATATTGCAACATATAAAGATGCTGTTTTTGTATCTACCGTTAGTGACAATAATGAAGTTGCAGGAGTTTTTTATTCGCAAGCTTTGTTTGATGTTTATGGTGCAATAAAAGGATGGACTCCTTGGAAGCGTGTTATAAGTGCTTTGGATAACAGTACTCAGATTTTTGGAATTTTTTTTGATTCTTCTCAAGGTAGATTGTCAGCTCTTCAAGGATCTTCTTCTACTCAAGTAGATACGGTTATATCTTCTACATGGAGTAATGGTTATGCAGATGGTGTTCTTGGTGGTACAGAATCTAATGGCGCTGTAGGGTTTAATTATCTTTTGCAGGATGCTTTTCAGCTTTCGGGAGGAATTCTTGGACTTTTTGATTTTCCAAAAAACACTCTTGGGTTTACAACAACTTTAGGACAAAGAACGTCACTAATGATTGCAACAGGTTTAAAGAAGATTGTGCTTATAGAGACTGGTCAAGATAATAACCTTAATTGTTTTATTCCTCGCACTGGAAATTTTTTAGGTACAGATAATAAAATTTTTACAAATGGTTCTATTACATCAGCACCTACTTCAAATACTTATCTTATAACTATGTCTGGGGGAGCTATTGATGATATTGCATCTATTACAAGTGCTGTTATTTGCAAAGAAACGGTTAATGGTTATGGTACGTATATTGTAGCAGGAGGGACAGGGGGTCTTGCTGTTTTACGTGCTGGAAATGGAGATGGAAGTGCTGATCTACAAAAATCATTTAATGGATTAAATGGATTTAGTTGGGTTCGATTGGGATCTTATAAGAATATTCGTAAATTATGGGTAGATGGTCAAAATTTATATGTTTTAACGATGACAACTCTTGATAGAATTGAACTTTCGCAACTTCATGAGAATGAAATAACATCATATACTATAGCAGAGGCGCAATCTCTTCTTGGTGGAAAATTTCCTAGTTTTTCTGATTTAGTAATATCAGGCGATTTTGGATTAATTGCAACAAGCAATGGTCTCTATACAACAGGAATTGGTGGTATTATCTCTACAGCAACAACAAAAGATCAACCATTATGGCGTTATTATCAATTATCTGAAGGGCCTATTGCTGCGACAAGGCTTTCTCCCTTTACTACAACTAATTTTGGTTATGATGTTGCAAAAAATAACACTGGCGGTCAAATAGATGTTCTTGCCGCATCTGTTGGGCAGCGTCTTACTTCTCTCTATAGATTGACAGTTTCTGATGCTACAGGAGGTGTTACAAGTACAACACTGCAAAACCTTCCTGATGGGATTTTGTATGGAGTTTCAGGTCCTTATGTGCATCTTGGAGATTATAAAAATTATTATACAACAGATGGAGCTGTTCCCTTGGTGACGCGTTCATCTTATTTGCATCAAAATGCTCTTTTAGAGGCGCTTCCTGTTGAATTGCAATCGGCAATTCCCTTTAGCGGCATTGTTGCTCGACATGTGCAAAAAATTCCATTATTGAATAACACTGAGCGTATTGCTGGTATTGTTCGTAACTCTGCAGTAGGTTCTAATATTGTTGTAACAAATAATGGTTTACAAATTCTTGAATAATAAAAATGAGTATTGACATGAAAAAAATAGTAATAATATCTATAATCTTTTCTAGCTTATCTTTATCTGCTAGTTCGGTTTTAGGACAGCAATTATTTGATATTAATTTTAGATCTTATCTCCAATGTGTTAAAAAACATGAATTACTAGTGATTCCAAGTTTTGGTTTTAATGGTCAGGGTAGAAATAGCAATGGTGATAAAGTTAATCCTTTGCAATATCTACAATCAACACAAGATGCTTTAGCAATGCTTAAGAGTTTTGCTGTTGGATCGGTAGAAGATCAAATAGCGCAGCAAATTAATATTGATGATGATAATGGAATTAGAGGGCATTTTAAAGTTACGGGAAATTATTCATTTGAATATGCTATTTTTAGTTATAGTTATCATATTTTTGATGAGTGGTTTTTTCGTGTAAGGGCTCCTTTTATTGGAGCAAAAATTAGTAACACTTCGTGGGTTGATCTTACTCAGGAAGTTACTTTAGACGATAGGCTGACTAAAGAACTTTTGACTAACAATTTGATGAGTAATGTTCAGCAATTTGGAGACTTGCGTTTATGTGATTGGTCTGCAAGAGGGATGGGTGATACACTTGCATATCTTCATTGGGAACGTGTTTTTTTACAGGAAAAAGAGTGGTTAAAAGAGGTTGCGGTAAATGCTAGGCTTGGCGTTTCTATTCCAACGGGTAAGCAAAAAGATGAAGATATGGCATTCTCATTTGCTTTTGGTAATGATGGAGCTTGGGCAATTCCTTTTGGAGCGGGTATAGATTTAAAGTTTAAAAAATTTTTAAGAGCTGGTGTGGATATTTCTTTTGAAACTATTTTTAATCATACAAAAGATAGAAGGATTGTTACAAATCCGGCTCAAACGGATTTTTTACTTTTACAAAAAGCTCCTTCTCGCAAAGAATATGGTATAACTCAAATGTTTAATCTGTATTTAGAACCTCAATTAACTAATAAGATGACATGCAGATTGGCATATCTTCATACAAAGCATGGTAGTGATAAGTTGTATATTTTGGGTAACTCGTACTCTTATACTATTGCAAATAAAGCGGCATCATTAAAGGAGTGGACAAATCATAGTGCTTTTTTCCAAATTCGTTATGACAATCAGGGCAGTCGGGGTATGATTTCTCCTATCATTTCTGGATTTATTCAAGTGCCATTTAATGGAAAGAGATCTTTAAATGCAACAAGCATTGGGTTTGACATAGCAGTTCATTTTTAATGAGTGTTAATAATTAAGGTTGCTGAGAATTTAATAAATATTTCTCTGTAAAAATCCCGTTATTTTTTGCAATTATACGTGTTTCTGTTTCTAGTATTGCATGGGCAATTTTTTCTAGTTTTGTAGTTATTCCTTTTTCTTGTTCAGAAATTAAGAGCCAATCTATTTTTTTCTCTGCTAAATCATGTTTCATGAGTTGGCATGTTTCTAAATTGAGTTTAGTTCCTACAAGTTCTAAAAAATAACAATATCTTTCAATAAGTGACCAATAAAGATCATTAATATCAAGATGGTCTGGTATAACTTGAGCAGTATGAAGATAGTGCAATGAATTTCCTATTTTTTTAAAAGATTCCCAAGTTTTTTCTTGATCGTCTGGAGACCAAATTATTTTATCAAGTGCGCTGTTTAAAAATCTTACAAGTGTTGCTCTTGCTCGTTCTGGTGATATGACATTTGTATTAATTTTTTCATCGAGTTCTTTTGCCACATAATCAAAAAAACCAAGAGGGTTGTCTTGTAAGAATGAAAATTGTGATTTAAATCTCTCAATAAGAAGGTCTTTTATCTCTTTCCATAATCCAAATTCTTGTTTTGCAAGTTGTAACTCAAGATACGGTGTGTTTTCATTAAGAAATAATTCTATTGCAGGCGCACTTACATAAGGACAAGATTTTAACTTTTGATGAAATAGGCGAAATGCGCCTTCTGTAAATTCTTTAGAAAGTCCATGTGATTGCCCATGGCGAATAATTTGACCTAAGTGTCCTAAATTATGAGGTAAAAATTCTTTTCCATATTCTTCTCTATTAAAACTATGGTTAAAAAATGATGAGATTCCTTCATCGGTAAAAACAAGTGGATAGCAAAAAAAAGAAACTTTTTTTTCGTTTTGAGCGGCAGATGAATGTTTTATTGTCATAACTGGTATGGTGTCGCCATCAAAAGAGAGTTTTTCCGCATCTTCAAATTCTTGTTTTGCCTCAAGAGCTGCTTGAAGTTGCTCTTTTTCTCGCTTTCTTTTTTTTCTTGCCGATTCTTTTTTTGAGACCATGTATTCTACATCGTCATCTGCATTTTGATTAATGATATTATTTGCTGCTTTATTTTGATTTATAAAATAAAAAAAATTAAAAAATAAAAAATATAATTTTTTATTCATAAAAAGCTCCTTGCTTTTGTAATAATACGCTAAAATAATAAGGTATTATTCTTAATAGTAGTATGATATTTTTACTCAGGCAATATCTCATTTTTTGTATTTTTACGATTTAATTTTTTTGTATAAAAATGCTTTTTGTAAATGTTCTAGCCTAAATTATGCATATTTGTCATTTTTATGATAAAAAGTATACTATTAAAATATCTTTTAAAAATAATGAAAGAAAGTTTTTATGTTTAAAAAAATATTATTAATGCTTGCTATTTTCTTGCAATTGAAATCGGTAGATATTTCTAAATTACGCAAAATTGATAAAGTTAGCACTTTTCAATCGATGAATACTGATTTAAAACAACAAGGTGCATTTATTGCAGAATATTGCCCAACAGAAGGTTTGTATGCAGGAAAGACTGTTAAGGTATTTGGAACTTTACATACAACATATCAAGATGGAATTCCATTTAAAATGGCTTGTAAGTTGATTGATAGTTTGCCAGAAAAATCAGCCGTTCTTATTGAAGAAGCTTCTTTTTTATCGCAGTTGTATATTGGCAAACAGGCTGATATGGATTTTATTATAGATTGTGCAAAATCTTTGTATGAACCATCTTTTACTCAAAAAATAAAGTCTTTAATAAAAAAGCCTTTATTTACAGAAATGAGTTTTGCTGCTTATTTGGGAAGAAAGAAGGGTCATCATGTTGAATGTGCAGATTTGTCCTATCAAGAAACTTTAGAAAGATTTAAAGATAATGGTTATACAGAAAAGGATATTTTTTCTTATGGAGTTTCTTTGGCTGCTCCATATTTAGGCTTTTCTGTTTTTTATAAATTTCAATATGATTTTATTATAAAAAAATTTGTTGAAAGAAATTTATCTATTAAACAAGATATTCCGTTTGAGGGAATTGTAGAATTCTTAAATTTTGAAAAACATAATATTATGTTTTTTGATCATATATATTTTAGAGATCAATGCGCTTTGCAATTATTGTTTTCATCGCTTCTTAAGTACGAAACAGTAGTTATTATTTTTGGAGGATGGCATTGGAATTTGTGGCAAGACGTTTTGGAATATCATTTAGGAAGTCCAATTGTTAAGTATTATTCTGATTTTTTAAATGAGTGATTTTTAGAAATTTATATTTTAAAAGATAAATAAAGGTTCTTTTAAAAGAACCTTTATTTATTTAATAGTTTTTAATTAAGGAATTTTTTGATGGTTATATTTTTTTTATTTATTTTATTGCACATGTCTTCAATTAAAACAAGTAGTAAAAATAGGTCTGAATCGGTTACTTCGTTTGGTTCAATTGATATTCAAGGCGAAGAAACAAATAATAATGTAGATAGTAGCAATTTATTTAAGCATATTGATGGAGTTGTATGTGGGGGAAATTTAAAAGGAGCGCATTTTTTTCCCGACGATTCTTTTAAGAACAGTAGCATTATGATAGATGGAAATAACTTTGACGTATTAAGAGTTGAAGAGGATGGTAATAAGGTAAGACGTGTGCTTTTTTCTTCCCTAATAATAGGCGATTTTAAAAAAACAGTATTTCCTGCAACTTGTACAAAAAGTCAGTTAGAAAATGTTTTAAATGGTGTAAGTAGTTTTTTACAAAAAAACGGTGTTAAAAAAGAAAAGCCTTGTAGTGTGACTGTTCGTTCTAGTCAAAAAATGCCGTATAGAAGCAAAGTTATTTCAAAAGGCCTTGAGTTTGTTACAATGTATCCATTATTTGATGAAAATAGCATCACCAACAATAATAGCTGCTCTAAAAATTTACTAGCTAATTCTATTTCTATTGGAAAAAAAATGACCCAAGGAGATCGTAAGAGAAAAGAAAAAGAAGAAAGAAAAGAAAGAGAAGAAAGAAAAGAAAGAGAAGAAAGAAAAGAAAGAGAAGAAAGAAAAGAAAGAGAAGAAAGGAAGGCTCAGCTTAATAAAAAAGATAATAATTAATTTTTTTTGTTTTTTAATGTTTTGAAAAATGTAATTATGTAATTTACAGTTAATAGTTTGTTTTAAATTTAAAATAAACTATTAACTGTTTTTTTATAAAAAAAGGAAAATGATGACTAAATTGTTAATTAAAAATTTTTTTAAAAAAGTTATATTTTTTATTTTTTTAACTATTCAAATGTCTATTTTTGCTTTTTCTAGGCCGTTGCTTTCAAGTAAAGTTGGCCAAAGTGTTAAAAATATTGGAACAAAGATTGTTGCTCCTTTAAAAACAGCAACTAAAGCATTTAAAGAAACGTATAATGATTTAAAAAAAGAGAGAGAAAATACATTCAAATCTCAGCTTGTATCAGATAAACCTCTAAGTTATGGTTTGGTAAGTAAAAGACAAAAAGATAATATAAGAGAAGAGATTTATAATAATAAGCTTAATCTGGAGCAACGGTATGGTTATAGATACGAAGACAAAGATCTTCCTATTAATGTAACTGGTCATGAAGAAATTTTTAAAGGACCGTTTCCTCTTTTTGAAAAAAATAAACATGATTTATTGTTAGAAAGCAATAGTAATATGATTCAAAAATTAAATAACTTTAAACCAAAAGAAGTGTTTGAAAAAAGTGCTTATTATACAAGAAACGCAGGAGATGTTTTTAAGGTTTTAGGAAGAGGTTTTTTACATAGTGCAAATGTTATAAAAAATAAATTTATAAAGAAAAAAAATGAAATTAAGGATGATGATGTTGGTCCTCTAGGAGATAAACTTTTTGAAAATCTAAGGAATGATTTAAATCTTGTTCAAAATAATCTTCAAAAGTTAAAATCAGAAAAAGATGCTTTAGAAAAAAGAATTGAAATATATCAAAAAAGTTCTCCTGAGGAAAAACAAAAAATAAAAGAAACAGCATATGAAAAAAACCAAGAAGTATTGAGAAATGAAAAATCTAGTAAGAAAGAAATTTTAGAAATTCAATATAATGATCCCGAACAGTATATTGTTAATTTAGAAAAAATTAATAAAAAAATTTTAGCTACAGAATCAAAAGAGAACCGTATCATGAGAGATATAAAACTCTATAAGCAAATCAATTATTGATTAGTACAAGCTTTTGTTTTATGAATAATATTTCATAGATTTAAGCAAGATAATTGATATAACAAAGGTAAAATAATGGCTTTGTATGTGTACCAAGCGTTTTCTCGTGATGGTAAAAAAGTAACAGGTTCAATGGACGCTCCTTCAGAAGGGGCTGTTCGTGAATTGCTTCAACGAAAAGGATTTCTTGCCTATTCAATTATTGCTGCTCATAAAGCAACTCAATCAGAAAACTTTTTTCAAAGATTGTTTTCTCGTTCAATATCAGTAAAAGAAAAAATATTATTTACAAAACAATTGTGCGTTTTGTTGCGTTCAGGAGTGCCTTTGTTGCCCTCTATTGAATTATTAATAGAACAGTTTCAAGGGCGCATGCATCGTATTATTGTTTCTCTTAAAGATGGACTTAAAGAGGGGCAATCTTTAGCTGATGGCATGAAAAATTATCCTCATGATTTTGAAAACTTCTATGTTCAACTTGTTCGAGCTGGTGAAGCAAGTGGAAAGTTAGAGACTATTCTTGATCGTTTAACACAGTATCTTGAGCGCAGTGAAGAACTACGTAATAAAATTATAGATGCTGTTCGTATGCCTCTGATTCAATTAGGAGCAATATTATTGGTAACTCTTGGATTAATGACGGGGATAGTTCCTAAGTTAATGGGTATTTTTGAAAGTCAGGGTGGTAATCTACCTTTTGCAACTGTAGTTTTAGTTGCGGCATCTAAGGCAATTTTAAATCATTATTTTATAATAATAATGAGCATCTTTTTATTTGTTATTTTTTTCTTGTATTGGAAATCAACAAAAGATGGAGCGCTTATGTTTGATCGTTTTAAATTGAAAATGCCTATTGTTCAATCTTTTACAAAAATTGGAGCAATCGTTCAATTTTCAAAAACATTAGGAATGCTTTTGGAGGCAGGCGTTAATCTTTCTGAAGCGTTAGATATAGTGTGCAACATTGTAGATAATATGGTTCTTAAAGAATCTTTAAAAGAAGCACGAGAAAAAATTATAAAACAAGGTAAAATAGCACAATATCTTAAGCAAACTGGTATATTTCCTCCAATGGCTACTTATTTGATAAGCACTGGAGAAGAAACAGGAAAGTTAGATGCAATGCTTATTAGTGTTGGAGATACGTATGAGAAAGATTTAACGGAATATGCTGATACTTTAACAACATTATTAAGTCCTGTTATGACCTTTGCAACAGCAGTAATTGTAGGATTTATAGTTCTTGGGATAATGATGCCTATTATAGAAATGAGCAATATGGTTAAATAAGTATTTACGAAAGGTTTTTATGAATAATGATATTAAAAAGTCTCTACGTTCTGGGTTTGGTTTTATAGAAATTGTTATTACTATTGCAATAATAGCAATAATGCTTGGTGTTGCAGTTCCTAATTTAATGAGTCGTTTAAATAAAAGTAAGATAGATTCAACAAAATTAGATCTTCATGCATTTAAACAATCGATTGATACATTTTATGCTGATACTGGCAGTTATCCAAATGATCTTAATGATCTTATTGAAAAGCCAGATGATGAGCGTATGGCTTCTAAGTGGGTTGCGCCTTATATTGATAAATTAAAGCTTGATCAATGGAATCATGACTTCCAGTATGAAAGAACTCCACAAAGTGAACATCCTTATGAACTTTATTCTTTTGGGCCAAAGGGCGAAGATGCTTCTGAAGAAGAACGCATTTCTGCTTGGGAATAGTCCAGGATTTGGATTTATAGAAATTATTATAGCTATTGCGCTCGTGGGCATACTTGTTGGTGTTTCATTACCAAATGTATTGGGAAGAAGAGATGCTCAAGAGCGTAAGGCTTTTGTTACGCAAATAAATAGCATTATGAGTGAAGTTTGGCTATCTGCATTGCAAACAAATAAAATTCATAAAGTTAACTTTGATCTTAAAAATAGAAAAATAGATGTTAGCAAACAAACAGATGCTTTTGATGTAGAAAGAAATCCTGTATTTGAACATTTAATTTTATATTTTTCTTCTAATTCTTATAGATGGCCCGAAGCATTTGATATTCAACAGTTTTATGCTCAAAAAGTTGACCGTATAGCAGAAGGTGGCCTTTCTAGAAATGCCGAAGATGTTTGGTTTTTTGTTATGCCAGGAGGAACGTCGCAAGAGGTTATTATAAATATTGTTGATCAATCTCAAAATCAATCAGAAAAAGAAGGTAAGCAGTTTGGTATTGTTCTCAATCCTTTTATTGCGCAATGTGTGATGTATGATTCATTTCAAAAACCAGCTCTATAAGGGATTTTCTTTTATAGAAGCAATTATTGCTCTTGCTATAATCGCTGTAGTTGTTAGTTCATTTTTTTTATTACAACAAAAAGTATTTTATCGTGTTGTTGTGAATAAATCTAAAATAGACCGTTTATCATTGCTTCAAAATATGATGTTATTACCCAAAATAAAATTAGCTTCAGAAGATTCTCAAAATCACGATCAAAAAGATTATGCCAGCGTTATAGAAAAAATATTCATCGATCCAGAAACAAAAGTAATTTATGAAAAAATACCTGTGCAGGCAGATTCAACGCTTTTTAGATTTGAGGGTCTGTATCAAGAAAGAGTAACTGCTGTTTGGGAAGAAACTGGAAGAAAAAAAATTGCAGATCTTTATCATTATAGTTTTGAGATAGAGGAGAAAAAGAGTGAAACTCGTTAAAGGCTTTTCTTTGTTAGAAGTTATTTTAGCGATGGCTATAAGTATTAGTTTAACAGCTATACTTTTTCAATCTCTTTCTCAAAGCAATTTTGTTCTTCAAAGAATAATGAATGCTTCTAGTTTAAATCGAAAAATGACGGTTGTTCAACAATTATTGGATCGTGAAATATCAGGAATAATCTTTCCTGAGTTTTCATGGAATGATGATACTTATCAAGAAGATGATCAATTAAAAAAAGAAGATAAGGTAGAAAAAGAATCTTCTGAGGTTTCTAAAAATAAAAAAGAAGAAGAAAGCAAAAAAGATCAATTTCCCTTGCCATTTGAATATGAGTTTGATGAATTAGGTAATTTAAAAATGTTTACTTTCATTACAACAAGCCCTATTTCTGTTTATGGAGAGCCCCAAACTTATATGGTAAGGGTTATGTACAGTTTGCAATCTGATCCTGAAAAAAAAGGACAATTTATTTTGATGCACCAACAGTCAGAAAATCTTGATCCTAAAAAATTTATGATTGAATCTGATGCGATTGTTAAAAAGTATCCTGTATTAGATGGTATAAAAAGCTTTGTTGTTGAATTTTTAGTAGAAAAAAAAGAGTCTAAAGATAAAGATAAAAAAGATGATCATCAGCATGAAAAAAATGAAAAAGATAGTAATAAACATAAAGAACAAGAGCAAAAAAATATATCAAAAATACGTTTACTAGAGGTTCTTAATCAATGGAAGAGTGTTAGTGAAGAAGATAAAGAAAATAAAAAGAATGATAAAAATAATCCCGAAGATAAAAGTTTAGAAAAAAATGATAATAAAAAATTACCATTTTTTATTAATGCAAAAATTGCCATTATAGATAGTTTTGAAAAGTTGCATACTTATGAGTATTGGTTTGCTCCTTTATATGATATTCAAAAAATTATAAGTAATACATCAACGGGTGTTTCTAGTAAAAAAGATCAAAAAGGCGATGAAATGGCGTTTCAAGATAATCAATCTATGCTTCATGATGTAAGAGGTGGTGCTCAATGAAACGTTTTTTTCATTTAAAAAATGGTTATATTTTGTTTTTAACAATGAGTGTCTTGGCAATTGGGACTATTATTGTTACTCAAATTTTTTATTTAGGAGGAGCATACAATCTTTATGTTCCTTTAATGTACGAGCGAGAGCGTGCAAAGCAATTGGCACTTTCTGGTATTTCAATTGCTACGGCTCAATTACTTTTACAAGATAAATATTTTTATAGTTCTAAAACTAAATCTAAAGATTTAGTTTCATCAGAAAAAAAATCAGAAAATTCTTTGATGGATAATAATCCTCAAAAAGATGATTTAGAGCAAAATCGTAAGAATTTACTCAAAACATTGCTTCTTGTTAATAATCAGTGGCAAGAATTTAATTTGAGTAATGCAACAGATGGTTTTGATGGAATTATTAAAATTTGTATTACTTGTGAAGATGGAAAAGTTAACATTAATAAAATGTATAATTCTTCTAAAAAATCATTTTATCTTCTTAATTCAAAAGTATCTACAGAAGGGATGATTAAAGTATTATCAGAAAGAATGAGAGATTTTTTTAAAGATGTTGATATTGAAACAATTATTATAAATTCACTTAAAAAACAGAAACAAAAATACATAACTCCAATGGATTTGTTTTTGAATAAAAACTTTTCATTTTTTTCAAAAAATATTTTTTATGAGCCTTTAGATCGTAAAATAAAAGATAATAAAAATGTTCAAGATATTTATTTAACTGATCTTTTTACTACTTATTCAGATAATTTTTATATAGATCCTTGGTTGATGAGTAATTCTTTAAAATTACTTTTAGGCTTTGATATTCAGAAAAAATTAAAAAAAGAAGATATTGAAACAATGCTTGAAAAGATAAATCTCAAAGATTTTTTATGGGAACAAATGTGGGATACAACATTAAAAGAATTATATGGTAAAGAATTTAAAACAATACCTTCTGAAATAACTCCATTTTTGAGCACAAAATTTGAGCCTAAGGTGTTTTCTGTGTTATGTTATGGGAAGGTTGGTAGAATAGAACAAAAACTACTTGCTATTCTTGAACGTAGCTCTGAAAATAAAGTAGATGTTGTTATGGTTAAAAAAATATATTGGCTCTAGAAAAGGAAACAATGCGGATCAGTACAGAAACACAAGTTGGTATATTTGTCCTTGGCGCTCTTGGAATATTTTTATACATGACTTTTCAAATTGGTGCATTTAGAGTTGATACAGGAAATTACAAATCACATGCAATTTTTTTCCAAGACGTTTCTGGTCTTAATCGCAAGGCAGATGTAAAAATTGCAGGCGTAAAGGTTGGTTGGATTGATGATATATCACTTATTCAAGGTGATTCAGAATTTCAAGCAAAAGCTACTGTTTTAATTGATAAACGTTATGCTTTGCGTTCTGATGCAACTGCTCATGTCAGACAAGATGGTCTTTTGGGGGTTAAATTTTTAGAGATTAATCCTGGTGATCCGTTATTGCCTGCGCTTGCAAAAGGTCAGCCCTTAGGCAACCCTGGCAAGTCTCCAGCATCTGTTGATTCTTTAATTCAAAAATTTAGTGCTGTTGCTGAAAATGTAGAAGAAATTACATCTTCTCTTAAAGATGCTGTAGCAGGAGCTGAACAGCGTGCGCATCTTAAAGAAATGATTGAAAGATTTCATAAAGCATCTGAAAAAATTGCATCTTTTTCAGACGGTCTTGATCGTATTGTAGGTAAAAATGAAAATGATGTTAATTCATTAGTTGCTGATTTAAGAAGTTTTGCACATGATTTACGTTCTGGATACCCATTAATTCAAGATGACATACACCGTATAGCTTTGCAGGTTGAAGATGAAGTTTTGCCATCAGTTCAAAGAAATATAGAAAAAATTGCAAAAGCATTTGATAGGGATTTTGATAAGATAACAGGCAAGCTTGAAGGGACTGCAACAGCAATAGAAGAGGCTGCGCTTCAAACTCGAGATGGATTTAGGAGTATAGGATCTGTTGCAGATAAAATCAATGAAGGTAAAGGGCTTGTTGGTAAATTAATTAATGAAGATGAAACTTACCAAGATATTAAAGTTGCTGTTCAGGGATTAAGAAATTATTTTTCTAGGGTCGAGAGTTTAGGGGTTGTTTTTGATTCTCACTTTGAAGCTATGTATAGACCCGCAGAGCATTTTGTGCACAAAGATTCTAAAGGGTATATAGATATTCGTATACATCCAGCAGAAGATCGTTTCTACATTGTACAATTATGTGGATCAACTAAAGGTAAGATAGAAAGACGAGAGCTCCGTAGAGAGTTTTTTGATCAAAATGGAAATCTTTATAATCAAAATTATATGAACATAAGCGATGATTTTAAACTTTTCCAATCTCCTCATATTGTTGAATTAGTCCAAATTCGGGATACGGTTAAGTATGGATTTCAATTTGGTAAGGCATACAATGATATAGCATTTAGAGCTGGTATGTTCGAAAATACTTTTGGTTTTGGTGTTGATTATGAATTACCACTTGGAACTGAATTGTTCCGTTGGGTAAGTTCTTTTGAGGCATTTGACTTACGCGGTCGTGATCGTATCAATGATGCAAGACCCCATTTAAAATGGATAAACAGGGTATTCTTGCTTCGTAACTTCTATTTAGATTATGGTGCTGACGATTTTGTTAGTAAGCATAACGCAAACGTATTTTATGGAGCTGGTATAAGATTTGCTGATGATGATATTAAATATTTTGTTTCTAAGTTGGGTATTGGTGGTGCTAAAGATTAAAAACTTTGTGTAAGTTCTTTAATCTTTCTGGATCGTTGAGATTCTGCCCATTCAAAAAAAATATTTTTAATATAATCAAGTCTGTTTATTTTTTCTTGGGCTATCGATCTTATATCATCTGCTGGAAATATTTTATAAAAATAGACCTTTTGAGACCATTTTGCAGTGAATATGTAGTTACTTAAAATTGCATATTCACTTTCTATTTCTTTTAAAAACTGCATCATTGGTGGAATATAATTTGCTTGATTTTGTTTGTTTAAATTGTTTTTTTCAATTGTTTCAAGTAGTTCCTGAATAAATATTTTTTTAGAATCTTTTAATAGAGCATGTGGCTTCCAATTACACCATGCTGTAGGGTCGTTTAGAAGTTTTTTGGTTCTGTAATAAGTGATAAAAGCTATTGTATATGATGTTGCTCCTACTATAATAATTGAATAAATAAGGGAATTTATACTTGGTAAAAAAGTATTAAATTTTTTTTCTGCTAAATAATGATGACGTAGAGCGTTGTTGGATGAATTTGAACTTTCAACCAGAGTATGCGCTTTATCTTTTTGTTTGTTGTCTTGTTTGTTGTCTTGTTTGTTGTCTTGTTTGTTGTCTTGTTTGTTGTCTTGTGCAAATTTTGTTTCTGTTTCGATTTTTGAATGAAGTTCTGATGTGCTATTATTAAAATTATTATGAATATGCATAACTACATCAACTCGATCGGCATTTATACTAAGCGCAGAAGTATCTATAGGATTTTTTTTAGATTTTTCTGTAGCGCATGATATTAAAAATATAGATAAAAGTAATACATAATAAGGCAGTTTTTTGTTCATAATTTTTTTATTTCCTTTTTTCAAGATACTTCATTCCTATACGAAACGGCGATTAACATATATAATATTTTTTCAATATGCAAAATTTATATTCTTAAAGAAAGTCAATTATGCTTGATAGAAAAAAAGAATTATTAGCTTATTTATATGAATTTCTTACAAAAGATAGACAAGAAAAAATTAGAAAAAATCTTTTTAATCGTACTCGTTACATTACGGTGATTTTAGAAGATATGTATCAATCTCATAATGCTGCGGCAATAATGCGCTCATGCGATGCTCTTGGTGTTCAAGATGTTCATTGTATTGAGTATAAAAATAAATTAGAAATAAAGAAAAATATTGCTATGGGTGCAAGCAAATGGCTTACTGTTAGTCATTACACTTCCGATCTTTGTTCTGAAAAAAGCCCTACAGATCAATGTATTCAAAATTTAAAAAATAAAGGGTATCGTATAATTGCAACTTCACCTCATGGTAAAAAACAATTGCATGAGCTTGACCTTAATTCAAAAATTGCCTTAATGTTTGGCACAGAAGATGAAGGGTTAACTGATCAAGCGCTAGAACAGGCTGATGAGCTTATTAGTATTCCAATGTATGGCTTTGTAGAGAGTTTTAATGTGTCAGTTAGTGTTGCGCTTTGTTTGTATGATTTAACTACAAAATTAAGGGAATCGGTAGTTGATTGGAAGTTATCTAAAAAAGAATTAGAAGACCTTGAATTGTTATGGGTTAAACTAGCTATAGAACGAGGTGATATTCTTGAGCGTGAATTTTACAAAAAATAAGGTTATATATTTTATTCTTTTATCACATTTAACTATTTATGGATCTGATGACGTATGTCGCGTTAGTAATGCACATTCATTTTTTAAAAAAATAAAAGTGCAAAATTTAGATCAGATGAAATCATTTGTCTCTTATGAAATGCAGCGTTATACACCTATTATTGATGAAGATGGTCATAAAGTTGTTAATGAGTATTGGTTGTATGTTGTACACTTATCTCTTTTACATGGCTTTAATGATGTATCATCAGTAGTTTTAGATTATTTTTCTCGCATTATTAGTAGCGAAAACAATCAATTAGCATTCAATAGATCGATGAGTGTAGCCTCTTTTTTTTCTTATGGTCATGAAATTACAGATTTTCCTTTTGATGTAAATTTTGGTTATTTATTACATACCCCATTTGATTATTCTTTTACGCATGTTCCTGAGGGTTCATTTCGTCTTAAGTATAATATTTCTTCTGAGAATGAAAAAAAAATTGTTGAAAGGCGGAATCAACGAAGATTATTTCATTTTAAAAAATTTTTAGAATTTTATAAAAAGCATCGTATTGAAGAGCATTTAGATTCATCTCATAAAGGATCTACCGGACTTCCTTTAGATTCATCGAAATTAACTCCTTTGCAATGCGCTTGGATGCAAGATTGTTTACGCATAAATTATGATTATAGAGGTCGATATAAAGGAATTAAATTTTTTGAGTCGGATGATGATTTAAGAAAAAGCTTAACTTTTCAAATAGTGGGGATCTTAAAGGATTATGGAATTAGTTCTAGAAGTATATTTATAGAGCTTAGAAAGGATGATAGTTTTTCTAGAAATTCAGAAATTTCTAAAGATTCATCTCATTCTTTTAATCAGAGAATGACAAAGGAAGGTAATCTTGCTGATTTAATTAAGGCTCGGCTTGGCATTAAAGTTACGCATGTTTAGTTTTAATTAAATGTCTTTATTATAATATTTTCTAATTTTGTTTTTTTGTAAAACCCTTTACTTTACATGCTTTTAGAAGGTATCCTCATTATAAGTGGTTATTAGAATAGCTTATTTAAAAGGAGGTTATTGTGAAGCATCAGTCTGTACGTCTTTTTCTAAGTTTTTTTTTATTTTTATCAATTTCATCAATTAAAACTATGGAATTTGATGTTTCTGGCGATTCTTATGGGCCTCATAGTTATTACTATGGGATAGGGGATAAGTTTGAATCTGCTTGTAAAGCATGTGTTAAAAAAGTAAAAGCAATGGCTTATAAAATACACAATCATTTTTGCACTATTCCAGGCAAAAAAGTTTGCAAAGGTCTAAACGATTCAGTTCGTATTCCTTGTGCCCCTGTAAATTAAGATAATTATTTTTATTGAGTTTTTGATATTTAATTAAAAGGAATTTTATGGAAAGTTTAAATATAAAGCGACTAACAAGAATGGCATTATTAATTTTTGGTATTGTAGTTGTTCAGAGTTATGGTGTTGGAGAATATGATACTAGTGATCAAGTTGATAGTTTATCAGCATTAGATGATGAATTTGATGATCAAATTCCAGAACAAGAAGAGTTTTTAGAAGATCAACATAATGGTCAAGATGGATATATAGCAGATGATGAATCTGATTATGAATTAAGTAATCAAGACGAAGAAGAATTTTTGGAAAATCAAGAAGAAGATGGAGCAAATGGATATGCAGCAAATGAATTTGATCAAGAATCTACAAGTGATAAAGAAGAATCTGAAAGTGATGTAGAAAATGTATACTTAAATTCACTAGATTCTTTTTTAAACTCAAATTTTTCTGAAGATGCTTATATAGATTCAGATGATTATATAGATGATGATAGAAGACACAGAAACCTTTGAAATTAATTTTTAAGAAAGAAATTATGAATAAAATAAAAAAAATAATTATAAGTAAAATTAAAATTCTTATAAAAACATTTAAAAAAGCTTTAAAAATAAAAAATACTTAACGATATTTATTTGGTAAATTATAAAGCATGAAAAGATTCTTTTTTTATATATTTTTAACTTTTGCAACTTCAATTTCTTCTTTATCTGATTTGAATGATAAACAAAAGAAAACATGCAATAGATTAATTCCTTTCTGGGAGAAGTTTATAAAATTTCCTGAAAGTAATTATACATTGTTATGTCATATAATTTGTTTATTTGAGCCTTCTTATAAAGAAGAAGTGGAGTCTTTTGTTAAAAAAAATGGACTACTTTCATCTAATCAATTAATTGCTCATGGTATTCGTTCTCTTAGAAAAGAGTTTTTGATGCGTAGTAAATTAAAAGAATCTGAATTTACAGAAAAAAGTGAAAATATACTTCCTCAAGAATTTGATAATGTATATTTTTTACCTTTTGATTTTTTTTGCCAAGCTTCATTAATTTCTAATTCTATTTTGGGAGATTACGCTCCTAGCAGAGTTGTAAGATATCTTGTTAATAAAAAAAACCATTATGTTTATAATGGTTTTATAAAAGAAGATTTTAATAGACAAGCTTTATATGAAAATTCAAAAATTCTATTATCTGAATATCATTGTAATATCAGTCAAGAATTTTTTCCCGAAATTATTATCAAAAATAGAGTTCCTGCTGATAAGCTAATTTTTTATTATCCAGTTATGCAATCTGATTTTGAATCAATTAATAGAGATAAATTAAAACAAGCTGATATTCGTAAATTTTTTGATTTAAATTAATCTGCAAATTTAAAAGTTCTCGTACGTAATAAAGTTTGTGCCTCTTCACAAAATAAAGGGTTTTTTGTTTTTTTTAATTCTTCTATATATAATTCTAATTCGTTTTCTTCTAAATATGTTTGTACTACAAGCTCTTGTAGTAATCGAATATTACATTTACTGATAGCTCTGCTTAAAGCTGTTTTTCCATTTATATCTTTAATTTTTGGATCTGATCCTTTTTCAAGAAGTATTTGAATAATAGGAAAAGAATAATTTAAATTGTTTTCTGATGCATGCATCAAAGCAGTTGTTCCATTTGTTGTTTGAGCGTCAATGTCAGATCTTTTAATATCAGGACGATTTAATAAATATTGTATTAAATTAAAAGATCCTGCTCGTGCAGCTTCTATAAGTAAAGTATTGTTAAAATGGTCAATTTTTGTTTCTATCGATATAGAAGGGCAAAGACTCATAAGTCTTTCTATATCAAGAATTGTTCCTGGAGTATCTATTGTTGCTAGATACGAAAGTGCAGCAATATCAGTTATGTCATGTCCTAGGTCTGGATGCCTAAATGCTAGATAGGTTGTGTTTATAGGACGATATTGCGAAATTCTAAAATCTGCTTCTTGGTTATTTGCGCTATGAATAACAAAGGTTAAAAAAAGCAATGATAACGATAATGTTTTTTTCATGAAATTTACATCCTAGATATAGTATTAATGGCATGTATTATATAATATATTCAAATATAATAAAACTTTTAACGAGAGACATTCTATGAATGACAATTCTTTATTGTATTTAATAAATATTTCTAATGATTTTATTACTCAAAGAAATTGGTGGCCTTATCATAATCCTAAAAATGGAGCGATGAATATTTGTGTTGAAATTGGAGAACTTGCTGAATATTTTATCTCTTTAGAACAAGATGATTTTAAAAAAAATGCTATCAAAGAAGAGCTTGCTGATGTTTTTTTTACATTGTTTTCTTTTTCTACTGTTGCTCAGATTGATATTATTGAAAGTTTAAATCTTGTAATGAGCGATGCTGAAGCTTTGCCTAACGACGCTTCTTATAAGTATATTGAAGAAATAATTATAAAAAAAATAGATAAGTTTAAATTAGATCAATTAAAATTTCCTAATCAAATTGTTTTATCTATGGTTAACAGGGCAAGTCAGCTTGCAGATATATTTATTTGGTTAACATTAGAAGATTCTTTTAAAAGTTCTAAAGAAAAACATGTTTTTCTTTCTGAACATATAGCATATCTTTTTGCACATGCGGTTTATCTATCTTTTTTGATTAAGTGCGATCTTGTTTTGACTTTTAAGTTTAAAATGAATAAAAATATTTTAAAGTATCCAGTAGAAAGCTCTTCCGGAGAAGATTATATTTCTATAAAAGATCAATTTCGTGGTCGGATTTGCAGAAAATAAATTTCTGTTATTATTAAAATAATTAATAGGCAATCCAATATAAAAAACTTTTGTATTTAAGAGGTTGTTATGAAAATACGTGAAATTTTTGTTTATATACTAATTACTTTTATTATGATTGGAATTGGTGTTGCTTTTAACTCTTTTTATATTGTAGAACCTGGTTTTACAGCATTGCATTTAAGGCTTGGAAAAGTTGTAGATGTTCATGAAACATCTGGTTTTTACGCAAAAACTCCTGTTATTGATAAAATTATTTATATAAATAATCGTATTTGTAAGTCAGTTATAGAAACAACAGCGCTTTCTAAAGATTTGCAATTTGTTTCTATAGGTGTGGCAATTAATTATAAAATTAATGATGCTGTTAAGCTATATCAAACAGTGGGAACTGATTTTGAGCGTGTAATTATTGATCCTTTTGCACAAGAAAGCATTAAGGCAGTTGTAGCTAAATATACCGCTGAAGATTTGATTCAATATCGTCATGCAGCAAAAGATAAAGTTTCTTTAGAGCTTGGTGAACGTCTGCTTCCTTTAAATATTATGCTTATTGATTTTAATTTTGTTCATTCTGATTTTTCTCCAGATTTTATTAAAGCAGTTGAAGAAAAACAAATAGCAGAACAGAGCGCTAAAACAGCAAAAAATTTAACAGAAAAAGTTAAAGAAGAGGCGTTGCAGTTAAAATCAAGAGCTGAGGCTGATGCTTATGCATTAGATGTTAAAAAAGGTTCTGTAACTAAAGAGTTGATTGCTCTTAAAAAAGCTGATGCGTTGCTTAAGGCTATTGAAAAATGGGATGGTAGACTGCCAAAAGTTTCAGGTGGCAATACTCCATTTATTGGTTTAGCTTCTGAAACCATGAGCATTGAATAATTAAATTATTGTAAGTATCAAATTTTTTAGTTTGATACTTACAGTGTAATATTTTATTTTTTTATGTTTGTATATCTCGTATTCCAAGAATTTCCGCTCTAAAGACTGGTTGTACAGATCTCGATGTTAATTTTGTATTATGATCTGATTCTTTTTTGTACAAAAGATTTGCTTTTTCTGGTTCTTGTCCAAATGGAATAGTAAATCCTATAAGGTATTGAAGTCTGCTTTTAAAAACAGGGTCATAAGAAGCTCCTATTGCAAATGTAAAATATTCTTTAAAGCGACATCTAAACCCGCTTGAAATTCCTGCAAAATTTGGGCCTATGTGCTCTTTGTAATAATAAAATCCACCAAGTAAAGACATATCAATAAAATCAGTTTTGCTAAAATGATAACCGCAACTAATATCACCACCTCGCATTGCAAATTGGTACACATTATATTCATCAGGTCCGGTTATTTTTTCTGCAAAAGGAATATATCCATTAATTCTAAAATCCCATGATTCACCTAAGGTTTCTGCTCCTAATCCAAATTGGTTATAGTCCATTTTTTTTGTTTTTCTAAAATCGTAGTAAGTATTGATACCATAAACTCTTTTTTTAATTTGTTTTCTTATTCCTGATCCAACATTAAAAGCTATTTTGCCATTATTAAAAACGTGCCCTCTCATATCAAAAAAAGGTATGATATTTTCAGGCTTTTTTTTAAGCGGGCTATAGAAAGTTTCTACAGTACTATAACCTCTATTAAACCCGACTCCGTGTCCTATAATATGTCGCACTGAGCTGCGGCATCTATATTTTGAGATGGATTGCATGTTTTGTATATAATTAAAATCACTTACATTTCCTGCTGTATAAGTGAAATATAGTGCACAAAAAATTAATCTATTTTTGTTTTTCATGGGTACCTTTAGAGGATTCTTAATCATGATTTTTTACCTCTAACAGAAATTGTTTGTGTTCCTACAACCTCTGTTCTTCTTGTTGGTTGAATCATAACAGAAGAGAGGTTGTCTTTGTTTTCGATTGTTTTGTAATGTGATCCACCACCAAATGGAATGGTTATTGTGAATTCATATTGCAATCTACTGCCATATATTTTGTCATAAGAGTTTGTTAATTCTACAGTAAAAAATTCTTTAAATTCGCATGCTAAGCTAAATTTTACACCCCAAAAATCACGACCTATTTGCTGTTCATAAAAATATGGGCCAGTAGCTGCATAAAAATCAAAATTTTTTGATGTTTTAAAATGATATCCAAGAGTTAAATCAAGGCCTTGAAGTGCAAAATCATATTTTTTAATATCATAAATATCAGTAATCTTTTTTCCGAGTGGGATATAACTATTAAATATAAAGTCCCAAGAAGTTCCAAGCCATTCAAGCCCAAAGCCTATTTGGTTATAATCAATTAGCTTTGTTGCCCTATAGTCATAATAGAGATTGATGCCATATACTCGTTTTTTTGATTTTGTTCGTAAACCAAGACCAACATTAGTTGCTAATTTTCCTGTATTTAAAATATGGCCTCGCAAATCTACAAAAGGCATTAATACGTTTTTTTTATTTGGTGAAAAAAAACTTTCAATTGTTGTGTATCCTTTATATCCAAAACCATCTCCACCAATGTGACGGATTGCAGATCGGCAGCGTTGTTTTTCAAAAGAGTCTGCCTGAAATGATCTCAAATTTGTATGTACAAAAAACATAGCCGCTATTGTTATGTTTTTTCTTAGAAAATTATTGAACATTTTTTCCTTTTAATTTTTATGAACGTATAAAAGTTAAAAGGCATTCTATAAGGTGTCAATAATACTTTATGAAGTAGACAAGCTTTTTGTTTTATAGTTAAAAGTTTTTTAATTATAAAAGTAATCTCTTATTTTTGATTTGAATTTTTGCATTGTTTATATTGTATAATATATCAAAAACAATCTTATTTAACTTAGTTTTTAACGGAGTATGCCTATGTTTATAAAAAATACGTATGATTTTTTTAAAAATGCCTGGTTGGTTTATTACAATAATTTTTCTAAAGTTTTTACTTTAGCCTTTCAGTTCAGCTTAATATGTGCAATTGCGACCATTACTCTAATTGCATCAGAGTTTCCTGTTTGGGATGTTATAGCCTTTAAAAATTTTATTAATTTTGATTTTAATGAAAAAATTGCTTTTGCAGTTACCCAAAAAAAATATTTCCCTTATGTTGCAGGTTGGAATCTTTTAGTTCTTTCTGTTGCTAAAATCTCTCCTTTAATCATTAGGATTTTTTATATAGCAATGATGTTTCTTATCCATTTTTCTACAATTGGATTCATACGATCATTAACCTTAATTTATGATAATAAACAAGTTGCCTGGTTTGATTTATTTATTAATTATAAAGCAGTTTTAAGAAATTGGATGGTTGCGTTAATGGGTGGGATAATTGTGGTTTCACTCTTTTTTTTAACAAGATTTTTAATGATGATCGCAGGTTTTTTAAAAATTGTTAACTTGGTATCTTCTATTCAAACAATAGCTCCCCAAATTGGCTTTTTTATTGGATACTTCTTTTTTTCTTTGATTGTTGTTTCTTTAATTGCCCTCTTTTTATTTTTTGCATGGGTAGGATTAATTTTTTGTGTTGTTAGTTATGGAGCAATTGTATCCGAAGATTCTTTAAAATCTCTTTTTTATAAAGCATTAAAGACTCGTTTTTATGATATATTTTTATTATGTGCAGTTTTTACAGCTCTTATACCATTTTTATCGATAAGTTTCTTTTTGAGTGAAAGGCTGCTTGTTGTAACAAGCCCTATTTTTACTTTAATTAACCAAATTTGTTTTAAGGGGCTGATTATTTTGCCTTTTATGACATTTCTTTTTTATGGTTGGTATAAAAAGTCTCAAAAAGATTTTATTAATCAATAAAATTATCTTTTAAACTTTTTTTCGATATCAAATAAAGAAAGAAGCCAGCTTGTAGGTCTTCCATGAGGGCAGCTGAAGCGGTTTTTTGTTTTATCAAGTTTTAAAAGAAGTTCTTTCATTTCTTCTAAAGATAAAATATCACCCGCTTTTATAGCTGCTTTGCAGGCTAGTTGAGCGCGTATTTTTTCAGTTATAAATCGTTTAATAACTTCTTTTTCTGCTCTTCCAAAGTCATTGATCCATCCATTAATGTTGTGTAATAAATCTTTAATATTAATGGATTGAGCATAAGCGGGTTTTGCTCTAACGATGCATTCTTGTTCAGAAAATTGCTCAATAACAATTCCATGATCATGTAAAAGAGGGAAATATTGAGAAAGTAATTCCATATTTTCTTTTTGAACAAAAACAGTTTCTGGAAAAAGTAATGTTATACTTTCTGGTTTGTTAAAAGTCTTTTCGATGTATTCATATAAGATTCGTTCATGAGCTGCATGTTGATCTATTAGTAAAAGTCCATCTGGATGCTCAAGTAAAATATAAGTAGAATGAAATTGTCCTATAATTGTGTGTAAATCTAAAGAATCTGGAATATAGGAGCTTTGAATCGGTTCTTCGTAGATTGATTCATTTTTTATAAAATCTTTATTTTTTTCTTGAAAATAAAAAGGTTTATTTACATTATCAAAAGGTTCTTTTGCTAATAAATCTTTATGTTTATGATAAAGCACATCTTCATTGTTAAAAAAAGGTTTAAATTCAAACGCAGAATTGTTTGTTAGATTATTGTTTGATAAAGGTGAGGGTATTAATTGATGAGCAACAGTTTCAGATAAAATTTTTGAAAAAGATTTTTCTAATACTTGAGTAATTGCAGTAGTTACTAAATTTTCTATAATTCTGGGATGTAAAAAAAGAACATCTTCTTTTTTTGGATGAGTATTAATGTCAACTTGATGTGATGGAACATTTATAGATATAACGGCAAGAGGATATTTACCTGTTGGTAAAATATTTTTGTATGCTTTAATAATTGCTTGAGATATACCAAAATTTTTTATCCATCGCTTGTTTACAAATATAAAAATTCCTGATCTATCATATTTGCTATAATGAGGTCCTGTAACAATTCCATTAATTGAACCATGCTGAGAGCCTTCTTCAATTAAAAAAAGATGTTTTGTGATTATTGATTCAAATATTTGAGAAATTCTTTCTTCTAAGGTTGTAATTGCAGGGCAATTGTAAGTTATAAGTCCATTATGAGAAAGAGTAAAATGAACAAAAAGATTACTTAGACAAAAGGCTTTAAATAATTGAACTATTTGATTAAATTCTGTTGTTGTTGTTTTTAAAAATTTTTGTCTGGCCGGAACATTATAAAAAAGATCATGAATGCTTATAGTTGTTCCAATTGCAGTGCCTATTATTTCTTCTTGAGTAATAATTCCATTTTCAATACTTAACTTAATACCATGATTATTGTTGTTTAATCGTGTTATGAGCGTTACACGGGCAACACTGCATATACTAGCAAGAGCTTCCCCTCTAAACCCAAACGTTGCAAGAGATGAAAGTTCATCAAACGAATTTAATTTACTTGTTGTGTGGCGCAAAAAGCAGATGCGAGCATCAGCTTCGTCCATTCCTGTACCATTGTCTGTTATGGTAATAGACTTTTTGCCCCCATCTTCTACAGCAATACTTATTTTTGTAGCCTGAGCGTCAAGCGAATTTTCAATAAATTCCTTTATAATATTTACAGGACGTTCTATAACTTCTCCAGCTGCTATTTTTTGAGCTTCTATTGGGTTTAGATGTTTAATAATCATAAGAGTATTTTGTTTGATTAATTTTGTATGTCAGGATTTGGGTTAGGATTTGGGTTTTGTCTTTGTCTGAGAGCGTTTATTCCATTTATATATTCTGCTAAATAACTAATTTCTTGTGTATTAAGATTTCTGAGCAGACTTTGTACGATTGGTAAGCGATGCTCTGGGTTTAGTGTTTGAAATGCATTAAACGCTGTTATGAAATTTGCTGTTATGCGTACTGTATCTTGACGAGAAATTTCCTGGGAAAATTCTCGTTGCTGAGAGTTAGAATATGCATAAATATGTATTATCATAATGCTTAGTATTATTTTTTTCATAAATTCACCATTTTTTTATTAGTGTTACAACTCTGTTAATTCCATTAAAATCATTTAAAATAGCTATTTTATCATACTTATGTTTTTTAGAAAAAAGATTTACACATTCTCCTTGGTCGTATCCTATTTCGATTAATATTCTTGGGATATTGTATAATTGAACAGGGCTTTCTTTTTTTAAATGTAAATGTCCATATTTGATGATATCCTTAATTATAGAAAGTCCATTTTCATCAGCAGTAAGAGCTTTTTTATCTTCCCATTTAGCTACTGTTGGGTGTAATTTTAAAAAATCAGATTCTGAAATATAAGGAGGGTTTGAAACGATGATATCAAATTGTTCTTTTTCAATGTGTTCAAAGAGGTTTGCTTCTATAAACTTTATATTTAAAACATTATTTAATTGAGCATTTTTTTTTGCAAGAGCAATTGCTTTTGGTTCTATATCAATACCCATTACAGTTGATTTTGGAAATGCTTTTGCAAGAGATATTCCTATACAACCAGAGCCAGTGCAAAGGTCAAGTATAGAGAGTGATTCATCTTTTAAAGATGCACATTGATTAATAAGATTCATGACCCATTCTTCTGTTTCGGGCCGAGGTATAAGTATTGGTTCTTCAACAGTGATAGTTAATCCACAAAAAGAAATTTTTTTTAGGATGTATTGTAATGGATAGTCTTCTTTTATGTGTTTTTGAATAGCCATCACAATTTTTTTTTCTTGAAGTGTTGTTATTTCTTTGTCAGATGTTAAAAACGTTAATTTTGAAATATTAGATATTTCTTCAAGTATCCACCATATAATCGATTGTATATGATCTTGATCAACATATTTTTCTTTTAAAATTGTAGTGCATGTTTCTATAAGTTTTTTAATTGATATATGCATAGTTATGCTTTCAATAAATAAGATTATGAGCTTCTAGTCGTTGTAATAATAATTTTATTCTTCGGTAATCATTGCCCATTAAAAGAGAAAGGTGTTCAACTGATGATGTTATTTTTTCTTCATTAAGAAGGCCTATCTTGTGTTGATTCCACATGATAGCAAGTAGTAATTCGTCAAGATTTGGTATGTGAGTTGCTTGAAAAAGTACCGAAAGATACAGCGAGGAGGAAAAAAAATGTTGAGCTTGTAATTGGCTTGCGTATTGAACAAAGGTATGAATTTTTGGAGGTTCAGGAGATATTTGATAAATAATTTTTTCATTTTCGCTAAAACCAACAGTTACACATTCAAAATTTGTTTGTAAAAAATTAAAAATTTGAGGTTGCTCTGCTTGCAACTCTTCTGCTGTTTTTTTATATGCATAAGTGTGACGACTAGGGTCGCTTGATGCAGTTGCAGATTGATAAACAATTCCAAACCATATGCGTTCATCTGTTTGTAATGTTACAAGTGCTCCAAACGAAGGAGAAAAGTCCCATTGCCAGCTTTGAGCTTTCCATCCATAAAGAGAGCTTTCTACTACTTCAGCAAAAAAGGGATTTTTGATTTTTTTCGTGATGCTCACTTGTGTTTCCTTGGTTTATTTTTTTTATAAAAAGCTTTCTATGCATCAAGCAAGGGCCTTGAGTAATAATTCCTGTAATATGCTTTTTAGTGCCATAGCCTTTGCTTTTTTTAAAGTCGTAATTTTTATATATCATATCTAATTGGGTTAATAATTCATCACGATATGTTTTAGCAATAATAGAAGCTGCTGCAATAGAAATTGATCTAGTTTCTCCATAGCAAAAATATTCAATTTCTAAGGTTTTTGAAAAAGGATTAGAAATATCTAAAGGTATAGCATCGACCAATACTTTTGAAGGATGAGGTGCTTCTGGTTGAGATAAAAGTGAATAAAGTGCTCGCTTCATGGCATTTTGAGTTGCTTGATAAATTCCTAAACTGTTAATTTCGTGATGGTCTGCCATTCCAAAGGCATGCCAGCTGTTGCTTAAAATCCATTCTGTAGCTTTAACGCGTTTCTTTTCAGATAGTATTTTTGAATCGACTAATAGTTCGTGAGTTTTGAATGGTTTGAGAATTACAGCTGCTGTTACTAATGGTCCCGAAAGTGATCCTCTGCCAACCTCGTCTATTCCGCATAAATAAGCTCCAGATGCCCAATATTTTTTTTCAAAATGTGTATTATCATTATATTTTGATTTGTCAGGAATTTGTTTTTTGTTTTTTTCCATTTGACATGCTCTTGCTATCTTGTACTCTATTAGAAAATACGCACGTGTAGATTTATATTTAAAATTATCAATCTAAAGGAGTTGATCATGTCATCTACAGCATTAAGAGTCAAGGAGCTTTTAAGAGAAAAAGGCTGGACTACAAAAATATTGGCTGAAAAAACCGGTATGTCAGAAAGTTATTTGACTCATATAAAAAATGGAACAAGGCGTTGGAATGAAGATTCATTAAAAAAATTGGCAAATGCATTTGAAGTAAGCCCAATAGATTTGTTTGCGGAGCGTCGTAAACGTACGGATAATATTGATAGTAATATTAGTATGCCAGAAAAATCTGATATTGAGCTTAAAGTGCAAATAGTCCCTGTTGTAGGAGAAATTCCTTCAAATCCATCTCCTTACAATAATCAGCTTATGCAGACGACAACAGGCTATAAAGATGTTTTTATTCCTACTTTAAACACAACAGATGCTTCTATGTTTGCTCTTTCAATGGATAATAACTTGTTAGCACCTGCTTTTATTAAAGGTGATTTGCTTATTATTTCTCCTGAAACATGGGCTCGCTCGGGCGATGTTGCGGCTGTTGAGTATGGAAATGATGTTACTTTAAAAGCAATTATGCAAGTAACATTTAGCGAAGACTTTATTGTTCTTGAATCTCCAAGTCGCAAACAAGCTCCTATTGCGCTTGTGCGAGGAAAAGATCATTTTAGAATTATAGGTAAAGTAGTTCAACGTATTCAAAGATACGTTTAATTGTATTTTATCTTATTTTAAATAATAAAAACCGGTCTTAAAAAGCCGGTTTTTATTATTTGTAAAGCCTATGAAAGCTTGTTTTTTGGGCTATCTTTTTATCCAATATCTGCTATATTAGGGGTTATCTTATTATATTAATGTTTACACAAATAAGGTAACTGGTCTGTGTTATTTTATAATATCTCATGGTGAGGTATTTCCAGTTGGTAAACACAAGGGATTTAACATGACAAAGTATGAAATACTCATGCTTGCCATCCCAGGAATTACTGAGGATGAAATGGCTAACTTTGAAAAGCATTATGAAAAGTTAGTTAAAGAAAATAATGGAAGCGTTATTTCTTTTGAAAAATGGGGAAAATGCCGTCTTGCATATCCAGTTAAAAATCATGATTATGGTATTTATTACCTTACTCGTTTTGAAATGGATAAGCCTCAAGTTTTTTTCAAAGAAATTAAACTTTTGCTTGATGTAAAATATCATGAAGTTATTATGCGTAGTGTTGTTAATAAGCTTGATCCAAAACAATCTCTTGATTATCAACGTCCTGACACTGTTGAAGCAATTCAAACAAGAAATGTTGATGAATTTTTAAGAGAAAACAAGATGGAAGGTTTATTACCTCGTCAAGATAGTAAGCGTCGTGATGATGACTTTGGTAGTGATATTGATGATGAAGGGATGCATGCATGACAAAAAAAATAAAACTTAAAGTAAGTTCCCGTTTACTTAAAAAAAGAAATCGTAGAAAAACTACTAATCAGGTTAAGCAATGTCGCTTTTGTAGCACTACTGATAAATCAGTAATGCTTGATTATAAAAATACTAATTTGTTGTATAATTTTTTGACTGAGCGTGGAAAAATTCTTCCATCTCGTATTTCAGGAAATTGTGCTTTTCATCAACGTAAGTTGAGCACAGAAGTTAAACTTGCTCGTACTATAGCTTTATTGCCATATAGTTCAGTTCGTTATTAGTTTTTTCTGTTTTATAGAAAATATCAAAGGCCTTTGAAGTAATATCAAAGGCCTTTTTTCTTATCTTTAATACAAAGTTTGAGAATATGTATTGGTATAAATTAATAGTTTCATACGATGGCACCGATTATTTAGGCTGGCAAGAACAATCTGAAGGTCCTACTGTTGCAGGTCTTTTAAAAAAGACCTTTTTGCATGTTTTTAAGCAGGATAAGGTATATTTTGTAGGGGCTTCTCGGACAGATGCTGGAGTTCATGCGCAGGGTCAGGTTGTAAGAATAGGGACATTGCTTCCTCTTGAGCCAGAAAAACTGCGTCTAATTATGAATAATGCATTGCCCCATTCGATTTTTATAGAAAAAGCTTGTTTTGTAAATGGCTCTTTTCATCCACAGCATAATGTTGACTATAAAATTTACACATATCGTGTTTTTACAACTCGTCCTCATTATAAAGAACAGAGATATGGATACTTTTATTGGCATTTTATCGACAGAGAAAAACTATATGAAGTTTTACAGGTTTTTGTAGGTACGTATGATTTTAAAGCTTTTTCTAAAAAGAATGGAGATTTAGATACCATTAGAACTGTTTTATCAATTGAAGTATTAGATGATTTAGATCAAAATGGATTTATCATCAAAGTCAAAGGGGTTTCATTTTTACAATATATGATTAGACGTATTGTTGGAGCTTCTCTTGCGATTGCTTCAGATAACAAGAGATCTAAAGAAGAAATAGAAGCTATTTTAAAATATGGATCTTTGCCTCAAAATCTTCCTAAAGCGCCTGCAAAAGGATTATGCTTAGAAAAAATAATTTATAAAGGTTTTTAAATAATGTTATTCAAAAAAAATATAAACAAATTTATTCTTTTTGTTTGTTTGATTGGATCTGTAAGTGGTTTTGTTTGGTGGAATAATTATAATTCCAAAAAAGGATCGTATGCAAAATTTGATATTCGTCCTTTTGATTTTGCTCGAGATGCTCATTTTATCAAACAACAAAATTATGATAATTGGTATTTACTTCATGCTAGCAAAGAATACGATCTTGATTTTATGTTAGAAAAAAATTCTCCATATATATGGGAGCCCCGTACATATGGAAAACTTAAGACGGTTGTTCTTTTTGATAATAATATTCCTGTTGGTTTTGTTAATTATTATATGCGCGGTCTTTATGAAGGAACAGTTTTTCTTTTAGATGTTGATGAAAATTACAGAGGTAGGGGATTTGGAGAAGTTCTTTTTGGATATGCAGTAGAAGGTCTTAAAAAAGAAGGTGCAAAAATTATTAAAGTTTCTGTTAGAGCAGAAAATGAACGCGCTCAAAAACTTTATCGTAAATTTGGTTTTAAAATTGAATCAGCAGATGATGGTTTTTGTTTTTATCGTTTAGACATTTAAGATCTTATTGATCCATTATTATATGCGCCATAAAAGGTGCAATGTCGCTTAATTGTTCTAGTGGTAAGATAACATTTTGATTTTTAAGATCTTGTTTTGCCACAATAAAATAAACAGGATTTGTGTTAGGGTGTGTTTTTTTGTGTAAAATTTTATTTTGAGTCATATCTTCTGCTTTTCCATGATCGCTTGTTACTATAAGCGTCCCATTATTTTTTGTAACAATTTCATTAAAAAGTACTCCGATTTGTTGATCTATATGCTCTAAAGCTTTTACTGTTGCAGTAAAATCTCCAGATTGGCTTACTAGATCTGCATTTGCATAATTAATAATATAAAAATCATGAGGATTGTTTTTTAATGTTGAAACGGCAGCTTCTGTAATAACGGTTGCTTGCATTGCTGGATTGGTGATGTATGTTTTTTGTATCGGAGAAGGAATTATAATTCTTGTTTCATTTTCTAATTTTTGTTCTCTTCCCCCATTAAAATAATATGTTGCGTAAGGAAATTTTTCTGTTTCTGCAATGGTGCAATATGAGTAATTATTTTCATTTAGTATACCTGTTAATGTTTGTGAAATAGGGTTGTGATGCAAAAGGATGGTGGTGTCATAGTTAGATCCATATGAAACAGGTGTTATGAAATTAGTTAATGGATATGGCTTTATGGTTGTTTGATTTCCTTTTAAAAAAAGTTTTGTTAATTGACGAGCTCTGTCAGATTTAAAATTAAAAAAAAGAATACTATCTCCAGGTTTAATATGATGATTTCCTTTAATTTGTGTTGGAAAGATATAGTTTTCTGAAAGTTCTTTATGCTCAGGAGAATTTAAAATTTCTTTCCAGGAATTTGCAGTGTTTGATTGTTTTTCTGTAAGAATGCGATAACTTTTTTCTGTTAGGTGCCAATTGTTATTTCTATCCATCGCATAAAACCTTCCATGAATAGATCCAATAACACCAGTGCCTAATATGTTTATAAAGTTATCAAGTTGTTCTAAGTAAGTAGAAGCTGTTCCTGGTTGAACATCTTCTCCGTCTAAAAAGGGATGAATAACTACGGGTATGGTAAATTCTTTTGCTGCTTCTAAAAATTTGTATAAGTGATTTATTGAAGAATGAACATTTCCATCAGATAAAAGTCCTATTATGTGCAATGTCTTGTGTTGTTTTAAAAGATGAGAAAAAGCTGTTTTTAATATAGGAAATTCAGATGCTTTTTTTTGACTAAATGCTTCTTCTAATAAAGAAATTGGTTGTTTTATGATTGTTCCACAGCCAATAGTAAGATGGCCTAATTCAGAATTGCCAGGATATCCTTCGGGTAATCCTACAGCAGTGCCTGAAGCTTTGAGAGTTGTTGAAGGAAAGTCTGAAAGTAATTTAAAAAAATGTGGCATGTGCGCATGAGCAATCGCATTGCTGTCTTCTTGTTCTCTGTATCCTACTCCATCAAGAATTATTAACATTGTAGGAAATTTATTTTTCATGCCCCACCTTTCTCTTTTAAGCTGAATTATGATATAGTTTACTCGATTTGATTATTAAAATATAAGGAAAATAAATGAAAAAAATTTTTATGTATTTGCTTCTGACTCATTTTTTTCAAGGATTTCTATTAGCACAGGAAAATAATATCGCTTCTCAGGGTCAAATTGAATCTGAAGATACAAATAAGAGTGTTGATGAATTTAGTGCAATGCTTGATGCTACTGAACCTGCAGGTGATATATCTGCTAGCAAGCCTCAGAAACATCAAATAAGTTACGTAGCATTAATGATTTATTTTATAAAAAATGGCATGGAAACTTCTTATAATTTAATAAAATTAGCGGCATCTCAAATTAAAGATATAAAAACAAATGGCAATAAATCGTAAAGAAAAGCACGAATTTGCTTTATATTTTTCACAGCTTGATTCTGATATAAAAATTGGAGAGTCTTTTCTTGTTGATGATACGGAGCTTTTAAAGCGAATTTCTTTTATTTTAAGACTTTCCGTTAATGATAAATGTGTTTTTTTTAATACAAAAATTTCTGCTGTATGCACAATTATGAGTATTCAGAAAAAAACATTTTTATGTTTTGTTAATGATATTTCTTATGTTCAATCTTTACAGCCAATGATAACTTTAATAGTACCGCTTTTAAAAAAAGAAGCACTTGAAAGTTTGATATATAATGCAACTGTTATGGGTGTTAAAGATATTCAATTTGTTATTACTGAAAAATCTTCACGGGCTTTTGCCGATAAAGACTTTGATCGCTTTAAGAGAATTGCTATTTCTGCTGCAGAGCAGTCAAAACAATTTGTTTTGCCAAATTTTTTAAAAGCTGTTCCGCTATTACAGCTTTTTGAAATAGAAAAAAAAGATACTATGCTTGCATTACATGCTGATGTGGAAGGTATTTCTTTAAAAGAATTAATTTTGAATTTTTCTGAAAAAAATAATTTTATTCTTTCAGTTGGTCCAGAGGGAGATCTAAGTATTTGTGAAAGAGATTATTTAAAACAAAAGGGATTTTATTTTGTTAAGTTAATTTCATCTGTGCTTAGGTCAGAAGATGCAATGATGCTTTTGATGGGTATAGTTCGTTCATTTACGTAGATGTTTTATATGTTTGTATTTTTAAATACAAAGGAATTACTACTTCTGTAATGTTTTTTTTATTTACCCAATCAGAATATGCAATTAAAGATGTTTGTTTAAAATCTGTATACTGAGGATTGGGATTCAAAAACAGAGCGTTTTCTTTGAAAATGTTTTTAATTTTTTCTTTAAATAATTCAACACCATTTCCAATAAATGTAATATTTTTATTTGGAAAATCATTTATTAATTCATCAAAAAAAATATCGCTGTTTTTGCATCCAGTTTTGATTTTTTTATTTTCAATAATTGAAAAATAAACATCTTGGGCAAATGCATTAAGTATAATAACTGTTAGTGGTGATAAGGTTTTGTATTCTTCAGAAAATGCTTCTAAACTGTTAATTGGGATGAGCGGAATTTTTTTAGAAAAGCTGAGCCCATTTGCAGTTGTTATTACAATCCGTAATGTTGTAAAAGGTGCAGGCCCTTGGTTGATTGCTATAAAATCAATGTCTGAAAAATTAAAATTATGTTCTTGAAGAAGGTTAATAATAGAGGGCATAAGCAACTTGCATGCATTGATTTTATCTAATACATAAGAGGTAATTAAATGTGTACCATTCCATAAACTTAGTGAAATGTTTTCATAGTTAGCTTGTAATACAAGATGGGCTTTTTTCATGATTGTTTTTTATTTTTACATTTTTGTTGGCGATAAAAAACGCCAAACGCGTCAAATTCCAATGTTTTTTCTTTCTTTGGAACTATCTTACCACAATTTAAGCATTTCCACCCATCAAAATTTAAAAAGTGATCAAAAAAAGATTGCAAAACCATGAGCCCAGAACATTTTTTGCATTTCATAGTGTTTTCCTTCTTTATTACTTTCCTTTTCATTTTTATGAAACACATTATTATATATAATAATATCTTGCAATGACAAATATTTGGTTGCTTAAAAATTACTACTTTACAGGCAAATATTTATTATTACTCTTTTTTAAATATCTTGTCGCAAAGTCTTTTCTACATAGACTTTTTCTAAAGCAGTGCTATTTGTAAAAGCGCTATGTTTTTTGAGCGCTCGCTCGACCACTAAAGTGACTAGTTCAGGAGTTATAATTTCTGGCTCAAGAATCAAAGAATCAGTTTTGAGCGTGTTGATAATTCCTTCTAAATCACCGTAAGATAACCCTTGTGTTATTTTAGCAATAGCTGCAAGGCGTTCGTCATTTAAACACTGCTTTACTGATTTTACAAAATTTAGTTCATTTTGTTTTTCATCCATTAATATAATATTGCGATATAACCTTAGTGTTTCAAATCGTTGTTTTTCTAACGGAAGGGGCATCTCTATCAGGTCGTCAATGCGGCGATGCATAGCATCATCGAGTACATTTTTATGGTTAGTTGAAAAAACAATCATAAAGCGTGAGCTGCGTTCGCCAGTATAATTTAAGAAGTTATTTAGTAGCAGATAAGCTTTGCTTTGAGGGTTCATGTTTTCACGTTTTGATAAAAAGGTTTCAGCTTCGTCTATAAAAAGCATGAGGCCATTGCTTTGCTTTGCCCAAGCAAAAAGTTCATCTAGGGCATTAATTGCATTTCCATCATTAAATTTAGCAAATGAAGAGCCGCTCATAAAAGCATATTCAAGGCCAGATTCTTTAGCTAATTTTTTAGCAAACATAGTTTTTCCTGTTCCAGGAGAGCCGTAAAGCAGAAGGTTTCTATATTTAATATTCGTTTTACCATCTTTGATCTTATGATGAATCATTGATGTTGTTTTTATAAGGTTATTAAGTTTTTGTTGTAATTCTGGATTAAAAATCATTTCAGGAAGGCATTCTTCATTTTTAACTAATTTTGATTGTACTTTTTCTAAAATATTCTTTTTTGAAGATTCAGTTATTAGCTTAGGTTTCATTAGCCTACGTTCAATCGCTTTAATAATTGTTGGAATTCCATATGCTGCGGAGAAATATCCTAAAGTTGATATAAAACTTATGATAGCAATAGTTTTAGCATTATTAATAATTAATTTTTCTATAATTTCTTTATTCATTTGATTAGTTAATTTTTTTATTGCTTCGTCATTTAAATGCTTTGACAGTTCTTCAATCATCCCTTTAGATAAATTTTTGCCTATATAATAAGAAGTATTTGGGTCTATAGAGCTTGTAATTCCTTTAAAAAAATATTCTCCGGCTTGATAAGCACTACTTTCAAAATTAAATGCATAAATTTGTGATGAAAGAATGCATAAAATTATATATATTTTTTTCATAAATAATCCTAATTTCAAATTAAATATATTTCAAATTGTATAAAATAAAAGTCTTTAATGTCAATGTTTAGTATGGATATGAGATATTTTTAATTATTATGAGTGATGATATGGATCGGTTACATAATAGATGTAGTATTGAAGAGTCTTTGTTTATGCGTTAAAATGCTTGCCCTGAAGTGTTTTTTTAAAAATGTATTTTTGTATAGATTTTATTTTGTGTAGTAAAGAGGTTTTTATGTTTAATGAATTACTATTTATAATAGAAAGTATAACAGTCTCTATTTTTGCTTTGGGGGCTTTGTTATTTGGTAGTGCCGGATTATTTTGTTTTGTTTCACTTTGTTGGGTAATAGGTAATATTTTTGTTCTTAAAGAAGCGACAATATTTGGTCTTTCTCTTATAACATCTGATGTTTTTGCTGTAGGAACGGATATAGGAATAACATTGCTGAGAGAGTATTATGGTCAAAAAGAAGCAAAAAAAGCTATTGCTTTAGGTATGTTTGGAGCGCTATTTTTTCTTGTAGTTTCTCAATTTTTATTATGGTTTCAGCCTAGTAATCATGATATATTTCATGTACATTTTTTTGCTATTTTTAATGGTATGCCTCGTATTATGCTTTCTTCTTTAGCGGTTGCTTTTTTGAGCAAATCGCTCAATCTCATTTTATTTAATTTTTTTACTAGAATTTGGGGCATAAAGCATTTAAAACTTAAAACAACTCTTTCTTTATGCATATCTCAATTTTTTGATACAATGCTTTTTTCTTTTTTAGCATTATATGGCACTGTTGAATCTGTTTGGACTATTATTGGGTTTAGTTATGCAATTAAATGCCTTTCTATTTTTATTTGTGTACCATTTGTTATTACGCTTCATAGTTTAATTTGTAAGCAACGTAGAGGGGTTTAAATGTCTTATTTTAAGTTTGAAATTGTTCATAAATCAAAAAAATCTAAAGCTCGTGTTGGTAGAATACATACTCCTCATGGTATTATAGAAACTCCTAATTTTGTTCCTGTTGGTACGAATGGTGCAGTTAAGGCGGTTGATAGTATATTAATAGATAAGCTTGATGTTCAGCTTATGTTTTGTAATACCTATCATCTTATGTTGCAACCTGGGGCAGATCTTGTTGCTCAGGCAGGAGGATTGCATTCTTTTATAAATAGAAAAAAACCTATTATTACTGACTCTGGAGGATTTCAAGTTTTTAGTTTGATGTATGGTGGGATTGATGCAGAACTTAAAAGTAATGGAGCTAAAAAAGAGAATAATTCTGTTCTTAAAATTAATGAAGAGGGCGTTCTTTTTAGATCATATAGAGATGGTAAAGAGATATTGTTAACTCCGGAAAGTTCTGTTCAAGCGCAAAAAAAATTAGGAGCAGATATAATTATTCCACTTGACGAACTTCCTCCTTTTAATACGAGTCCAAGAAAATTATTAAATTCTTTTGAACGTACTCATAGGTGGGAAGAGCGATCTTTGCAAGAACATTTAAAAAATAGAAATAATCAAGCGATGTATGCTGTAATTCATGGCGGCATTGACTTTGATCTTCGTAAAAAAAGTGCAGAGATTGCAAATAGTAGAGCTTTTGATGGGCATGCAATTGGGGGTTCTATGGGTAAAAACCATGAACAAATGTTTGCTATGCTTGATGGTCTTTTGCCTTATTTAGCTTATGAAAGACCGATACATCTTTTAGGGATAGGTGATTTAAAGTCTGTTATGCCTTTTGTGCAAAAAGGTATTGATACTATGGATTCTTCTTATCCTACAAAATGTGCTCGCCATGGAGTTTTATTTACTAAAAAGGGTGCTTTGAAATTAATGAATAGTGTTTACAGGGTACTTAATAAGCCGATAGAAGAAGATTGTTCTTGTTACACTTGCACTCATTATTCAGTTTCATACCTAAGACATTTATTTGATGCTCATGAATTAAGTGCATATACGCTTGCAAGTATTCATAATATTCATTTTATGATTAATTTTATGGCTGATATAAGGCTTAAAATACTTAAAGATGAAATCTGACATTATTTTCTAGTAGAAATTATTGCAAATACTTTGATCTGCTATGTATCCTTACAATATAAGTGGTTAGTGGAGGGGATACGATGAAGAAATTGGTATGTTTTGTGAATTTGTATGCTTTGTTATTTGGATTTTCAATTCAAGCACGTAAATTACAAAGCATTCCAATAGAAGTTGTTTCTCCTGGGGACACTCTGAAGTTTAAGGTTGACAATGTTGATGCTAAAAATCTTAAAGTTCATGAGCAGAATAGGTGGCGCTATTTACGATCTTTTAAATGCAAGCAAGATGAAAATCATGCGCAGTGTTCGCTTACTATACAAGACGAAAAGCATGTTCCTGCAGTATTTAGTGTTTTTGAAGCTAAAAATGGTAATGTGGAAGTAAAAAGATATGTATCAATTAAACCAGAAGATTAAGTAAGGCTGTTATTGTATTAATTATAAGGAGAGATGATGAAGAAGATATCTTTAAGTTTGTTAATTGGAGCAGCGATTGTTTCAACAAGTATGCAAGCATTTTGGGGTGCTGCTTATTATGCAACCAAAGGTCCAAGTATTCCAAAAATTATGAAGATTGGTCAAAAATTCTTACAGCAACATGGTAAAGGTGTTGTACTTCCTCATTTAAATGAAGGCGATCAAGTTATATCAAACCATCCAAATATTATTGATGTTACAAATCATGATGGTCATATAGAAGTTGTAGCTCTTAATGTAGGAACAGCTACTATTTCTATTAAGAAGCCATCGGGTAAAATTAGAAAAGAAAGAACTATTACAGTTGCGTATCAAAACCTCAAAGATGCTTTTAATGATGTAAAAAGTTCAGTCTGTGTAGGCGATAAGCTCTTTATAGCAGCTTCTGAAAATAGAGAAGAAGCGACTATAACTATTGCAGATAATGCAGTAGCTAAAAAATTAAGAGTAAGATCCGGAGATCAGCGTTTTCATGAAATTAGATTTCATACTGCAGGAAAAGTGGTAATTTCTCAACATGGTCAAGCATATACATTTACTGTTGAACATAAAAAAAATCATTCAAAAAATCATTCAAAAAATCATGAAAAAGATTCAAAAAAAAGATCTTGTAAAAAAGAAGCAAAATGTGATTTTAAGAAATCTGTAAAACAAAAAATGACAGAAAATAATTAAGAAATTTTTTAGTTTATGTATAAAGGAATATTATGAATATTCTCTTTTCTAAAAAGAAATTAATTGTTTTAGTAGTTTTTGCGCCAAATCTTTTTGGCGCAACTTCTTTAAATACTTCTGGTCTTATTACTAATACTTCATCAGGTTTAAATTCTACAAGCCCTGCACAAAGTAGTCTTATTGTAGCTGGATCTTCTACATCTTCTGTAATTACACCTGCTCTAGCTCAACCTTCTTTAGCATTAGTATCTACTTCTTCTGCGCAGCCTGTAACAAATTCTTCTACTACAGCAATAAATTCTTTAAATTTAACAACTACTGCTCAACCAAATCAATCAATATCATTAACACCCCAATCAGTTTCAATGCCGACTTCAACAACTTCATCAACGCCTGTTTTACAGCCATTAAAATCTGAAAGTAATCAGTCAAATGCTGCTTTATTATCATCATCAAATGGATCAAATGAAAATATTTTGCCAAAAAGTCCATTCACTCCAGATCTTACTTCTTTAACTGTGCAAATTAATAAAAATGCTCCAGTTGTTACTATTAAAGTAGGAGATTCATTTATAATTAATGGTCCAAAAGGCTCTAAAATTCATCCAACAATCGATGACTTGAATAAGAAAATAAAATCAGAAAAAGAGGCTCATGCAAAAAATCCTAATGTCTCTTATAATCCAACAACTGCAATTAATTCAGTTATTTCAAATGATGATCAAACTATAACAATTACTGGGGTAAGAGCTTGTACTCAAGATGAAAGTCCCTATCCTATTATTATTCAAAAAGATCTAAAATATACAACTGTTGCTCGTATTAGGGTGATTGAGTAGTCAAGTTTTCTTATAGAAGCTCATTTACAAAGATTTAAAGGACCCGTAGTATAAAAGCTATAGGTCCTTTTTTAGTGGGGTATAAATATTTATGAAAACAATATGTTCTGTTCAAAATGATTCAATTAAAAGAGTAGCTTCTTTGCATTCATCAAAGGGTCGTTTTCTTCATAATCAATATATAGCAGAAGGCTTAAGGGTGCTGGAGAGATTTGCTGCAGCACAAAAAACACCGATTGAGCTTTATGTTACTGAGCCATTGTATACAGATGCTCGTATTATTTTTAAAAAAAGTGATCCTATTGTTGTTCCTGAGCATGTTATGAAAAAAATTAGTCCATCTGTAACGCCTCCTGGAATTTTAGCTATATTTGATTTTGAAACTATTAGTGATTCTATTTCTTTGAATGCTAAAGGATTGGTTTTAGCTAATATTACTGATCCTGGAAATATGGGGACTCTTATAAGATCAGCAGCAGCTTGCGGTCATAAATTGATTGTGATTGTTGAAGGTGTTGACCCTTACTCACCTAAAGTAATTCAGGCAACTGCAGGAGCATTTGCTCATACTACAATTGTTAAATTGAGTTGGAGTCAATTAGTGGCTTATAAAAATAGATTTCCTCTTTGTGCAATGGCGACTCAAGAAGGATGTACTATTCAAGATTTACCAACTAAAAATGTTCTTTTAGTGGTGGGTAATGAAGCTCATGGATTGCCTCAAGAATGGATAAAAGAGTGTGATTATGTTATTACGATTCCAATGGATGGATCTACAGAGAGTTTAAATGCAGCTGTTGCTGGTTCTATTGGTCTTTTTTTACTAAAGAAATAAAAATTATTATACTCGCAATAAATTTTATTTTTATTTTGAAATTTATATGAAAGTTTTATATGTCAAAACAAAAGAAGTTATCTTTACTAGAAGCAGTATTTATTAATACAAATATTATGCTTGGAACTGGTACTTTTGTTAATACTGCTATGCTCGCTAAAACAGTTGGTGCTTTAGGAAGCTTGTTATATTTAGGTATTGGTTTACTGATGCTTCCTCTTTCGTTTTGCTTTGCTCGTCTTGCTAAAATATCTCCAACGGGAAGTTTTTATGGCTTTGGATCTTCACTTGGTAATTATTGGAGTTTTATTAGCATGTGGAGCTATTTTTTTGGGAAACTTGCATCTGCTTCTTTAAGTATTCATGTTTTTATTGTTTTTTTGCAAAAGACAATACCATTTTTAAATGATTTTCCTACTATAATTCTTGATTTTTTTCTTATTGTTTTTTTTAGTATTTTAAATCTTTTAGATGTGAAAACTGGTGGCAAGATTCAATACCTTTTTCTTTCTGCAAAAATACTTCCAATTTTATTTGTTGTATTTTCAGGTTTTCATTATGCAAATATTATTAATATTCAAGCGCCCCATTTGCTCTGGGAAGGCATTCCTGTAGCTCTTCCATTAATATTATTTTGCTTTTTAGGGTTTGAAGCAAGTTGTTCATTAAGTCGTGTAGTAGATCAACCTGAAAAAAATATTCCTAAAGCTATAATCATTTCTTTTTGTTTGGTTCTTTCTTTTATTTTTTTATATCAAACAATTTTCTATATGAGCATGGGGACTGATTTGGGTACGGCAAAAGGATATGTAGAAATTTTCCCATTATTACTTTCAAAAGTTATGCCAAATAATGCTAATGTTATTGCTCCCTTTATTTCTACAACTATAGGTATAGCTGCACTGGGAGGGGCTTATGGTATTTTATACACTAATCCTTGGAATTTATATGTTCTGGCAGAAAATAATACAATTCCAAAAGCTTCATGGTTTAGGCAATTAAATAGATATTCAATTCCATATGTTTGTGTAATTTCTGAAGGAATATTATGTTGTTGTTATATTTTATGGTTAAAAGGAGCGCAAATTCCTTTACAATATACAGCAACACTTTCTTGTATTATTACTTATACTATTAGCGTCTTTGGGCTTATGAAAATGCAACCTTCTTTGCTTGCATTACTTGGTCTTTTAACTTGTTTCACAACATGTTTTTTTTCTGTTAGAGGTTTTTTATACACTAACATTATGCCGCTTATAGTTCTTGGAGTTATTTTAGCAATAGGAACATTTAATTATTTTTTTATTAAATTAACGAAGCTTAATAGTCATAAGGGCAATTAAACTTAAAACAACAGAGATTATAGAAAATCTAATTGTTATTTTTGATTCTTGCCATCCTATAAGTTCAAAATGATGGTGAATTGGTGCCATTCTAAACATTCTTCTACCCAAATAACGAAGAGATAGAACTTGGCAGATAACTGATAAAGTTTCTATTACAAACAGACCTCCTATTAATGGTAATAAGAGCTCTTGCTTACTCATAAGAGCCATTAATCCTAAAACAGCTCCAAGCCCAAGAGATCCAACATCTCCCATAAAAATTTGAGCAGGGTATGTGTTATACCATAAAAAGCCTAAGGAAGCTCCAACTAAAGCTGAGCTAATTATGGTTAATTCTGATGTTGCTGCAAATGGAATATTGAGATACTCTGCCAATTTTTGATGTCCTGCAAGATAAGTAATTATAGAATATGTTCCGAAATTAATAATTAATGATCCAATTGCAAGGCCATCAAGACCATCAGTTAAATTTACTGCATTACTTGACCCAACAATAATAAATGCTGCCCATATAAAAAAAAGATATCCAAGGTTTGGTGCGTATTGTTTTATAAGAGGAAGGCAGATTTCTGTTGTGACGGTTCCGCTGAGCCACCATAAAAATAATGTTAAAAATGCAGCTAAAACTTGAAGTAAAAATTTAGTTTTTGAATTAATTCCTCTTTTATAATGTATTTTTTTTAAATCATCTATAAGGCCTATGCTTGCAAACATTGTCATGCATAAAAGAGTAATCCAAATAAGTGGATTTTTTAGGTTCGTCCATAATACACTTGCAATAAGAACGGTCATAACAATAAAAATTCCCCCCATTGTAGGCATATCATTTTTAATTTTATGGGATTCTGGAGTATATTCTCTTGCTTTTGATCTAAAAAATTTTTCAGAAATTTTAATAAACCATGGTCCTAGTAGGAGTGATAAGCTTAGAGATGTTAAAAGTGAAGCCATAACGCGAAAGCTTATATAATGTATAACATTAAAAAAAGGAGCAAAGTTTTTTGCCCATAAAGCAATATGATATATCATAAGCTTAAATACCTTATTAGTGGATTGAGTAGAAGTTTTTAATACAAAAATTAGCTTTATTATTGATAAAATTCAAGTTTTTAAATTTATAATATTATTATTCTTTATTAAAAATGAGCCACTCTTTGTTAATTTAATTTTATTTTTTTTAAAAAATTTTTAAAACGATTAAATCAAATATTTTCTATCTTTTGACCCCTCTAGTATTTGACAGTAAACTTTAATAAAAATTATTTTAATACTTTAAATCTATAGATGTGAAAATTATGGAAAAAAAATATGATCACCTTGTAAATGACAGTGTCTTGCAAAAAAAATGGGCTGATGAAGAAACCTATGCAATAAAAAAAGATTCTGAAAAAGAGCTTTTTACTATAGATACTCCGCCACCCACTGTTTCTGGAGCCCTTCATATTGGTCATATTTTTTCTTATACACAAACTGATATTATTGCTCGCTTTAAAAGGCTTTCTGGTTGTAATGTTTTCTACCCATTTGGATTTGATGATAATGGTCTTCCAACAGAAAAATATGTAGAAAAGAAGCACAAGATTAGTGCGCACCATATGGGAAGGTCTGAGTTTATTAAAATTTGTAGTGAAGAGTCTCAAGAGATTGGAGTTCAATTTGCAGATATATGGCAGCGTATGGGTATTTCTGCAGATTGGTCAAATACCTATTCAACTATTTCTGAAAAAGTCAGAAAAATTTCACAGTTATCATTTATAGATCTTTATTCTAAAGGTTTTATTTATCAAAAAGAAGAACCTGCTTTGTATTGCACAACATGTCAAACCACTGTTGCTCAAGCTGAGCTTGATGATGCGCAAGTAGCATCGCATTTTTCTGATATTTTTTTTAAAACTACTGATGGAGAGTCTCTTGTTATTGGAACAACCCGTCCAGAGTTATTACCATCATGCGTAGCTTTGTTTTATCATCCAGAAGATTCTAGATATAAACATCTTGCAGGGAAAAAGGCCATTGTTCCTATTTTTGGTCATGAAGTATCAATACTTGCAGATGATACGGTTCAACAAGAAAAAGGAACTGGTTTGGTGATGTGTTGCACCTTTGGTGATAAAAATGACATACATTGGTATAAAATTCACAAATTGCCTTATCGTCGATCAATTGAGCGGAATGGTCTTTGGTCTCAAGATACTGGCATTCTTGCAGGCATGAAAGCTCATATTGCCAGAAGTACCATTTTGGAGGCATTGCATGCTCAAGGTCTTTTAGGAGAAAAAAGAGCGATTACTCATGTTGTTAATGTTCATGAGCGCTGTAAGCATGAAATAGAATATATTGTTATAAAGCAATGGTTTTTAAATATTCTTGATCATAAAAAAGCTTTCTTAGAGGCAGCAGATACTATTTCGTGGCATCCGTCATTTATGAAATCACGATATAAAGATTGGGTTGAAAATTTACAATGGGATTGGTGTTTAAGCAGACAACGTTTTTATGGGATTCCTTTTCCTGTGTGGCATTGTAAAGAGTGTGATTATAAAGTTGTTGCAAGAGTAGATGCGCTTCCTGTTGACCCCCAGGAAAATGAATGCCCTGTTAGTTTTTGTCCAAAATGTAAAGGGACTGAGTTTATAGCAGATACAGATGTTATGGATACGTGGAATACTTCTTCACTTACTCCTTATATTTGTTATTCACTTTTTTCTGATTCTATCGATAATATATTTAATTCTGAAAAACCTTCTTTATTGCCTATGTCTATAAGGCCTCAAGCTCATGATATTATTAGAACTTGGGCTTTTTATACTATTATTAAGGCATATATGCATCATAGTTCCATTCCATGGAAAGATATTGTTATTTCTGGACATGTTCTTAGTTCTGCAAAAGATAAAATTTCAAAATCCCAAGGAAATACGCCCACAGATCCACTTAATTTATTAAAAATTTATCCCGCTGATTCGATTAGATTTTGGACCGCATCGGGAACGTTAGGGCAGGATATTAGTTTTTCTGAAAATCAAATTTTACAAGGTAATAAATTACTGAATAAATTATGGAATGCCTTTAGATTCTTAGAAGAACATATAGGACAAGCTTCGTTAGAAAAGCCTGAAAATTTGGGAACGCTTAATAATTGGATTTTGCATAAAGCAACTGAAGCATTTACAATTTATAATAATAATTTAGAAAAGTATGAATTTGGTAATGCTCTTAACGCAATAGAGCAGTTTTTTTGGCAAAATTTTTGTGATAATTATCTTGAATTAATTAAAGATCAATTTTTTAATTCAGAGAAATATGCACCAGAAGTAATTGCTGCAACTCGTTGGACTCTTTATCAAGTAGGGCTTCGTATTCTTCAAATGTTTGCTCCTTATTTGCCTCATATTACAGAAGAATTATATTTAATATTGTATCAAAATCGAGAATCTATAACTTCACTTCATGTAACTAATTATAATCAGATTCAAATACCCTTGTTATGCCCAAAAAGTGTAGGCTTGGGAGATTTGCTGATAACAATTGTTGCAGCTGTTAGACGGATGAAAACAGAAAAAGAACTTTCGCTTAAAGCGCCTCTTGCTAGTCTAACTATTCATAGTGTTCATGGTGAAAGACTTAGAGATCTTATGCAACATGAGCAGCTTCTTAAAGGTGTGATTCATGCTGATACTATTAGTTATGCAACAGGTGATGTAGAAAAATCTACACTTTCCATGGAGCATGAAGTATGGTTTGCAACACTTGATATAGATCATATTACGCAGTAAAAGAATTTTTATGATAATTATTAAAAACACACAAAGAAAACATAAAGTTAATATTGATTTGTTATATTCAACAGCGCAGTCAATTTTAGATGAGCTTGGGTATTCGGATTTTGATCTTGGTATTTGGCTTACAACAAGTAAAACTATTCGTACTTATAATCGTGATTATCGTAAAAAAGATAAACCAACCGATATTCTTTCATTTCCGTATCATACTAATTTAAAAATTGGAGAGCGTATAAAAGTTGTGTCTGAAGAAGATAAAAATATTGGAGATATTATCTTAGCAATAGATTTTATTCACGATTTATTGCCTCTTTTTGATACAACTCTTGATGAAAGATTAAGAACAATTTTAGTTCATGGAATTTGCCATTTACTTGGTTATTCTCATTATGATCCAGATAATGATGAAATTATGACAAAAATAGAGAAGAAAATAGCCAAAAAATTAGGAATTGTTTTTAATTGAAATTTAATTTTTTATAAAAAATAACAATATAAATTTATTTTTAAGCTTTAAATTAGCATTTAACGCTTTTTTTCTTTTTTGGTATACTAAAAAAAATTATTAAAATGCGTTTACAAGGGAAAAATATGGGAAAAATTCTACTTTTTTACAAATACATACCTATTGAACATCCAGAAGCAGTACAGGCTTGGTTTAAGGATTTATGCGAAGAACTTAAGCTTACAGGGCGAATTATTTTAGCTCAGGAAGGTATCAATGGTACAGTTGGGGGATCTGATGATTCAACATCTGTGTTTGTAGAAAAAATGAATAATCATGAGTTGTTTTCTGATATGGATATAAAAGAAGCTCCTGGTGATGAAAACTTTTTTCCGCGCATGCGTATAGTTGTGAAAAATACTATTGTGAATATCGGTATTGATCCAAAAAATTTGACTACAGAAAATACAGGTATTCATTTAACACCAGAAGAAGCTCATGATCTTTTAAATAAGAAGCCTGAGGATTTAGTTATTATTGATACTCGTAATAATTATGAAGCAAGAGTTGGGACAATTCCTGGATCTATGATTCCTGACAAGCGCTATTTTAGAGAGTTTCCAGAATATGTTGAAGAACAAATTGATAATTTAAAAAACAAACAAGTTTTAATGTTTTGTTCCGGTGGTATTCGCTGTGAGCGAGCTTCTGCATATATTAAAGAACGAGGTGTTGCTAAAGAGGTTTATCAAATTAAGGGTGGTATTCATCGTTATATAGAACAATTTCCTAATGGGCATTTTAAGGGTACATACTATGTTTTTGATGGGCGAGTTGGTGTAAAAGTTACTGATGATATTTTGACTAATTGTGATCTTTGTAGCATACCATGTGATTTTTATGTTAACTGCATGAACGGTCGTTGCAATAAACAGTTCATAGGTTGTCCATCATGCATTAAAGATTTTTCTGAGTGTTGCAGTTTAACTTGTCAAAAACTTGTTGAATCTAATGAAGTGCCTCTTCGTAAAAAACCGGTTATAAGTGTTGATCAGCGACTGGATTTGCTTGAAAAAAAATCTTATGAAAATTAAAGAAAACGTTCCGCTTTTTGATAAAAACTGGTTCCAAACAGGTGGTCCAGCACGTTATTATTGCGAACCGTCTAGTAATCAAGATTTTAAAGCAGCTTTAGAATTTGTTCATAAAAACAATATACCTCTTTTTATACTTGGATCTGGTGCAAATATTGTTATTAGCGATGAGGGATTTGAAGGTCTTGTAATTCATTTAAAAAAAACAGAGCTTTTTATTCATGATGATAATTCATCTTTTGTAACTGCAAGTGCAGGTGTTACGATTGATGAGCTCATTGAGTACACTCTTTCTAATAATCTTACAGGGCTTGAGGTTTTTAGTAATATTCCTGGTACAGTCGGGGGTTCTGTTTACATTAATCTTCACTATTTTGAATATTTTTTAAGTCATTTTCTTGTTTCAGCAGATGTTATTAATACAAAAACTGGAGAAATTATTAATGTTGATGCTGATTGGTTTAATTTTGGATATGACCAATCAACTTTAATGAATAAAGAATATTATTTGATTAATGCGACTTTTAAATTACATTTTGCTACTGATCTAGAAGTTGCTTATGCTCGTGGTCGTAGATTTGAAATTATTAGGCATCGCACTGCTCGTTATCCAAAAGAAAAAACTTGCGGTAGTTTTTTTAGAAATTTTCATGATGATGAAGTTTCATTATTATGGGAAGGGAAAAAAATGAAATTTGTCGCATTTTATCTTGATAAAATTGGAGTAAAAGGAACAGAGCATGTTGGAGGAGCTTGGGTCTCTTCTCAGCATGCAAATATGTTAGTTAATAAAGACAATGCAACCTCAAGTGACATTGTTTTACTTGCTAGAAAACTTCAAGAAAAAGTATATAACCAATTTGGTATTATACCTCAACCGGAATGTATATTTTTAGGTTTTAAAAAATATCCATTACTTTAAAAATAATTTGGTAATTTAATGAAATATTTTTTTGATAATATCAAAAAAAACTTTTTACAATTCTTGCAAGTTCAATTTTTTTTATCATTAGTTTCTTTGCCGGTTATTGTTGCATGGGGACTTCCATTTTCTTTGATGACAGCTTTTGGAAATTTTATCTTTAGTCCTTTTATTGTAGCTTTTTTATTGTGTTCTTCTCTTATATTTTTTACAGAGTTATTTTCTATTCCCAATGATTATTTAATTTTTTTGCTTACTCATATTACTCGATTATGGCTATATTTTCTTTCTTTTGGATCAAAATTTTGGTTAATTGGATTTTCTATTAAACTTTTACCTTTTTTATTAATTATTGCTATGTGTGCATTTTTTGCATTGCAATATCAAAAATTACAAAAACCTTTGTATTATATTGGGGTTTCAATTTTTTTGATTTCAATTATTGCTATTAGTATGTCAAAATCTGAAAAAACATTGTATATAGAAGTTATCTGCAATAAGAAAAAACTTTCTATTATTAATAATAATGGTAGATTGCATCTCATAGATCAAGGTGCATTAGGTGAAAAAAACAATCCAAATTCATGGATTGTTTACACATTAATTCCAGAAATAGTAAAAAATTTTGGATCTATAGTAATTGATGAATTAATCTATTTTGATGAAAGTAGATCTACAGAGAAAGCAATTAATGCATTGTCTCAAGAAATAGTTGTTAAAAAAATTACAAAAGGTAATTAAAATTATATGATATTAGTATTAAAGATATTGTCCTTATGTATTTTAAGTCAAAGTTTTGCAGGAGGATTAGGGAGGTCAAGATCTTATCCAGAAGTTTTGCGGAATAGTTCACAAGAATATAATAAGAGATCATGTTCATATTTAATAAGGCCAATAACTTCGCCTTCCCAATCGATAGAATTTCAATTGTCTGTTGGATCGATTACTCCATTTCAAGAGATTGAAGCTAAAAGAAGTTCTGGTATTGATTCTGGATTTTCTTTATTTTCAGAACAAACAGAATATCGTAAAAAACCTTTAAATAATGGATTTCCTGATATTTTTAAAAAACCTTCTACTGAGAGTTCTTTAGAAGAAAGATTAAATTTTTATCGTCAAATGGCCCATGATGTAGAGGAATTTCGTTTACATGAGAAGATGTCTTATGGAGAAAGTTTATATATTTCTTGTGAAAAATTGAAAAATATTTTTCAAGAAATTAGAAAAAGTAATTATCAAAAAATAGAAGATTTATTTAAATTTATTGCATCTTTTAAAGATGAATTTACGGAAAAAGAATTTAAAAAGTGTGAATATTTTTGTCGTGATGTAGTTTTTTTTATAGAAAAATATCCTAAATAAAGAAGATTTAAAAGAAATAGGGCAAATTTGCCCTATTTCTTTATTTTATTAACTGTAGATTACCATTCAAGAGATCCAGCTGTTCTATATTCTGTAACTCTTGATTCAAAAAAGTTCTTTTCTTTACTTAAATCTGTTGCTTGAGACATCCATGGGAAGGGGTTTTCTTGAAAATAAACTTTAGGAAGATCGATTCTTTCAAGTCTTCTATCTGCTATATATTCAACGTAGTTTATAAATTGTTGAGTGCTGATACCAAGTAGTCCTTTTGGACAAGCATCAATAGCATATTGCGCTTCAAGCTCAACTGCTTTTTTAATTAATTCAATAACTTCTTTTTGAAATTCAGGAGTCCATACTTCTGGATTTTCTTGTTTTATTGTGTTGATTAAATCACAACCAAATGCAAGATGAATACTTTCGTCACGCATTATATATTCAAATTGCTCGCCTATTCCAATCATTTTATTTTGACGTTTTAATGCAAGCATCATTGCAAATCCGGCGTAAAAGAAAATTCCTTCCATAATTACATAATAACCAATTAAATCATGTAAAAATAATTGTAATGTTTTTAAATCTTTTATCTCAAAATTTGGATCGAAAATAGATTTTGTTAGGTTTATAACATATTGATCTTTAGCTGCAATTGATGGGATAGTAGTGTACATGTTATAAATTTCATCGGGGTTTAATCCTAATGAATCGCAACAATATATAAATGTATCTGTGTGAACAGCTTCTTCATATGCTTGACGTAAAAGATATTGGCGGCATTCAGGGTTGGTTACATGGCGATATACGGCAAGAACCAAATTATTTGCAGTGAGGGATTCTGCTGTTGCAAAAAAACCCATATTCCACAAAATTAAGTGACGTTCATCTTGTGTTAATGAAAAAGAATCTTTCCATTGTTCAACATCTTTTTGCATAGAAACTTCTTCTGGTGTCCAATTGTTTGCAACTCCATCTTTATAGTGATTACGTGCCCACATATAACGCATTGGTAGTATTTTATTAGGGTCTGTTTTTGAGTTTGAAACTATTCCACTTCTATTTAATTGGTCTTTCATGATAATTCCTTTTGTTTATTTATTAATACATTATTGGCATGTTTCACATTCTGGTTCTATGAGACTACATGTTTTTACATTTGCAATCGTATTTGAATCTTCTGAAATTTCGATATTTTCTTTTTCAGTTGATTTATAATCGCGTTTTTGAGTAAAACCATATTTTTTTGCATCTAATGTAGATTTTTCTATTTGTGTTGCACCAAGTGAACGTAAATAATAAGAAGATTTCATGCCTGATCTCCAAATTTTCATGTAGATTGTATCAAGCAGTTTTCCAGACACTCCTTTTACAAAAACATTATATGATTGAGCTTGATCAATCCATTTTCCACGAGCAGCAGCAATATCTATAAGTACTAATGGGTCAAGCTCAAAAGCTTCTTTATATTTAGCACGAATATTTTCAGGGATTTCTTTAATTGCTTGAATTGATCCATCATAATATTTAATTAAATCAAGCATGTTATAGTCCCACATACCAATTGCCTTTAGATCGTCTACCAAATATTGATTAATCACTGTAAATTCGCCACCCATATTTGCTTTTACATAGAGATTTTTATATATAGGTTCAATACATGGATAACATCCTGAAATATTTGAAATAGTTGCTGTTGGAGCTACAGCCATAGTATTTGAATTGCGCATTCCATATTTTTTTACATGTTCACGAACAGGGCTCCAATCAAGTCTTTCTTTGCGTTCAACTTCTATTTTTAATCCGCGTTCTTTTTCAAGAAGATTAATAGTGTCTAATGGGAAAATATTACGATCCCATTTTGAGCCCTTATAACTATGATATGCTCCTCGTTCTTTTGCAAGTTGAGATGAGGATAAAATTGCATAATAAGAAAATAATTCTGCAGAAGAATCAGCAAATTCGAGCGCTTCTTTTGAGTCAAAATTAATATTCATTTTAAATAAAGCATCTTGAAATCCCATAATACCAAGGCCAATAGGGCGATGGCGTTTATTTGAAACTTCACCTTCTTTGGTTGGATAGAAATTAATATCAATTACGTTATCAAGCATTCGTATTGCAAGTTTTATAGTTTTTCCTAATAATTCTTTGTCAAAAAGACCGTCTTTGACGTGAAGACCAAAATTAATTGATCCAAGATTGCAAACTGCAGTTTCTTCTATAGATGTGTTTAAAGTAATTTCTGTACATAAATTAGAGCTATGAACTACTCCAACATGGTCTTGCGGAGAACGAACGTTGCATGGATCTTTAAATACTATCCAAGGATGTCCAGTTTCAAATAGTCGAGTTAACATTTTACGCCATAGGTCTACAGCTTTAATTTTTTTGCTAAGTATAATTTTTCCTGATGTTGCTAAAGCTTCATATTCTTCATATTTTTTTTCAAAAGCAGATCCATAAAGTTCATGCAAATCGGGTGCTTCATCAGGAGAGAAAAGCGTCCAATCTTTGTCTTCTATTACACGTTTCATAAATAAATCAGGAATCCAATTTGCAATATTCATATCATGAGTGCGGCGACGTTCATCTCCTGTGTTTCTACGTAAATCAAGAAAGTCTTCAATGTCATAGTGCCATGTTTCTAGATATGCAACAGTTGCACCTCTGCGACGACCACTTCTATTTATTGCAGCATTAACATCATTAGCAATTTTTAAAAATGGAACAACTCCTTGACTGCCTGATCGTATGCTTTTGATATACGCTCCTGTTGCTCGCAAAGGAGTCCAGTCATTTGCAACACCGCCAGACCAACGAGCCATTTGAGCATTATCTCCCATGCATTTAAAAATATGATGAAGGTCATCAGTGATAGTTGTTAAGTAACAAGAACTTAATTGAGGATGTGTGCATCCTGCATGAAGTAATGTTGGTGTTCCTGGAACATATAAAAATTGAGATATGATATCATAAAAATCTGCTGCCCACTTATTTTTATCTTCTTCTTCTATCGCAAGACCCATAGCAACCCGCATCCAAAAAATTTGCGGCATTTCAATATGTTTTCCATCAATTTTTAAAAAGTATCTTTCATAGATATTAAAAATTCCTAAATATTCAAAAAGGTCGTCTCTTTCAGGAACTAATTTTGAAGCAAGAAAATTTAAATCAAAATCCAACAAACGAGGATCTATGGTAGAATCTTCTACCCCTAAATAAATGCTTTTAATAAATGCATCTTTATATGATGTATGATACATTTCTTCTGTTATAGAAGATCCAAAAACTTGCTTTGCTAACTTTTGTCGTAGCAATCTACTTGCAACTTTGCTATATGCAGGATCTTTTTCTATAAAAGAAATTGCAGCTAGTACCATTGCATCTTCAACATCTTGAGTTGATGCTTGATCATATAAATTTTTTGTGACTTCTTGCATAATCAAATCTATATATACAGAATCTTCAAGTCCTTTACATGCTCTTTTGATTGTTGCGTAAACTTTTTCATGATCAAAAGGGACACGTTCTCCATTTTTTTTGTTAATAATGAATCCAACTTGACTATTTATTGGCATAGTGTGCGACATTGCATTTAAAGTGTTTTTATTCATAACAATATCCCTTTATTTATCTTAATAATGCATTTTTTTTACTAAAAATCTTATTTTACTTTATAATAATAAATCTCTTTTTTTGTGTTATTTTAGCAAGTCAGAATCTTTCAAATAGAATATTTTAAAGATCTATGTAGAGAAATACTTTAACGTTTTAATTTGTTATAATCAAATTAAATTATTACTTTTTTAAACAAAGTATATTCTTAAATTTTTTTTAAAAAATAATGTGAAAATAGTTTCATATTGAAATAGTCGTTTAAAAAAAATAATATAATTAATCGCAAGAATATGATTTATTTTTGCATCTATATTTTTTTTATTTTCAAAAAAAATAATGTAAATTTTGATTATTGACACTCGTAATTTAGATCATAAGATAGAGTAATATTAATTGTTTCTGTTTTATTTTTCCTTGAAAGAGTTTTATGAAAAAAAACATATTTTTAATTTTTTTTATAGTGAGTATTCTTTTTATTTCATCACTTATTTGTTTGCAAAAGTTATCATTTTTTTCTTTTATACATTCTAAAAAAGATATGATTGAATCTTTGCCAGAATCCTCTGAAAATATTCATCAGTTGCGTGAAATTTTAACAGAGCAAGATTTTGAAGATCTTAAACAAAGTAGTGATCAAATTGTTGTAAAAATATATGCTGACTGGTGTGGTGGATGTCAATACGTTAATGCTTTTTTACCATCGCTACAAGATCAATTTAAAAAAGATGTAACTTTTTATGCTCTTAATGCTGATAATACAAAAATTATGGATCAGCTGACTAAATCTAATATGGTTGAAGAGCCAATTGCTTATTTGCCAACATTTTTACTTATTAAAAATGGAGTTATTAAAAAACAGATTGTTGGAGTAAAAGAGTTTGATCAGATGGCCTCTATTATTAAAACAACTTTTGGTTTATAGGTTATTTCTTTTTAATTAAAATATATGCACGAGCGGTATGAGGGTATGATTGAATATGTTTTTGAAAAGCATTGTTTGTCGGAAAAAACCCTACAAACATATCAAGTTTTGCTAAGTTATTTTTAAAAAATTTTCCTGTATCAACGAGCACTCCAAGTCGTAATTCTCTTCTTTTAAGAATAGGATTCCAACATTTAAGAAGAATTACTTTTCCAAATCCAAGAAGATTGATATCTCCTGCATAAGTAACATCAGCTCTAGGCTTAATTTTTACTGGAAATTTACTTTTTTTTCTTTTTTTTACATAATCAGAAAACCAATATCTTTCATTATCATCTTTCATCCCGTTATTTTCAGAAACTCTAACGAGTTTTTTATCTTTCTCAGAAAAAACGAGCAAGCTGCTTCCTTGCATATTAAATTCTTTACTGCCTGCATCTGTTAACCATGCAAAAGGTTTTTGAGATTCTTTTTCTAATGCGCCATTTAAAATTTCATTTTTGCTATATTTAAATTTTTTTAAGGTGTTTTTTTTTGTAATTAATTGATCTTTTGTTAGATGTTTTTCTTCATTTGGAACAGTGTACAAAGGGTATGTAAATTTTTCAGTTTTTTTGTATGATGCTGGTATTTCTGTGATTCTATATTGTGTTGTTATAATTGATTCTGGAGGCTTTGCCCATCCTTTACAGATATGATCTATTTTTTGAGATTTATCACCATGCCATCTATAGAAAGTAAAGTTTTTATTCAAAAAATTAGCATCTTTTAAATTTTCAGGATTTTCTTTTGCTGTTTTTGATATAAATTCTACCGTGTTTAAAACATCATCAATGGTAACTCCAAATTTTTCAAAAATTCCTGTATCTACCGTTATAAATTTACTTGGGTATTTATTATTTTTTTTTAAAAAATCAGCAGTTTCATCCATTATTTTTATAATATCATTATTATTTGTTATAAAAATTTCATTTTTCAAAGGTTCATTTTCTATATTAAATAATTGTGATAGTGAATTAGTTGCAAATTGATTTAAAAATAAAAAATATAACAATATGACTTTTTTATTCATCTTAATTCCTGTTTTGATGAAGAGTGGTTTTCTGTAATGATTTATAATCAAAGTATATTTTGATACATAAAGCACTAATAGCAAAAGGACTTATAAGCCAGTATTTATTAATCCATTGTTTCCATGACATTGAAGAATCAAGTTCGTATTTTTGAATAAAAAGTAATAAGTTTTCTATTAAGATATCTAAAAAATCTAATATTTGATCAAGAGAGAAAGTTTCGATTGCATCCATTAAATAAATGCTTTTAACTTCAACTTGAGATTCAAATATTTTTGGGAATTGATGTCTAAAAGAATCTCTTATGATGATAAAAATAAATTGTGTAAATTCTTTAATCATGTCTGAATCATGTAAATATTTATATCTTTTTATTTCTAACCACATATGCACAATGGGTTTAATTGATTGTTCTTTTTCAACATTATGTATGAGTTCTATAATATGTTCATTGCAAAAAATGACTCCATTATAATTAATATGGTCATATGAACAAAGGGGAATAGAATAAAACCAGAACTCTGGTTTTATTTTTATCATTGCATTAATACATGGATCAATACGTTGTATTATATAAAAACGTTCTAATGTATTTTCTAAAGAAATTTTTTCATAGTTAACAGATTGAGAATCATTACTTAAAACAGTATTTTGTTTAATACACAGTAATATTGTTATAAGTATTGCCCATTTTTTTTTCATAAATATTTTACCTTACCGTTCTACAAAACTTTATCTTTATTTTTAGGCAAGTTGTAAGTTAAAGAATATTTAGTATAAGCATAATCATTTCTGAATCGGCAATACTCTTAATAAAAAAATAATTAAAAAAGGCCTTCGAATGAAGGCCTTTTTTAATTGCTAATTAATTGAACTATAAATTAAAATTACTCTAATTCATATAGTGCATTTTCAAATTTAGGTATAAATTGATCGTACATTGAAATACCATCATTTTGAGCACTCTTAATAAAATTTAATCCTGCTTGTAATAATAGTCTAGAATCTTCAATTTTTCCATCCATTAAAGCTTGACGAGCTGCAAATGCATATCTAAACATATGTTGATCAAATAATTGTGTATCGTCAGAAAGTGCATTTAATGTTGACATTGAATTATTAAAAGATCTGGTTGTTTGATCAGTATCATTTGATGTGCTTTTAGTAGTATTTATATTTTGATTATCATTAATATCCATATCCATATTTATACTGTTGTCATCTATATCTTTGGTGTCTGAAGGTTTTTCATCATCATATTTGGTGAATAAATAGTCGTATAATGATGAATATACACTGTTAGTATTAGTAGGTTTTTTCATATTTGTACTATCCGGTACTATTGCAGCATCATCAAAATTATTGCGGCTATTAGGTGTTATTTCTTCGCCTTGTTTAAATGGAGACCAAGCAGATCCTCCAAATGGCCACCAAGCAGATGCATTAGCAAATCCTGTATATATTAAACTTAAAAACAGCAAAGCTTTAAAATTCTTCATGAACAAACTCCTTTATGGTTATTCCATTTCCCCACACCTAAAACATTTCTTATAGAAATAATATCAATAAAAATATTTAATAATCAATAATTTTTTAAAAATAATTTATTTTTTAATTTTTAATATAAATGTAAATTAAGCTAAAAAAAGCCGCTTTTAAAGGCGGCTTTTTTAGATCTTTTAAGATTTATTGCTTGCTTATAAAGAAACAAGTAATAATGAAACAATCGACATAAGTTTAATTAAAATATTAAGAGATGGACCAGAGGTGTCTTTGCAAGGATCTCCAACGGTGTCACCTACGACTGCAGCTTTATGAGCATCAGAGCCTTTTCCTCCAAAATGACCAGCTTCTATATATTTTTTAGCATTATCCCAAGCTCCGCCTCCGTTTGACATCATAAGGGCTAACATTACACCACTTACTGTAGCACCAATTAAAAGTCCTCCAAGAGCGGGAGCTCCTAGTGTTTTAAATACTAAAACAGGAAGTAATGCAGAAATAAGCCCAGGAAGAATCATTTCACGAAGAGCTGCGCGGGTTGAAATTGCTATGCAACGTTTATAATCAGGATCAGCTTGTCCATCCATTAAGCCTTTAATCTCTTTAAATTGGCGACGAACTTCAATTACCATTTGCCATGCAGTATTACCTACAGAACGCATAGTTAAAGCTGAAATAAAGAACGGCATAGAACCACCAATAAACATACCAACAAGAACCCATGGGTTTAAGACGTCTATTGATTCTAGGTGAGCACCTTCTGCATATGCTTTAAACATTACAAGCGCAGTCATTAACGCTGAGCCTATAGCAAAGCCCTTACCCATTGCTGCAGTGGTGTTTCCCAATGCATCAAGTTTATCTGTAATATCACGAACTGGTTTGCCAAGGCCTGCCATTTCTGCAATACCGCCAGCGTTGTCTGCAATTGGACCATATGCATCAACAGTCATGGTAATACCAACAGTCGACAACATAGATACTGCTGCTATAGCAACTCCATAAGGACCGCCGCCAAAAACAAATGCTAAAAGAACTGCAAATCCAAGTAAAATTACTGGCGCAGTTACCGATTCCATACCAATTGAAAGACCATAAATAATGTTAGTTGCAGCACCTGATTGGCAACTTTCTGCAAGCTTAACAATAGGATTTCCTCCAGTGTAGTATTCGGTAATTAAACCAATAACAACACCTGAAGCACAGCCAATGATTACAGCGTAAAAAAGATCTATTACAAATCCATGAGAAGTTAAATACCAGTAAGAACCACCAATAAATGCTGCAAAAGCAACATAGGTAGCATTACGAAGCATTGCTGCAGGACCTGCTTTAAAAATTAAGTTTGATAATAATCCAACAACAGAACCAAGTAGTCCTAGGGCTGAAAGAACAATAGGAAGCATCGCTGCTCCTTTATCATCAGGAAATAAAGCTAAGGAAAGGAAAATTGCAGATATCATTGCACCGACGTATGATTCATAAATATCAGCACCCATACCAGCAGTATCACCAACGCAGTCTCCTACGTTATCTGCAATAACTGCAGGATTTCGAGGATCATCTTCTGGAATGCCTGCTTCAATTTTACCTACTAAATCTGCTCCAACATCAGCTGATTTAGTATAAATACCACCACCGATTCGAGCAAAAAATGCAACTAAACTTGCACCAAATCCAAAACTTGTAAGTAGTGTTGTGATATCAGATCTGTCTCCATAATAAAACATAATAAATGTCATTCCAAGAAGACCAAATGTTGCAACAGCAAAACCCATTACTCCGCCGCCAAAAAATGCAATCATAAATGCTGAGTGTTCACCATTACGTTTTGCAGCCATAGTTGTACGAACGTTAGCAGAAGTTGCAGCCTTCATACCGATAAAACCAGTTACCATAGAAAAAAAGGCGCCAGCTGCAAAAAGCATTGCTGGTAAAATTCCAACAAAATGGTTAATTAAAAGGCCAAAAAGCGCTACAACTAAGGTTATGACTTTATATTCTTCTTTTAAGAAAGTCATAGCACCTTCAGAAATAGCATCAGCAATTTTTTGAGCTTTTGGACTATTAACCTCTTCTGTATTGATTTTTGCAAATAAGCCTAAGACCACTAAGGACCCTATACCTATTACTATAAATAACGATTGGTATAAATCGATCATACCATCACCTCTTATGTAAAATTGGATTAAAAATATCGTGATAATCGTAACAATCATGCATTTTTTGTCAAAATTGCCTAAGAATTATGCTGTAAATTTACCCTTTAAGCATTATTTTTTTGAAATTTAAAATAAATGTTTTTGAGAAGGTATTAGCACTCTTTTTAAAAATATTAATAATCTTAAACTGCTATTTACTTAAGATACCCTTGAATATTCCAACCATGAGAAAAATCTAATTCATAGTCATCAAGAGGTAGATTTTCTTTAAATAAATAAACATTTTTTAATTTATTATCGTATTCACTTATTGTTTTAAATAAACCTTGTATCCATGAAAGTTTTTTATAAATAGAAAGATTTTTATTAAAAGGAGAATGATTAAAATGTAAAAAAATGTTTTTACCATCATGAGATATTGAATTTCTTTGTAAACAGCAATTGTTGTTTGTGTTGTTGTTATTCATCCAGCAAGTAATAATATGATGTATATTATTTGAATTGTTGTTGGTTGGGATAATATTGATTTTTTCTATAGTATATGTTTTTTTCTGATCCCATGTAAAAAGAGAAATTTCTTTATTTGAGAAATCTTTATTTTTTGCAATAAAAGATTCTTTTGAAAATAAAATAATTATTTTTTCAGTATAAAAAAAGTATCCAATACTTCCCATTAACAAACAAAAAAAAGAAATAAGCAAGAGGTTTTTTTTCATGATTCACTACAGGTAAGTATGCATTTTCCAATGGTTTCAATTAATATTTTTTTATATTCAATAGGATTGCTTTCAAATGGGATTCCAATTTCTATAGCAATAGCAGGAGAAGTTACTCCAAATAATGATTTACATGGAAAACCTATTGGTTCATAAACAAGAAAAATATTTGAAGATTCTTTTTTTAGAATAGCAGATAATTTTTGTGCATAACATTTTGAAAAATTACATTGATATATATGTGATTCAAATGCAGAAACTAAAGATAGTTTTTTTAAAGGGATATTGTTCTGTTCATTAAAATTCCATTGATTAAAATAAATAAAAATTTCAGGTTCGGTGCTTTCTACACAGTGCAAAGAAATATGTATGTTAGGGTTGATAATATTAGAGAAATTTGCTGCTTGCAGATATTCAAGTTTTTCTCCTGCTATTCGTGTGATTTCAACATTGCAAGTGTTATTTTCATAACACATAAAATTTCGTAACGATTCAGCATAAAGAAGCGTTAGATTTTTTTCATATTCAGTATTTATCGAACGATTATTTTCGGAAGGTTGAATAACAATAGAGTATGCACTGGCTGAGCATTTTAAAATTAAAAAAAATGAAAATATAAATTTTTTTATTATCTGCATTCTAAGTCTGTTGTTAAATAAATTGATAAAAATGTATTGCGAGCATTGCTTTTAATGTTTTTTATAGCCATTGCAAGTGCTTTTACTTGTCCAATAATTATACAGATTTTTTTAGCTCTTGTTAAAGCTGTATACACTAAATTCTTTTGAAGTAGTGTAAAATGTTGTGTAAATATTGGAATAATTACTGCATCAAATTCTGACCCCTGACTTTTGTGAATTGATATTGCATATGCTAAAATAAGCTCGTCTGTTTCAAGAAAATCATATATTACATCTTTTTCTAAGTATGCAACGCTCAGAGTTTTTTCTTCTTGATTAATTTTTATTATTGTTCCTATGTCACCATTAAAAACATTTTTATCGTAATTATTTTTAATTTGCATAACTCTATCGCCCGTTTTAAATGTATGGAATGTCTTTTTAAGTGTCTCTTGAGTGCTGTTTGAATTTAAAAGATTTTGTAAAATATCATTGATAGTTTGTGTTCCGGCAGATCCACGATTCATAGGCGATAGTACGATGCTTTTTTCTTGAGAAATATGGTATTTTGGAAGTGTGTTTTGAAAAATTTTTTTTAAGTGATGCGGTATGTTTTCTGGAAATTCTTCTTTTATAAAAAAATAATCTTGAATTGTTTGAGGAACTTTTGATTCAGGAAACTCTCCTTTATTAATACGATGAGCATTATAAGTTATTAAACTATTTTCTGCTTGTCTGAAGATGTAATTTAATCGAGTGACAGCTATTTTTTTACTTGTAATAAGATCATATAAAAAATTTCCAGCTCCAACTGAAGGTAGCTGATCGATATCTCCAAGAAACATGATGTGAGCAGTTAAAGGTAAAGCTTTGAGAATAGCATTTGCAAGAAAGATATCTATCATAGATGCTTCATCAATAATTAAGAAATCAAGCTTTAATGCATTTTGCTCATTGTGGGCAAAACCCATAATTTGAGGATTAAATTCTAAAAGACGATGAAGTGTTTCAGCATACTTGCCTGTACTTTCAGTAATTCTTTTTGCAGCTCTTCCCGTAGGGGCTGCAAGTTTATATTTTATTTTTTTTTCATCTAAAATATTTAGAAGTTTTTTAACAAGAGTTGTTTTGCCTGTTCCTGGCCCTCCAGTAACAATAGAAACTTTATTATCAAGAGCTCTTAAAATCCCCTCTTGTTGCAGTTCATTAAGTTCAATTTCATATTCTTTTTTTACTTGAAGAAGTTTGTATACATCGTCAGTTTCAAATGTACGTAGATTTGATGAAAGAAGGGCAGTTATTTTATTGGCAACATTTTTTTCAGTCCAATAGTATTGAGGTAATGTTATATAATGTTTTTCATTATAACTAATCAGAGTAATAAGTTTTTCTTGATAGAGTTCATGAAGGCCATTTGTTATTGTTTCTTTAATCGCTATAAGAGATAATTCAAGAAGACTTGCAGTTTCTTTTTTTAAATTTTCAAGCTCAACATAAAGATGGCCGTTGTTTGTTTCTTGCGAAATAGTAAATAAAATTCCAGCTTTTATTCTTTTAATTGATTCTTTAGTAAATCCGAGGTTTTGAGCAATGGCATCGGCAGTTTTAAATCCAACTCCCCAAATATCGTGTGCAATTTTGTAAGGATTTTCAGTCATTATTGCAATTGAGTTAGATCCATATTGTTTATAAATTTTTGCAGCATATGAAGCAGAAGCACCTTTTTCTTGAAGAAAAATCATAACAGTAGCAATTGCTTTTTGCTCATTCCATCCTGCAGTAATTTGCTCTATGCGCTTGGGGCCGACTCCTGGAACTTGGGTTAATTTTTCAGGATAGTTTTCTATTATATCAAGAACTTTTGAACCAAAAAAGTCGACTAATTTTTCTGCATAAACTTTTCCTATACCCTTTATAATTCCAGAGCTAAGGTATTTTTTTAAACCAATAATACTTTTTGGTAATGCGACCGATATATTTGATGCTTCAAACTGTTTTCCAAATTTTGGATGCATAATCCATGTTCCATGAATTTCTACGGTACTTCCCGGTTGTAGCGAGGGTGCATGACCTTTTACTACAACCGTTTGATTTTTTTCTAAATGCATTACAAATACAGAAAAGCTGTTTTCATCATTTTTATACAAAAATCGATCAACTGTACCTGTAATAACATCCATAATTGTAACTAGCTATTAATAAAATGATCAAAAGTACCATAATCTTCAGGTTTTAAGCATTCTTTTTTATAAAGTTCACATGCTCTTGGTGCATTACGCATAAGATCTTTGAGGAAGCATTTTAAATCATTTAAAAATAAGAAAAATTCTTTTGCATTTGCTCTTTCTAGTGCTGCAAGTTCATCTATAGTGCCAAAATCTTTTAAAATAGAATTTGAGCGATTAGCATTTGTAATCCAAATATTAATGAAGCTTTTGTTCATTTCTCTTACTGCAGGTTTTTTTGTTTTTTCGAGCAAAGGTCCAGCTTCTTTTTGAAAAATTTCTTTTATTAAGCTAAGCATAGTCAAATATTTAATATATTCAGGATGATCTTTTGAGACATTTGTTTTTATTAAATTGAGTTCTAATACAACAATATCTTTAAGCGTATAGCGTTTGCCTTCATATTCAAAAATGCCTACATAGTTACCATTTGCATCTTTTATGCCATTAATTAAATGCATAATTTTTTGACATGTTGAAAAGCAATCATTAATTGATTCTGCATCTAGAATTCCTAAAATACCATCTACTTTTACAAGAATAGTCCCTGCAAAAGAAACTTGTTGAGGAACTAAGTTTTCTACTGTTTTTTGCTGAATAGCGTTGGTATGTGTATTTGTTGTAATTATTAAAAATGGCAAACTTAGTAAGATAAGTAATGGAAGTTTTTTATATTGTTTTTTTAACATTGAATTCCTTTATTTTAAATATTAAAAATCTTTTTCAAACGTAAAAGCAACGCCATAAGCATCTCCAAATCCAGCATTAAGTAAAGATCCATAAGCTTTCAGTGCTAAAGTCCAGGTTGAAGTTGACAAGGGAGGTCGCTCTATTCCTATCCAAATACTTGAAGACCAGGCTTTGCGTCTTCTTGCAATGTCTAAATTAACATGCGAAAGAACAGTTTTTGGTGCATTAATACTCATAAAATGCTCTGGTGTATGAAACCAAGAGTCAAATCCAATCATTGGAGCCCATTTGCCAGCAGCCATATATTTTTTAAGGCAACTCGTAGAGTGAAATAGAACACCAGGAAAAACTGTTGCATAAAACATTTTTGGAAAAAACATATTAGCAAATTGTAAATTAAGGAAGTTTATTTTTTCATTAATTTCAACATTATTATTTGCCCAGTCAAATGCGTTAAATTCCTCAGGAGTTGCTTGAATTAAGAAAAATCTTTGCAAAACAGATGGCATTTGAACTTCAAAATTCATTTTAGAAATCCAGCTTAAATTATCTGTAAAATTAATGGTTGAGCGATAGCAAAACCCTAATGCCCAATGATAATCGTTGCCCATATGTCTTTGAATAAGAAGTGTAGAAAGTCTATTAAGAGCTGATAGCCCAAACTGTTCAGCATTGTTTTGAATAAGTTCAACATTTGCTTCATTGCCAGTGCTTAAATATTCTAACCAAGGATTTATTAAATCACTATAAAGATTAAGAGGGTATCCTTGCGCATCGCGATTAAAATATGTTCCATAAAGTCCATTTTTAAATGCAAATGCAGTTGGAATTGTTACTGTTAACCCTAAGGATTGAAATGTTCTATAGGTATCTGCCAAGCAGTACTCTGCTGTTACTTGAGTATCTCCAATGCCAAGGCGGTCAGAGATAAGATGTTTGCGAGCAAAATCCATTATGTCCCCGTTAAATTCAGCGAATAAAGGGTAATTGTCTATTCGTTCTTTTTCTTCTTGTGTTAAGTGAAAATTGTTTAAAGTATATTGAAGTGGTACTGAAAATGTGAATGCCCAACCATTGTCACAGGTTTTAATTCCTTGAAACATAAAACCTGCAGTATGTTCTTGCATTTTTAATGGATGAAAAAGTTCTAAAACTTCTGGAACTTGAATAGTTGTAAATTCGTTTTCATCAAGTACCTCCATAACATCATGAAGTTTTAAATTTATATAACTGTCTATATGAGATGATGTAGTTGTATAGTTTTGTTTCCATATAGAAGAGACAAAAGGAGTTATTTTAAATTCGCTGTCATAGATGGTCATTATTTGCAAGATAGAAAGATCGATAGGCGGTTTGCTTAGTGGGGCATGAGTTCTTTGATAGAGCTCTGTTTGAAGGGTTTTTTGAAGATTCAAAGATGTAATAACTTCAAGTGTATTTATTTTAGGGAATCTTGTTGCGTGTTGAGGGTCGCTATGTATTATTTCAGAAGCATTATCATCATTATCAAATAATGACAGGTCAAAATTATTAGATTCTTTTTCTTCAAGTGCTTGTAGTGAAAGTACTAAAAAAAAAGAACAAATATAAAAAAATTTCTTAATAGACTTCATATTTTTATTTTCTCACGTAAACTTTTGAATATAATCATGAATAGGTTAAAAACCTTATTAAAATCACTTAATTATCACTAATTAAGCTGGTAGTATATAGATATAAAGCTTAAATGACAAAAATCACCGTTTCTTGCGTCGGGCAGAGGTTTAAAATTTATAATAATCATTAGGAGTTGCAATGATTACGGATCATCAAAAAATATTTATTGTAGAAGGTAATATTGGCGCAGGAAAATCTACGTTTTTATCTTTAATAAAAACATTATTGCCAGTCCAAATAGTTTATGAACCTGTAGATAAATGGCAGCATGTTGGTGCAGGTGAAAATATTCTTGAAAAATTTTATAAAGATACCAATCGTTGGGCGTATACTTTTCAGTCATATGCATTTATTACACGTGTTATTGAACAAAAAGAATATGCAAAAATTAATCCTTTTAAAGTACAAGTCTTAGAGCGTTCGGTCTATTCTGATCGTTATTGTTTTGCAAAAAATTGCTATGAAATGGGGACGCTTTCTTCGCTTGAATGGTCTTTATATCAACAATGGTTTGCATGGCTTGTAACAAACTATGTACCAAAACCAACAGGTTTTATTTATTTACAAACAGATCCAAAAATTTGTTATGAAAGACTTCATAAAAGAGCTCGTACAGAGGAAGTTGGTGTAAGTTTTGAATATTTAGAATTATTACATAAAAAGCATGAAGCTTGGCTTATTGAGAAAAAAGATATTTTACCAGAGCTGATAGATATTCCTGTTTTAGTTTTGGATTGTAATCAAGATTTTGAAAATAATCCTGAAGTTATGGAATCTTTCAAATCTCAAATAGTTACATTTATGACTCAATATTTAGATGTAAATGGAGTGCAAAAATAAAAGTCATAGGGATAGGCCCTATGACTTTTAGTAATTTGATACCAATTTTATTTACTGATCTATTTGATCTGCAACAGAATTTCTTCTGCTTGGAATAGATTCGCCAAGATTATAGTATTCAGAGCGTTCCCACTCGGTATAATGAGAGTCTTTCTCTTTTGGGACTAGAATTTGAATTTCTGGATTTTGTGAGTCAGTTTTGAAAGTAAAATTACTTGAATTTATAGAAGTAGAACTGTCTTTTTTTGTAGTCTGCTTTTGTCTTAATTGAGGTTTTGGTTTTGGATTTTCTACTAAACCATATTTTTCATTTTTAGTTTTTCTTAGTTGGTATCCTTCTGGAACATCCCATGTGCCAGCAAATTTATAGGTTCCATCTGCTTGTTTAATTACTTGGTTTTTATCAAAAAGAGCATCTTTTTTTATGCCAGTAGCAACTATATCTTGATTATATGAAGGTGATTCTTGTTCTAATTGTGAATCTCTCAAATCTTTTTTTTCTGAATTAGCCTTTGGGTCAGTTTGATCTTTTGTTCTTAAAGAAGAATCATTTGTTGATTTTTCTTTATTAAATCTATTTTTTAAATTTTTAACACCTTGCGTTAACCCACCTTTAATAGCTTTAGCGCCTGAATTAATTGAAGAGCCAAGGCTTTTAACTCCTTTTGCTATAATAATACCAGATGCATAAACGGGTGATGCAGCTCTATTTATTGCATCATTTATTCGGGGAGAATTTTTAACGTGTTCAATATTATTATCTATTCGATATTGATATTCTTGTCTTGTTGCGTCTGCAAATTTTTTAAACGGTTTTTTTAAAGCAGTAACGGCTTTGCTTTCAGCAGTGGATTTTAATATATTCTTTAAAGAATATAATTCTTGATTAAACAGCGGTATTTTATAATTTCCTGCGTCGCCGCCAAATTTGTCTTTTAGAAAATTCTTATAATTGGCATTTGAAAGAGCACCTCGTTTTGGAAGTTGTATTTGCTGATACTTTATTGGTGTATCATCTGAAGATCTTCGTGCTGTTGATATTATGACATCTGATTTTACAGCAGGGCGATTTGCATCTATTAAAACAGGAATGGTTATTAGACTAATAAAAGTTAAAATTTTTTTCATAATTGTTTGCCTTTTTATTTTAATTTACAAATATAATAAAAAATGCGAGTACTGAAATGCAATATATAAGTAATTAATAATATTTATTGTTTGAATTATATAATCATAAAAAATCTTTATAAGATTGATGAAATAGAATTTTTTATTTAAAAGCCTTACTTTAGATTGTTTTTCTTATAACTAAAATATTGACTATTATGCATCAAATTAAGTAAAAAAAGTGATCAAACTTCTTTTTGAAAATTATGGGGTGCTTTATGCGGGGGATGATTAGAATAGCAATTTTTTTAGTTTTATTGTACGGAGGCTGGAGGAAGTTTCAATGTGTATATAACGATCTTTCTGTTGTTGTAAAATCTGATGGTATGATTTCTGATAATGCACGAGAATCTATCAAGGTATATGTTCAAAGTTTATTGAAAAAGGCTTTACCTCTTGATGAGATGAATTTTTTGCTACATCAAGCATTTCCTCATTTGGCAAAAGTGATTGTTAAAAAAGATCCTTATAAAAATATTCATATATCTGTTTTTTCTAGCAAGCCTCTTGCTCTTTGTAATGATTCTGTTGTGCTTTGTGCTAATGACCAGATTGTTTCTAAAGATTTTTTTACACATTCTCATATTAAGCTTTTGCCAGCGTATCAAGTAGCGGAATCTCAATTAAATCAAAAATCTCAATTAATTGATTTTAAAGAATGTGTTCTTAATCATGTAACTGATGATATGCATAAAAAGTATGTTTTTGCATGGAATAGCCCAGAAGAGATTAATTTACATGATAAGGATTCTTCCCTTTTAACCCTTACTGTTGATAAGGAAAGTATAAAAAAAATCAATCCTATACTTGTTGCCTATAATTCAATTAAACAATCGTTGTTACAAGATGCTTTACCTCTAATAAAACGTAAAAAAAATAAAATGCTTGCATGGAATATAGATGGAAGATTTAAAAATCAAATGATTGTAGCGCAAAAGGGAGTAGTGGGATGAAAAAAAGTAGAACAGGAAATCAGATTATTACCGCACTTGATGTAGGTACAACTAAAATATGCGTTTTAGTGGGGGCTCTTTTAGACGATGGATCTATTGAAATTTTAGGGATAGGGAAAGCTCCTTCAGATGGACTTAAAAAAGGTGTTGTTGTTGATGTTGCTCGTACTGTTATTTCTATTAAATCCGCCCTTAAAGAAGCTGAACTTATGGTTGGCTTTTCAATAGAGTCGGTCATTGTTGGGATATCTGGAGCTCATATTCAATCACGTAATGCCTATGGCGCAGTTCCTATAGAAAAAGGTGAGGTTTTTCATAAAGATATAGAAAATGTTATTGCTGCAGCGCGGGCAGTTCCTCTTGCAGAAGGGCAGCAAGTTTTGCATGTTTTGCCACAGTTTTTTAGTATTGATGGGGGTGATAGAATACAAGATCCATTAGGTATGCATGGTATTCGACTTGAAACTCAAATTCATATGATTACTGGTTCGGTTTCTTCTGTTCAAAATTTAGTTACTTGTTGTGAGCGTTCAGGTGTTAAAGTTCAAGATATTGTTTTGGAGCAACTTGCATCTGGACATGCTGTACTTAATGAAGACGAGCGTGAGCTTGGTGTTGGTATGATTGATATTGGTGGTGGGACTTCTGATGTTGCTTTATATCAATATGGTAGCATTAGGCATACAATGGTAGTTCCTATTGCAGGCAATCATTTTACTAATGATCTTGCTGTAGGTCTTCGTACAACAGTTAAAGATGCAGAGCGTGTTAAGAAAGAATATGGGCTAGCAAGTCTTGATTTATTATGTGAAGAAAAAGAAGTTGAAGTAGAGATGGTTCAAGGCGGTAAAAAACAAATGGTTTTACTTAGTCATATAACACAAATTCTTGAACCAAGAGCGGAAGAGCTTTTATCTATTGTTCATGAAGAAATTTTAGCAAGAAATATGCATTATATATTAGTTTCTGGCTTAGTTCTTACTGGTGGAGGTTCTTTGCTTGATGGTATTGATGAAGTTGCAAAAAAAATTTTTAATATTCCTGTTCGTATTGGTAAACCTCATATTCTTCATGATGATTTAGAAATTTTAAAAAGTCCTTTATATGCAACAGGTTACGGACTTTTATTGTATGGTGTAAAAAAAGCTATGACAAATAATTTTTATGATGATGATACTACAAATTTTTCTCGTTTGTTATATCGCATGAAGTCTTGGGTGTCAGACTTTTTTTGAATCTTTTTTGTTGTTTTGAATTTTTTAAAATAAGGAGCTGTCATGATAGTATTTGATCGCGAAGAGTATGAAAATAATATTCCTGTTGCAAAGATTTCTGTAATAGGTGTTGGTGGCGCGGGTGGTAATACTGTTAATTGTATGATTCAGTCAGAGTATGAAGGTGTTAATTTTATTTGTGTAAATACAGATGCTCAAGCTCTTAAACTTTCTCAGGCTCCTGTCAAAATACAAATTGGTCAAAAGTCTACAAAGGGTCTTGGTGCAGGGGCAAACCCTGATATGGGTAAAAAAGCTGCAGAAGAAGATTTGGAAAAAGTTTTAGAAGCAGTAGCTCAGTCTGATATTGTATTTTTAACGGGTGGTATGGGAGGAGGTACTGGCTCTGGGGCTCTTCCTGTTATAGTTCAAGCGCTTAAAGATAAGGGTATTTTGACTATTGTAGTTATTACAAAGCCATTTAGCTTTGAAGGAAAGCGTCGTTTGACAATTGCAGAGCAAGCTATTGAAAAGATTAAAAATCATGCTGATACATTGCTTATTATTCCAAATCAAAAGCTGTTAGATCTTGTAGATGAAAAAGTGTCTATGATTGATGGTTTTGCAATGATTAACGAAGTTTTAAATCAATCGGTAAAAGGGATTTCTGATATTATTACACGTGCAGGTCATATTAATGTTGATTTTGCTGATGTTAGAGAAATTATGAAAGATCAAGGGCTTGCTGTTATGGGAACTGGTAGAGCATCTGGTGCTGATCGTGCTCGTCAAGCAGCTTTAACAGCAATATCTTCTCCTATTCTTGAAAATATGAATATTGCAGGAGCTCGTGGTGTGCTTCTTAATATTACTGGTGGTTCAGATTTAGGGTTGCATGAAATTAGCCAGGCAGCATCAGTTATTTATGAGCAAGCAGACGAGCAAGCAAATATTATTTTAGGATCTGTTATTGATAATAGTATGGGAGATGAAATAGCAGTTACTGTTATTGCTACTGGGTTTAAGCAAAAAAATGATATTGAAAAATCGTCTCTTGAGCCTGCTAAGAAAATAGAAAATCTTTCAGAGCCTTTTATGGTTCAAAAAGAATCAGTTAAAGAAGTTGTAAAAGAGGTTGTTTTGCAAGAAAAAACAGAAGTCATTAGTCAGTCTTATGATCAAGTAAATAAAGAAGAATATGTTGAAATATCAAAAGAGACTGTTGCTGCACATTCTCCTGAATTAACAAAAGATAGTGCAAGTATTAATGAAGTAATTTTTTCAGAGAGTGAAAATATTAAAGAAGTTGAAAAAATAGATGAGAAAAAAGATGCATTTTATTTTATTCCACAAAAACAAGATCAGGTATCTCAATTAACTCAATCTCATTATGATCATAAAAATTCTGGGCATATTGATATAAAAGACTTAGATATACCTGCATTTATGAGAAAGCAAGTAAAAGAAAAAATACATAACGAGTAATTTTTAAAAAGCTTTTAATTTAAAAAGGGCCATTTGGCCCTTTTTAATAGTTAATTATTTTTTTCATTTTGAGCTTTATAAAGATTTTCAGCATCAATAAAAGCTTTTTTATTTGGATAAAATTCTGTATTTTCTTTGTTATAAGAACAAGTAGAATGATTACAGAGATTAGCTTCAGGGGTTAATTCGCCGTCATCACATTTACTAGATAAATTCAAACGACTTTCAAGGCTTCTTAAAGAATCACTACCCTTATAGATTAGGGTTTAATTTATATGATTTTCATCTTCAAAGCGGAATGCTGTGCATAGATCATTAGTTTTAGAAGTTGTAGATGAAGGTATCAAAATTGTTAAAATTATTTTTTTATACATACAGCTTTCTTCTTTTAAAGTGTTGTTTAGTAAGTTTTATTTGTATTTTATACAAAATAAAACACCAAATGTAATTTTTTGAAATTTAAAAAATAAAAATAAAAGCTATTGATTAATTTAATGAGTCGATTTTTTTTACGAGAAAGTTGCAGAGATTGTAGAAGTTTTAATCTAAATCTAAAAGATCGGTAAAATCTTCTTTAGGTTGTTGATGTTTAATTTCATAGAGGCGTAAACGATTTTGATCTTTATAAGAACTCCATTTTCCCATTAATCCATCAATAGAATTGGAAATACTTTTTTTAGATAAAAAGTATTCTAGTTTTTGTTTTAATTCCTTAATTTTATTTTCATTTATTTTTATTTTTTTATTTATTTCTATTACTTTTTCATCATATGCATCGATGTATCTTTTTAGATTCATAGCATCATCTGTTTTTTGTAATTCAAATGTTTGAAAGCTAATTTTATTAAAAAAAGCTAACGCTTTTTGGCCATGTCCTTTCTCATATGATTCTAAGTAAGCATTTTTTAATTCATTTTTTAAAGATTCTTTTTTTTCTTCTAAAAAAGCAATTTCTTCTTCTATTAAATTTATATCAAATTTAAATCGTTTTTCTGGGTCGCTTATTTCATTTTTAATTGTGCTTAATTTAAGATATTCATCTTTGTTATCATTTGCTTTATCAGGATGTTTAGTTTTGCTTATTTCTCTAAATCTTTTTGATATTGTATTAATACTGCTATAGGAAGGAATGTCTAATTCTGTGTAAAAACTACTAAAATTATGATCGCCTTCTTTAGTTTTTGGTTCTTTTTTTTGTTTGTTAAATTGATGTAGATGTGTAGATCCAGCTATTTCTGGCATTATTTCTAAATAGTTGTTTTGTGATTGAATGAATATAAAAAGCGCTAAAAAATTATATTTTTTCACAATAATTTAATCCTTAGTATTATTTGTTCTATTAATAATAATACTTTAAAGAATAATATTTTGTAAATATTTTATATTTGAAATTATTTAATTAATCATCTGAGTGCTGTTTTTTGTATTTATTTATTTTAATAAAGTTGTACATTTAGTTTTTTGTTAAAATAAATTGTTTTTATAATAAGGGGTATTGTGCAGCTTAATTTAAATAATTTTTATAATATTGTTTTTGGAGATGCGTTATCAAAATATAGTATCTCTGATAGATCCTCTTTTAATGCTCAAGATTTTTCTAATAATGGTAATCAATATCCTATTTTTATTAATCAGATTCATGGTACAGAAGGTTTGATTATTAAATCTTTAAAACAGGCTCAAAATTACGAGCAATTTTCTTTTAATGGTGATTTTATACTTACAAATGTTACTGGAGTTATGCTCGGTGTATTAACGGCAGATTGTTTGCCTGTTACGGTTTATGATAGTAAAAATAATGTTATTGGTATTGCTCATGCAGGATGGAGAGGGTCTGTTGCAGGTATTATTGATCAAATGATAGTTGGCTTAGAAAAGGAATATAATTCTTTAATTACTGACCTTTCATTTACTTTTGGTCCTTGTGCAAAGGTTTGTTGCTATGAAGTTGATCAGCTGTTTGTGGATAATATTATACTTAATTATGGCGGAGAAGCTTCTGTTATTGTCCGTAATAATAAGTACTATTTCAATCTTATTGAATATAATTTTTTACAACTTAAAAAGGCTGGAGTTCATTCTTCTTCTATTGATATAAATAGCAATCTGTGTACTATTTGTAACGAAAGTTTTCATTCTTATCGTAGGAATAAAACAATTTCTCGCCAGGTTACTGCTATTTCATTGAAATAGAGTTCATCATTGTTTAGAATGAAAATTTCTTTATAATTTTTTTGCAATAAAGGATTAAACATGTTTTCTTATATAGTTTCAAAAATAATAGGTTCTCGAAATCAACGTGAAATAAATAGATTGAAGCCTATAGTAGAAAAAGTTAATCAACTTGAGCCATCAGTAAGTCTCTTAAAAGATGAAGATCTTTCATTAAAAACTCTTGAATTTAAAGCTCGTTTTGCACAAGGTGAAACTTTGGATGAACTTTTACCAGAAGCTTTTGCGTTGGTAAGAGAAGCAGCAAAGCGTTTTTTAGGACAGCGCCATTATGATGTGCAAATTATGGGTGGCATTGTATTGCATCAAGGTAAAATATCTGAAATGAAAACAGGTGAAGGTAAGACGCTTACAGCAACATTACCTTTGTATTTGAATGCACTTTCTGGCAATCCTGCTTTTTTAGTAACAGTTAATGATTATTTAGCTCGTCGTGATGCTGAATGGATGGCTCCTGTTTTTAACAGTTTAGGACTGTCTGTTGGTGTTATTCAACATAATATGAGTGATGAAGTTCGTAAAAGCGTTTATAACTCAGATATTATTTATGCAACTAATAACGAACTTGGATTTGATTATTTAAGAGATAATATGAAGTTTCGCTTGTCAGATTATGTGCAACGAAAATTATCGTTTGCTATTGTTGATGAAGTTGATTCAATTTTAATTGACGAAGCCAGAACTCCATTAGTTATATCAGGTTCAACAGATGAAGAGGGGAGGCTTTATCAAAAGGCAGATGAAGCTGTTCGACGTTTGCATAAAGATAGTGATTATGAAGTAGATGAAAAACAAAGATCGGTGCTTCTTACAGAATCTGGTAATGATAAAATAGAAGCTTTTTTTCATGTTGAAAATTTGTACGATATTCAAAATATCAATATTTTACATCATGTTCATCAAGCTCTTAGAGCAAATACATTGTTTCGTAAAGATGTTGAGTATGTTGTTAAAGATGGTGAAGTTTTAATTGTTGATGAGTTTACGGGCCGTATTTTATCTGGTCGTCGTTATAGTGATGGATTGCATCAAGCGCTTGAAGCAAAAGAAGGTGTTGATGTTGAAAGAGAGAGCCAAACTCTTGCTTCTATAACTTTGCAAAATTTTTTTAGATTATTTGGTAAGCTTTCTGGCATGACTGGTACAGCTATGACAGAGGCAGAAGAATTTTATAATATTTACAAACTTGAAGTTGTATCAATTCCTTCAAATCGTAAAGTTATTCGTGTTGATAAAGAAGATGTTATTTTTTTAAGTGAGCGCGCGAAATTTAATGCAATAGTCCAAGATATTAAAGAACGTTATAAAAAAGGACAGCCCGTTTTAATTGGTACTATTGCAATTGAAACATCAGAACGATTAAGTGCTGTTTTAACTGAAAATGGAATACCTCATGATGTTCTTAATGCAAAACAACATCAAAGAGAAGCTGAGATTGTTGAACACGCTGGTGAAGTTGGTCGTATTACAATTGCAACTAATATGGCAGGTCGTGGTACAGATATAAAATTAACACCAGAATCTGTTGATCGTGGAGGTCTTTATATTTTAGGAACAGAGCGTCATGAAAGTCGTCGCATAGATAATCAATTGCGTGGTCGTTCTGGTCGTCAAGGGGATCCTGGAGAATCAAGATTTTATATTTCTTTAGAAGATGAATTAGTCCGTATTTTTGGTGGCGGAACATCAATACGAGATAAAATGATTTGGGCAGGAATGAATGAAGATGATGTTATTGAAGATAAATGGTTATCAAAAACAATTGAAAATGCTCAAGAAAAAATAGAAAAAAATAACTTTGATGGTCGTAAGAATTTACTTGAATATGATGATGTGATGAATCAGCATCGTAAAGTTATTTATGGATATCGTTATAGCGTTTTAGAGGGTTCTGATGACATGCACGATCTTGTTCGAGAAATGATTGTTGCAAGTGTAGAAGGAGCATTTAAGCGCTTTATTAAAGATGAAATAGTAACAGAAGAAGAAGTAATAACTGTTATTGATTTCTTATCTACTATGTGTCAACTTGACCCATCAATTTTTGATCTTAATAGTATAAATACTAAACGATTTGATGAGTTCCAGTCTGATGTTGTTAATATATTATTAGAGTCATATGATCTTTATAGGGTAAGTAGTGATAATGAATCTATAGATGAAGCTGAAAAGTGGGTTATGCTTGAAACAATTGATCAAGCATGGAAGCAACATATGTTTAATTTAGATCATCTTAAAGAGGGTATCTATTTACGTAGTTGGGGTCAGAAAAATCCCCTTATCGAATATAAAAGAGAAGCATTTGTTATGTTTGAAGACATGATGCAAAGTATTCGATGGGAAATAGTTCATAGAATTTTCCGTTTAAAATTGCAAGCTCTTGATGCTGTTGCAATAGAAAAAAAACGACAAAAAGAATTGGATTCATTAAGTATGATTTCTGCTTCTGTTGATAATAGTAACGAGATTGTGACTGCAAAAAGAAACGTAGAACGTGTTGGAAGAAATGATAATTGTCCTTGTGGATCGGGTAAAAAATATAAAAAGTGTTGCAATTAATTGAGTAGTATTTATATATGAAGCAAACAATTTTAGTTACAGGTGGTGCTGGATATATTGGTTCTCATACAGCTTTTCTTTTGTATCAAAGAGGGTATCAAGTAATTATACTTGATGCCTTTTTTCATGATCAAATATTTAATCACGAATGGGCGATTGTTATAAAAGGGTCTATTCAAGATCAAAAAATTCTTGAATATATATTTTCTACTTATAAAATTTTTGGAATTATGCATTTTGCAGCATCAATTGAAGTGTCAGAGTCATCTAAGAATCCATCTTTATATTACCAAAACAATGTTGTTAATACTAAAATATTGCTTGATGCAGCTCGTTTTTATGGAGTTAATTCATTTATTTTTTCATCATCATGTGCTGTCTATGGTAATCCATTAACAGATATTCTTTTAGAAGATCATCCAAAACATCCTATAAGTCCGTATGGTAAAACAAAATTTATTATAGAAAATATGCTTGAAGATTATGAAAAAGCTTATGGATTGAAGTTTATTATTTTACGATATTTTAATGCAGCAGGTGCTGCTTTTGAATATGATTTGTATGAACAGCATACTCCAGAATCTCATGTTATTCCATTGCTTTTAAATGCTGCAGTATATGAAAAGAAATTTTCTATTTTTGGGAATGATTATGAAACTCCTGATGGAACTGCAATTAGAGATTATGTTCATGTTTTAGATATAGCTGATGCTCATATTAAAGCATTAGAATATCTTTGTAATTATCAACAATCTAATGTTTTTAATTTGGGGACAGGGTGCGGTTATTCAGTTAAAGAACTTTGTTTTGGCGTAGAAAGTATATTACAAAAAAAGATAGCTATTACCTATCAAAATAGGCGACAAGGTGATCCTAAAAAATTAGTAGCAGATGCTTCAAAAATAACGGAAGTATTGGGATGGAAGCCTTGCAATTCTGCATTAAATAATATTATTGAAACTGCTTATCATGGCTTAATTAAAAAAGAAAAAGCATTTTTAATTAAGCAAGCTTCTGGAACTAAAGTGTTTATATAATATCGACAGATTAATTTTTTTTAAGGAGTGTTTTTGATGAAAAAAATTTTTATACCGTTACTTGCTTCTTTCATGTTTTCTAATTTGCAAGCTCTTAAAAAAGGAGATAAGGCTCCTGATTTTACATTATGTGATGAAGATGGAAATAAGATTGCTTTATCTGATTATAAAGGTTCTAATGTAGCTTTATATTTTTATCCAATGGATGGAACTTATGGATGTACTAAACAAGCATGTAGTTTGCGAGATGGTTTTTCTGATTTAAAAAAAGCAAAAATTACTATTATTGGAATAAGTTCAGATTCTTCAAAATCACATAAAAAATTTAAAGAAAAAAATAGGCTTCCATTTGTTCTTTTAAGTGATGTTGGGCAAAAAGTTGCCGATCTTTATGGTGTTACAAGAGGCTTTTTATTTTCATGGATTGGTGTAAAAAGAGTTACTTTTTTAATCGATAAAGATGGTTATATAATAGATGTTCTTAAAAAAATTGAGCTCAAAGATCATGCTCAGCAAATTATTAATATTTTTAAAGAGAGTAAAAATATTAATAAAAAATAAAGATAATCCTCCCTCCTTTATAATTTTTTTAGCATCCTAGTCGGCTTAATGGCTTGGTTTTTTATAAAAAAACAAGCCTAAAGCATTGTTTTGTAAAAAAAGTCTTGTTTTACTTGATCTGTCTATGATAATTTGAACTATATAATAATTTATTTTCAAAAAGGAGGATTTATGAAAAAGCAATTGTTATTAGTTCCTGTATTATTTTTTGGATTACAAGTAGTAGCAAAAAATAATGATGAAAGTTGTACGAGTAAAAAAGATCAAAGAAATTCAAAAAAACATAGATGTAGTGATCGTGGTCCTATAGTTGGAACTGTAGAGGCAACAGGAGAAGGCGCTACAGGAATTGTTAAATCTGCAGGAGAAGGCGCTACAAATATTTTTAGAGCAATTTTCCCTGGGCTTGATAAAAAATCTGAACAAGAGGTTTCAGAATAAAAAATCTTTTTGTATATAATATTAAAATGAAAATGAAGGAGAATCGTTATGAAGAAAAAAGTATTAGCAATTACGCTTTTAACTGTGACAGGTTATGTTTCTGCTGGATGGTTTGATTGGGCAAAAAATAATAAGAATTGTAAAACTGAAAAAGGATGTAATGAAGTTCCTGCTCGACCAAATATAGCACGCACATCTGATGCTAAAGCTTCTGGTTTTTTTAATGATATGTGTAGTGGAAATACATCTGACCAGGATCCAAGAATGCATCGCTTAAAAAATAAAGATTGTTCATCTAAAACTAAGAAATGTCAATCGTGTAAAAAATGTTAAAGAATAGTTAATAAGTATTTTTTTAAAAGTAATGTTTTTAAGGAGAGTCTGATATGAATAAAATAGTATTATATAGTTTTTTATCATTATTCTTCTTACAAGCATTATATGGAAAAGAAGAAAGTAAGCGAAATCGTCTTCATAGTACATTGATGAATGTTAATTGTAAGAGAAATGATACATGTTATTGCTCTCCTGAATATCAAAGTTCTCATACAAATCCATATGTTGCTTCATCTGTGCGTATACCTAAAAAATATAGGCCACGATGTCTTGATTGTGGAGGTCATAAGCAAAGAAAACGAATGACGCTTGAAGAAATTGAAGATGCGCAACGTGCGATTGATACTGATAATTTAGAACGTAGTCAGAAAGAAAATAATGATATGGAATCTAAGTTTGAAAATGATATCAATCAGCAAGAAGAATTTCTTATATAAAAAAATAAAACATCGTTGTTAATATAAATAAAGAGGGACCGAATGGTCCCTCTTTATTTGGTGAATTTTTATGTATTAAAATGTAAGTGATGATTTTGAAATATCAAATGCTCCAGCACCGGTAGTTCCAACAGAGATATTTGTTCCACTAAAATAGTCAATAGCAGTTTGAGCCATCCCTTCTGTTGTTTTAAATTGTTCTTGAGATGCTCCTGCTGTTATTAAAGCTTTTGCTTGTTTTTGTAAGCTTCTTGCTTGATTGTTAAGTAGTTTTAACAACCCATTGTTATCGTTATTTACAAGATCATAAAATATTTCTTGAGCAATAAATCTTGTTGTAGAAGAAGCTGGAGAACCTGTTACAGAATATTTATGTCCATTTAAGAAGTTTACAGGAGTGCTTGTTGCAGGAGAATCTATGAATATTTCTTTAACAGCGCCACATCTTCCAAATACGTAATTGATTGATGCATTATGATTTGAAATTTGATCTGCAAGCGCTACAGCTAAATAAGCAATTGAGTCTGCATTGTTAAGTTCAAGGGTTGGTTCGCTTGAATTATCTTCTTGAGAGCCTCCTAGTTTTTCAAAAAGAACGCTAATTAAACCATTTTCATTTAATACAGTGTCCCCGTTTTCTGTTGTTTTTCCATAAATGTTATAACTTGGGGTTTCTTTTATATCATAAGTAAGATTTGGGGAGTTAATGCTGTCAAGTTTTCCAAGGTCTGTAAAGAGATCTGGTAATGAACTTAGAATATCTGTTTCATCAGCTACTGCGCTATTCATATTTGTTATGTAACTAGAAAATGATTGATCTTCAAAACGTAATTCAGGATGAGCTGCTGATGCTGGATCGCTAGAGTCTCCTTGCCATTGATTAAGAGCATTTCTTAATGCTGCTGCAAATTCGGCCATTTCGTTAAGTTTATTTGGATTCACAGAAACTGTATTGTCTGAGTCCATTACAAAATATTGATCTTTGTTGTTTGGTTCTCCATTAATACCGCTGAGTGCTTGTGCTATTTTTACTAAATTAGGATCTGTTAATTCTAATGAGCCCGCTGTAGATGTTGTTGAACCTCCTCCTGAAGCTTGTGCTGCGGCTACTAAGTCAGGAATAATGGTATCAAGGAAATCTTCTCCTGAGTAAGAAAAGCCAGGAATAGCGTTGTCGCCATTTGCATACATATTCATGTATGAATAAGCGTCATTAACATCTTTAAGAGCAGTTACAATTCTTTCTGCCCATGCAGAAGGTGATTCGGATTGATTAAATCTAAAGCCTTCATTAGTTCTGTCACCATTGTAGGTGGCTATTTGTTCATCAATTTGTCCAAAAATACTTACAGGTGTTTTAAAATCTTCATTTGGATTATTAAGTAAATGAATTTTTTCATACAATTCACTAAGGTTAGTAACTTCTGTATCGTCTGATCCCATATAAGTATCATTTGGTTGAATAAAAGTCATTGCAATATTGACGACATCTGGATCTTTTCCAGCAGAAGTGTTATTTGAAGAAGAAGTGGTTGATTTGTTTTTAATCATATTCATAAGCGTTGTTGCCCAAGATCCAAGGTTGCTAGAAGGTGTGCTTGTTGAAGAAATATTAGCAAGAAATGCTGCAAGGTCACTTGAACATTGGCTTATTGCTTGTAAATTGGCTGTATTATTATTAATTAATGTTGCTTTATAAAGCGGTTGTAAATTGTTTGCTATTTGAAGAACATTGGCATCTTTATTTGTTTCTGTGTTAGTTCCATTTGAACTGCTACCTACAAGGCTTGCTATAACGGCATTGGTATCTTTTAAAAAGAGGAGAGGGCTTCCTCCATTTGCTAAGTATGCTTGTACTGCTTCAAGAGCAGCTTTTCCATTTGAAGAAGAAGCTGTTCCTCCACGAGTTGGTATTGCTGCATTAAGCATTTCTTGTATTTTCATTTCTTTTTTTTCTGATGAAAGTATAAGAGGACATACTTTTTCAGGATTTGCTCCAAATGTGTTTACAAATGGCTTAAAATATTCAAGCAAGTAATTTACGTATGTTTTAACTCCTGGAGTCATTATTCCTTTACATGCTTTTGTTAAGTTTTCTACATTAACACCATTTTTTTCAACATCATTTATTGCTGGTGTAATAAATTCATCTCTGATGTCTCTTGCTTGTCCTAGCGTCATAGTTTGAATGATTGTTGGACTTATAAAAAGAGTCAGTAATAAACCGAGTTGATTTATTTTTACCTTCATAGTTCTTCTTCCTTTATTATTTAGAACGTTAATTGAAATTTGCTCCACATGGTAAATCTATTTATAGAGTTGTTTTGTTTTGATGTTTCAAATGATCCTCCAAGTTCATATAATTGAGGATGAGTTGTATTGTTATAATAACTAACAGTGCTATAAATAGAATTAACAAAAATATTGGTATTTGTTGCTGACGAAAAGTCTATATCATTAGGTTGTATAAGAGAATCTCCGTCAAGTGATCCGCTTGAGCCAAGAGAACTTATAGTGCGTAATACGTTGCTACAATTATTATTAACAAGATCTGCTACTTCAGGTCCGAGCGCCCATTGGTTTACAAGATAAACATTTTCAGATTCTTTTATATAAGCTGTTACACCAAGTGTTATATTGAGTTTGTTTTTTATAAAAGCAAGATTAATAACTGAGTAGCTCGAGCATCCAGGGGTAACATAAACATCTTGAGTCATGATATTTATACCAAATGTTTTGATACCTGCCGTTCCTAATGTTTGAACAGTTGATAGACGATTTTCGCTGTTACTGTACATCGCTAAATAACGAGTCCATGGACCTCTTTTTAAATCAAATGATCGTTTTTGTGTATTTTGTATGAGGTATTGATTTTTGGTGCACCAAGTAAACCAAAGATGCGTATCTTTTTTTTCATAAATATGTGAATGCCCATAAAGTCCTAAGATAACACCAAAGTGTTTGTTGTTTCCAAGAATTGGCTCCCATAAATATTCAGCAGTAGGTTTATTACTTGCAGGAAGTATTGCTCCAATAAAAGGAGAGAGGTAATTGGTATTTCTGTCCATAAAATCATATCCAAGAAGCAGTTCAATATCTCCACAACCGGATTTTTTTTGAGATCCATCTATTTTTCCGTATAACATGCCAGATTGTTTAAATGCAGTTGTCATATTAGTTGCAGCTGCTGGAAGGCCATCAAGTCCTAAATCTGTATTTAACCCACCTCCGCTTTCTAATTCAGCTTCTGATAGTTGGAGATCTCTTTTTACATGCATAAAAGGAATTTGTATTGCTACCCACCATTTCTCTTTAAATCCATAACGAGCGCTGATTCCAAATCCAGCAAATGTTTCTACAGGATCGAAAGTTATAATACTTGATGCATTTTCATTTTTTGTAAAAATATTAAAGTTATAACCAACTATATTTTGCAAAGAGGAAGTATCACTTGCAGGAGCTTCATTCATGGTTAATTGAGAAAGATTATTAAATAAGAAGTAATTTCTAAGTTTATTATTGTTTGTAGATTTGCCTCCAAAAACAGATGCTTGGATTTGAGGCTTATTAAGAACGCTTCCATCTTCAAAATGTTGATCCATTACAGTTGTAAAAGTAATGTCTGTTGGTAAAATAGAGAATGGCTGAGCTGATAAAAAGCTTTTTCCTGAAATATCTTCACTGTAAGCTGGTTGTGCTAAAAGTAAAAATATTCCTAGATGTCGGCTTAGTTTTCTCATGTATGTCTCCTTGGTATGACTTATAATTTATATTTCCAATTCATAGCATTATTAAAAAGTAAAACGCAATTTTTCAAATTATTTTTATTTGGATATCCAATTGGCGTTAAAATGGATCCATGATAAACTTTTTTATAAAATATATTTTCAACTTCTTATTTTTGAGGCGTATATGATTTCACGAGTACGCGGAACACGCGATATTATTGATGGTAATGCGATGAATTATGTTTGTCGATTGCTTGAAAAACATCTTAAAAACTACCGCTACTCAAAAATATATCTTCCCCTTATTGAATCATTAGCTCTTTTTAAGCGTTCATTAGGTCAAGAAACTGATGTTATTTCAAAAGAAATGTTTGTTGTTACATCTTCATCAGGTCAGTCTGATGAAGAAATTTGCTTGAGGCCAGAAGCTACAGCATCTGTAGTTCGTGCATTTGTAGAAAATGGGATTCAACAAACTCCATGGAAAGTTTATACAATCGGCGAAATGTTTAGATATGAGCGCCCTCAAAAAGGAAGATTTCGTCAATTTTATCAATGTAGTATAGAAGTTATTGGTTCCGCATCTGTTTCAGAAGATGTGCTTTTTATATACATGCTTAATAGTTTCTTTTCTCAAAAATGTAATTTTGTTGAATATGGTTTACATATTAATTATTTAGGATGTTTACAAGATAGAATTCTTCTTAAAGAAGAACTTGCTCTATTTTTAAATAAATATACTGATGATTTATGTAATACATGCAAACTAAGAAAAGATACTAATATATTGCGTATTTTTGATTGTAAAAGTGAAATTTGTCAGAAAATATATCAAAAGGCTCCTGTAATTACAGATGTTTTATGTACAGCATGTTCTCATGAATGGATTCAACTCAATAATCAACTTAAAGAGCTTTCTGTTACATTTTTTCATAATCCAAGGCTTGTTAGAGGTCTTGATTATTATAATAAAACAGTTTTTGAATTTGTGAGTCCTTTATTAGGTTCACAAAGTGCTTTTTGTGGCGGTGGAAGGTATGATGGTTTAGTAACTGCAATTGGAGGGAAAGAAGATAAGCCTTCTATTGGAGCCGCAATTGGTCTTGATAGACTTTTGATGATATTTGAAGCTCTTAATAAAGATTCATTTGAAGAGATACAATCTCTTAATCTTGTTTTACCTTTATCTGCTCAAGAGTATGGAGCAGCTCTTCAAATTGCTTCTGAGTTATATTCAAAAAACATATGTGCAGATATTCTTTTTGATGCATCTTTAAAAAAGATGATGAATAAAGCTAATAAACTTGGTGCAAAATATTGTTTGCTTGTTGGTTCACAAGAAGTTTCTTTGGGTATGGTTACTGTAAAAAATATGATAACAGGCAAAGAAGAATCGATTAAACAGGTTGATCTAGTAGCTTTTTTAAAAAATGCATTTTAACAATATGTTTAATATGAGTCATTTGTATCGGTAAAAGCATTTTCAATATAAGTAACTTTTTTATTAGAGCCTTCAACCAACGCAATATCAAAGCGTAATACTTTATCTGAATAATTATTGTTTTGAGATAAAAATACTTTTGCTGTAGTAATTATTTTTTTTTGCTTTGAATAATTCACTACTTCGGAAGTATTAAAATAAATGTTTTCTCTTGTTTTAACTTCAGTAAAAGCAAGAACTTCTTTTTTTATTGCTATTATATCTACTTCTCCACCACGAATGGAAAAATTTTTTTTAATAATAGTATAACCATTTTGGGTAAGGTATTGCTCTATAAGTAACTCTCCCTCTAAGCCAATTTTTTTTCTAGAAAAATGAGACATAGGATTTTTTATCTGAATGTGCAGCAATTTTAAATTTTTTTGAATAGTTAGGATACAGTGCAAGTTTTTGTTCTAAGAGATTTTTTTTGACTATATCATGCTGGCCTGATGCAAGCTTATATTCTAATTCTAATGATAGAAAATCAAAATTTTCGATCATATTGACGGTAAATGTTTTTTTTATTTGTTCAAGTCGTTTTTCAGCTGCAGCATAACTTCCTTTTTTCATGTATTGATTAAAAATATCTACATTATGTTCATAAAGTTTTCTATAGCAATAACTTTTTATTTGTTTAATGTCTTGTTCAAATGGATGATTTTTCTTTAGTAGCTCATCTGCTAAAAGAATAACTTCTTGGGTGTTTTTTTGATCTCTGTCATATGTTGGCAAGCAATAAAACAAACTTATAAGTGCTTTATATTGGGCGTAGTCGATATGTTTGTCTGCTGGGTATAATTTTATAAATTCGTTATATTTATCTGAAGCTAGCTTCCAATTGCCTTTTTCAAAATAAATATCAGCAATTTCTATACGAGCTTCTTTTGTAAGGATCATGTTTTTTGTGGTTGCTATAAGTTGTTCAAGCCCTTTTATAGCTTCTTCAAAGTATTCAAGTGCTATACATGCATTAATGTAGTCGCGTAGTTCATCTTCTGTCATACCTTTAATAGTTTTTGAAGCTAGTTGATTGTAAATTTTTTTGTTTTTATTTTTTTCAACTTTTTCACTTTTATTCAGAGCGTGTTTAGTAATTAAAGCTTGAGGATGTTGAGGTTTAATATTGGTGTTTGAAAAAGCTGTAACAAAAAATATTGGCAAAAGATAGATGAAGTTTTTTTTCATTATGATTTTTTGCTTTCTGCAGAAGATGGAATAAAAATAGGGGCATTTGGATTGTAAGGGTTTTTTGGATTTGGCCAGTATTTTAATCCATTGCTTTTTAAGTATTCTTCAAAATTTTGTATATTTTCATAAGAACGATCTTTTGCTATAAGCATTTGGCGCAAGGATTCTTGTGCTCTATATGATTTTTCTGTGTAATTAGCAATCATTGATGAATAGAATCTTTTTTCTCTTTTTTTATAATGTAATTTTGCTAATCCTACATATTTTTCTCGTTTTTTTTCATGGTTTTTTATGTTTTCAATCAATTGATCAGCGCTATAAATAGGCATTATCATTAAAGAAATAAGTATTGCTATAATCATATTTTTATCCATTACATTAATAATTTATATCTAAATATTGCCATTTTATTAAAATTCTTCAAATTTTGATTGTTCATTAAGCTTAAAACCTAATTTTTTTTTGATGACTTATCAATTATTGTCTGAGTTTGATATTGTTTATATTTATTTATAAAAATTAATTTATTAAAAATGTTTGTTGGAGATGCATAATGATTAAAAAAAATATAAGTGAAGTGTTAGTTGAGGCTCAAGTTTTTTCAAAAATTGATAAGGATCTGTATGAATCTGAAGCAAAAAAAGAAAGTATAGGCTTTATTCGTTATTTACAAGAAAAGTCTCTTATTACTGAAGAACAATTAGCTCAAGCTTATGCTACTCAAAGTAATATTGAATATCTCAAAATTATTACAGAGGAAATGGCAGATCCTCTTTTGCTTTCAAAAGTTCCTTTAAAATTTTTAAAACAACAAATAGTTATGCCTATTAGGTATCAAGGAGGTACGGTTTTTGTAACAGCAAATCCTAATGACTTTCAACCTCTTGATGAACTTGCACTTATATTTGGTAAGGGGATTGTGTTTGTAGTTTCTACGCCAAAAGTAATTCTTGACGCTTTAAATCATTATTATCCGCTTGAAGGCACAGATCAAATGATGGAGGATTTGGAAGAAGAAAGTGATGTTTCTGGCTTATCATTTGGTGAAATTGACGAACGTGATATTATGAGTAGCGCTAATGATGCTCCTATTATTAAGCTTGTAAATTATATTTTGCTTCAAGCAAGTAAGATGAGTGCGTCTGATATTCATATTTCTCCTAGTGAAAAAGAAATAAGGGTTAGGTTGCGTGTAGATGGCATAATGCATCAATTTATGAGTATTCCAAAAAGAACTCAGGCTGCTGTTTCGTCTCGTCTTAAAATTATGTCTGGGCTTAATATTGCAGAAAAAAGAAAGCCTCAGGATGGTCGCATAGAAATTAGAGTTGGAGAAAAGCGAGTAGATATTCGTGTTTCGATATTGCCAGCAAGTTTTGGGGAAAATATTGTTATGCGTTTACTTGATAAAGATAAGGGTTTTTCTGATCTTGATAGTATTGGTCTTAGCGAGCGTGATTTAAAAGAAGTTAAGAAAGCAATTGCTCAGCCAAATGGAATTTTTTTAGTTTCTGGACCTACAGGTTCTGGTAAAACAACAACTCTATACTCTGTGTTGCATCGTTTAAATGACCCTAAGGTTAATATTATTACAGTAGAAGATCCTGTTGAGTATCAATTACAAGGCATTACTCAAGTACAAGTTAATCCTAAAGTTGAGCTTACCTTTGCCAATGCATTACGTGCAATTTTACGTCAAGATCCAGATATTGTTATGATAGGGGAGACTCGAGATCAAGAAACTGCTCAAATTGCTATTCAAGCTGCTCTTACTGGTCATTTAGTGCTAAGCACAATTCATACTAATAGTGCTCCTGCTATTATTACTCGTTTAATTGATATGGGGATTGAGCCTTTTTTGATAGCATCATCTATTGTTGCTGGTATTGCTCAAAGGCTTGTTCGTAAACTTTGCGCTGAGTGTAAGGTTTCTTACATGCCAACCACAGAAGTTCTTGAAAGTCTTGGTATAAAATTAAATTCTAGTGAAAAATATCAATTTTATAAGCCAGTTGGATGTGATGAATGTAATCAACTTGGATACAAAGGCCGATTACCAATATTTGAAGTTATGGCAATGACTGATGATCTTGTGAAATTGACGATGGAAAGAGGTGCGACTTTAGCATTACGTAAACAAGCAGAAAAAGATGGTATGACTACTTTGATTCAAGATGGTATTAGAAAATTACAACTTGGTTTAACGAGTGTAGAAGAAGTTGTTTCTGTGGCAACTGCTCATGATGCTGATTCTGGTTATGAAACGGTAAAGGAAGTTGAAAAGATTGAAAGTGAATAGTAAAAAATGTAACAATATTAATATCTTTTTTCATTTTAAATAAAGGGGTATTAGGGTGAATGAAAAAACAAAAATATTATTTTTATTAGTTCTTTTTTACAATACAGAAGCAGCTCGCCAAGCACGATCTTATAGTTATAGTGAGGCTCAAACTCAAAATATTCAGGGTTCTAAAAGACCTGCCTCTGAGCAAATTAATTCAGCACAAGAGCAACGCCGTTCAAATCTTTTTATTCAATTTTTAAAAGGAGTTGGTAATAGATTGGGCCTGCGAACATCTAGCGCAGAAAAAGCAAGAATGAGTTCTGTCGCAAAAAAAGAGGGCGATACAAGAACAACAGATCAGGACAATGTTATAAAGAATACTGATGGATCGGTTTCTGTTTTAATGAGAAATGGCGATTTTCGTAGGGTTGGAAATTTGGATAACACTCCTCCTCCAGTTCCATCTTCTTCATCTAAGCCTATTACTGTAAAAGATTCAAATGGGAAGGTAATAGGTCTACAAGCTCCATCTGCTAAAGCAAAAGAAGCTCAAGTGGGCACTGTTTTTAAGAGAGATCAAGTGGTTGATGTTAAAAATGGTTCAGGTCGATATCAATTAAAAGATTCTAATATGAGGATACCAGAAGGGTATCAACTAAGACAAACTAAAGATGGTTTTGGTTTAGTAGAAAATCCAAAGCCAAAACCTCAAGAAAAACGTTATCATTCTTATGATGAGACTAGTAAATCCCCTTCTACTTCAAAAAAAGAAGGCGATATAAAGAATAATATTATAAAAAATAGTGATGGATCGACTTCTGTTTTAATGAGAAATGGCGAATATCTTAGGGTTCCTCCTCCTATAGCAAAAAAACCTGCAAAAGGAACACCTCTTAAGGGTTATATTAGTGACAGAGCTATCACTGATTTACCAGCTCCGGTTGTATAGAATTTTTAAATTTTTTAAAAGAGCTTCTAAGTAATGGAGCTCTTTTTTTGATTGTAGTATCTTTTCTAATACAAGTTTGTACTCTTTAATTTTGTTTCATATCGTTAAATGTAAATAAAGTATTAGATGAAAAGTATTAGTTTAATAAGTAAATTTTTGACAGCATGTATTTTGGGAACAACGATTACTGCTTTGTGGTTACAATTTGATGATCGTTTTTTAGATATAGCTCATGATCAAGTGGTGATTTTTTTTAAAGAAAAATATAATGCACGATTTTGTGCAGAAAAGTGTTATATAAAGCCATTTTCTTTAGCTATAAAATTTGAAAATGTTCATGTTGATTCTTTTGATAGTGCTGATAAATGGTCATGGTCTGCTGATTCTTTTGTATTAAAATGTAATTTTCTTTCTTATTTTGTATCTAGGAAAATTTCTCTATCTATTTTATTAAATAGAATACGAGCTTTTACAGTTTTACAATCGGGCGTTAAATCTCTTGTTGATCATGTTAAAACAATTTTATCTGATCAAAAAGGAGAGGGCGTTATTTTTCTTAAAAATATCTCTTTGCAGGATATTCATATTGAATATAGTAATGATAAAAACAAGGTGAATGGTTTTATTGCAGGTTATTTGGCAGGTGAAAAAGTTAATGATCAATTTATTACTAATATTATTATTAAAGACGGTTCTTCTTGTAAAGGTGATATAGATTATTTGGTTGATTTAAAAGGAAATCTTGTAATTACTTCATTTTTGAATGAACAATCAAAAGACCCTTATGTTACGTTTGATTGTTCTTGTACAAGTCCTCAATTTCCTGATGATATTCGTTATATTTTTTATAGTAAGGGGTCTTGGGATGGGCATCATGGTTCTTGTATTATGCATACTCAAGATCATTCAGTTTTAATTCATCCTTGTACATTAACTAAAGAAAATAATGAATATGTTTATACAGCGAAATTATTTATAGAATGCGATCTTTTAAGAAGATTGTTGATGCCAAAAGTTAAAGAATCTTTAGAAGGTTCTTGCGAAGTTTCTATTGAAGGTTCTTCTTGTGGGGTGTTAAAGGCAGTATCTAAGATTAACCAAATATCATATAAAGGTTTTATGTGCGAAAATATAGTGATATCTGCTGAAAAAGATCTTAAAGATATTCAAGGTACAATGTTGGTTGATTTTAATGATGTTAGTTTAGATGGATCTTTTTCATATTCTTTGGAAAAAAAACAAGGTAATTTTTCATTAACTAATAGTTCTATTATTCCATTGTATGGTTATTGGCAGTTTCCAATTGAGAGAGTAAATATTTCAGGAGATTTCTCTACTGGATCTGAAAATTATATAGAATATAATGCGCAAATTTTTCATACAAAAACTGAAGAAAACGTTTTTCTTAATGGCTCATTACATCATAAAGATAATAGTATTACCATAAGAGGTTGTCTTGGTTCTCACTTGTATAGTATTGACGCAACAACAGATCCTTTTATTATTAATTCTGCATTATATACCGATAAAGATGGTAATGAATTGATATCATGTTCATTTTCAGACGTTTCTCATTTTAAAGCATTTATGAATTATGAAACAGTAAGGTCATTTGCACATTCATGGTATGACAGTTTTCTTCCGGGAAAAGGTTTGTGTGCAATTTATGGTGTTTTTGACAGAAATGGTGTTACAGGAAAATTCGATATTTCAGATGCATTAATTCGTTTACCAGGTATGTATAATTTTATAGAAAAAGGTTCATTGAATTATGATTATAATATGCATAATAATATTTTGCTTTGTAATGATGTAGTTTTTGATTTACATAAAGGGAAGATGGTAAGTAAGCGTATTAAAATTCAGTTTCCTGGTGATAAACGAAATCTTTTTTGTCATGTTCCTCTTAATTTTTATCATTGTTTTTTAAATACTCATAAGCAATTATATTGTACTCTAACAGGCTCTCTTTTATATTTTCATAAAAATAATTCATCAAAAATAACAGGTTTTTGCTATGTGGAAGATATGAATATTAAAGATAATATTTTTGCGTCTGAGTTATATAATTCATGGGGAAGAGATGCTTTTAGTTCATCAAATAATAATTTTTTATCAACAACACAACTTTCAATTGATGTAAGTACTCAACAACCAGCAGTTATTACTACGCCAGTTTTGAAAACAGATGCTCAATTTAAGTGTTTAATTAAAGGTTCGTTTGAAGATCCTTCGTTTGAAGGAAAATTATATTTACAGGGTGGTAAAATTATTTTCCCTGCGCATGACTTATCTATTACAAGGGGGAAGATAACTTTCCTTTCTGGACAAAACAGCGATCACTTGTTAGATGTGGTAGCTGAAGGACGTATTAAAAAATATCTTATTAATCTTATGATTGGAGGATCTTTGCAAGATCCGACTATTAGATTTCAATCGAGTCCATCTTTAACTCAAGAGCAGATTATGGTACTTCTTTTTGGAGGTATTGAAGAGCAGTCTCTTAATATTATGGCACCTGCTCTTGTGATGTATAATGCAAAAAACTTTTTATTTAGTGAATCATCTCAGTATGAAGCAATAAAAAATACATTGGTTCCTGCTTGGTTACAACCTTTTCAGCGTGTTAATTTTATTCCAAGGTTTACAGATCAAACAGGCCGCGGAGGTCTTAAGGGTGTTCTTGAAGTAGAGGTAAATGATCGTTTAAGGGGTGCTATAGAAAAGAATTTTAGTTTGTCAGAAAATGCTGCGGCAGAGGTAGAGTATCTTCTTTCAGATGATGTTAGTTTAAAAGTAAGTAAAGATGATCGTGGTGATGTGGGTGCTGAAATGGAGATGCGCTTTAAATTTTAATGAGGGTGTATTGTATGTTGCATAATAATAAAATAGATTGTTTTTTTAAAAAAATAGCACTGTTATTAGTATCTATAAGCTTTTTTTCAATAAAATCTTTGCCTATTGAAGTTAGGAATAATTGTAAAGCTTTTGCTCGTGATCATTTATTATCTGAAAATTTTTCACATAATGGTATTGTAGATACATTTTTCTTTACTCCTGATCAGTCTAAAGACCTTAAATACACCTTAATTGGCTTAATTGATTCTGAAAAGAAAATGATTAAAGCTGCATTGTTTCGCCTAACAGATAGTGATATTGCAGAAGCAATTATAGATGCTTATAAGCGTGGAGTATTGGTTGAGCTGGTGGTAGATGCTGATGCTTTAAACATTGCGCAATATAGTAAAGTTTCTGCTCTTGAATCTTACGATATTCCTATCTTTGTATACCAACCAATTGATCTTTTTAGAAAAAAATTAAATAAAAAAACAAAAGTAAAAAAATATCAATCAATTATGCATCATAAAACATTTATATTGTGTAATACAATTGGAGGGTCGGTTGTTGTTTCCGGTTCTTTAAATCCAACATATGCAGCATTTCATGGAAATGAAGAGATGGTAATTATACGAAACAATGTAGTTTTTTTTGAAAAATGGAATAATCATTTTGAAAAATTAAAGAAGCGATGTATTAAGAAAAATTAATGTGTATTTTTTAATAATTTAAAATTAAAAAACCGGACTTCTAGCACGGTTTTTTAATTTTTTCTTTATAAGAGCTTCACTACCACGATTCTTTCTTAGCTGAAGAGCAATGTAATAAATATATTTTTAAAAATCAAATTATTTTTATAGCCTGGTTTCGCTTCTCAGAAGGTGTAATGCTTTTAAAAAATCTTCTGGTAAAGCTGATTCAAATGCATAACTTTTATCTTTAAAGATAAATTTTAATGTGTTTGCATGTAAAGCTTGTCGATGAATATATTTTGATGCTTTCCCGTAAAGGACATCTCCTATAAGAGAATGTCCAATCCCCGTCATATGTACACGTATTTGATGAGTTCTTCCTGTGATTGGTTCTGCTTGAACTAAAGAGGTTTCTTCAAAATATTCAACTACTTTATAGTTTGTTTCCGAAGCTCTTCCATTAATGCGATGAGTCATTTTATTTCTAATTCTCATATCGCGTCCAATAGGAAATGTAATATTTCCTTCCTTATCTGGATGTCCATTTACAATACACATATATGTTTTATGTATTTCTCTATTTTTAAACATATCAGCAAATTGGGCATGTGCTTGTGATGTTAAAGGTATTATCATAAGACCTGAAGTGTCTTTATCTAATCGATGTACAATTCCTGGTCGGTCTGCATATCCCACACTTTCTATATCTTGAAAAGTTGACGTTAGCCAATCAATAAGTGAAAGATCGGTGGAATTTTTATGAGGAGGGTGTACTACTATTCCTGCTGGTTTTTCTATAACAGCAAAATCTTTATCTTGATGAATAATCCTTACATTGATCAGATCTTTTTTTTCTGGAGTTAAAATCTCTTTTGGCGGGATTATAGGAATAGTAAGTACAATAACATCTTTTGGTTTAAGAGAGGCGCCCGATTTTTTTGCTAATTTTCCATTTATAGTAATTGCTTGTTCTTCTATAAGATTTTTGAATAAACTACGTGAATAGCCTGAAAAATTTTCTGATAAAAATATATCAAGTCGTTTTTCTGCATCGTGTTCATTTGCAATTAGTGTAAAAATTTCACCAGGCTTTAACATATATTTCCTTTAAGCTCAATTATGATTAGATAACTATCAGTTTACTTGTATTTTTTGTATGTGGATAGACAGTTTTTTCTAATTTCTATAAGGTTAAAGGACCTATTAGGGGTAAACGTTGTTTCCATAAGTATGTACCGATCTGTTTAGTAAGGAAGATCAACATGATATCAGAAAAACTTTTTGATGAGATCAAAAATAATATTAAAGATGTCATAGATAGGGAGTCAGTTTTAGGTAAACTTCTATGGGAGGAATTGCTTACAGCTCATCCAGCTGATTTAGCACGATTCTTGGGGAGCTTATCTGAAGAAAATTTTAAAAAATTATATATTGATTTTCCTTCTCATGTAAGTTGTGCTGTTTTTCGTGAATTTTCAGAACCTTTGCAGGCTCTTGCCTTAGCAACCCTTAATGATAGTGGCAGAGTTGATGCTCTTGGCTGTCTTACAACAGATGAACTTACCGACTTATTTGAAAGACTTTCAGATAATGAATTAAAACAGTATTTAAGCTTGTTGCATAAAACTGATCGTGAAAAAGTTTTATCATTGCTTAAATTTAATCCAGAATCAGCTGGCGGCATTATGGATACTGATGTGCTTGCTCTGCATGATGATCTTACTGTTCAGAAAAGTATTCAATTACTTCAACGTTTAGAAGTTAATCAAGAAATTCATCGACAAATATTTGTTATTGATAAAAATAAAAAATTATTGGGCCATATCTTTTTAGAGGATTTAGTTCTTCAAAAGCCGCAAGCACGGTTACATGAATTTATGCGTAAAAATCTTTTGGTTGCAAGAGCAGAAGATGACAGAGAAGATATTGCAAATAAAATGGTTCATTACAATATGATGATTATTCCTGTTGTTGGTGAAGAAGATTATTTTTTAGGAGTCATTCCTAGCTCAACGCTTATTGATATTATTGAGGAAGAGTCAGCTGAAAATGTTTATCGTATGGCTGCTATGACGCCCGTTAAAGGTACATATTTTGATGCTTCTATTATAAAGCTTTTATATCAGCGAAGTGTTATTTTAGGAATGTTACTTTTGGCACAATCTCTTTCAAGTGCGATTATTAAAGCCCATGAAACATTATTGATTACTTTTGCAGGAGGCGTATTGATGCAATTTTTAACTATGCTTACTAGTGCAGGTGGTAATGCAAGTAGCCAAACATCAGCGGTAGTAATTCAAGGAATAGCTTCTGGGGAAATTAATAGAACTAATATTAAAAAGTTTTTAAAGCGCGAATTTTTTTTAGCATTTTGGATAGCATTATTTTTAGGATTTCTTTCATTTTTAAGAGTGTATATAACAAGTCATCATTTGCTTGGTAGTATAGCCGTTAGCTTTTCACTTGTTGTTATTGTTATGTCTTCAATTATGATCGGTAGTTGCATACCAATAGTACTACGTCGTATTAATGTTGACCCAGCTTATTCTGCTGGTCCGGTACTGGCAACTTTGATGGATATTTTGGGTTTATTGATCTATTGTAGGGTTAGTCAACAAATTTTTACGTATTTTGAGACATTTTCTTGACAAAAACATCAGTCATTTATACCTTATAGATAATCTTTTTAAAGGAGCCGCTAGCTCAGTCGGTAGAGCAACAGCCTTTTAAGCTGTGGGTCGTTGGTTCGAATCCAACGCGGCTCACCATATTCATCAAAAATATGGTGGCAAAAAGTTACATTGAATTACAAGTCCCCATCGTCTAGAGGCCTAGGACACTGCCCTTTCACGGCAGTAACAGGAGTTCGAATCTCCTTGGGGACGCCATTTTATAAAATTCGCATTTTTTAACAGTAGATCAAAAAGCTTTTGTGCCTCTTAGAACACATTTTCGCCTTCGATGCGTAATTTCGAAAGTATCAGTTTGATTAACTGACGTTTTTGCTCAACTTCTGAATTTTTGAATAAGTCATAGGCTCTATTGGAAAGTTTCAAGATATATTTTGCTTTTACGTAGTAGTTTTCTTCTGCTTCTTGCAGGCGACCTAAGCGAGTAGTTGTTTCATCCATCTGGTTGTGTAGAGAAGTATAAAATCTGTTGTATTTTTCATCATCAATTTCTCTTTTCGGTTTGTCCATGTACAAATTATTCATCATCTTGGTGATAGATTTTTGCTTTGCAGTGAGCTTATCAAAATGTTTATCAAAGGGTTCTAAATGCATTTTAGACTATCGCGTATAGATGAAAAAACTAACGAAAAAATAGCTTCAACGATAGAAAGATTATTATGCAAATATAGATTATATTAGAACATGATGAAACTTTTTTATATAATACTTAAGTTCTGTAAAAAATGCGGTATTTCTTACAGTTACTAATCAATAAGTTTTAATAATTTGAACTCTTTTTCATTACCAACTGGATTGCCGTATCTGTCTTTTAATTGAATTTTTTGATGATTATAATAGCGTTTAAGCAGTGCTGCATAATCAGTAATATCAACAAAGTTTTCAGCTATAGTGATACGTTGTACATAGCCATATCCATCTCGATAGCCACGAGCTTCTATTATTTCATTGCGATCGATATTACTTACGATCATGACGTGCCCTGGTACCCAGATGATGTCTCCATTTTCTAAAAAATCGGATCGAGTTAATTCTCTTTTTGAAAGGGCAATAATACCTGATGTTTTCCAAGGAAAATTAATACCCACTATCTTTGCCATTCTCATAATCAGTTCTGAGCAATCATAACCTGTATAGGGAGAATTATATTCTGGTCTATGCCAAACGCCGTCTTGAAGATAAAAATTAGTAGAGTGGTATGTATGAATAAAGCTACTGCCACCCCAAACAAAAGGTATAACTCGATCTGAACCTTCTTTATTAACACAATCTAATACGTGATTAATCAGATTTACGAAGAAACGACGACTGGTAGCGGTGTCCTTTTCAACTTCTTCTAAAGCATTTTTCTTTGGAATATAATCATTGAAAATAATATTGGTAGAATAATCTATCCATAGTATGGCGTATTCTTGTGGAGTATCTTGAGTGGGAACATGTACAAATCGAGTACCCAAAGAGAACTGTTTCCACGGATAAGTAAGAACAATTGTAGGTGATTGAGCATAACGCTGAGTTGGAATAGCTTGGAGTTCTTCTTGTCGTAATGATTGCAGTAGAACAAGATGTTCATTGTTGACCCAGAATGAATTAGGCACCTTTCCGTTTTTTTGTAGATCGAATTGATAAATAATATCATCGTATACAATTAAGGATTGTTCGTTATGTGTTGCTAAAACCGTAACTATTTCATTATATAATCCTTGATGACTTCGAAGGCATTTTTGTGTTTCTGGTGAAGCTGAGGGGGCATAAGGAGCTGGAAAATTATTATTCATTTCGGCAACAATACTTTTTATAACGGCTTTATATGTTATATGTTGATTGTTATTTGCTGATTGCAGTGGTATTGCGTAAATTAGTATAAGAATTATTTTTTTATACGATGTCATAGTACTTCTTTTTCAAAATAATTTTTTTAGATAAATTTTAATTATAAATTGTTTTATACTAAATTCCAGTCGCCTTATAATGAATATTAATTGAGGTCAGAGAATATGACTCTTTATGAAAAAATTATCTCAGTAATGAGTGGTACACCATTATGGGTATGGCCGCTTTTTGTATTTGTTATCTATCGAGGTTTGCAAGCTTATAAGTCACTAACCTATTCTCTATATAACCTAGCCATTATTTCAGCAATTTTTTTAGTATTATCAATAAAAGGAATGTACACTTCTCAATCTTCAACATCTGGCATGTGGATTGTATGGTGTAGTGGTTTATTACTGGGGATGGTTCAGGGATGGTACATATTTAAAACGAGCCCTGTAAAGGCTGATAAAAAAAGCATCTTATTAGAATTCCAGGTTCGTCAGTAATATTGGTTTCAGCTCTTGTTAGTTTTGCAGGTAAATATTATATGGGGTATCTTGTTGCAACAAATCCTGACCGTTTATTACAAACTCACAGAATGTTAATGAGTATATTATTTTCAAGCATTATACCGGGGCTACTTATAGGTCGCACAGTACGGTATGTATATCTGTATAAAAAAACGCCACATACAAATTTATAACAATATGTTAAGAATGTGTTGACGTAACATATGCTAAGATATAATCCATTAAGATAGTGAGTATTATATGAATAATTACCTTTATTCCGATCTTTTTTTATTAAATAAATCTATTTATGAGTTGAGTGATTTGAGGGTTGATTTATTTAAGTATGAATTAGAGAGTCAGGAATATGGAGCTTGTGCTTTTACTATCAATAATGTTCCTGCTATTTTTCGAGTTGCTAAAATAACGCCAACAAAAGTAGGCCAATTTGTTACTTTATGGAAACGTATTGGTAATGGGCCTATTATGCCATATGATATCTCTGATTTTGTTCAATTATTTATAATTTTAGTAAAAAGTGAAAATAATTTTGGTCAATTTATTTTTCCTAAAAATGTTTTACAAGAAAAAGGTTTTGTGTCTCAGATGGGTATCGGAGGAAAGCGAGCTATGCGCGTATATCCACCTTGGGATACGCCTAAAAATCGGCAAGCTCAAAATACACAGTCTTGGCAACTTTTATATTTCGTTCAAATAAAACCTGTTATTAACATTCAAAAAATTAAGTATTTGTGTCAAATATCATCTTTTAAATAAAATTCATTTTATTGTTTATATAAGAATAGCTATTAAAATTAGTGGTTTTTTTTTATATAGATATCTTGAAAATTAAAAATGATTTCTAAGAATTAATACACTAAAAAAGGAAGTGTGGTAAAGATGTTTAAAAGAGTAGTTATAAGTTTACTTTTAATATTTTTAAGTAATATTTTTTGTGATTCTGTGCCAAATGATTCTATTTATATTGATCTTTCAAATAGAACTTTGAGTTTTAAAGAATTTTTTAAAAATAAAGAAGATTTTCAGTTTTTTAGTTTTTTTAACATATCAAAATCTTTTAAAAAGTTTTTTAAATGTAAAATTTTCTTTCTAGAGATAGAAAAATGTGTTGATGGATATCTGTTCAAATCTCAAAACGATGTTTTATGGAAAATTAAGAATAGTTCATTTAAAGATGGTTTGCTTTTTGATCAAATAGAATTTTTAATTAAATTTTTATCATTTTTAAATAATGATAAAAATGATTTTTTTGTTTTTTTAAAAACTCAAAATATGAATAAAAAATTGCCATGGATTGTACTTAAAGTATCTTTTGATCAATTTACAAAAAATTTAATTAAAGTTTCATTTTTTTCAGGAAAAAAACTTAATTTTTTCTCTAAATCATATCTACGCAATAGTTCATGGAATATTAATGCTGGATTTGTTAATTCTACAATGGTAAATGCTAAAAATCTTGGTGGAACGCTGACAACCGCATCCCAACCAAATATTA
>DALYEP010000001.1:398016-497415 GCA_031972475.1 Candidatus Babeliales bacterium | reverse complement strand
GTGGTAAATGCAACAACAGTAAGTGCTACAAATGTTGAAGGAACGCTCACAACGGCATCGCAACCAAATGTTACATCGGTTGGTACGTTGACGGGATTGACAATGGGAGGGGCATTAAATTTAGCAAATCAGAATATAACCAATGGCGGAACGATTACAGCGCGAGTAGTAAACGCCACAACAGTAAGTGCTACAAATGTTGGAGGAACGCTGACAACGGCATCGCAACCAAATGTTACATCGGTTGGTACGTTGACGGGATTGACAATGGGAGGGACATTAAATTTAGCAAATCAGAATATAACTAATGGAGGAACGGTTACAGCAACAACAGTAAATGCTAAAAATCTTGGTGGAACGCTGACAACCGCATCCCAACCAAATATTACATCAGTTGGAAATCTTACAAGTTTAAAAATGACGGGAACTGTTGATTTAAATAATCAAGACATAATTAATGGTAAAGTGGTTACAGCAGGAGTGGTAAATGCAACAACAGTAAGTGCTACAAATGTTGAAGGAACGCTCACAACGGTATCGCAACCAAATGTTACATCAGTTGGAACGTTGACGGGTCTCATAATAAATGGATTGTTTTGTTTGCAAGGTATTCAATATGCAACTGCTGGAACTTTGAGTAATTCTGTAACTATCAATACGACCACTTCAGTTTTATTAATAACTGTTTCTTCTAAAATCGCCAATTATACTATTACTTTACCATCTAATCCTTTGCATGGTCAGGTTTTAACAATTGTTCTTGCTGGAGATTCTATAAATAAAATTAATTTTACAGGGGGTACTATTGTAAATGGGCCTATAAGTTTAACGGGCTCTCGTTCTGTTCAGCTTTTTTATAATAGTCAAAATTTAAGTTGGTATATAATTTGTCGGTGAATTTTAATATTTTTAATTAATCAAAATTGCTGAATTTTGCTTTTTGCCATATTCTAAAAATTATAATTGTATTAGTAGATAAGCTTTCTTTGAAGGTTACATATGAAAATTTCCTTACGTTGGTTATGCGATCATTTAAAAGTTGAATGGACTGATCTAGATGTTAATTTTTTAGTTAAAGAGTTTAATTCTAAGACTGCAGAAATAGAAAAAGTAATTCATTATAAAATTGATAGTGAAAATTTTACTTTTGGTCGTATTGATATAATAAAGGAAAATTTTGCGGTTATTGCTCTTCCAGAATGGAATATTACTATAGAAGTGCCAGTTAGGCCTTCTATAGGGATTGGGCAATGGTATCTTATTAAAAAAAATAAAAATTCTTATAATTGGCTTTCATTCTCAGATCTTTCTTCAGAAAAAGAAGGGTTTTTAGGGAGTTTTTCTATTGTAGAATCAGAAGTATTTTCAGGATTATGGCGAAAGAAAATTGAAGTAGAAGATTATATTTTAGAAGTTGATAATAAATCAATTACTCATAGGCCTGATATGTGGGGCCATCGTGGATTTGCAAGAGAAGTAGGAGCTTTATTAAATATTGATTTAGTACCAGAAGAAGATTTGTTAGAAAGATTAAATATTATTAATTGCGGTGATCATTATGATGCAAATAATCAGATTGATAATTTGCCTATTTCTTTAACGATTAATACAGCTGCATGTAGATCTTTTGCGGCTTTATATATTAAGGGAATTGAGAATAAAGCATCAGATTTTTTTATGGTTATGCGTTTAGTTCGTGTTGAAAGCAAAGGAATTGACTTTATTGTTGATATTACTAATTATGTAATGTTTGATATGGGTCATCCAATGCATGCTTTTGATATGAATTTGATTGAAAAAAATATAATGAATATTCGAATGGCTAAGGAAAATGAATCATTAGAGCTTCTTGATGGAACTAAATTGAACCTTACCGAAAAAGATATTGTTATTGCAGATGGGTATAAAGTTTTAAGCCTTGCAGGTATTAAAGGGGGTAAAGATTCTGGTATCACATCTGTAACTAAAAATGTTTTACTTGAAGCGGCTTGTTTTGATTCTGGTATTATTAGATTGAGTAGTATGAATCATAAGATTCGTACAGAAGCTTCTGCTCGATTTGAAAAATCACTTGATCCTAATGGTCCTTTAAAGGTGATAGCTCGTTATGTATATATACTTAAAAAGTATGGCGTTAGTTTTTCATATATTTCTTTTCTTATAAGTCTTGGTAAAAAAGTCATAGCTCCAGTTATTACTATTGAAGAAAAATTTATAGAATCTGCTTTGGGGGTTCAAATACCTGAAGGTTTTGTTAAAAACATTTTAGAGAAGATAGAATTTACAGTTGAACAAAAAAAAGATGGGCAAGATATTGTATACAATATTTCTGTGCCTTCTTTTAGAGCAACAAAAGATATTTCTATTAAAGAGGATATAGTAGAGGAAGTAGGCCGTTTTTATGGATATGCTCATATATCTTCAGATATATTGTATTCAGGGAAGGAGCCACAAGGTTTTTCTTGGTTTGACAAAGAGTCACAGTTAAAGAATTTTCTTGTACAAGAAGCTTGTATGAGTGAAGTACAAAATTATGCTATTTTTGATAATGATTTTATTTCAAAAATAGGTTGGAAAATTATTGATAGCGTTGTTCTTAAAAATCCACTTTCTATACAGCGTACTGATATGGTTACATCGTTGATTCCTCATTTGTTACAAAATATTGATGCTAATATGCCAAATAATGATAGATTGGCCTTTTTTGAATGGGCTCGAGTTTGGTATAAAAAAGATCAAGTTTTAGAAGAAAAAAAAGTTCTTGCAGGTATTTGGTATGAGCGTAAAAATCTAATTGATTTTTATGAATGTAAAGAACACATTATTAAATTTTTTGAACTTCTTGATTGTTTAGTTATTTGGGAAAAATTAAAAAATCCAACACAGTGGTCAAGTGCGCATCAGACTGCTGAGCTTATTTATAATGAAAAAGTTATTGGAAAAGCTGGAAAAGTAAGCAATATGCTTATGCAAAAGCTTGGAGGGGGAGAAGCTTTTATTTTTGAATTAGATGCAGATTTTATTGCAAATTATGTTCCTGCACAGCGAACTTTAAAATCTATTTCAAAATTTCAATCAACATCTTTAGATATTACAACTATGGTTGCTTTATCATGTACTGTAAATGAATTGACTTATTATGTAAAACAAGCAGATGAGCGAATTTTTGATGTTTTATTACATGATGTTTTTATTAATCCTGATTGGAACGGTGTCAAATCTGTTACTATGCGATTCCGTGTTTGTGATGAATATAAAACAATGGACAAAGATGAGATAGAAGAAGTTTATCAAAAAGTGTTTTTTGCTCTTAATCCATTAAGAATTCAGGAATCATAATGAAAATTTTTCCCTCAATATATTGTTATATTGGAACACTTTTAATTTTTTTTGATCGTACAACTAAAATTTTTGCTGAAAAAAACATTGATAGTGTTTATCATATTACATCTTTTTTTTCATATGAAGTTGTTCATAATACGGGTATTTCATTTAGTTTATTTGCAGATAAAGGACCATTTGTTTTTTCAATTTTAACAATATTAATATCAATATTGTTGTACTTCTTTGTTAAGCTTATGATTGAAAGAAGTAAATTGGGATGTAATGTTATGGGAGAATGTTTAATTGTTGCAGGAGGTATTGGGAATCTATTAGATAGAGTTTATTATGGGTATGTTATAGATTTTATTTTTTTTCATTATAAAACATGGTCGTATCCTCATTTTAATATTGCTGATATTTGTATTGTAACAGGAGTTTTTATTATGTTGATACAGCTTTTGAAAATCGATATAAATAAAAATATATGACTATAAAGGCCTGTTTAGATTTTTTATTAAAACTTATTTATCCATTATATTGTAGTTACTGTAAAGGCATTTTAAATAAGCAACAAGATGTTTTTTGTGATGATTGTTTAATTAAAATTCAACCAGTTGTTAGTTGTTCTATGAAAATTACAGCAACATATCAAGTTACTATTTTTTCTATAGGTGCATATCAATATCCGCTTAAGCAGCTAGTTCTTGCAAAGCATCGTAGAGATAAGTTGTCTGCTCAAGATTTAGGCCATCTTTTATGGAATAAATCAGACCTTAAGTATGCATCATTTGATTATATTGTACCTATCCCATTGCATTGGTCTAGATATGCTTTTCGCTGGTATAATCAATCAGAAGAAATGGCAAAAGTTATTCAAAAATATAGTGGAAAGCGGGTTTTAAATATTCTTAAAAAAAATAAAAAAACAGTATCGCAATCTAATCTTTCTAAAGAAGAGCGTATGCAAAATGTAAAACAAGTTTTTTCTATTGATGGTCATGAAAAAAAATATGAAAATTCTACAATAGTATTAATAGATGATGTTATGACAACTGGTGCAACAATACGCTCTGCTGTTGATGCTTTACGAGTTCTAAAGCCCTCTAAAATCATTGTTGCAGTTGGTTGTCGTGTCATTTGATTTTGCCTCTTATAATAATCTGTGGTAGCTTAACCGCTGAAGTTGTATTAACCCTTATTATAAGCTACGTAAAGGAGTTCTGTGATTATGCAGAAAAAATGTTTGTCAAAAAACAGTTTAATTGTTTTAGCAATAAGTCTTTTAGTTATACTTCCAGGATGTTGGAAGTCTGATTCATCAATTTCTTCAACAAAATCTTTGAATGATGGAAGTGCTGCAATGTTATCAGTTGATGGAAAAGTTTTAATTAGTGAAAAATCTTTCCAAAATTATTATGATAATTTGCTCGCGTCTAATCAAAATCCTCAATTGCAAATGATGCTTCAGTTATTACCAAATGCAAAGCAAGAATTGTTTAAAGGGCAAGTTAATGAAAAATTGATTTGTTTCTGGGCAGAAAAAGATGGTATTACAGCATCTGATGAATATAAAGAAAAATTTGAACAAGGTGTTGAAGTATTAAAGGTAGGTTTAGCTGCAGAATTCTTTAAGAAAGAATTTGTTGGTGATCTTACTGTAACAGAACAAGAAGCTGTTGAATTCTATGAATCACATAAAGATTCTCAATACCTTATGCCAGCTGCTAATGGTAAAGCTCCTCAATATTATTCATTTGAACAAGTTAAACAGCATATTGAACAACAAATTCAAAATGAAAAATTAGCAAAACTTTTCATTCAAAAATTAGGTGAGTTGAAAAACAAGTATAATGTTGTTGAAAATACAGCTTCATTAAATGCAGTTTCTGATGCAGAAGAAGCAAAGGCAGAAGAAGCTGTAGTTGAAGCATTAAACAATCAAAATCTTGAAGATATGGCAGATGCTGGTTTAGATGGTGTAAATGAAGAATTTGCAACAGAAGAATTACCTGCTCAAAGTTTGTAATTCTCGATTAGATCGGATAAATATAAGGAGAGAGTTAATTAACTCTCTCCTTTTTTATTGTTGTACTTTTTAAGTAAGAAGGTTTTTAGTTATGAATAGTATTATATTTTTATGTGCAAGCGCTTTCTTTTTTAATACTTTTGCGCATGATTCTTCTACAACAAAAGAAAGTACTTTTGTTAGAAAAAAAGTTAAAAAAAATAAACCTAAAGTAGAAAAAAAGATTTCTACACATAAAATTTTAAGTAGTAATGATAAAATTATACCTGTTAGTAAAAATGCTCATTTAGAAGATTGCGTAAGTGTTGTTATTTATACTACAGAAGACCCTATTGTTTTAACTAAAAAAGATTTTGAACGAGATTCTATTAATGGAGCAGAGCAGACTAAAAGCGATATTATTATGCAGCATATTATGGCGCATCATGCTCGTGTTATGTATAAAATGGAAGCATCTGAAGAAATGATGGAAAAGTATTTACAAAATATTATGGATCAGCATGGGCTTACGAGAGATCAAATTAAAATAATGTTTGAGCAAGCGGGATATACTTTGCAAGAAGGCATCGAACAGTTAAAAATGATGTATCTTATTGATAATTTATTAAATTATAAAATTAAATCTCGATTGATTATATCTGAAGAAGCTATTCAAAAGTATTATGATGAAAATCCAGAATATACTATTGCAACATATACTATGCAGACAGGTTTTATTAAATCTAATGATATTACACCAGAGCAAATATCTGATTGGAGCAAAATAAAGAATAATTTTAATAATATTGAATGGTCTGATAGTTATACTCTTGACGATGAGGATATTTCAGAAGACAGAGCTTTTATTAAAAATCTTGGGTTGTATGAAATTTCAGATTTAGAAGAGGTTGTTGAGGGGTTTGAAATAATTCGTCTTTTAAAAAAACGTGAAGCTGTTCTTAAAAAAATGGAAGATCGTCATAAAATAATTTTAGAAAAATTACGAGCTCCTATGTTTGAAAAAATGCTTAAAGAATATAAGAAAGAATTACTTTCAGAGTATGAAGTAGTTGATATTCATTAATCACATTCTTCTTCAAGGATATCTCTTTGAGATAGTTCATAAATTTCAAGTGCCTTCTGAATGAAGGCATTTTTTTTATTTTGTAAATGTATTTTATCTTGACAGTATCCTTCAAGTAGTGTTGGTAAATCCATATCTACTTTAAGACCTTGTCTTTTTTCTCGTGCAATAGTTGTATGGATAGGAATAATACCAACAATATAGTGTGCATTTGCGCATGCACGTTCTATTGCTCCAATATCAACTAAGTCTTTATGGTCGGTAGGAACATAATATATAATTTTAACAACAGCGTTATTTATATTTTCTTTATAAATAGCTTCTAATATTTGTTTAGTATGGTCTTTATCATCTTTGTCTAGTTTTACGTCGATTTGAATAAAAGGTCTCATAGGTCCTTCTATAAATTGATATTTTGTATCTCCAGGAGATGCTGTAACAAAGCAAAAACCTTTTGGTTCTTTTCGTTCTCCAAAATCTACTCGTTCAATAGATCCTGAATAGACTATAGCAGGATAGCCATGAGGGTTTAGATTTTGATGCCTATGAAGGTGTCCTAAGGCTACGTAATCAAATGGTTTAATCCCAAGTTGGGAAGGCATAAATGTTGGATCATTACCATAAATAGCACGTTTTTCAGATCCTGAAAAAATTCCAGAGCTTACAGTTAAATGACCTGCAAGAATAGATGGAATTGTTGGATCACATTGAGAGGCTAAATTTGTAATAATAGAATTAACAGCTTCAGTAATATATTGAGTTATTTCATCAGCATTTTTATGCATATGTTTTTTATTTAAACTAATTGTATTTCGTGTTGGCCATGGAATTCCAACTATTTGAATAAGCCCATTTTTTGTTTGTAATTTTAAAAGCTCTGGTTTTTCTATTACATGAAAGCCATCAAGAGGTACTTCGCTAAAAATTTCTAAACTGCTTGCCTTTCCAAAACTTAGTGGATTGTCATGATTTCCAACAATAATAACAATTGGAATGCCTGCTTTATAAAGTTTAAGAAAGCAACGCATTAATAATTTTTGTTGGGTAGGACTAGGATGAGCTGTTTTATAGGCATCGCCTGAAAATAGAAAAAAATCTATTTTTTTTTCTATGCCGTAATTAATGCAATAATTAAGAGCATGTTCAAAATCTAAAAGACGGGAATGGATACCCGTCTCTGGATCAATTTTACCATAATTTTCCATGCCAAAATGTATATCAGCGGTGTGAATGAATGAAATCATTAAGCGTTTTCAATCCTATTGTTTTTTGCAGATGCTATAAAATTAGTTATTTCGTCTGTATTTGAAGATGACGTGTTTTTTTTATGTTTTAATTTATGTGCATAATTAAGTTTATTTATTTGTCGTTCTCGTCCAATAGCAAGAGCTTCAGCGGGAACGTTTTCAGTAAGTGTTGATCCAGCTGCAGTAAATGCATGTTCTTCTATTGTAAGAGGTGCAACTAATGTATTATTGCTTCCAATAAAAACATGATCTTTTATGGTGGTTGTATGTTTTGTATTTCCATCATAATTGCAAGTAATAGTTCCTGCGCCAATATTTACATGACTTCCAATTTCAGCATCGCCAAGGTAACTAAGGTGTTTTGCTTTTGAATTTTTACCAATAATAGATCTTTTAACTTCAACAAAATTTCCAATTACAGAATTATCTTCAATAATTGTTTTTTCATGTATATGAGCAAACGGACCAGCCTTTATGAATGACTTTAATGAAGAATCGGTTATAACGGTATGAGAGTAAACGGTGCATTCATCTCCAATTATTGAATCTGTAATTAATGAGAATGCTCCAATGGTGCAATTTTTACCAATTTGTGTTTTCCCACGAAGCTGAACTCCTGAATCTATAGATGAGCCTGATTCAATTGTAACACTTTGGTCAATATGTACATTTTGTGCTATAGTAAATCTTACTCCGTTGTTCATCCAATATTGAATAATTTCTGCTTTTTTTACCTGCTCAACAGCCCATAATTCTTTAAATGTATTAATCCCTCTAATTAGATCAAATGATACTGACAATGTTGTGACGATTAAATTATTTTCACTCGCTAATTTTACCAAGTCAGTAATATACCATTCTTCAGTGATAGAACTTTTTTGTAATTTTGGTAAGTATTCTTCTAGAAATGAGCGTTTTATCAGATAAATACCTGCATTAATACAACAATTTTCTGAAAGATCACCTTCAAATTCTTTGGCCTCTACAATTTGTAAGGTATTATTTTTTTCTACAACTCTACCATATCCTGTTGAAGTTGATTCACAATTGTGTGATGTTATAAAACTAAAAGCAGAATTTTCTAAAGTATGTTTAGTGTATAAATCTTGTATAATCTGAGTGGTTATAAGAGGCATATCGCCATTAATAATGAGAATATTTTCAGCAGTCCAAATAGATTGAGAGCATGCAAGTGCATGGCCAGTTCCATGTTGATTTTTTTGTTCGATAAAATTAATTTTTGAACCAAAATGAGTAGTAATTACTTCTTCAATAAGTTCTTTTTGAAAACCAACAACAAGAGTTGTTGGTATGTTTAAATTATTTAAAACTTTAGTTGGGTAAAGAATCATTTCTTGACCGCATATTTTTTCAACAAGTTTTGTTTTGCCAGTTTTTAGACGAGACGATTTTCCAGCTGCAAGAACAATTGCTTGAATATTCATAAGATTCATGAAACACCTCTTTTATATTAAAAAGCTGGAGCTGTAAATTTTTGAAAAAGATACCATATATTTTTTTTGAGGTCTAAGTAACTTTTTAAAAAAATAATTTTATGTAAATAAAATTAAAAATGTTAGTATAAATTATACTTTTGCATATTCTTAATTGTATTAAAAATTAATAAGTGTTTTATAAAGATCTAATATGAAAAAAGTAATTATTTTAAATTTGTTATGTATATTTTGTAATTTATCTGCTTTAGATGCTATAACATTTAAAGCAGATAATGATATGAAGGTAATTTTAAAAAAAAACGATATAGATATTGTAAGAGCTGCAATAGTTTTAATGAATTTTCGTGTAAGTGGAATATCTGCTACTGAAAGTACAATATGCCCTTGTTGTAAAGTAAATTTTGAAACTATGCGTGCTCGATGTGGGCATCAGCGTCATTGTAAAAAAAATAAATAAAAAAAGAGTTGTGATGATTGAAAAAATAGTAAATGAATATCGTGTTAAAAAACATGGATCTTATAATGATGAAGATGGCGATGTTCTTTATTATATGCAAAGAGATCAGCGCATTCATGATAATTGGGCGCTTTTATATGCTCAACAAAAAGCATTAGAACTTAAACGACCGCTAATTATATTAGTATCTATAGATGATGATTTAAAATGGTATCCAAAAACATTGCGTCACTATGATTTTATGATGCAAGGGCTTCAAGAAATTGAAATTGAATGTCATAAGTTACAAATAGCTTTTGAAGTTATTGTAGGGGATCCAGAAAAGCTTGTAGTTGATTATATTAAAAAAAATAAAATAGGTGTTTTTGTTACTGATTTTAATCCTTTAAAATATTATCAAAAAAATATTAAAATTATTTCGCAACACGCTCATTGTTCAGTATATGAAGTTGATGCTCATAATATTGTTCCTTGTTGGATTACTTCTCAAAAACAAGAATATGCAGCTCGTACAATTCGTCCAAAAATTAAGAAATTATTATTTTCATATTTAATTGATTTTCCTAAATTACATAAGCATTTATTTATTTCTAAAAAAAAATATGTTCCTATTAATTGGAAATTGATTAGTCAAAAAATAAATTTTAATAATAATGTAAGCCCTTTAGATTGGATAAAACCTGGTCAAAAAGCAGCATATAAAGCTTTAGAAAATTTTATTAAAGTAAATTTAAATAAATATAATGATTTAAGAAATGATCCTGTTTATGATGTCCAATCTAATTTATCGCCATATCTTCATTTTGGACATATTTCTGCACAAAGAATTGCTTTAGAAATTAAAAATGCAAAATTTTCTGATTCTGTAAAAGAGTCTTTTTTAGAAGAGTTAATTGTTAGAAAAGAACTTTCTGATAACTATTGTTACTATAATAGCAATTATGATTCTCTTGATGGAGCTCCAGTCTGGGCTCAAGAAACTTTAAAAAAGCATAGTAATGATTCTCGAGAATATATTTACACAAAAAAACAATTTGAAAATGCTGAAACTCATGATGATCTTTGGAATGCTGCGCAATTACAATTATTATATCATGGTAAAATTCATGGATATATGCGAATGTATTGGGCTAAAAAAATACTTGAATGGTCAAAGACTCCAGAATATGCATTTTCAACTGCTCTTTATTTAAATGATACTTATTCAATTGATGGAACTGATCCTAATGGATATGTAGGAGTTGCATGGTCAATTGCAGGTGTTCATGATAGAGCTTGGTTTCCAAGGAAAATTTTTGGAACAATTAGATATATGAGTTATAACGGATGCAAGGGAAAATTTGATGTTGAAATGTATATTAAGAATGTACAAAAAAATATTTAAAAAATAAAAAGGTCTAAGTTTTTAATAGCTTAGACCTTTTTATTTTTAATATTTTAAAAAATATTATCGAATATTGTTTTTAGAAAACCCACGATCGTTGTTTTTTCTTGAATTACTGGGTCTTGATGAAGAAAATCTGGTACTGCTTGAACGTGAAGAGCGTGAGCTGTTTTCACGACGGGTTGATCTCTCTTCGCCAAAATTACTTGATCTTGAATTTCTGTCATCTCTATCGCTAAATGAATCTCTTGAATATTCACGTCTTTCTGAAGATCTTCCATTAAATTCTGAATTTCTTTTGGAAGGTCTTTCTTCGTTAAAGCTTGATCTGCTTTTATTGCGTGATGATCCAAATGATGATGAATTTGAGCGAGATCCAGATGTGCCACGTCTACCACCAAATGATTGAGGTGCAAGTTTTGGAGCATTTTTATATTTTTCAGGATCCATCATTCTTTGAATAGCTTCCCAATTGCGTTTGTCATGACCAGCAATAAAATTTACCGCAGAACCTTCAGCTCCAGCGCGTCCTGTTCTGCCAATTCGATGAATATAATCTTCTGGGCATTGAGGAAGATCATAATTAATAACTAATTTAATATGAGGAACGTCAAGTCCACGAGCGGCAACGTCAGTTGCAACCATAATACGATAACGGCCTTTTCTAAAAGCAGTCATAACGCGTTCACGTTTGTTTTGACGTAGGTCACCATGAATACATTCAACTTCATGACCATCTCGATCAAGATTATCAGCAATAATTTCGGCACTGCGTTTTGTTTTTACAAAAACAATAACACTTCCTTGCTCTAAATTGATTTCATTAATAAGATTATCGTATTTTTCTGTTTCTTTTAAATTAACGGTTCTTTGTGTAATTGCTTGAACAGGTTGTACTAATGAATCGACAGAAATTCGAGCAGGAGTTTTTAAATATTTTTTAGTTAAATTTTCAATTTCTGGAGCAATAGTTGCAGAAAACATAAGAGTTTGGCGTTCTTTTGGAAGACGTTTAATAATATCTTCAAGTTGAATGCTAAAACCCATATCAAACATTCTATCTGTTTCATCAAGGACTAAGAAGCTAAAAGTTGAACCGTCTACAGTTCCTTGTTCTAAGTGATCAATCATACGCCCCGGAGTTGCAACAATAATACGAGGATTTCTTCTTAATTGGCTAATTTGCTTACTAAAAGATTCGCCACCAATTAAAAGAGATCCATATGTTCTTTCTCCTCTTGGGATAAGAGTACAAATTGTTTTGAAAACTTGTTGAGCAAGCTCACGAGTAGGACATAATACAAGAGCAGATTCTGCTTGATTGTTAAGAACATAAGAAACAAGAGGCACAGAAAATGCTAACGTTTTCCCTGTTCCTGTTTGTGCAGACCCAAGAACGTCTTTTCCCTCAAGAGCTAACGGAATTGTTTGCGCTTGAATTGGGGTTGGAGTTGTGAAATTCAGAGCTTCTAAGCTTAATTGTAAAGCGTTAGGTAACGCCATATCGCGAAAGTTTTTCATAGTGCACCTTTATGGTTAAAACAAAAAGGCCACAATGCTTTGGCTATACGGCCTTCTTTTTGATTAATATTTTTATTTATTTACGCATGTAGTTGGATTTTTAAAAGACAGCGTTAATGTATAATGAAGTATACATAACTCTATTAAAAAAGCAAAAAATGGTAATGGTATATATCTCGAAAAGACCTTTTGTGCTTATTTTTTTAAAAATAAATATGAAAATTGTGATGGCTTAAGATTTCTATCTTGCTATGCTAAAGAGAAGTTTGATTAAAAAATAAATAAAATGTTTATTCTTAAAATTTCTTTTTAATAGGGGTTTGCTTTATGAAAAATAAAGAATGTTGTTACTCTCAAAAAGATGATTATATAGTATGCACCTGTATGGAAGTTATGCATTCCTCTCTTTTAGAGGCTATTTCTGAAGGGAATGATACCTTTGAAAAGCTCTCAGATAGGCTTGGTGTTGGCACAGGATGTAGTAGCTGTGTTCAAGAAGTTTGCGATATTTTAGAAGAAGAATTGAAAAAAAATTAAAAAAAATGAAATTAGATTTGAAATTGCCTTCAAAAACGATTATCCTGTGAGCACGTGTCTGAATAAGATTCGTGCCGATGATGTAAAAGGCGAGATTCCCGAGCGGTCAAAGGGGGCGGTCTGTAAAACCGCTGGCTCCGCCTTCGTAGGTTCGAATCCTACTCTCGCCACCATCTTTTAAAGGTTGGTTGATTTAGAGATTTAATTTTCAGGAGTAATTAACCTGAAAAAATTGAAATATTAAGGTGCGGGAATAGCTCAATTGGCTAGAGCGACAGCCTTCCAAGCTGTAGGTTGCGAGTTCGAGTCTCGTTTCCCGCTCCAAAAAATATGAGACGCTGGTGTAGCTCAGCTGGTAGAGCAACTGACTTGTAATCAGTAGGTCGCTGGTTCAAATCCAGTCACCAGCTCCATATTACAAAAGAATGGAGATATTTGTGTTTTTCACATTTTTCTCTATGCTTTTAAAAATGCCCGAGTGGAGCTTCTTAAAAAGAGTGGCCCACGTAGCTCAGTAGGTAGAGCACTCCCATGGTAAGGGAGAGGTCATCGGTTCAAATCCGATCGCGGGCTCCATATGTATAAATCATATGGTCATAGATTTTAGTAAAACGCGTTTACGATTTTAAAGGTATATGAGTCATGGCTAAAAATAGAGTTACTACGAGTTTATGTTGTTCGAATTGTAAAAGTCGTAACTACACTCAAGTTGTTGCTAAAAAAAGGACAGTGGGTTCGTTGCAATTGAAAAAATATTGCGCGAAATGCCGTCAGCATTATGCTCATAAAGAGACTAAGTAAGCGAAAGCTTGCGGGAGGCCAGTAGCTCTAACGGTAGAGCGGCAGACTCCAAATCTGATGGTTGGGGGTTCGAATCCCTCCTGGCCTGCCAATTTATTGGATCAAATGCAAAATTCAGTTAGGATGTGTACGGTGGAAATGATAAAAGATTTGATACATTTCTTTAATGGTGTTCAAGAAGAATTTTCAAGAGTTGTTTGGCCTGTGAAAGCAGAGCTTTTTGGTACAACGATTGTCGTATTACTATTAGTTGTTTTTTTTGCAGTATATGTTGGCGCAATAGATTTTATGCTTAATATGGTAGCTGCCAAAATTTTTTAGTATTTTAAGGATGTAATACGCTCATGAAACGATGGTATGTTGTTCAGGTATATGCAGGTTATGAAGATTTGGTCCAGAAGGATATTTTGCGTCAAATTGAAAAGCGCGAAGATGACATATTTGGTCAAGTCTTGATACCATCAGCTCGATTAAAAAGTTTCTTGTCTCTTTCTGAGGGTGTCGAGGATGAGCGCTTGTTTCCTGGTTATATTTTAGTTGAAATGGAAAAGAATCAACAGTCTATTAATTTGATTGCTTCAACGCCAAGAGTTTTACGATTTTTAGGTGGCAATGATCCTGTTTCTTTAACAGAAAAAGAGATAGGCAGGATATTGGGTCAAGTTAAAGGGGAAGTTGTTGTTGCTCCTGTTGTCTCAGATGACTTTGTGGAGGGCAGCGAAGTTGATATTCAAGAAGGTCCTTTTGCGGGATTTGTTGGTATCATTGAAAAGGTTGATAAAGAAAATGAACGATTGACGGTAATGGTTAGTATCTTTGGGCGATTAACGCCCGTTGAGCTTTCTTTTGATCAAGTTAAAAAATAGAATTAAGAAGGTTTAAAATGGCAGAAATTAAAGCGAAAGTTAAAGTTCAGCTTTCAGGTGCTGCAGCAACGCCAGCGCCTCCTGTTGGTACAGTTCTTGGGCCTCACGGGGTTAATTTGATGGAATTTTGTAAGACCTTTAATGCTTTAACAGCACAAAAAAAGGGTCAAACAGTTCCTGCAATAATTACAATTTTTAAAAATAGAACTTTTGAAATTACAATTAAAACGCCTCCGACTACTGAGCTTATTAGAAATGCTATTAATCTCAAAAAAGGTTCTGCGAAGCCTGCAAGTGTTATTGTAGGTAAGATTACTATGCAGCAGATTGAAGAAATCGCAAAAATTAAGCTTCCTGATCTTAATGCAGTTGATATTGAAGGGGCTAAAAAGATTGTTGCAGGTAGTGCTCGTAGTATGGGCGTTGAAGTTGTAAATGGTTAGTCAGGCTTTGTGAGGGATGCAAGGTATGGAACGAGGTAAGAAATACAAAAATGCAGCACAGGGTCATGTGAAGGGCGAGCTTTTTACTCTTGAGGATGCTATAAAGCGAATTAAAGAAAAAGCTTATGCAAAATTTGATGAAAGTGTTGACGTAGATGTTAACGTTGGCATTGATCCTTCAAAGGGTGATCAAGTGGTGCGTGGTTCAGTTATGTTGCCACATGGAAACGGTCGCAAAGTTAGAGTGATCGTTTTTGCGCGTGGTCAATATGCTGAAGCGGCAAGTGCGGCAGGTGCTGATGTAGTTGGGTTAGAAGATCTTATTGATAGAATCAATAATGGATGGCTTGACTTTGAATATGCTGTTGCAACTCCTGATGTTATGGGGACTGTTGGGCAATTGGCAAAATTGCTTGGACCTAGAGGTTTACTTCCTAATAAAAAAGTTGGGACTGTGACCTTTGACGTTGCTCATATTGTTAAGGAATTAAAAAGTGGTAGAACCTTTTTTAAGAATGATAAAAATGCGGTAGTACATTTTACTCTTGGAAGGGTTTCTTTTGATAAAGAAAAGTTAGCTGATAATGTTCGTGCTTTTGTTAAAGCATTAGTTACTTCTAAGCCAGCTTCATCAAAAGGTAGATTTATTAAAAAAATAACACTTTCTTCGACCATGGGCTTGGGGACTAGTGTTTATGTTGAAGAATTGATCAAGTAAGGTGACCGCATGAATCGATCAGGTAAAGAAGCTATAGTTGCTTCGTTAAAATCAGATTTTTCGCATAGCGAAGCAGCCTTTCTTGTTGGTGTAAAAGGTTTAACTGTTGAGCAGTTTAGTCAATTACGCAAGAAATTACGTGAGCAAGATGCTCGTTTGCAAGTTGCAAAAGTTCGCTTAATGAAGCGAGCTCTTCATGATTTTTCTCAATTAACAGAATTGCAACCTTATTTGAATGATCAAATAGGGCTTGTTTTTGCAAAAAAGGAAATGACTGTTGTAGCTAAGATTCTTTGTGACTTTTCAAATGATGTTGAAAAATTACGTATTGTTGCTGGAAGTATGAATTCTGGAGTTCTTAATGAGCATTCAGTAAGAACAATTGCTTCTCTACCATCACGCGAGGTCTTGTTGTCTCAGGTGGCAAGAGGGTTGCAAGCTCCAACAGCAAATTTTGTTGGTATTCTGCATCAGTTGATTGCGCGACTTTTATATGTTTTAAAACAGATAGAAGAAAAAAAGCAAAACGTTTAAAAATTACGATAAGTATTAATTAATTAAATATTCAGGAGTATATCCATGTCTAACAAATCATATGAAAAAATAATTGACCAAATTGGTGAAATGACAGTTTTAGAACTTGCAGAAATGGTTAAAGCATTAGAAGAAAAGTTTGGTGTTTCAGCTGCTCCAGTAGCAGTAGCCGGTGCAGTAGCATCAGCAAGCGCTGCAGCTCCTGCTAAAGCAGAAGAAAAATCTGAATATAAAGTTACTTTGAAGTCAGTTAAAGATGCTGGTAATCAAATTAATGTGATTAAAGCTCTTCGTCAAGTAACAACTCTTGGAATTGCAGAAGCTAAAAAAGCTGTTGTAGAAGCTCCAACTGTTTTAGCAGAATCAGCATCTAAAGATGATGCAAAAAAGATGAAAGAAACATTGGAAGCTGCAGGCGCAGAAATAGAGCTTTCTTAAGCGTTTTCCTTGTAATGAAGCGCGTCGTTTTTGGATGTACGTACCGTTTTGTATAAGGAGCGGCTGAATGAGTAATATGCAGGTGGGCACAATCAATACGATTAGAAAGTCGTTTGGTGATTTGAAGGATATTGTTCCTGTTCCCAATTTGATTGAGATTCAATCAAAATCGTTTAATGATTTTGTGCAATTAGATTATTTACCTTCTGAGCGTGAGCAAATAGGCCTTGAAAAGGTTCTTAGAGATATTTTTCCTGTTGATTATAATGAAAAAATATCTTTAGAATATGTTAGTTATGAATTGGGTAACTGGGCATGTACGTGTGGCAAGCTTAAAGGGATAGAAAGTCGTTATAGTTGGTATTGCCCTGTAACGAAAAAGTCTGGAGTTTCTTCTATAGGCAAAGGGGGGAATGCTCCTAAAACTGCACGTTATAAAACATGTTCTTCATGCTTATCTCGTGTTACTATTCAATTGCCCATGAGTGCTGATGAAAGTCGTGTAAATGGGCAAACATTTTCTATGCCATTAAAAATCAAGGTACAATTGGTTTGCTGGGATGGAGAAGGTGATAAAAGAGTTGTTAGAGATATTAAAGAGCAAGATATCTTCTTTGCAGATATACCAGTAATGAGTGATTTGCATGAAAAAAATGGTAGATTGCTTTTAGGTACTGATGGAACATTTTTGATTAATGGGATTGATCGTGTTGTTGTTAGTCAGCTTCATAGATCTCCTGGTGTTGTTTTTGCTCAAAGTAAAAAAGTAAAAGATTCTAGAGGTAGGCCGTATTATTCTGCAAGAATAATACCTATGCGTGGATCTTGGATTGATTTTGAGTTTGACAGTAGTGATCATTTATATGTTCGTGTTGATAAGAAGAAAAAAATTCTTGTAACAACTTTTTTACAAGCTCTAGGCGTTTCTAGAGATCAAATGATATCTCAGTTCTATAATTCTCAAAAAATTTATGTTGATGGTCAGAAGTTTTATAGTGATGTAAGTAGTACTTTGCTTGGTTTGCGTATTGAAAGAGGCATGATTCCTCCAAAATATGAAGATGTTCTTTTGGGAAAAAGAATAACCACGGATGTATTATCTCAGTGTAAAAAATTGAGTATTACAAGATTATCATTTCTTAAAGATAATCTTATCAATAGAGTTTTCTCTCAAGATGTTATGGATCAGAAGACTGGTGAGATTCTTGCTTTACAAGGTCAAACTTTAAGCGAAGAATTGTACATGGATCTAATGGATCGAGACGGTTTGACGTTTAATTTGGTTACTTCTTCTGGTTATGTTTTTCAACCAACGTTAGCAACTACGTTATTGCAAGATCATTGTCATACTCAAGATGAGGCTTTAAAAGAGCTTCATGCAAAAATATGGCCCGGAGATAATTCTTTATTAGAAGAAGTAAAAGAACGTCTTGAAAATTTATTGTTTAATTCTCGTTTTTACGATTTAACTTCTGTTGGTCGTATTAGAATTAATAGAAAGTTAGGACTTTCAGTTTCTGAAGATCAAAAAGCTCTTACTCGTGAAGATATTATTGCCACAGTAAAGTATTTGCTTGGTTTGCGTGAGCGAGCTGAGGGAGAATTAGACGATATTGACCATTTAGGAAATAGAAGAGTCCGTCTTGTTGGTGAATTATTAAGCAATCAAGTTTATTTAGGTTTTTTGAGAATTGAACGTATCATTCGTGAGCGTTTTAGAATGCAAGAAGCTCATAGTACACTAATGCCTCAAGATCTTCTTAATGTAAAGCCTTTAGGGGCGGTATTACGCGAATTTTTTGGGACAGGCCAGCTTTCTCAGTTTATGGATCAAACAAATCCACTTGCCGAAATTGCTCATAAAAGAAGATTGTCTGCTCTTGGGCCTGGTGGTGTTATGAAAGATCGAGCTACTTATGAAGTTCGTGACGTTCATACATCTCACTATGGTCGTATTTGTCCTATTGAAACACCAGAAGGTCAAACAGTTGGTTTGATTTCTTCATTATCTTCTTATGCAATGGTGAATGACTTAGGTTTTATAGAGACTGCTTATAGACCTGTAAAAGATGGTAAAATTGAAGATAAAGTAGTCTTCTTAGATGCTTTTTCTGAAAATAATCATTATATAGCTCAAGCAGATGCAGTACATCCTGGTGGTAAAAAAATAGAAACAAAAACAGTTGTTGCTCGTCATGCAACTGATTTTACTGTTGTTTCTACTGATGTCGTTGATTATATTGATCTTTCTCCAAAACAACTTGTTTCTGTTTCGGCAGCATTAATTCCTTTTCTTGAACATGATGACGCATCGCGTGCTCTTATGGGTGCAAATATGCAACGTCAAGCTGTTCCTTTAATTAGAACAGAAGCTCCTCTTGTTGGAACTGGCATGGAGCGAGAAATTGCAAAATCGTCAAATGCTTCTGTAGCAGCTAGAAGGTCAGGTACTGTTGAATATGTTTCTGCGGATAAAGTGGTTATTCGTTGTGATGAATCAGAGTTTGATTCTATAGAAGATTGGGCTTCCCAAGGAATTGATGTTTATCATTTAAAAAAATTCCAAAAATCTACTATGAGCACATGGGTTCATCATATTCCAATCGTCAAACAGGGTCAGCGTGTTAAGGCGGGTGATGTTCTTACTAATGGTTCTGCTATGGATAATGGAGAGCTTGCGTTAGGTGCAAATATATTAGTTGCCTTTATGCCGTGGCATGGATACAACTTTGAAGATGCTATTGTTTTAAGCAAGCGCCTTGTTACTGATGACGTTTTTACTTCTGTAGCAATCGATGAATATGTTGTTGATGCTAGAGATACAAAGCTTGGGCCTGAAGATATTACTCGTGATATTCCTAATGCTAGTGAGCATGCATTGTCTGCTCTCGATGAAGATGGGATTATTAAAGTTGGCTCACGTGTTAAGCCTGGCGATATTCTTGTTGGTAAGGTGACTTTAAAAGGGGATGTGCAATATTCTCCTGAAGAAAAATTGTTACGTGCTATTTTTGGTGAAAAATCAAGAGAAGTTCGTGATACATCATTGCGAGTTCCACCTGGGGTTGAGGGAATGGTAACAGATGTTAAAATTTTCTCTCGAAGTGGTATTCGTAAAGATAAACGTTATAAAGAAGAAGTCTTAAAGCAGATTCAAAAACTAGAGTTTGATTTTTCTCAACATTCTTTGTTTTTAAAACGCATGATGTTAGAGAAAATAGTTGCTTTGTTAGATGGTCAAAAACCAGCTCAAAAAGATGCTTCTGAGTTTATAACAAAAGGTGTTTTCGACGCGGCTAAAATATTAAAACATGATATTGATTTGATCATTACACTTAGACCTTCTGATAAAAAACTTTCAGAAGAAGTTGAGCATTTAGTAACAACACTTCAAACACAATTGCATGTTCTTGAAGGTTTGCGCGAAGAAAAAATTAATAAATTTAAAAAAGGTGATTCACTTCCTTCTGGTGTTATTAAAATGGTAAAAGTCTACATTGCAGCTAAGCGTAGCGTGCAAGTAGGGGATAAAATTGCTGGTAGACACGGTAATAAAGGTGTTGTATCAACAATAGTCCCGCGTGAAGATATGCCATACATGGAAGATGGAACACCTGTTGATATTGTTTTAAATCCAATTGGTGTGCCTGCTCGTATGAACGTAGGTCAGATTTTAGAAACAATTCTTGGATTTGCAGGAAGAAAAATTGGTAAGAATTTAACTAATCTTTTGCAAGATCAAAGTTATAAAGAAGTTAAAGCATTCCTTGAGAAATATTTTGAAAAGGAATTTGTAGAAACATTCGAAAAAACGCATGGAGAAGAAGGGTTAATGTCTCTTGCTCGTAAAACAGCAAAAGAAGGATTAAGATTTACCATTCCTGTGTTTGAAGGACCTGCATTTGAAAGAGATATTCAACCAATTTTAAAAGATCTTAATATTTCTCAAAACGGATCGTATCGTATTAGAGATGGAAGAACTGGTGAGTACTTTGATCAGCCAGTAACTGTGGGATCGATTTATATGATGAAATTAAATCATATGGTTGATGATAAATTGCATGCTCGTTCAGTTGGGCCATACTCTCTTGTTACTCAACAGCCATTGGGCGGTAAAGCTCAATTTGGAGGGCAGAGACTTGGAGAAATGGAAGTATGGGCATTGCAAGCGCACGGTGCTGCATATGCATTACAAGAAATGTTAACTTATAAATCAGATGATATTGCTGGTAGACATAAGGTTTATGATGCAATTGTTCATAATGATCAAATTGCTGAGCCTGGATTGCCAGAATCATTTAATGTTTTGATTAAAGAGTTACAGAGTTTAGGGTTGCAAGTGGATCTATGTAAGATTGGTAAGGAGGAGGCTAATGAATAGTCAAATACTCCAAAGATTTAGGGAGTACATAAACGTAACTCAGTTTAATGCATTACGTATTAGTTTGGCTTCTCCAGATAAGGTTAAAGCTTTATCGTATGGAGAGGTTAAGAAAATAGAAACTATTAATTACCGTACGCTTAAACCTGAAAAAGATGGATTGTTTTGCGCAAGAATTTTTGGTCCGGTAAAGGACTGGGAATGTAATTGTGGAAAATATAAGCGAATGAAGCATCGTGGTGTTACTTGTGAAAAATGCGGGGTTGAAGTAATTCAATCTCGCGTTAGAAGAGAGCGCATGGGGCATATAGAGCTAGTAGCTCCAGTTTGTCACATTTGGTATCTTAAAGGTATTCCAAGTTATTTAAGCTTAGTTTTAGATTTTTCAGTTAAAGATCTTGAGCGAGTTGTTTATTTTGATACTTCTATTGTTCTTAATCAAGGAAATTCGCCATATCCTATAAAAACTCTTATTTCTGCATCAGAAAGTGAAGCTTATATGGAAGCTCACCCTGAGGACTTACTTTTTAAAGTAGGCAGTGGTGCAGAAGCTGTTAAAGAACTTTTAACCGGAATCAATTTACAAGAAGAAATAGCTCGTTTAAAAGAAGAATATAAGCGCACAAATTCTGTAGCTGTTCGTCATAAGTTAATTAGAAGAATTAAAATATTTACTAATATAGCTCAGTCACATCTTCGTCCTGAATGGATGGTGATGTCTGTTCTTCCTGTTTTACCACCTGATTTACGACCTTTAGTTCCATTACCAGAGGGTGGTCGATTTGCAAGTTCTGATTTAAATGAATTGTATAGACGTGTTTTAAATCGAAACATTCGTTTACGTAGATTGTACGAAATTGAAGCTCCAGAAGTTATCATAAAAAATGAAAAGCGTATGCTACAGGAATCTGTAGATGCTTTAATTGACAATGGTCGTAGAGGGCAGCCTGTACGTGGTTCAAATAAACGACCACTTAAATCTTTAAGTGAGATGCTACGAGGAAAACAGGGTCGTTTCCGTCAAAATTTATTAGGTAAGCGTGTTGACTATTCAGGAAGATCTGTAATTGTTGTAGATCCTGAATTAAAACTTGATCAATGTGGATTGCCTAAAAAAATGGCACTTGAGTTGTTTAAGTCTTATATTTATGCGGGCTTACTTGAACGCGAAATAGCTCCTAATTTGCGTGTTGCTAAAAAAATGGTAGAAGAGAGTCATGATGATGTTTGGGATGTTCTTGAAGATATTGTAAGCAAGCGTCCTGTGCTTTTAAATCGTGCTCCAACATTGCATAGATTAGGTATACAAGCATTCCATCCAATTTTGGTTGATGGTAAAGCTATCAAGATTCATCCATTGGTTTGTGCTGCATTTAACGCAGACTTTGATGGTGACCAAATGGCAGTTCATTTACCATTAAGTGATAAAGCGTGCAAAGAGTCCGAAGAATTAATGCTTTCTACTCGCAATGTTTTATCTCCTTCAAATGGGCATCCTGTTACAGTTCCTTCTCAAGATATGATTCTTGGATTGCATTATATGACAAAAGTAAGATGCAATTTAAAAGGAGAAGGTACAGTTTTTTCTAGCATTGATGAAGTTATTACTGCTTTTCAATGTGAACAGGTAGAATTGCATACTCGTATTAAAGTCAGGTTAAATTCTGGTGTTATGGTAGACACTGCTGTAGGGCGTGTTTTATTACACCAAGCATTGCCTGAAGGATCTGATTTTGAATGGACTAATAAAATTGTTCAAAAAAGTGATTTGAAGAAAATTATTAGAGTTATCTATGCAAAGTTTGGTCAAGAAAAAACTGTTATATCCTTGGATAAAATTAAAAAACTTGGTTTTTATTATTCAACACAAAGCGGTGCATCATTTTGTATAGATGATCTTCTTTCTCCTGATTCAAAAGATATTATTTTGAAAAATGCTGAAAAAGAGGTTGTTAAGGTTGAAAAGCTTTATCAAGATGGTGTTATTACCGACGGTGAGCGTAAAAATAAAGTTATTAGTACATGGTTCCAAGCTACAGCTGAAATAGCAAATGATATGTTACGTGGATTTGAAGAGCAAGATCATGTTGCATTTAAAAATGAAGATAAAGTTCTTCGTCCCTTTAATTCAGTTTATATGTTTTTGATATCAGGCGCTAAGGGTTCTAAAGAGCAAATTAAACAGCTTGTTGGTATGCGTGGATTAATGGGTAAGCCTTCTGGTGAAATTATTGAAACACCTGTTAAAGCAAACTTTAAAGATGGACTTAGTGTTTTTGAGTACTTTATTTCTACTCACGGTGCCCGTAAAGGTCAAGCTGATACAGCATTGAAAACTGCAAACTCTGGTTATTTAACACGTCGTTTAGTTGACGTTGCTCAGGATGTGGTTGTTTCTATGAAAGATTGCCACTCTATGGGTTATAGAACCGTAACTGATTTGCGTGAAGGTGGTGACGTTATATACCCACTAAGCGCAAGAGTTTATGGTAGAGTTGCTGCAACAGATATTAAAGATCCTGTAACTGGTGAATTGTTTGCAAAACAAGGTGAAGTTATTAGTCGAGAAATTTCAGAAAAAATAGAACAATCAGCTGTTTCTGAAATTGATGTTCGTTCTGTACTTGCTTGTCAGGCAAAACGTGGTGTGTGTGCACAATGTTATGGTTATGATTTAGCTCGTTGCGAAATTGTAGATGTTGGTGTGACTGCAGGTATTATTGCAGCGCAATCAATTGGTGAGCCTGGTACGCAGCTTACTATGAGAACTTTCCACGTAGGGGGTACTGCAAGTGGTGAGGCAACTCAATCAGCATTTTATGCTAAACATGATGGTATTGTGGAGTTTCGTGGAGTAAGAAGTATTCTTACACGAGATAGTAAAAATATTGTTCTAAGTCGTAAAGCAGAGCTTATTTTAAGATCTGCTGATGGACGAGAAATGCAACATAATATTATTGATTATGGATCTATTTTATTGGTAGAGCAAGGTCAAAAAGTTAATAAAGGTGATAAGCTTGTTGAATGGGATATTAACGCATCTGTGATTTTAACAGAAAAAGAAGGTACTATTCAGTACGTTGATCTTATTAACAATGTTACTATTCAAGAAGAATATAACGAAAACTCTCAGTCTACAGCTAAAATTGTTCTTGAGCATAAAAGTGATAAATATCAGCCAGGATTTATTATTCTTGATAAACAAGGTAATGAAGTCGCTCATTATTATCTTCCTTCAGGAGCATATGTTTCTGTGTTAGATGGTGCTGAAGTTAAAGCTGGTGATGCAATTGCTCGTATGCCTCGTGAAACATCAAAATCTAAAGATATTACTGTTGGTGGATTGCCTCGAATAGCAGAATTATTTGAAGCTCGAGCTCCAAAAGAAGCAGCTATTTTAGCAGATTCTGATGGCGTAGTTTCATTTGGTGGTCTTTATAGAGGTATGCGTAAATTAGTTGTTACTTCTGATACAGGAACTGTACATGAGTATCTTGTTCCTCGAGGAAAGCAAATTAATGTCCAAGAAGGTGATGTGGTAAGTGCTGGTGATCACTTGACTTCTGGTGAGCCTGTTCTACATGATTTATTGCGTATTTTAGGCGCAGATCATTTGCAACATTATATTGTTGATCATATTCAACAAATATTTAAGTTGCAAAATGTTGATATCAGTGATGGTCATATTGAAATTATTGTTCGTCAGATGATGCGTAAAGTTCGTGTGACTGATCCTGGCGATACAGATTTCTTGATAGGTGATCGTGTTGATAAAATTCACTTTAAACAAGTAAATCAAGCTATACGTGAACAGGGTAAGAAAGTTGCAACAGCAACTCCAATATTGATGGGTATTACTACAGCATCTTTAAGTACAGAAAGTGTTATTTCAGCGGCATCGTTCCAAGAAACAACACGTATTTTGACGGAAGCTGCTATTTCTGGGAAAATAGATAATCTCTATGGTCTTAAAGAAAATCTAACTATTGGAAAGCTTATTCCAGCAGGTACAGGAGTTGCATCATTTAGGAAAAAATATCTAGGTGATGATATTTCTGATTTAGAACGTAGGGCTCGTGAAGAAGAGCAAAAGATGCGCGAAAATTCATTTTTTCGTATGTAATTGAAATTAGTTAGATAATAGTGTGAGGCGCGTAGCTCAGTGGTAGAGCACTGCTTTGACGTAGCAGGGGTCAGCGGTTCAATCCCGCTCGCGCCTACCACATAGATGGAATATTGGTTTAAGTATTTATTTTAGGTAAAGATTGAGATTTTTATGAAAAAGCATGAAAAAGATACAGGTTCTGCACAAGTTCAAATTATAGCATTAACAGATGATATTGTGCGTTTAACTGCTCATGTTAGCCAGCATGACAAGGACTTTAGTTCTCGTCGTAGTATTTTGAAAAAAGTGGCTACAAGGAAGAAATTTTTAACTTATTTGAAGAGAACTGATTTTGATACATATACTAAAGTAGTTGATGTATTGAATAGTAAAAAAGCTTAAGTCTCTTCATAAAAAACGATTAGAGAGACAAGATATGTCTAAAGGTATATTTACATTGCCACGTCGTGGCTACTCGGTGAAAATTAATGCATTAGCTCGTCAGGCTCATGGTTCTGCGCTTTTGCAACAAGGTGGTACAGTTTTATTAGCAACAGTGGTGTCAGCTCAAGCTGAAGGATTCCCAGGATTTTTCCCACTTTCGGTTGATTATAGAGAGCCATTTTGTGCGGTAGGTAAAATACCTGGCGGGTATTTTAAGCGAGAAGGGAAATCTTCTGATAAAGAGGTTCTAACTTCTCGTATTATTGATAGGGCAATTCGTCCTCTTTTCCCAAAAGATTATTTTAATCAAGTTCAAGTTGTTGTAACAGTATATTCTGTTGATAAAGAGCATACCCCACATTCGTTAGCTCCATTGGCAGCTTCGATTGCTCTTTGCGCATCACATATTCCTTTTATGGGTCCTGTTGGAATAGCTGAAGTTGGCCGTTTAGATGGTAAATGGGTAATAGATCCAACTTATGAACAAAGTCTTGAATCAGATGTTAAGATTATTGTTGTTGGTACCTATGAAGGTATTTGTATGGTTGAAGGTGCAACTAATGAAATATCTGAACAAGAATTAGTAGATGCTTTATTTTTAGCGCATGCTTCTATTAAAGAGCAAGTTGAATGGCAGAAAGAAATCTTTGCTAATAATGAAATTTCTAAAGAATCATCTGATTTTGGTATTAATTGGGATGAATGGGAAAATAAAGCATTTGATTTTTTAAGCGATGAGCGTGTGGCTCCATTGTTTAATAAGCCAAAGGTAGAGCGTAGCGATGCTATGAAAAAGTTGCAGCATGATTTCTTCACTCATTTTGCTAATGAGATTGTTTCATATGGGGAAGAAAAGAAAGCAATTTTTGAATATATTTTTGATCAAGAATTAAAAGAACGTGTTACAGAAATTATATGTAAACAAGGTAAACGTATTGATGGTAGAGGATATACAGAAGTACGTTCTATTGAAACTCAAGTAGGTTTTTTACCATTTGTTCATGGTTCTGCTTTGTTTACTCGTGGTAACACTCAAAGTTTGGCGACATTGACTCTTGGTAGTGGTCAAGATGAGCAAAAAATAGAAGATATTATGGGTGGAGAAGTTGATGGATCTTTTATGCTTCACTATAATTTCCCTGCATTTGCAGTTGGAGAAGCTCGAGGATTAAGAGCTCCAAATAGACGTGAAGTTGGACATGGTCATTTGGCTGCTTCATCTTTTAAATATATTCTTCCTGATAAAGATTCTTTCCCTTACACCATAAGAATTGTTTCAGATATTTTAGAATCTGATGGTTCAAGCTCTATGGCTACAGTATGTAGTGCAACTATGGCATTTCTTGACGGTGGTATTCCTATCAAAGATATGGTGGGTGGTGTTGCTATGGGTCTTATAAAAGGAAAGACTTCAGACTTTACTGTATTAACAGATATAAGTGGTTTTGAAGATGCTTTTGGACTGATGGACTTTAAGGTTGCAGGTACAGAAAAAGGTATTACTGCAATTCAAATGGATATTAAGTATAAGGGTGGACTGTTAAGAGAAGTTTTTGAAAAAGCTCTTGCTCAGGCTCGTGACGGTAGAATTCATATTTTAGGTGAGATGAAAAAGGTAATGTCTCATCCAAAAAGTCAATTATCTGAACTTGTTCCTCAAGTTGTTACTCTTAAAATAGATACAGATAAGATTGGCGCTGTTATTGGTAGCGGTGGTAAAGTTATTAGAGAAATTATCGAAAAGACTGGAACTTCAATAGACATTGAAGATGATGGAACTGTTAAGATTTTTGGTCAGCCAGGGCAAGGTATTGATCTTGCAGTTGGTTGGGTTAAAACGCTTGCTGGTAAAATAGAAAAAGGCACCATTTATAATGGAATTGTAAAACGAATTGCCGATTTTGGAATGTTTGTTGAATTAGTTCCTGGAAAAGATGGTTTAGTTCATATTTCAATGATTCCTAGAGAAAAACAAAATAATTTACAAGCGGCATATCCACTAGGATCAAGCTTGCAAGTAGAAGTTGTTGAGTATGATTCAGAGCTCGATCGCATTCGTCTTAAATTAGTTTAAAATAAGGTAATTTACTTTGTTAAAAAGTAGACCTGATGGTCGTGTGTGTAATCAAGCACGTAAAATAAATGTTATTTATAACGTACAAGGAAACACACACGGATCCGTTCTTTTTAAACTTGGAAATACTCAAGTTTTATGTTCCGTAATAATGCAAAACGGAGTCCCTTCTTTTTTGAGAGGTAAGGGCAAAGGTTGGCTTACGGCAGAATATGCTATGCTTCCAGGTGCTACTTTTCCTCGTATGCAAAGAGAGTCTTCCGCTGGTAAAAGAGATGGTCGTTCTATTGAGATATCTCGCTTAATAGGAAGATCATTACGATCAGTTTTAGATTTAGATTTATTAGGTGAACGTACTTTATATGTTGATTGTGACGTAATTCAAGCAGATGGAGGAACGAGATCTGCTGCTATTACTGGAGCATATTGTGCTTTACGCTATGCTTTAATTAATAAACGATTTCCTTTTACTCCTCCTGATGGTTTTTTACAAAATAGTATTGGCGCTCTCTCTGTTGGTCTTTCTGGTGAAAATATTTTGTTAGATCTTGATTTTGAAGAAGATACATCTATTGATGCTGATTTTAATTTTGTTATGACAGGATCTGGTGAAATTATTGAAGTTCAAGGCGCAACCGAATCAAAACCTATAGAATGGAAAAAAATTCAGTTAATGCAAGAATCTGCATCTCATGCTATTATTAGCATGTTAAAAAACCTCTCTGAAGATAGTTTAGTTTGAAAAGAGTTTCTTGTGTCTATATCAAAAATCTTTGATTTTTTGTCAAAAGATAATTATAAAGAATATCCTGTTTGTTTTTTTACTTATGAATCTCAATATCCAGGATTGTTTTTTACAGATTTGCTTAAAAGATTATCAAAGATAGATACTATTATTTTAAAAAATATAAGTTCAACTTTAGATTCTAAAGAGCTTTTCGAGGCTGAAATTAATACGACATTTTTGGGAGAGACTCGCACATTATGGCTTGGTTCAATAAGTGATCTTTCTTTAGTTGAACAATCAAAATTAGTATATATTTGTGAGTCTTATAAAGGACCACATCGTATTATTGTATCTTCTGCTATAAAAGATTTACCAAAATCTTTTTCTTCAATTAATACATTTAATCTTGATCAAGAATTAACGATTAAAGATAAAGAAGCTATTATTTCTTTTTTTTATCCTGTATTAAAGTATTCATCTGTTCAAAAAATATCAGGTGGAATAGTTGTTTTTAAAAAGATTGATGATTTTATTATGTTTGCTCATTATGCAATGGTTTTAGGTAAAAATACTGATCTTTTTATTCGAGATTGGTTGCCAAAAATTGTTATCTCTGATTCTTCATTATTTACACTTTCTCAATATTTTTTTTCTAAAAAAATTATTCCGTTTTGGAATATGTGGAATAATATTAAAGATCAATATCCTGCAACTTTTTGGACTACTTATTGGGCAGAGCAAATGTGGCGTGCTTATTTTGTAATTATAATGCAACAAAATAATAATATTATTGATGCTCGTAAAATGGCTTATAGATTGCCTTTTTCATTTATACAAAAAGATTGGAGAAATATTTCTTTAAGTAAATTGTTACAAGCTCATTCTATGTTATATCAAATTGAATGGCGTATTAAAAATGGTGGTTCAGAAGATCATTTTGATCTGTTGTTCTATAAATTTTTTTTATGATAGTAATTTCTAACTAATATCATAAATCATCATTTTATGAGAGTTCTTTTTTGGGAAGAATCATTCCACCAGAAATAATCATAGCCATTGCATCTTTGCTGCTTATATCCATAAGAATATAATCTTCTTTTTTAACAATAATAAAAAAACCTGAAGTTGGATTTGGACTTGTTGGTATAAATACGGTGTAAAATTGTATTTCTTTTTCGGGAGCTAGTTCTGATGGTAGTTCGTTTGTTAAAAAACCAATTCCGTATGTTTGATTTTGTGGAAATTTTACAAGTACTACTTTTTTGAAATTATTTTCACCTGAAGGAGAAAATGCTGATGTTATTTGTTTTACGCTTGTATAAATTGTTTTAAAAATAGGAATTTGTGACAATATTCTTTCACCTAAATCCATAAATGATTTTAAAAGTAATGATTTTAGCAAGAGTCCTGCAATAATAATAACAGCTGCGCAAAGTATAATTTCAGAATGGGGTATATTCATTAAAAATGGGATATTTATTGATTTTAGAGGTTCAAGCATATTTTTAATGAATTTAAATGAAGCAATAAAAAAAGATAATGTAATTGTTATAGGAAGAAGAGTAAAAAGTCCGGCTAAAAAAAGATGAGTTACTGTATCAAAATATTTTTTTAATATATTTAATATCATAGAGATTCCTGGGTTAAAAGATTTGAAAGTTCTTCTGAAAGTAATGTATTGATTGTTTTTGTTTGATCATTATCAGGCCCTTCTGTCATAATTCGTAATACAGATTCTGTTCCTGAATATCTTACAACAACTCTTCCATTAATAAGTTTTTCTTTGTTTTTTTTAATTATTGTTGCAAAAGGTTCTTTAGATAAATCTTTTTTTATATTGATTGGAATATTTATAGAATACTGTGAAAATTTTTTGAAGGATTCAAGATTCCAATTTCCTGTTAAAATAACTGATTCTACAATTCTTAGTGCAGTAAAAATTCCATCAGCTGTTTTTGAAAAATCTCCAAGTATAACATGTCCTGAAGGTTCTGATCCTATAAGTGCATTATACTGTTCCATTGCATTAATAACATTTCTATCTCCAACTGCTGTGCGAAAAAGGGTTTTTTTAAGATTATTTAAATGCACTTCAAGCCCTTGATTGGTCATAATAGTTCCAATACAGATAGATTCATTTTTATATGCTGGATGGTTTAGTAATATTGCAGTAATATCATCACCATCTTTAACTATTGCTTGATGTGATACAGTTATTACTCGATCTCCATCTCCATCAAAAGCAAAGCCTATATGAGCCATATTTTTTATAACAGCATTTTTCAATGCTTCAGGATGCACTGATCCATTATTTAGATTTATATTTTTACCATTAGGTTCATTGTGCAGCATAATAACATGAGCGCCTAAAGACTTGAAAATTTTTTCTGCACAAACAACCATTGCGCCTTGTGCACAATCGAGTGCTATAGTAACTCCTTCCATAAAATGAGAAGAGAATTTTTTAATTATGCTATTAATGTAATAAGATAATGCGTCATTATCGTTTACAATAGAACCGAGCGAATTATAATTTTTGGATAAAGAAACTGAATGATAAAGGTTCATAAGCATCTCTTCATCTTGTGCAGTTAGCTTTCCATCTTCTTTTGTTATAATTTTTATTCCATTGTCTTCATATTCATTATGAGATGCTGTAATCATTATTCCAATATCATAACGTGGATTTGTTTTTACTGCATAGTATAAAGCTGGTGTAGGAATTACAGATGCATCATAAATGGTAATATTATGATGAAGAAGACCTGTTTTTAACGCAGATTTTAAAATGTCACATGAAATACGTGTGTCATGGCCTAAAAGAATTGTTTTTTTTTGTTTTTTTTCTATTATCCAGTGCCCAATAGCAAATCCTAACTGCATCAATTCATAGGGTGTTAAAGGAGATTTTCCAAACTTTGTTCTTATGCCATCTGTTCCAAAAAATGATGTGCTCATGATTATTCCTTAGGGTATTGTTTTACGTATTACTGTGAGCGTTGGATTATATTTTATCAAAGTACTATTAATTGGTATATCAAACATTGATTTGTTTAAAAGTATAGTATTAATACCATTTTTTAGATCGTTTTCATCAATATTAATACTTGATGTGTAAAGCATATTTTTAATTAAAGATCTTTTTGCATAAACTGTAACGTCGATTGTTTCTGGAGCTTCTATTTTTGAATCTGACCTGTTGTAAAAAAAAATAGGTAAAGTAATTTTGGCATTTATTTTTGCAGATCTGCTTAATGTATTCCATAATCCATATGAGCAAATCAATGCAAAGATGCTAAGACAAAGATTGTTCAAAAGATGATTTTTGGCGATGAGAGCCATAGACGGTTCCTTTAGGTTTATTAGGTATTATTGGGGCATTGATATATTGACGTATTTCTTGTAATACCAATTCAGTTGTTATGTTAATTTTTAATTTTCCTTTATGAATAATAGTATAATTTCTTGATGAAGGATTATGTCTATAAATAAAAGCATCTGTTTTTGTTGTAAAAAATATTCCATCTTGTATCCATTGATCTTTTTCTTTTATTTCTTTACTTAGCCAAGAATCAATTGATGATTTTTCCCATGAGTCATTAATACTTATAATTTTTCCATTTTGATTAATAGTTATAAAATTATCTTGATTATAAAAAGTGCTTGTTGTTAGCGCTTCAAGTAAATCTTTTGATATAGGAGCTTCTAAAGAATGAATTGTTTTTTTGGTAAATCCTACAAGTGAATCATTATTTTCAATAATGCACATAAGGCTGATATTTTTATTAGAGGCAAAAAGCGTTGCTTGTATTAAAATTTCTGGCCAATCAACATGATTAATTTGATGATTGCCGTTAATTGTATGAAGAGCAATGAAGTTTTTTTGAAGCGTTTCTTTATGCATAAGAATTAATATGCTAAGTGCAATTGGAGAAAGTATTAGTAGTATAAAATTAATAGTCTCCATTTGAAAAAAATCAGTTATAAAAAATATAAATAAGTAGCTATATAAATATAAAACAAGTGGTTTTTCTTTGTCTTTTTTAAACCAATAAGAAATATATAAAATAGTGAAAAAAATAATGAGTATTTCTGCTATATCTTGCCAACAAAATATTGAAAAAGGCCATAATATTTCTTTGATCATATATGTTCCTTGATTTAAATAATGACCAATAAATGATATGTAACTGTATACAAAAAAAAGTTTAGATGTCGATTGTTGCTTTTCTATTAATATGCAAAATATTAAAAAAGCTTTAATATGGCTTTATTTGATTGTGTTATAAGTGTTTTAAGATTTAAAAGAAAGTGTTTGTGTGAAGAAACAAATAATTTTAACAGGTGATCGTCCTACAGGTCCACTTCATGTAGGACATTTTATTGGTTCATTAAAAAATAGAATTGTTCTTCAAGATACATGTCAGCAATTTGTTATGATTGCTGATTTGCAAGCGTTAACTGATTATTATGAAATGCCAGAAAAAGTTCATGATAATGTTATGCAGGTTATGTATGATTATTTATCTGTTGGTCTTGATCCTCAAAAAACAACATTTCTTTTACAATCACAACTTTCAGCACTTTCAGAATTGACTATGTATTATATGAATTTAGTAACAGTTGCTCGACTCGAAAGAAATCCAACAGTAAAAACAGAAATAAAACAAAAAGGAATGGGAAAAAGCTTACCAGCAGGTTTTTTATGTTATCCAGTTAGTCAAGCAGCAGATATTACAGCTTTTAAAGCAACACTTGTTCCTGTAGGAGAAGATCAACTTCCTATGATTGAGCAAACTAATGAAATTGTACGATCATTTAATCGTTTGTATAAAAAAGATGTTTTAGTAGAAGCTCAAGCATTAATCCCAAAATATGCTCGTCTTTCGGGTTTAGATGGTCAGGCAAAAATGAGTAAATCATTAGGTAATGCATTATATCTTTCAGATTCTGCAGATATAGTTGTTAAAAAAATTAAGGGTATGTATACCGATCCTACTCATATTAAAGTAGAAGATCCAGGTAGGATAGAAGGTAATACAGTTTTTGAATATCTTGATGCTTTTGGTTCAGATCAAAATTTTATACAAGAGCTTAAAGATCATTATCAACGTGGGGGCCTTGGTGATATGAAAGTTAAAAATTATTTAATTGAGGTTATGCAAGAATTTTTAGAACCTATTAGAGCAAAAAGAGAGTTTTTTGAAAAAAATTCAGATGAGGTTAAAAACATTTTATTAAAAGGAACTCAAAAGGCAGATGAAATAACTCAGCAAACGTTAAAAGAGGTAAAAGAAGTTATGCATTTATTATGGAAATAATATGAAAAAAATATATATAGCATTAATAATTATAAGTAGTAGTCCTTTAATTTGTTCTGATAATGCCTCACAAAACCAATCGGTTTTGAATGATTCAAATAGACAAGAGAGTGGAACGGTGACTCCTCCAACAACAGGTACTCCAGCTGAGCCACCAATGCTCCGAAGAACTGGTAGAGGATTTAGATTAGTTGACGTTCCTGCAGATTTGAATCCAGAGCAAATACTAGCTCTTTTAAATGTAACAAGAGTGCTTGCGCAGCCAAGGAGGCTTGATTTTTCTTACCAGAATAGTGATGATATGCCTGTTCGTTAATTTTTTTAAGAAAATTAAGTTATAAGGTTGATTGATACACCTTATAACTTAATTATTTATTTTGAAAAGTGCTTTGTGATAGACTTCTTCTTTATCTAAAAAATATATAAAAGAGAGGAAGCCTTATGAACAAAGTGTTTGTACGATATATATCAAATTTCAATCGTAGAATGTCTCAATTTTTCCCTGTGTTAACAGCGTTATCTTTAAGTTTGTTATTTACAATATCGGTTGTTAGATACGTTTCTGAAACTCAGCAATATGATCAATTTAAAGGATTTCGCGTTGCAACCTTATTTCGTAATAATATTTAAGCAATTGTTAAAAAAGATGAATCAATAATTTTTAGTCCATCTTTAAAGCGTACAGAAATTAAAGATTTTTCTCTTTTTTCTTCAATAGATTGAATAATTCCGAGTCCAAATTTAGGGTGTTTTACTGTTTGATGTTTTTTAAATCCAAGATGTGTTTTTTTAGATGATGATTGAGATTCAGAAGTGACATAAGCTGAACCTTTATGATTAATGGTTGCTTCTAAATCTCTTTGATGTGGGTAGGTAGAAAAAGTCATAACATTAGAGGACATTGTTTCAATTTTTAACCATTGAGAAAAATAATTTTTAACTTCATGCATTTGCCAATTTCCTGCATAGTCAAATTTACAATATGATCTTGGTATTTCATCAATAAATCGTGATGAAATTTGCTCTTCCATAGATCCGTAAGTTTGTCTAAATTTTGCATGAGTAATAAGTAGATTGTTACGAGCCCGTGTAATTGCTACATAAAAAAGACGGCGCTCTTCTTCAAGGCTTTCTTGGGAGACAAGAGATCTACTTGAAGGAAAAAGATTTTCTTCCATTCCTGTTATGATAACATGCTTAAATTCAAGTCCTTTTGCTGCATGAATGGTCATAAGTATTACGCCGGTAGAACCTTGGTCCTTATCAGTTTTTTCTTGTAGTAAAGAAATTTCATTAAGTAAGTGCTCTAATGTTTCTTTACCTTGCCCTGCAAAAAAATGAGCAGCATTTAAGAATTCTTGTAAATTTTCTATTCTTTCTTGAGCTTCATTTTTTTCATAAGTCTCTTTTAAATGCTGGATATAGTTACTGTTGTTGATAATTTGAGTGACTGCTTCTGGGGCGCTATCTGTTGATTTAATATCTTTAAAAATTGCTAAAAACGATTCTAATGCTTTTGCTTTTGATCCTGTTATTAATTTTTTTTGTAATAACTTTTCGCTTATTTGATGAACATTAAAAAGAGGTTCGTGTGACCAGTGAGTTAAAAATAGTTCTTGAAAAACATCTCCAAGTCCACGGGCAGGGCAATTTATTATTCGATTAAATGCAATTTTATCAAATGGATTATTAATTAATCGTATAAATGCAACAATGTCTTTAATTTCTTTTCGTTCATAAAATCTTATTCCTCCAATTATGGTATAAGGAATGCCATATTTTATGAGAGCTTCTTCAATTAATCGAGATTGAAAATGAGTTCGATATAAAATAGCAGATGATGTTAATTCTTTAACTTCATTAAGTAATTCGCAATAGCGAGCAATAATATCAGCTTCTTGATATCCAGAAAGGCATTGTAATGCTCTTACGCAATCAGATCCTTTATGGTCAGACCATAATTGTTTTTCATTACGATTATTATTATTTTCAATAACAGTGTTAGCAACTTTTAATATTGGTTCTTTGGAACGATAATTTTGTTCCATTTTTATAAGAGTTGTACTTTTAAAATCATTCTGAAAATGCATGATATTATCAACGGTAGCACCACGCCATGAATAAATAGATTGGTCTTCATCTCCAACTGCACATACAGAGTCAATTGCAAGTTCTTTTTCTTTTGAAAGACTCATTAATTTTAAAAGTTCATGTTGAACATGATTAGTATCTTGGTATTCATCAATTAAAATATGTTTAATAAATTTATGATGCCATACTCGTACAGATTCATATTTTTGTAATAATCGAGCTCCTTCTAAAAGAAGGTCATCAAAATCAAAAGAATTACTTGCTCGTTTTTCTTTTTCATACATTGTAACAATATTGTGTACATGAGGATCTTGTATTGATGAAAGTTGAATTCTTTCATCAATGGTTTGATTTTTTAATTTTGAAATCAGATAAGAAAGTTGTTGTGCTGTTTGCTTTTTATATAAGGGACTTTGCTTAAGAAGTCGTGTAAGAAGCGAATGCTTGTCATCTTCATCAAAAATAGAAAATGTCTCAAAAGGAAGTAATTCTTTATGCATTCGTAGTAAATATAAGCAATAAGAATGAAATGTTCCAATAAATGGAAGTGTATAATTATTATTAAGGCTATTCTTTATACGCTCTTTCATTTCTTGTGCAGCTTTGTTGGTAAACGTAAGGGCGATAATTGCTTTTGGATCAACATTATGATTAAGAATCATATGAGTAATGCGATGAGTTATGACCCGTGTTTTTCCAGATCCTGCACCTGCAATAACTAAAAGCGGCCCTTGTGTATGAAGAACCGCTTTTTGTTGTTCAATATTAAGATTTTGTTGATGTATTTTTTTTGTTTCCATAGGTGAGCAGTATAACTTAAGTATTAATTTTGACTATGGTTTGATGCATATTGTTTAATTATTGTTTGCCCAACTTTTTTTTAATAGCTCCTATAGTACTTGCAAGTTTAATAGCTTCATTTTGTAAAGGATCAATTTTTTTTTGTCTTTCTTTATCTTGTTCTTTTAAAGATTTAGCTTCTTGTTTTTTTGTTGAAAGAAAAACTCTTTGTAAAAAAGATGCTTGTCTATCTTCATAAGGGGTTTGTTGTAAAGTTTCTATTTCTGTAATTTTTTCATCAAGATCTTTTTGTAATTGTTCTAAACTTTTTTGAATCTCTTCTGCTCTTTTTTCTGTAAAATTTAATAAAGGATTAGTTTTTGTTCTTTTAAGACCATTATCCTTACTATCTTCATAAGATGGAGGTGCAGCATTGTATTCACTTTGTAATATAGTTTTTATTGTTCCATCAGAAGCAGACCTTTGACGGTGATGTTTTTTTTCTGGAGTCGAGTAATAACTTTCTGGCGCTGGAGGTGCGGAGGGGGTTAAAAGTTGAGTTGCGTTATGAAAATCATCACTTGAAGATTCATCATGGTTTGTAGTTAAAGAATAAGTTCGATGTGATGAAGGTATAGATAAGGGTAAAGATTTAGGAAGTGGTGGATATATTGATTCTGAAGAAATCACTTTACGACTTATTGTTTCATATGTTTCATCATCATCATCACTTTCTAATTCATAGTCGCTTTTGAGTGTTTCAGAACTATAATTTCTGAATGACATTTTTGTGTGATCTTTACGAGTAAGTGTTGTTTCAGTAGGAGTAGATTGTGGAACTTTAGGATAGGGCAGGTCTTTTGCTTTTGTAACATTTTCAATAATTTGACCAGTTTCTTCATTAAAAAGAACAACTTTAATAGGTCCTTTATCGTCTGTTGTGCTTAAAGAACTTTCCCATAATTTTTTTGGAGGATTGTGAGTTGTTTGAGTAGATGTTGGTTCTGGTGCATATATATGATTAAATTGATTATGAGACGTTTTTTTACTTAGTCCGTAGCTTTTGTGTGATGCCAAGAGGATTGTAATCGAAAAAAGTATTTTTTTCATGATACTTTCCCTTCTCTTTGGAATTAAAAATTACATATTTCAAAATTGATCTATTAATATTTTGAAAATTAATTCTTATAGAACTACAAAATAAGAGAAGGGAAAGTAAATATTTTATATAAGATGTTTATTAATTAGAGCTTGCAATCTTTTTCTAAAATGATTTATTAGAAGACTTTCATCCTCTGAGTATTTTTGACTGCTTTGATCTATTTCATTATTGAAAATTTTAATTCTATATATATTTTCAATGATTTTATCGTTAAATATATATGAATCAAGTTGGTTATCAATGTGATTAATATGTTGAATAGCTTGTGTGCATACTCTCTTTATATCTTTAAATCTCCAAGGTTCTTGATCAGATGCTTGTAGGTTATAAAAAGAAAGTATAAATAAGATATTTAAAATGAATGTATTTTCCATAGTTTTTTTCTTTATTAATAAAAATAGTCAATTTTTTATTAAATAATAATTTAAAAAAGTTAAAAAGTAAAAGGGACTGTTTTAAAACAGTCCCTTTTACTTTTTACTAATAATTTTTAAATTAAAAAATTTAGTCTTTTAGTAACTGATCTTGTATCTTCTCCAAAATCTTTAGACATTTCATCGCATAATGTAACGAGCATTATATTACGACGATCTGAGTAATTTTTAATTCTTTTATTATTCATAGAACTTTCAATGTAGAGTCTGCGTTTTTCTTGTAAGTTAGTACGAGTTTCTTTTGTTTGTTCGTTTCGTTCATCTATTTTTATTTTTTTATCTTCTTCTGATGTTTCTAGTTTTAAATCTAATGGTTTAAGTAGAGTCATTTCATGAAGATAATCACATGTTAATTTTGGATTGCTACTTCCAAATAAACCGCTCCTTGCAATTTCAAAAGCAATCGGTTTTGTTTGTGCTTCAAGACGGTCTTTATACTTTCTTGTTTCTTCTCTTATTTTTCGAAGAGCTTCAAAAAATTCTTTAGTTCTTAAAGTTTTAGGAGCTTTAATAATTTCATCTTTTTTAAAATTTAGTATTAGCATTAAATTTTTGAGCCATTCTTTTTGCTCAGTTGTTAATTGATATGTGCTTAAATCTATATGGTTTTGTCCTTGTGTTTGAGTATCAAATGTCACTTCTAAAGATTCAAAAACTTCTTCTACAGGATTTGAAGTGTGTTCTTTTGTGGTTTCTTTAAGTTTAATGACTGCTTTATTTTGAGTAATGCCGAATAAAACAGCTTCTGCAAACTTTTTTTTATGTAATTCTTTATTGACTGATAATGTTGTAAGTTCTTCAGGTGTTAATACTTCTCCATCTTTTCTTGTTTTTTTTACTTCTTCTTCTGATGGTGTATGGATTTTATATTTTGTGCCTTTATATGGAGTTGCATATTGTGAAGGGTTTTGAAACATAACATCACGTATGGATTTTTTCTCAGGAGATATGTTTTCAGTAATTTCTCGAGATGAATTTTCGGTTTCTTTACTATCTACAACATCAAAACTTTCTTGTCGTTTAAATTCTGGATTAGAGGATTTAAGAGTATTCGATATTTCTTGCTGGCTAGTAGATTCTGTTGTAATAGCAGGAGATGTTTTTTTTGATCTTCTTTTTTCAAAATAAACCTCTTGTTTTCCGGCTGCATGATTTAGAAACGGCATTAACAGACTAAGGCAAAGTAAACTTTGTAAGGCATTCATAATCTCTCCTTTATGAAATTAAATTATAGATGCCTGTTTTTCTAACTTTGCCTTAAAATAAAGTCAAGTATATAAAGAAATTATTTTTTATAATGTCTTAATGATTCAATAAGAGGCTCAATACCATCTTTAGTTTTTGCACTGATAGTAACATGAGGTTGATATTTTTCACGCAAGGTTATTGGAGCATGTAATTCTTCAGGCATATCGGCTTTATTAAAAACATAAAGCATTGGTTTATCTACTTGGAGATCTTCTAATATTTCGTGTACAACATGAATATGATTTTCCCAGTCAGGATCTGCCATGTCAACAATGTGAAGTAGTAGGTCAGCGTGTTTTAATTCGCTCAGTGTTGATTTAAAAGCATCAATCAGTAAATGCGGTAATTGTTGAATAAAACCAACAGTGTCTGATATGACCCCTTTCTTTTTTCCATCAATAAAAATTTCTCGTGTTGTAGTATCAAGTGTTGCAAAAAGCCTGTCTTCAGCAAGTACATCTGCTTTTGTTAATTGATTGATGATTGTTGATTTTCCTGAATTGGTATAACCAATTAAACATATTTGAAAGACGTTATTAACAATTCTTTGTTTTGCTCGGGTGTCGCGATTTTTTTGAATATCTTTAAGTTGTCGTTGTAGTCTGTTGACTTGTTCTTCTAGATGACGAAGTTCTCTTTCTTTTGCAGTTTCTCCAGGCCCTTTGTTTCCTATACGACCAGATTGCTGGCTCATGAGAATTCCTTTTCCAGCAACTCTTGATTTTTGATGTTTAAATAGAGCAATCGCTACTTGCATTTTTCCTTCTGCAGAGTGAGCTGATTTTTCAAAAATTTCTAAAATAAGTTGAGTGCGATCGAATACTTTACAATTTAAGAGTTCGCTTAAATTTCTTTCTTGCAGTGGAGTTAATTGGTCAGAAATTATAATCTCTTCATATTTTTCAGCATCGCAAAGAGCTTGAATTTCTTCCATTTTACCTTTTGTAAAAAAATGTCCCTTATCGATTGATCGTAATTTTACGTAAATAATATTTTCATAGGGTATTTCGTTAGATTCTACAAGATGTAAAAACTCATCAAAATAAGTTTGAATGTTTGCTGCTTTGGTATAAGGAGCATCAACGGCGATAAGGAGTGTTTTTGGATGAAGCTGAGTGTCGTAAAACAATGGCTTTGTCATAGCGGCCTCTATTTTGATGGTAAAATTCAATAAAAAATAAGCTGTAAAATAAAAAGATAACGTGTTGATTATATCGATACTTGCGATATTTGCAATGTGTGCTACACTTATGTTTCTTGTATTTGAGCTTAAAAACGTTTTAGAAGGATTAATGCATGGCAGTATGTATACGACTCGCTCGCATGGGAAAGAAAAAAGCTCCTATGTATCGAATAGTCGCAATAGACAAACGCAGTAAAAGAGATGGTGCTTTCTTAGAGAATCTTGGTACATATAACCCACTTTCAGGTGAGTTGGTTCAATTTCATGCTGAAAAAATTCAATCATGGGTTGAAAAAGGTGCTCAGATGAGTGCGACAGTTGTTAAATTACAACGTCAGCATAAGCGTTCATCAGGTGTAGAAACAAAGGCGGTAGCTCAGGTTGTTAAAAAGGCTGAAAAAGCTGAAGTTCAACAAGAGGTAACTGCGGCTCAAGAATAATGAGCTTATGAAAGTTTCAGTTTTAACTGTTTTTCCAGATCTCTATTCAGAGTTTTTAAAAACAAGTTTAATAAAAAGAGCGCGTGAGCATGCAGGAGTTACCTTTGATGTTCAGGCGTTCTCTTCTTTTTGTCAGCCGAAAGAGCATATAGATAGTCCTGTTGCAGGGCATGGTTCTGGTATGGTTATTAAACCGGATGTTGTTGAGCGTGCTATTAATGCACAGGATGCAATTCATGGTTTGTCTTTTAAAATTTTTTTAACTCCTCAGGGTAAAAAATTTGATCAACGCATGGCGTTTTTTCTTGCTCAGATTTTAAAAGAAAAAAAACATATAGCTTTTTTTTCCGGTCGTTATGAGGGTATTGATCAGCGCGTTCATGATGAGTATGCAGATCTTGAAGTTTCTATAGGTGATTTTGTTTTAATGGGTGGTGATCTGCCTGTCATGGTAATGTTAGAAGCAATTTCTCGATATATTCCTGGTGTTGTTGGTCGTGAAGAGTCGGTTATTCAAGATTCTTTTTCAGGTCCATTTATAGATTTTCCAACTTATACGGTTCCTCGTGTTTGGAAAGATAGGGCGGTTCCAGAAGTTCTTTTAAATGGTAATCACGCTGAGATGGAAAAATGGCGTACTGAGTATGCTGTTAAAGAATCTGTTAAAAATCATTTTGATTGGGTTCGTTCTCATTGCGTGCAAAAGAAGGATGTTGATCAAGTAATAAAATTTATACCATCACATTATTGTGCTCTTATGCATAGTCAAGTGATGGTTCAAGGGGCGGTTGGAACTTCATCGGTAACATCTATTGATGTTCATGATATTGCAAGATCTGCTCGAACTTATGGAGTTAAAAATTATTTTGTAGTAACTCCTCTTATAGATCAGCAAAAAATTGTTATGAAGATTTTGCAATTTTGGGATGAGTCTGGAGTTGATTATAATAAAAATCGTGCAGATGCTGTTTCTAAAGTCGAGCTTAAAGATTCTTTAGAAAGTGTTATTGCTGCTATAGAAATACAAGAGGGTAAAAAGCCGATTATTGTTGGAACATCAGCAAAAAATGTTCATGGATGTATTCCCATTTCATATAACGATCAAGCTGTTGTATGGGCTCAAGAAAGGCCAGTCCTTTTTATTTTTGGAACAGCTCAGGGGTTGAGTTCTGAGCTTATTAATCGTTGTGATTATTTATTAGGGCCTTTGGAAGGTTTTTCTGATTTTAATCATTTATCAGTTAGGTCTGCTGCGGCTATTATTTTTGATCGATGGTTGGGTAAATATAGCTTTAGATCAGACTAGTCAGATCAATGCTTTTGTTATATAATGAAGTTTATTTGTAAAAAAAATATTTTACTGAAAAACAAGCAGTAAAGATCAAACAGTAAAGGAATGCCTTATGAAAGCTACTAAGCTTACAAGAGAAACAATTCGCGATCTTGGAATTGTTGAAAGAAATTTTCCAAAATTTGAAATTGGAGATGCTATTGAAGTCTCTCAATGGATTGTTGAGGGTGCAAAAAAGAGAACACAAATTTTTGAAGGTGACGTAATTGCAATTCATAACAATGGAGCGTCAAGCACGTTTACTGTTCGTAGAATTGGAGCAGATGCTGTAGCTGTTGAACGAATTTATCCTTATTATTCTCCTGTTATTGAAAAAATTGAAGTTTTGCGTAAGGGTGATGTTCGTAGAGCTAAGCTTTACTATATGCGTGATCGTATTGGTAAGTCAGCTCGCGTAAAAGAAAAGATTTTGACTAAAGAAGCAAAGAATCGTCAAAAAGAAACTGCTGCAAGAAATCTTAATATTCAAACAAAGTCTTCTGCAGTTGAAACTACTTCTGTAGAAAATGACTCTGTTGCAGAGTAATTAAGAATATAGATGTAATGAATTTCCTTTTCTTGTTTGGTCTTGTTTTTTTATCAGGATGCCTGCATCGTAATGATATAAAAAATAAAGAATCAAAGGCCTCTAAAGTAGAAATAAATCATAATGAAGGGGGAGCTTTTGTTACCCCTTCTCAAGATTTAAAAGCTTTACGCCTTCAATCTTTTGATATAAAAAAAGCTGATATTAATGTAACGCAAAAAATTTCAGCAAAAAATATTCAAGCTCGTTTGATAGATATACCAATAGCTCTTGCAGCTTCTTCTTTTACAGAGTCTTTAGATAGTAACAACAATCGCCATGTTACTTATACGTCTGCACAGTCTTATGATGATGTTTTTTCTTTTTATAAAAATGATTTGGTAAGATTTGGTTGGGTTATAATAGTTTTTTATACTGACAAAAATTTTTCTGTAATATATGCAAAAAAACCACATAAGCATGCGGTTTTTTCTTTAAAAAATTCTAAACATTTTTGGAATGCTTCTGCATCTGTCTTGGTCGAAATTGTTGTTTCATATGTTTAATTTTATTCTAATAATTTCATAAGAATATTGATGCAAGGAACAAGTCTTTTTCTTAATGTAATTTCACTGTTTTCACCAAGTGTAGCTACGAGCATTTCATAATTAAATGTTGTGGTGAATGCAACAATAAGTTCTTGTACATATGTTCTTACTAAATCAGCATCTGATTGGTTAGTTGTGTATGCATTGGCAAAATTACTAGCAAGATCTTGCGGGTTTTGAGCATTTTTTCTACCTTTATCTCGTGCTTCTAAATATGCAGTAAAGCCTGGTGCGCTTAGAGCAATTAGTAGGTTGTTAAGAGCTGCACGAATTTTATTAAAAAACAATTTTTTATCTTCGTAGGCTTTTTTGTCAGGCTTTTTCATAGATCCTGATAAATCTAATAAGTAATGAAAACAATTTAAAACATTTTCATTTGCAACATAATCATGAGCAACTGTTATATTTTCAGGAAGACCTTCAACTGGAATTGTAGATAGAATTAAAGGTGCTGACATTGCTCCTGGAGTAGAAACATTAGAAGCAGATATAAGATTGTAACTGTATAATAATGCTGCAAAATAAAAAACATTAGTTGTTTTTTTAATCATTGCTACCCTTTCTTTTTTTTTCTTTTTTATCGTTATCTTTATAAATAATGATGTATGAATTTTCCAAGCATGGACAATATTCGTTTCTTTTATAGCAATGTGGATTTAGATAAAGTTCATCATTAACTAAACTTGGCCTACGAATTTTACCTCCATGAAAACCACATAGCTCGTTGTTATTGCAGATAGTATGCAATGTGTTAAAGAAAAATATAATACTGAAAAATAATAAAATAGTTGGTATTTTAATTTTGGTCATTTTCTTCGTTTTTCTTTTGTTTATATTTCCTTTTATTTTCTTTTTTGGAATTTTTATCATTGCGGTTAGCTGAATTTGACCCATCAGAATTTACATAAATAATGGTAGGTTGATTATTGCGATTGTTTCCATTCATCATTGCGCCACCCATCATTCCACCAAACAAACCTCCTGCGAAACCTGCTCCAAATCCACCACCTCTACTTTCTAAATTGGTAGATGCAATAAGAATAAGCATTGCAAACAAATTAATTAATTTTTTTAGCTTCATTTTGATCTCCATTTTTTATTTTTAAAATTACATTACGGTAGTAGTTGCCTCTCCTAAGACTGTTGCTTCTTTTGGTAACTCAATAGCATTTTCTTGTTGCATATTATTTTGGTCTGTAGCCATTATTGGTTGATTAAATTCTGTTTCAACTTGATTGCTATCTAAATTTATTTGAGATGGTTGTTCGGTATTTTCTATTGTTGTAGTTGCTGTGGTTTGAGTAGTTTCATTTTCTACAGGCATTTGATCTGCCGTTGCAGGATCATTATCTATTAAAGCAGAATGATCGTTACCATCTTCTTGAGAAATTTCATTTGTGTTTTCATGAGATTCATTAATTGTAGCAAGTTGATTATTTATTGTAGATACAATATTTGTTGCTGGTGTGTTGATTTGAGAATGATCTTGTGATGGCATAGTTTGTCTTTGTAGAATGTTTATTAATGGATTAAGGCCATCGTATAACATATTTAATTTTTCATAAATATCATGCAATTTATTAGTCATAAGAGATAATTGAATATCAAAGTTTTGTAATGTTTGCTGATTCATTTCTTCTGCATAAATTGATGAACTAATTAAAAATATGCTTATTATTTTTATTTTTTTATTCATAAAAACCCCCTTTTATTCATATTCTATTAATTTTTTTGTTCGACTTTTTTTTGAGCAAATTTTTCTTTAAATCTTTGGCCATACTGTTTTCTATAAATTGATCGTTCTTTGATTTTGTTATGGTCTGACGGTTCTGTTTTTTTTATTTCTTTTGATGTGTAATTTGCAGCGCAATTAGGCTTTCTTTTTTTCTTCAGCGTACTGTTGAGAGTAGATTGTTTTTTGTCGGGAATGTTTTTTTTGCAAGAATGGCATGCATTACAATTTTTTTTACAAGATTTTTGACATTCATTATTGGATGAGAAATAGCTTTTTAAGCTTATAATTTTTTTAGGATCAGTTTTGTGATACATTACTATTATTGACGATAGGGCTAATGCTGTAATTGCAAATAGTAACTTTATATTCTTTTTCATAACAATCTCCATTTAATCAATTTTTATATAACCTTTCTTCTAATAAGTTAAGATATATAGCATGTATTGATCAATAGTTTGTTTGAAAATGTTGTTTTAGAGCTTATTTTATAAAAGAGATCGTGTGATTTTGCTTACAGATCCAGCTCCTTGAAGAAGTAATACTCCGTTATTGGGAATATTTTTTTCAATATAAGAAATAAGAGAGCTGTGATTATCTTCATAAGGAACATAATCGACTGTAAAAGAAGGATTATGCTTACGAATTTCTTTAACTAGATTATTGCTTGTAATATTTGGTATTGGCTTTTCGCCTGCACTATAAATATCTGTAATAATTAAATGATCTATTTTTGTATTAATAAAAATAGTACTAAAATCATCCCATAAGCTTTGAGTTCGCGTGTAACGATGGGGTTGGAAGATGATAGTAAGAGGTTTTTTATCGGCTTGTCGAACTGCATTTTTTAAGGTACAGAGTATTTCTGTAGGGTGATGGCCATAGTCATCAAAGATTTCTATGTTTTTATACATTCCTCGATATGTGAATCTTCTGTCGACTCCTTGAAAAGTTGATAAAGATAAAATTGCATCGTTTAAAGGTATTTCTGCTTCAATTGCAACAGCTAGAGCAGCTACACTATTAAGGGCATTATGCTCTCCAGGAATTGCAAGTGTAATATTATAAGTTTCTTTAAAATTTTTTATAAAAAGTGAATAAATTGTTTTATTCTTTTCAAAAATAATATTAGTAATTTGGTAATCAGCTTTTTCTGAAAAACCGTATGTAATATAATTATTTTGATTAAGTGGCAATAAAGAGGCTATCTGCTTGTCATCAATACAAACAAATGCTTTTCCGTAAAACGGTAGTTGATTTAAAAAGGTATTAAAAGTTGAAGTTATATCATATAAATTTTTGTATGTATTCATATGCTCTATATCTATTGATGTAAGAACTGCAAACATTGGTTTTAAATGTAATAATGAGCGATCACTTTCATCGGTTTCTGCAATAAGAAACTTTCCTTTTCCATAGTGAGCATTAGAATTTATTGTTTTAAGATATCCACCAACTATAATTGTTGGATCTTGATCATTTTCTAAAAAAATATGAGAAATTAATGACGTGGTAGTTGTTTTACCATGAGATCCTGCTACGCCAATAGAAAATGATTGACGCATAAGTTCGCTAAGAATAAGTGATCTATGAATTATTGGAATATTTAAATTTTTTGCATGTATAAATTCTGGATTTTCTACAGATATATCAGTTGAATAGACTAAAAAATCAATGGAATTTTGTAGGCACATATCACTATTGTGGTTATCAGCTATAGCGCAACCAAGTTTAATAAGATCGGCGATGCTTTTTTGATCATGGTTGGTGTCGCATCCAGATACAATGTATCCTTTTTGGATTAAAATTTTTGCAATGCCGCTCATTCCTATTCCACCAATGCCCATGAAGTGAAAATGCGCTTTTTCTTTGTACATAAAATTTCCATTAATCTTGATAATAACCATTTTGAATTAAGAATATTTCATAGGGTAATGTAAAAAAAAATAATGTAAAAAAAAGAAGGCTTTGCGTTAAACAAAGCCTTCTTTTTTTATGATAATGTTTTTATTTAAAGTAAAGTATAAGTCCATATCCACCAATTACACCAGCCATAAATTCAAGGAATTTACGAGCATGAGTAAGATGTGTAAGTTTTAAAATATTAATACCAAAAGATTCAACTCCTACACAAAGAGCTGTAAAAGAGCATCCAAGGGCTGTTATTAAATTGAAGATATGTCTTTCTGTGTGGAATTGTGCAAAAACAGGATCGTGAGCATCCATTAAATAAAATATAATTGCTAAAAGCCCGCAAACACCAGCAAAAAGACTAAGCCCTTTTCGTGCGCTTTCTAGACGTATGTGTTTAAGAAGGTTGATTCCTGCGCCTGCAAGACCAAGATGGAATGAAACAAATGCTGATATTGGAAGAACGAGTAAACGTAAAGTTGCGATATCCATGAAAAACTCCTTTAGGATATACGGTTAAACTAATTTTTTTAAAGTATAATTATTGTGTAAGCATATTTTTTAATAATAAAAGCTTGGTTCTTAGGGTTTCTAATTCTTCTAGTATTTTAATAGTCTGATTTTCAGAAGGAATTGATGTTTTTTGAGAACCAATAATAGTGCAATCTTCTTTTTTATTTGATGAAATAGTGAGTTGTTTTTTAGCTCCTGCAATAGTAAAGCCTTGCTCATAGAGTAATGTTTTGATGAATTTAAATCGCAAAAGATCTTTTTCACTATAAAATCTTTGACCGCCTTCAGATCTGTGTGCATTAAATCTAAATTCTTTTTCCCAAAACCTTATAACAAACTGTTCAACTCCTAGTGTTTTTGCAAGTTCTCCAATGCGAAATTGGCGTTTTTGCATCTTCATACTGATCCTTTATAATAAAATCTTTATCAATTCTGAATTATAGTTGAAGTAACAGTTTATATATAAAAAAGTAAAGAGATTCTCTTTAAAGAACTTAAAGATATTTTTATATTTTATGCTGTTTAAACTTTTTTATTTTTATAAAATAATAATTTGAAATTTCATTTTTTAAAAAAAAGTATTTAATTTTTGTGGTTTTTTAAGTGTAAAGTTTTTATTTCAAGGTAGCCTAAGTTTCTCTTTATTGTTACAATTAGGTTGTTTTTTAATTTCAATTAATGTGACGTTGTTATGTTTTTTATAAAATTTCAGTGGACAATTAAAAATATAGCATTTGTTCATAGTCTTTAATAAAAGGGTTCGTATGTATTTTTTAGGTTCTGAGATTTCAGTAAGTTATTTTGCGGCAAGTATTGTTTTTTGGGGGTTGTTTGGATCTGTTTTAAATTGGTTTTTTGGACCGACTAAAAAGAATTTAATAGCTTCTGTTCATGAGGGTTTTAAAAGAGCAATTATTTTAGCAGGAATAGTTTTTGTTTTGGGCATGGTGATGAATTATTTTAAGCCACAGCAACAAGAAGGGACATTTACTGCAAGCGTTAAAATGCCAAAAGCATCAAATGAGCCTTTAAATTTTGATGTTGATTTTGCTAATTCTCGTCATGATGCTGTTTTAACAAAAGTTCAAACTGATGTTGCTGAATTTATATTTTCATCTCATGGAGCAACTTTAATAGATGCAGCATTTACACGTAATCTTTCTGGTAATAGAAAACAACTTTTTACTATTTGGAAAGAGGGATATTTTACTGAAAAGCAATATTACCCGTTTATGTTAGCGTTAGACACAAACACTCCTTATGATTATGATTTGATTGATCGTGAAGATTTTAATAATAGAGTTGTTTTAACTTATAAAGGCCATTCTGATCAGGGCGTTATTTTTAAAAAGTTTACTATTTATAAAGATAATTTTTCTATTGAGCTTTCTTTAAGATTACAACCAAAAAAGAGCATGAGGCCTCGCCTTATATGGGCAAGTCCAGCTCTTAAAGAGTTAGGTGAGTATGATTCAATTAATTCTATTGCTTGCACTAAATTAGGTAAAGTTACTATTACTCCGGCTGCAAAAATAGTAGAAGATCAAGGTTATATGCATCCAGAAATTTATGGATCAGACAATAAATATTTTTTGTGTGCATTAATTAAAGATACAAATAAGTTCTCTGAAAGAGCTTATTCAAGAAAAATTGAAGAGAGCGCGTATCATGCAAATAGAGTGGATGCGGTTAATTATACAGTTGTATCTTATTTAGAAGGCAAAGAAATCTTTGAAGATACAACTTGGGATATGACTTTCTATTTTGGTCCAAAAGAATTGGAACCTTTAATTCATGAAGACGCTCGTTTAGAAAAAATACTTGATTATGGTTGGTTCTCTTTTGTGACTAAGCCAATGTTAAGCTTTTTAAAATATTGTGATTATTATACGCATAATTATGGATATGCAATTCTTTTAGCAACATTACTTTTAAAACTACTTCTTTTACCTTTTACTTTTCGTGGCGATAAAAAAATGAGAGAGTTTCAAGAAAGTCAAAGGCAATTGGAATATTTAGAAAAAAAATATAAAGACAACCCTGAGCTTTTAAATCAAGTTAAAGCTGAACATGCATTGAAAAATGGAATGACTATGTTAGGAGGTTGTTTACCTCAGTTTATTCAGATGCCATTTTTATTGGGGTTACAGGGAGCTTTGCGTAATTCACTTGAATTATATGAACAACCGTTCTTATGGATTAAAGATCTTTCGGTTCCTGATCATTATTATATTCTTCCATTTTTAATGTTTATAAGTTTTGTTTTTTCATTTTTCCTTAATCAAAAAAATACTAAAGGCGTTAGAGGTGTTTTATGGCCATTAGTAATAGGTTTGGTTATGGGTGGTGTAGGAACTATAATGGCGTCGGGATTGGGTTTATATCTTTTATTTAATAACATTCTCCATATTATTCAGATTCGAGTACAAAGGGCATTTGGATTATGATAGAAAAAGTCCCAACCCTTGCTCAATTGTGTAAGACATTGCAGCAGGTTCCTTATTTAGCATCAAAGAATTTGTATAGAGTTGTAACGTATTTTTTAATGGCAGAAGATGTGAAAGTTAATTCATTCATTTCTGCTTTACAAGAAGCTCGATCTACTATTATTTTATGCCCTATTTGTTGTGTCTGGAGGGAGCGAAATAAGTTATGTGTTTTTTGTGATGATTCAAAGCGTGATAAAACTATAATTTGTGTAGTAGAGACATGGCAAGAGCTTTTGACTATAGAGAAAACAGAAGGATATAAAGGTTTATACCATGTTCTTGGGGGGGCAATATCTCCTCTTGATGGTATTGGGCCAGAGGACCTTTCAATAGAAAAACTTATGATGAGAGTTTCTGATGGTATTAAAGAAGTTATTTTAGCGACAAATCAGACTCCAGAAGGAGAGGCGACGGCTGCTTATATTGCTCGCAAGATGAAATCTTCTGAAATTAAGGTTTCATGTTTAGCTCGTGGTATTCCTGTAGGCTCTAGTATTGAATTGATGGATAAATTAACAGTATATAAAGCGCTTTTTGAAAGAAGGCCTTTTTAATAATTAAGGGAGGAAAGGGTGATTAAATTGTCGCTTGATGAATGTAATCAAAGGGTTAAAAGAAGGATTGCTCTTAAAGAGCTTATAAATGAAAAATATCCTGATAAGAAAGGATCAATAGTTTTTTTTGCTAGTTTAGAAAAGACAAGAGAACCTTTTTACCAAGATAGTACATTTTTTTATTTTGTAGGAATCCAAGAGCCGGGCGTTATTTTTTATGAAAATGAGAAAAATAATGTTGTATTATATGAACCATCTTATGAGGTATCTCGTTCTATTTGGATGTCAGAATCGCTTAATTCTGAAAACTTTGAACATTTAGGCATTGTACAGCGATTGCCTTTAGGTGAAAAAATTAAAGGTTATTCTCTTGATATATTTGGATCTGTAGAAATTTATAAAAATGTTATTAATGTTATAGAGCAGGCTTTAAAAGCGGATCAGTATATTTTTATTGTTCTAAAGGACGCTTCTGATGACGTTCGTTTTATTATAGAAAAACTTTGTTTAGCTATTCCTTCTTTGCGTGAAAAAATTATTGATATTAGTTTGTTAAGCGCATCTCTTAGGAGGATAAAAGATCAACAAGAGCTTAAATATATATATAAAGCTATAGAAGTAACAATTACTGCGCATGAAGCAGCTGCTGGTGTTATACAGCCTGGGAAAAGAGAATCAGATGTTAATGCTGCAATTAATTATATTTTTACAGAAGGGCAAACGGTTCCTGCATTTGCCAGTATTGTTGGTTCAGGAAAAAATAGCACTATTCTCCATTATGTTGCTAATAACCAAGTGATGTCGCAAGGTGATTTGGTGGTGATTGATATTGGGGCAAGTTTTAAGAGGTACTGTGCCGATATTTCTCGAACATATCCAGTTTCAGGTGTTTTTACTCAGCGTCAAAAAGAAATATATGATATTGTGCTTGAGACTCAAGAATATATAGCTGCTTCTGCAAAGCCAGGTATGTGGCTTAATAATTCTGATCAACCTTTAAAATCATTACATCATCTTGCGTGTGAATTCCTTAAAGAAAAAGGTGGGTATGATAAATTTTTTCCTCATGGAATAGGGCATTTTGTAGGGCTTGATGTTCATGATGTAGGCAATGCAAAAAATCCTCTTGCAAAAGGCGATATTATTACTATTGAGCCTGGTATTTATATTCCAGAGGAGCGATTAGGTGTTAGAATTGAAGATATGTATTGGATTGTTGATGGAGAAGCTATTTGTTTAAGCGAAAGTTTCCCTAAAACAACAATTGAAATAGAAGAGCTTATGCGAGATAATTTAGGAAAAGAACAAGAGGATTCTGTAAAAAATATGGAAGATAATTTTTTAACAGAAGTTGAAGAGAAAAATTAATATTTTGACAAGAATAGTATTTAGAAATCGATAGAAACTTTATGTTTGTATTTGACCAAAATCTATTTTTATCGTAATGTAAGTCCTATCCGTTCATTAAAGCTGAGTGCATTGAAAATTTTATAGACAGTTAAAAGGTGTTTTTTTATGACAATGAATAAAACGTTTTTCTTACGAGTAGAAGATCGTCAACCAAAGTGGCATTTAATTGATGCAAAAGGTAAAGTTTTAGGTAGAATTGCAACAGAAATCGCAGACCTTCTTCGTGGTAAGAATAAGGTTACTTATACGCCTCATACAGCAAGTGGTGATTACGTAGTAGTAATTAATGCTGAGCATGTAGTATTAACTGGTACTAAAATGGATGATAAAACATACATTCGTGTAAGTGGTTATATGGGTGGTAAAAAAGAGACAGTTGCTAAAGATATGTTAGCAAAGCACCCTACTTTTTTAATTCAACATGCAGTTGAAGGAATGTTGCCTAAAAACAGATTAAAAAAGTTTATAGCAAAATATTTGCGTGTTTATACAGGAACTGATCATCCTCATGAAGCGCAAATTGGCCTTTAATATTTAAATTAAAGATTTTAAATCAAAGACCCTTGAGAAATCAGGGGTCTTTTTTTTGCTTTGTATTAAGGATTTGATTTTTAAATTGCATTTTTCGCATATTTTTAATGATATATTTATTTTTTTATAAAAGAATTTGGTATGAAAAATATGTATGGCAATGCTTTTTGTAGTTAATTTTTTAGTTCAGTCAGAGGAAGTGTCAGCTGAGGTGGTTTCTAATTTAGATGTTCAAGAGCATGGGCTTGATGAAAAACAGATAGTTTTTTGGAAAATACTATGAAAGATGTATCTGAATATAGAGCCAAATGGATTAGTTAAAAGGTTAGGTGCTAATTGGAGATAAAATCGCTTTATTTCAAGATCAAATACAAGATTTTAAATGGAAGTTGTTTGAAATTTTAGATGACTATTGCGTATTAAGTTAATAATTATAGCGTAATTTAATATTAAAAGGCTCTTTTTAAGAGCCTTTTAATATTAACAGAGTATTTTATTTTTCAATTAAAAAAAATTCTAATGGTGTCTTGAAATGTTAAATAAGTGAAAAGTAAAATGAACAAACCTATAGTGATATAGCTAATTATTGTTTGAATTTTTTCATTTATTGGTTTTCCGATAATTGCTTCTATTGTGTAAATAAGGAGATGTCCTCCATCTAATATTGGCAGTGGAATTATATTTAAAACAGCGAGTCCTACATTAATTAAAACAAGTAATAATAATAAAAAAACCATTCCTTTGCTTGCGCTATCAATTGCTAAATGTATCATTCCTAAAGGGCCAGCAAGATTTTTTGCTGATTTTTTAATAAATATATTTTTAATTTGTACAATATTTTTAACAATTAATATTTTAAGTAGTGAGCTTGCCTGAGTTATTGCATTAAAAAAATTAACTGGTTCTATTCCTGAAAAAGCTAGATGAATTCCCATAGATCCTTTTTTTGTGTCATCTTGATGGGCATCAAGTATGCAATGTGTTTTTATTAGCTCTTTATTTCTTACTATTGTTAAATCTGCTTCTTTGTGTGGATTTTCTGAAATTATTTTTAATAATTTTTCAACATTTTTTTCAACAGACTCATTGTTTATAGCTATAATCTTATCCCCTTCAATAATTCCAGCTTTGTATGCAGCTGAATGAGGAATAACTTTTTCTATTAAATGTTCTCCTGTTAAAAGAGGGCTTGCTGGTACACCTCTCATAAAGAGCCCAACAAGAAGTAAATAAGCAAATATAAGGTTAAAAAGCACTCCTCCTGATACAATAATAAGTTTTTGCCAGTATTTTTTTGATTGAATTGTTCTATGATATCCGCCAGCAGTTTTTGGATCTTGATCAGCTGCCACATAAGCTCCAACTGGAATCGCAGAAATGCAAAAGGTGGTTTCTCCTATTTTTTTACTATAAATTTTTGGACCCATTCCGATAGAGAATTCAGGAATGTGAACATTAAATAATTTTCCAAAAATAAAATGACCAAATTCATGAATTGTTATAACGGTTCCTACACCAAGAATTCCTGCAATTAAATAGGGTAGTTTTGAGCAAGTTAGTGATAAGAAATCAAGTATTATCATTAAGAAATCCTTAATTAAAGTTTTTAAAAATTTTTTTTAAAATAGTAACAATCTTTTATTCTATAGTCTATTAAGTAATTAAGCTAAAAATAAGATTATTGTATATCAAATTGAATTTTTAAAAAAAGTTGAGTTGTTATAAAAAAATTGATGGAGATGATCTTTCCGGTTATTCTTCTTGAAAAAAAATAGAAAAAGGGTAGAATACCCATTGAACCTTTGACAAATTTTTGTTTAAGCCCTTCAGGGCTAGAGTTATTACGAATATTCAGAATTAAGGTTTTATTAGTTTTCTTGCGAATTTTAAGGTTAATTTTTACTGCGAATGGGATAGTATGCCTACAATTAATCAACTCTGCCGAAACGGAAGAGACAAGGTTAAATATAAATCTAAGAGTCCTGCTCTTAAAGCATGCCCTCAAATTAGAGGTGTGTGTACACGTGTTTTTACAACAACTCCTAAAAAACCTAACTCAGCATTACGTAAAGTTGCTCGTGTTAAGTTAACAACAGGAATTGAAGTTACTGCTTATATACCTGGTGAAGGCCATAATTTACAAGAACACTCTGTTGTTTTAGTTCGTGGCGGTAGGGTAAAAGATTTGCCTGGTGTGAAATATCATATTGTGCGTGGTACGCTTGACGCTTCTGGTGTTGAAAAAAGAAGACAATCTCGTTCGCTTTATGGTGCTAAGAGACCTAAGAAAGATTCTAAGTAAGGATTTGTTTATGCCAAGACGTAAGTCAGTCAATTTTAAGCGAGACATTGGTCTTGATTTAAAATACAACTCTGAATTAGTTCAGAAGTTTATCAATGTTGTGATGAAAGAAGGTAAAAAGTCTGTTGCTCGTACTATTGTGTATGAAGCTTTGGATGGCCTTGTTAAAAAAAATAATGGAGATGCGGAAAAAGGTCTTAAAATGTTTTATAAGGCATTTGAGAATGTTGTTCCTACTATCGAAGTTAGGCCGCGTCGAGTTGGTGGTAGTGTGTATCAAATTCCAGCTGAAGTTCGCCCTGCTAGGGCAAATGCTTTGGGGATTCGTTGGTTAATTGCAGCTGCTAGGTCTCGCGCTGATAAGACTATGGGCAAGAGATTGGCTCAAGAGTTGTTTGAGGCATATGAAGGTCGTGGTGCTGCTGTTAAGAAAAAAGTTGATGTTCATAGAATGGCAGAGGCAAACCGTGCATTCTCCCATTATGCATGGTAAGGCGAGGTTTTTATGAGCGCTGATTTGCGTAAATTTAGAAATATAGGTATTGCTGCGCATATAGATGCGGGTAAGACCACTGTTACAGAGCGTATTCTCTTTTATACAGGAGTTTCCCATAAGATTGGGGAAGTTCATGAAGGAGAAGCTGTTATGGACTGGATGGAGCAGGAAAGAGAGCGCGGGATTACTATTCAATCCGCTGCTATTTCTTGTTCTTGGAAAGGTTATCACGTCAATATCATTGATACTCCTGGTCACGTAGATTTTACTATTGAAGTTGGTAGGTCTTTGCGTGTCCTTGATGGAATGGTTTCTGTTTTTTGTGGTGTTGCAGGTGTGCAACCTCAATCAGAAACTGTTTGGAAGCAGGCTACTCGTTATAATGTTCCTTCTATTATCTTTGTAAATAAAATGGATCGTATTGGTGCAGATTATTTTAAGGTAGTCAAGGATGTTAATGAGAGGTTGAATGGTAATGCTTTGGCTATGCAGATTCCTATAGGAACAGAAGAAAACTTTAAAGGTATTGTTGATGTTTTAACTAATAAGGCAGTCTTTTATAGTGATGATAAGGGTCTTGATGTTCAGTGGGGAGATGTTCCTTCTGAGTACGTTGATCAAGTCGCTGAGTTGCGAGATGCAATAATTGCGCGTGCTTCTGATTTTGATGATGCGTTGGCTGAAAAGTATTTAGATGGTAAAGAAATAGAAATTGAAGAAATTAAAGCGGCTCTTCGCAAAGGTGTTTTAAAGCGCGAGGTTTTTCCAGCGTTTTGTGGAACAGCCTTTAAAAACAAAGGTATTCAGCCTATGTTGGATGCTGTTCTTGATTATTTGCCAAGCCCTCTGGATGTTCCGCCTGTGGTTGGAGAAAATCCTGTAACTGGAGAAGAAGAGACAAGGTCTTCAGATCCGGCAGCTCCTTTTGCTGGTTTAGCTTTTAAAATTATGACAGACCCTTTTGTGGGTGTTTTGTCATATGTTCGTGTGTATTCGGGTAGTTTAGCTGCTGGTTCATATGTATTAAATGCAACAACTGGTAATAAAGAACGTGTAAGTCGTTTAGTCAGAATGCATTCTAATAAGCGTGAAGAGATTCAGTCTGTTGAGGCTGGAGATATTGTTGCTTTGGTTGGTCTTAAAGATGTTAAGACAGGTGATACTGTAACAGATATTAAAGCGCCTATTTTGCTTGAAAATATAGACGTTCCGGTTGCTGTTATTTCTGCTTCTGTTGAGCCAAAAGCTAAGGGTGACTATGAAAAGATGATCACAGCTTTGCGTAAGATGACTCAAGAAGATCCTTCTTTTAAATTGCTTTATAATGAAGAAACTGGTCAAACGGTTATTTCTGGTATGGGTGAACTTCATCTTGAGATTCAAGTTGATCGTTTGCGTCGTGAGCATAAGGTGGATGTAGAGCAAGGTAAATTGCAGGTTGCTTATAAAGAAACTATTCAAAAGGCAGTTGAGATTGAAGGTAAATATATCAAGCAATCTGGTGGCCGTGGTCAGTATGGGCATGTTTGGTTAAAGCTTGAGCCTTTGGAAAGAGGTAAGGGTTTTGAATTTGAGAATAAGGTTGTAGGGGGTACTATTCCAAGAGAATATATTCCTGCAATTCAAAAAGGTCTTGAAGAGGCTATTACAACAGGTATTCTTGGTGGGTTCCCTGTTGTAGATATTAAAGCGTCTGTTTATGATGGGTCTTATCATGATGTTGACTCTTCTGAAATGGCCTTTAAGGTCGCAGCTTCTATGGCTTTAAAATCTGGTATGAAAATTGCAAATCCTACATTGCTTGAACCTATTATGAAGGTTGAAGTTGATACCCCGGATGAATATGTTGGTGATGTTATGGGTGATTTAAATTCACGCCGAGGTAGAATTCTTGGGATGGAAGAAAAATGTAAGGGGCAGCAAGTGATAAGGGCAGAAGTTCCTCTTAATGAAATGTTAGGTGGATATTCTACTACGCTTCGTTCTTTGTCTAAGGGTCGTGCTAGTTATTCAATGGAATTTGAATGCTATCGAGAGATGCCTAAGAATGTAGAAGAAGAAGTTTTAGGAAAAAAATAATTAGTGCTTTTTAGCGATTTCAGGAGTATTTGCTATGGCAAAAGATATATTCGAACGTAATAAGCCCCATGTTAATATTGGTACTATTGGTCACGTTGATCATGGTAAAACAACATTAACTGCGGCAATTACAAAGGTTTTATCAGATAGAGGTTTGGCTAACTTTAGAGCGTTTGATCAAATTGATAACGCTCCAGAAGAAAAAGCTCGTGGTATTACTATTGCAACTTCTCATGTTGAATATGAAACAGATAAGCGTCATTATGCACACGTTGATTGTCCTGGTCACGCTGACTATGTTAAAAACATGATTACAGGTGCTGCTCAAATGGATGGTGCAATTCTTGTTGTATCAGCTGCTGACGGCCCTATGCCTCAAACTCGTGAACACATTCTTCTTGCAAAGAACATTGGTGTTCCTGCATTAGTAGTGTTTTTAAATAAAGTAGATATGGTTGATGATCCTGACATGGTAGATATGGTTGAAGAAGAAATTCGTGACCTTCTTAAGAAATATGATTTCCCAGGAGACACAATTCCAGTTGTTAAAGGTTCTGCATTGCAAGCATTGCAAGGTCTTCCTGCTGGTGCTGAGTCAATTAACAAATTGATGGATGCTGTTGATGCGTTTATTCCAGATCCTGTTCGTGATATTGATAAGCCGTTCTTGATGCCTGTTGAAGGTGTGTTTACAATTTCAGGTCGTGGTACAGTTGCTACTGGTAGAATTGAACGCGGTAAGATTAAGACTGGCGATGATGTTGAAATTATTGGATTTGGTAAAACATTTAAAACAACAGTAACTGGTGTTGAAATGTTTAGAAAAACATTAGACAACGGTGAAGCTGGTGATAATGTTGGTCTTCTTTTGCGTGGTATTAAGAAAGAAGATATTGAACGAGGTATGGTTATTGTTAAACCTGGTTCAATTACACCACATAGAAAGTTTAAAGCTGAAATTTATGTTTTAACTAAAGATGAAGGTGGTCGTCATAGTCCATTCTTCTCTGGCTACCGTCCTCAATTCTATCTTAGAACTACAGATGTTACAGGTGTTGTAACGCTTGAAGCTGGACGTGAGATGGTAATGCCTGGTGACAACGTTTGTGTTGAAGTTGAGTTAATAGCGCCGATTGCTATGGAAAAAGATCTTCACTTCTCTATTCGTGAAGGTGGAAGAACTGTAGGATCAGGTGTTGTTTCAGAGATCATACAATAAGGTTTTAAATGAAAAAATCTAAAATTCGTTTGACTCTTAAGTCGTATGATCATCAATTATTAGATAAGGCTGTAAAAACTATATGTTTGACAGCTAAAAGAACTGGTGCCCAACTTGTGGGCCCAGTTCCTATGCCTAATAGAAAAAAGTGTTTTACTGTTCTTCGTTCTCCTCATATTGATAAGGAATCAAGAGAACAGTTTGAGTTAACAACTCATTGTCGTGTTTTGGATATTGTTTCTCCATCAGACCAAACAATGGATGCGTTAATGAAATTAAGCATTTCTTCTGGTGTTGATGTTGAGATTAAATAAATGAAGGAAGGCTCTTCATGGTAGGTGGTTTTTGGGGAAAAAAGCTTGGTATGACTCAGCTTTTTTCCGATAATAAAGTCGTTCCTGTTACCGTTATAGATGTTTCTTCTTGGTTTATTACAGATGTAAAAACTCAAGAAAGAGATGGTTATACTGCGGTTCAGGTTGGACGAGTAAGAAAGCGTTTTGAGCAGGAAACCTTCGCTCCTGCATGGTTGAAAGATAAAAAGAAGTTCTTTTTGTTTGTTCGAGAAATACCTGTGCAGCATGTAGCGGAAGATATAACTATTGGTTCTCAGGCAAATTTTTATAATTTGTTTTCAGAGGGTGAAGTTATTAATGTTACTGGAGTTACTAAAGGTTGTGGATTTGCAGGTGTTGTTCGTCGTCACGGTTATGCCGGTGGTCGAGGAAGTCATGGTAGCATGATGGGTAAAAGACCTGGATCTATAGGTTTTATTGGTAAAAGCGGTAAAGTTATTAAAGGTAAAGAATTACCTGGTCATATGGGTGTTGAAAAAGTTACAATGCGTAACTTGCAAATGGTTAAAATTTTGCAAGATGAGTGTGTTGTTGCTGTTAGAGGCTCTGTTCCTGGTAAAGCTGGATCATTAGTTTTTGTACGCAAGGCGGGGTAAGACATGACAAACAAAAAAATAATGGAATCAAATCTAGCTAATGCTGCTATTTTAAATGCACAAGATTTAGGTATTGCTTCAGTAGAAAAAGATCATTATGGTTCTCCAAAGAATTTTTCTGTAGCGATTAGAGTATTGTTGCAAAATTGGCGTCAAGGTACAGTTGCTTGTAAAAACAGAAGCCAGGTTTCAGGTTCAAATAAAAAACCTTGGAAGCAAAAAGGAACAGGACGTGCTCGTGCTGGTGCTGTAACTTCTCCTATTTGGAGAGGTGGCGGGGTTGTTTTTGGACCTCAACCAAGAGTTAGAAGTCTTAGGGTTTCTAAAAAACTTTGGAAGGTAGTGGCTTTAGAGTTATTACATAAAGTTTTAAATAATCAAAGATTGTTAGCTATAAATTGGGCATTAGAAGCTGATAGACCAAATACTAAACAAGCATATGCAGCATTAAAAAATGCTGGTATTGTAGGTAATCAAATAAATGTTTTTCTTTCTCCACAAGATGGAAAAACAGTTGCTTCATTTGTAAATATTCCTAATGTTCGTGTTGTATATATGGATGCTCCCAATGCATACGATTTATCAGATGCTCAATATTGGGTAGTGTTTAATAATAATATGGATGCTTTTAAACAGATGGTGACTCAATGGACATAAAAATTTATGATATTATTAAAGGACCTGTAGTCACCAATAAAGCATATAAAATCAATAATTCATTTAATAAGCTAGTTCTTGAAGTTCATATGCATGCTAACAAGCCTTTGGTAAAAGAAGCACTAGAAAAATTGTTTGAAGTTAAGGTTGATACAGTTAGAATATTGGTCCGTAAGCCAAAGTTGCGTTTAGTAAATAGACGGCCAGTTACAGGAAGATATTCTAAAAAAGCTATTGTAACTCTTAAAAAAGGTTACACATTAGACATGTTCAAACAATCATCGGTTAATAGTGTTGTGCGAGGTAACTCAGCAAAGGCTGTAGCACAGGTTGAACAGGAGTAAGCGATTATGACAATTATAACTAGAAAACCAAGAAACGCTTCCTTGCGATTCCAAACTTTTTTGTCTTCTGAAGATATTACTACAACAACGCCATTAAAAAAGCTTGTTGTTGGTCTTAAAAAAAGTGGTGGACGTAACTCTTATGGTCGTATTACTGTTCGTCATCGTGGCGGTGGAGCTCGTAGAAAATATCGTATTATCGATTTTTCTAGAAGCACACGCGATGTTGAGGGGGTTATTAAAACTGTAGAATATGATCCGAATCGTAATGTTCGTATTGCATTGGTTGCATATAAGAATGGTGTTCAGAAGTATATTCTTCTTCCATTAGGTTTAAAAGTTGGTAATAAAGTATATGCAGGTGTTGATGTAGAAGCAAAACCTGGTAATGCTATGCCGCTTAAAGCAATACCTGTTGGTTTTACTGTACATAATGTTGAAGTAAAGCCTGGGTCAGGTGGAACGTTTGCTCGTAGCGCTGGAGCTTCTGTTCAGTTGATGGCAAAAACTGAAGAGCATGCAACTTTACGTATGCCTTCTGGAGAAATACGAATGGTTCACCTTAATTGTTGGGCGACTATTGGTGAACTTGGAAATGCTGATTATAAGAATATTACATGGGGTAAAGCTGGAAGGACTCGTCATCTTGGATTTAGATCTTCTGTTCGTGGTATGGCTATGAACCCTGTTGATCATCCACATGGTGGTGGTGAAGGTCGTTCTAAATCAGGTGCGCATCCTCAGTCTCCATGGGGTAAAGGTTGTAAGGGTACCAGAACGCGTAAGCGTAAAGATCCTTTAATTTTAAAGAGACGCAAGTCAAAAAAAGATAAATAATCAATAGTGAAAGATAGTGAGCTATGAGTCGATCAACGAGAAAAGGTCCTTTTGTTGATGTTTCTTTGGTACAAAAAATACAAAAAGCAAAAACAGAGAAAAAAAACGAAGCTGTTAAGACCTGGTCACGCAGAAGCATGGTAATTCCTGAGTTTATTGGGCATACTATCGCAATCCATAATGGCAAAAAATTTGTTTCAGTATTTATTACTGAAGATATGGTTGGCCATTACTTGGGTGAATTTTCTCCAACAAGAACATTCAGATTGCATAGTGGTCAGCGTAAAGCTGGGGTTGCTCAAAAATAGTAATTAGGATACACTAAACAGCGTTATAATAATGAATTTGAGGCTATAGATGCAATTTAAAGCAAGTGCAAAACAAATTCCTGTTTCTCCTTATAAATTACGTGCTTTAGTGGACGTAGTTCGTGGGAAAAATGCAACATTTGCATTACAGTGGCTTGCAACTCAGTCGTTAAGACGAGTTCAACCTATTAAAAAGGTTTTAGAGTCAGCTGTTGCAAATGCAAAAGATCTTAAAGGAATTGAAAGAAGTGATCTTTTGGTTAAAGATATTCGTGTGGATCAGGGAAGAATATTTAAATATTTCAAACCTGGTTCATTTGGACGAGCTGCTGCCCAGCGCAGAAGATTCAGTCATATTAGTGTGGTGTTAGAATCAATAGAACAACAACCAGCTAGAGAGGCTTAGTGTGGGACAAAAGGTAAATCCAAAAGGATTCAGAATTGGGGTTTATAGAGATTGGGATGCCCGTTGGTTTGCTCGTGATGGGTATGGCGTTCAGCTTTTAGAAGATTTGGCTATACGTAAGTTTGTTAATCAAAGATTACGTAGTGCGGAAGTCGCTCGTGTTGAGATTGAAAAAGCTGGCGACAGCGTTCGAGTGATTATTCATTCGGGCCGTCCGGGTATAGTAATTGGTAAAAAAGGTCAAGATATTGATGTGCTTCGCAAAGATATTGCAAAGCTTATTAAAAAAAATGCGGTTGAAGTTTCTGTTCAAGAAGTAAAAGCCCCAGATCTTGATGCTACATTAGTTGCTAAGAGTATAGCAGAGCAATTAGAAAAACGTTCAAGCTATAAGAAGGCTATGAAAAGAGCTTCTGTTTCTGCTACAAAAGCAGGTGCTCGTGGTATAAAAATTTGCTGCTCTGGCCGTTTGAATGGTGCTGAAATTGCTCGTTCTGAGTGGTTGCGTGTAGGATCTGTTCCTTTGCATACTCTTCGTGCCGATATTGATTATGGTTTTGCAGAGGCAAATACTACTTATGGCAAAATAGGTGTCAAAGTGTGGATTAGCCGTGGCGATTATCAGCTTGCATAAGTCGAAGAGGGGTATGATATTATGTTGATGCCGAAAAAGACTAAATATAGAAAGCAGCAGCGTGGATCGCGAAAAGGGCTTTCAAAAGGCTGTCGTACTGTTGCTTTTGGTGATTATGGACTTGAGGTTGTTGACCCTGCTTGGGTTACAGCTCAGCAAATAGAGTCAATTCGTGTGACTATGGCGCGAAAATTGAAAAAAGAGGGATCTTTTTTTATGAGATTGTTTCCTGATAAGCCTGTTACAAAAAAACCGGCTGAAACTCGTATGGGTAAGGGAAAAGGCAATCCTGAAGTTTGGGTTGCTGTGGCAAAGCGTGGAAGAGTTATTTGCGAGTTGGGTGGGGTTTCTGAAGAAAAAGCACGTTTGATATTTGGAATTGTAAAATCAAAGCTGCCTATGAAGACTAAATTTGTTAAGCGAGAATTGTCTGTAGTTCAAGCTGTGCAAGAAGTGAAAAATGAACAAGAGGTTATGCAATGAAAACAAATATTAACAAAGAACTAAAAGAATTGTCTAAAGCTGAATTAGAATTAAAGATTGATAATTGGATGCGTCAGTTGTTAAGTCTTCGTTTGAGTTCTGTTTCTTCTCATGTAAAAGATTATTCTCAGTTTAAAAAAGTGCGTAAAAATATTGCCAGGGGATTGACTTTTCTTGGTGAAAAATGTGATTGCGTTTGCGATAGCAAGTAGGGAAGAAATTTGATGGATATTCAAAATAAAAAGAAACGTTTATTTGTAGGGGAAGTTCTTTCTGATAAAATGGATAAGACTGTAGTTGTTTCTGTTGAAAGAGTCTATAGGCATCCTGTATTTGGAAAAGTTCTTAAAGAAAAAAAGACTTATAAAGTTCATGATCCTAAACAAGAAGCGTCTGTTGGCGATGTTGTAGAGTTTTATGAAGGTCGTCCTGTTTCAAAAACAAAATATATGTATCTTACTCGTGTGGTAAAAAACGCAATGGTTGCAACAGATGATGTGAGTTCTAAGGAGTAATTATGATACAAAAACAATCTTACCTTCAGGTAGCAGATAATTCTGGTGCTAAAGAAATGCAATGTATAAGTATTATTGGTAGTACTAGAAAACGTTATGCATATTTGGGTGACCTTATTAAATGTGCAGTTAAAAAAGCTACTCCTGGTGGAACTGTTAAAAAAAGTGATGTTGTTACAGCTGTTATTGTAAGAACAAAAAAAGAATTTCGTCGTGAAGATGGAACATATATTAGATTCGGTGAAAACGCTGCGGTTATCATCAAAGATGGTGAACCTGTGGCAACTCGTATATTTGGACCTATTGCTCGTGAGTTGCGTGCGCGAAAAGGTTTTGTTGGGTATCCGAAGATAATTTCTTTGGCTCCGGAAGTTTTATAGGACGTAAGGATAGAAGATTATTATGATGCGCATAAAAAAACACGACAAAGTTGTCGTTATTTCCGGTAAAGATAAAGGAAAAGAAGGAGAAGTCATAGCTCTGTTGCTTAAAAAAGAAAAAGTTAAGGTTCAGGGTGTTGGCATTGTTACTAAGCACGTAAAAGCTCGTCAAAAAGGTGAAGTTTCTGCGATAAAGAAAGAAGAAACTTTTATATATCTTGATAAAGTTATGCCTATTTGCCCTTCATGCAAAAAAGCTTCACGTGTTGGCAGTAAACAGCTAGAAAATGGGACACGTGTTAGAATTTGTGGTCGTTGTAAAGAAGTTATGTAAGGTAAACAGGGGTAATAAAAATGGCAAAAGCTCGCTTGAACAAACTGTATACCGAAAATTTGCGTTCGGATCTTCAGCAGACATTAGGATTGAAAAATGTTATGGAAGTTCCTCATATTACTAAAATAGTAGTAAACGTAGGTGTTAAAGAGGCTGTTACTGATAGTAGAATACTTCAGCATGTAGCAAAAGTTGTTGCGGCAATTACAGGTCAATTGCCGGTGCAAACATATGCTAAAAAATCTATTGCGGGTTTTAAAATTCGTGAAGGTATGCCGCTTGGGGTTATGGTTACATTGCGTAAAAAAAGAATGTATGAATTTCTTGATCGTTTGATTAATATAGCATTGCCAAACGTTCGGGATTTTCGCGGAGTGTCTTCAAAGCTTGATCGTCGAGGTAATTATAATCTTGGTATCAAGGAATGGACAGTGTTTCCTGAGGCAGGGTCTGAGGTAGGAAATAAAGTATATGGATTGAACATTACTATTTGTACAAGTACAGATAGCGATCAACATGCAAGTACTTTGCTTAAATCTTTCAATATGCCGTTTCGGTCAAATGTTAAAGAAAAAAAATAATTTAGGTTGATGTATGGCAAAAAAATCTTCAATAGTAAAAAATGAGCGTCGTCAGCGATTAGTTCTCCAATACAAAGAAAAGCGAGAACAACTTAAAGCGATAGTTAAAAATGCATCTCTTCCGTTGCAAGAAAGATTAGAAGCGCAGGCAAAATTATCTGCTCTTCCAAGAAATTCTAGTCCCGTTAGAGTTAGAAATCGATGTGCTTTGACAGGTCGATCTCGTGGTTATATGGGAATGTTTAAGCTTTCACGTATTAAATTTCGTGAATTAGCTTTGGATGGTGTTTTGCCTGGGGTTAAAAAAACAAGTTGGTAATCAACTTTGTATAAGGAACAATAAGTATGTCGATTGATTCTATTGGTAATTTTTTGACCATTATAAGAAATGGTATTAAGGCTTCTAAGCCATTTGTTATGACTCCTCATTCAAATATGAATGTTGAGTTGGTTCGTATTTTGAAAGAAGAAGGTTTTATTAAAAACTTTGAAATAGATTCTGCTGATTTAATTAAAAAAATAAAAGTTGTTCTTAAGTATGTTCAAGGTGAATCTGTGATTCATCAAATTGTTCGTGTAAGTACACCTGGCAGAAGAGTTTATGCAAAAGTAAAAAATGTTAAACCAGTTGTTGGTGGTTTTGGTATTTCAATTCTTTCTACAAATCGTGGTTTAATGACAGATAAGCAAGCGAAAGAACCTCAATTGGGTCTTGGTGGCGAAGTTATCTGCAAGGTTTGGTAGGGGAGATATTATGTCGAAAATTGGAAGAAAACCGATAAAGCTTAATTCTGTTAAGGTTGAGGTTAAAGGACAAGAAATCCATTATAAAGGCCAATTTGCTTCAGGAATTCATATTATACCTGAAGAACTTGGAGCTGTTGTTGCAAATGAAGCAATAGCGTTAGTTGTTGCTAAATCAAATAGAGATACTAATCGCTTATGGGGACTTCATAGAGCTTTATTAGCATCAAAAATAGATGGTGCATTTAAGCCATTTGAAAAACAAGTGAAGATTACAGGTCTTGGTTTTAAGGCTGTTCTTCAGGGGCAAAAAGTGGAATTTTCTTTAGGTTATAGTCATAAAATATATTTTGACTTACCTGAAGGAGTAACAGTTGATACAGATAGAACTGGGCAATTGTTGACCGTTAAATCTTCTAATAAAGAGTTAATGGGTGAAGTTTGTGGGAAATTTAGACGGTTAAGACCTACTGAACCTTATAAAGGAACAGGTATTCTTGTTGCTGGTGATCTTTTTATTAAGAAAGCTGGTAAAGGAAAAGGTAAATAATTAATCGTTTAGTTATGTGGTAAGTTAGAGGAACAAAACGTGTCAGTTCAACGTAAAATTGAAAAACAAAAAATAAGAAGAGCTCTTTCTGTGCGTGCAAAGTTGCGTAAGAATAGTTCTCTTCCAAGGGTTTCTGTCTTTAGAAGTCTTAATCAAATTTACGCACAAGTTATAGATGATTCACAACACAAAACAGTGGTAAGTGCTTCTTCTTTGCTCATGAAAAATTTTGAAGGTTCAAAGACGGATATGGCGCATGCTGTAGGTATGGAGCTGGCGAAATTAGCTTTAGAAAAAGGTATTACGCGAGCAGCATTTGATAGAGGTAGATTCTTATATCACGGACGAGTGAAAGCTTTGGCAGAAGGTCTTCGTGAAGGTGGCTTGCAAATTTAGTGTAATAGGTCAAAAATGAAAAATGTAACCGAATTCAATAAAGATGAACTTTCAAAAGATCAAACATCCAGTTGGGTGGATTGTGTGATCAATGTTCGAAGGGTAACTAAAGTAACTAAAGGTGGTAAAAGATTTTCTTTTTCTGCATTAGTTGTTTCAGGTGACCAAAAAGGTCGTGTAGGGCTTGCTCAAGGCAAAAGTCGTGAAGTTTCTGCTGCAATTGCTAAGGCAACAAATAGAGCTCGTAAGAATTTTGTAGAAATTCCATTGCGTGGATCAACTATTCCTTACAATGTGAATGGTAAGCATGGCGCTAGTAAAGTTATTATGTGCTCAGCTTCAAAAGGTACAGGTCTTATCGCAGGTGGTGCTGTTCGTTTGATTATGGAAGCTCTTGGAGTAAAAGATATTTTAACTAAATCTTTGGGTTCATCAAATCGTAATAATACCGTTAAGGCAGCTTTGAATGCTTTATCGCAATTAAGATCTGCCCAAACAATTGAAAAACTACGTGGTAAAACTATTGATCAAATCATGAAAGGTAGCCATGAACGTACTAAGTAATAGAGTTGAGATTGTAGAAAAGCGTAAACGTGTTGGTCGTGGTGGAAGTCGCGGAGGAACATCTGGTAAGGGAAATAAGGGTCAAAAGGCTCGTTCTGGTGCTGGAAGAAAAATATCTGCAGGTTTTGAAGGCGGACAAATGCCTTTGCATCGTAGATTGCCAAAGCGTGGTTTTAAAAACACTCGTTTTGCTACTGCTATAGAAATTATTAATTTAGAGCAATTAGAAACATTTTTTGCTGAAGGTGATTCTGTTAATAGAATTTCTTTAATTGAAAAAGGTTTGCTTACTAGACATAGTGGTCCAGTAAAATTATTAGGAAAAGGAAGTCTTTCAAAGAAACTTGTTGTTACAGTAGATGCGTGTAGCAATTCAGCTTTAGAAGTAGTTAAAAGCCGTGGTGGTGAGGTTCATTTTATAAAAGAGGCATGAGAAGACAGTGATTAACTTACGAAACTTCAAGAACATTTTTTCTGTTCCTGAATTAAGAAGAAAAATAGCATTTACCCTTGGTGTGTTGATTGTTTATAGAATTGGTTCGTATATACCAGTCATTGGTGTTGACGTAAATAAACTCCATGATTTTATGCAGCAATCAACTAAATTGAGTGGTTTGCTTTCTTATTTGGATGTTTTTTCAGGGGGTGCGCTTGCTCAATGTACATTATTTGCATTAAGTGTTGGCCCGTACATTACAGCATCTATTTTTATGCAAATAATGGGTCATACTATTCCTGAATTAGAACAACTTCTTAAAGAAGGAGATTATGGAAGGCGACTGGTAAATCAATATACTCGTTATTTAGCTCTTGGGTTGAGCATTTTATATGCATCTGGTTATGCAGCTCTTTTAGAGTCTAATGGTTTAGTGATTGAATCAGGTTGGATGTTTCGTTTCGTATTTGTTCTTTCATTATCTGTTGGTTGTATGTCTGTTATTTGGCTTGGCGAACAAATACAATTATTTGGCATTGGTGGAGGAAGTTCTATGATCATTTTTGCAGGTATTGTCGGAAGACTTCCTGATAATGTGATTAGAACTATTCATGCAGTTCAGACATCAAGATTAGATACAGTTGTTGCAGTATTAATTTGGTTGTTTTTAATAGCTATTATTGCATGCATTATTTTGCTTGAGCGTGGAGACCGTAAAATACCAGTCCAATATGCACGACGTGTTATTGGAAATAGGGTTTATGGGGGTCAAAACACTTATATACCATTTAAAATTAATAATGCAGGAGTTCTTCCAGCTATTTTTACATCTTCATTTTTGGGTATGTTTGTTGGTCTTATAACTTTTTTATCAAAATGGTTTAAATCATTAAATTATATTGTTGACAAGCTTGTTTGGACAGGGCCTTTATATAATATTTTGCAATTAATTTTAATAGTTTTCTTTTATTTCTTGTATACAGCTTTTTCTTTTGATCCTGTTGAAATTGCAGATAACATTAAGAAGAGTGGCGGGTTTGTTCCGGGTTTAAGGCCTGGTAAAAAAACAGCTGAATTTTTTGATCATATTTTGACAAGATTAGGGTTAGTAGGGGCTGTTTATTTAGGGGTATTGGCTATTTTGCCAAATATAATGTCGGCATCTTTAGCTATGCCTTTTATGATTAGCGGAACATCACTGCTTATCATGGTTGGTGTTGCTCTTGATACTTCTGCTCAAGTAGAATCTCATTTAATTGAGCATAATTATGAAGGCTTTTTGTCTGTAGGCAAATTGAAAAAGCGGGGATCATCGAGTTGAGCAACATTAGACAAATAGTTATTTTTTTGGGAGCTCCAGGTTCTGGTAAAGGAACTTTATCAAGAATGTGCGTAGATAAGCTTGGTTGGAAACAACTTTCGACGGGTGATTTATGCAGGCAGCATGTTCAAATGGGAACAGAAATTGGTAAGGAAATAGATTTTACTATTAAATCTGGTAAACTGGTTCGAGATTCTTTGATCATTGACATGGTTGCACAGTGGCTTATTAGTCAAGTAAATGGGATTGATGAGACTGTTATTTTAGATGGTTTTCCAAGGACAGTTGTTCAAGCTGAAAGCTTTATGCAGATGATTAATGATTCATTTAGTCATGTTACTGTAAAAGTTTATCAACTAATTGTGAAAGATAGTGAAATTGTAGATCGGTTATCTACCCGAATAGTTTGTTCAAATAAAGAATGTCAAGCTATTTATTCTGAAAGAGTTTTAGGTAAGGATAATTTTTTAAATATGCAATGCACTATTTGTCATTATGATTTAATTAAGCGAAGTGATGATGCGGTTGATAAAATATACACAAGGCTAGATAATTATCATTATCATATAGGACATTTGTTGAAATACTATCAATCTGTTGGTTTGCCAATAATTGACATTGATGGAAATACTTCTGCAGAAAATGTTTTTCAAGAAGTATTAAGCTCTGAAAGAGTTATTCAATGATTTCAATTAAAAATAAAATAGCATTTTCTAAGATGGAAACAGCAGGATTGTTATTGTCAGAAATTTTTGAGCAAGTTCAATCTTTGATTGCAGTTGGTATTTCAACGTATGAAATAGATTTTTTTGTGGCGCGTCAATTAAAGGAAAAAGGACTAATTTCTGAAATGAAAGGGTATGCAGGTTATAAGTATGTAACATGTATATCTTTGAATGATGAAGTGGTTCATGGAATTCCTTCAAAAGATAAAATTTTGAAAAAAAGTGATCTTGTTAAGTTGGATGTTTGTGCTTCTTGGAAAGGGTATTGTGCTGACATGGCGCGATGTTTTTTTGTTGACGATGTCGCAAGTGATGTTGCTAGGAAGTTGGTGTATGTTGCTCAGTCTGCTTTGGATAAAGGAATTAAAGAATGTTTTCCTGGTAATAAATTAGGAAATGTTTCTGCATCAATTCAAAAAGAAGTTGAAAGTAATGGTTTTGGAGTAGTAAGAGATTTTGCGGGTCATGGAATAGGCAAATCTATGCACGAAGATCCAGAAATTTTGAATTATGGATTTGAAGGGCAAGGAATTGTTTTAAGAGAGGGTATGGCTTTTGCTCTTGAGCCTATGATTACTGTGGGGTCTTATGAAGTTCATATTACTGATGACAGATGGACTGTAAAAACAGATGATGGATCTTTAGCTGCACATGTAGAAGATACAGTTTTTATAACAGCGCAAGGTCCAAAGATATTAACAAGATTAGAAAGTAAGGGGAGGTATTAAAAGTTATGAGTAAACAAAAAGAAGATGTCATTCGTATGGATGGTATAGTTCAAGAAACATTGCCTAATGCTATGTTTCGTGTTGAAATAGAAGGTGGGCATGTTGTTTTGGGGCACGTTTCAGGTAAAATGCGTATGAATTATATTCGTATTTTACCGGGAGATAAGGTTGCGTTAGAGTTGTCTCCTTACGATTTGAGTCGTGGTAGGATTGTGTTGCGCTATAAGAATTAATGAGCATACAAGGTGAACTGATGAAAGTAAGAACGTCTGTAAAAAAAATGTGTGGTGATTGTCGAGTTGTTCGAAGAGGCCGTATTATTCGCGTTATTTGTAAAAAAAGTTTACGACATAAACAACGCCAAGGTTAGTCAGGAGTATAGATGCTATGGCACGTATAGAAGGTGTAACATTACCGTATAATAAACGTATAGAATATGGTTTAACATACGTATTTGGTATTGGATTAAAAACTTCACAAGGAATTCTTCAAAAGTTGGGTGTTGATTTTAATACTCGCGTAAAAGATTTGTCTGATGAAGAGGTTGCTGCTATTCAAAAAGAAATTACAACTAATTATCGAGTTGAAGGTGATTTGAGAAAAGAAATTACTTTAAATATCCGTCGTCTTCAGGAGATTGGTTCCTATAGAGGTTTACGTCATAAAAGAGGTTTACCTGTTCGTGGGCAAAGAACTAAGACCAATGCTCGTACTCGAAAAGGTCCGCGTAAGGCAGGAAATGTGGTAGCAGCTAAAAAGAAAACTACGAAGAAGTAAGGTAATCAATGGCTTATAAACAAAAATCAAAAAAACAAAAAAAAGCACGTATTGAGTCTGCTATAGCTCATGTCCAATCATCGTTTAATAATACGCTTGTTTCTATTACAACAATGGAAGGCGATGTATTATTGCGCTGTAGTGCTGGTAAACTTGGTTTTAAGGGCGCTCGTAAAGGAACTCCTTTTGCGGCGACTCAAATTGGGCTTACTTTAGCAAAAGATATGGCTCCATTAGGAATTAAAGTTATAGAAGTTAATTTGCAAGGGCCTGGGGCTGGACGTGACTCTATTGTTAGGGCCTTTCAATCTTCTGGGATAGCTGTTTCTATGTTGAGAGATGTTACTCCATTACCTCATAATGGATGTCGTCCTCCAAAGAAACGTCGCGTATAATTTTATCGAGAGCTTTTAGGAAGTTATGAATAAAAAAAATCAAAAAAATTCACCATTAGAACAAGACTTAGGAACTCGTGCTGAGCAGAAAGCAGTTAGAGCTTCAAATAAAAAACTTTCTGAGTATGGTAAGCAATTACTTGAAAAGCAAAAAGTAAAAAAAATGTATGGTGTTCGTGAAAAACAATTCCGTCGTTTTTTTAAAGAAGCAATGCGTCAACAAGGAGCTCCAGGGGAAAATCTTCTCAGTTTGCTTGAGCAAAGATTAGATAATATTTTATATCGTTTAAAGTTATCTGTTACTCGTCGTCAAGCTCGACAAGTGATTGTTCATGGACATGTTCTTGTTAATGGTAAAAGAGTTTATTCTCCATCATTGTTAGTGAATGTAGGAGATACAGTTTCTTTTGTTGAAAATGTTACATCAAAAACTCAGTTTTTAGAGCAAGTAGTTGATAAACGTTTGAATATTGGTATCAAGGTTCCTGAGTGGTTAGAGCTTAATAAGCAAGATCGCAAAGGGCAGGTGCTTCGTCGTCCAGTTAGATCTGATATTCAAGTTCCAATCGAAGAACACATGATTGTTGAATTGTATTCTAAATAATTGTAAGTGAAGTTTATGGTGTGCGTAATAATGTGTGGGGGATTGTAAATGAATAAAGAATATCAACCGCTTACTATTCCACGTATTACGTGGGATAAAAAATCTATATCAAATAGATTTGGTGAATTGACGGCACAGCCTTTAGAACCAGGATTTGGAATGACCTTAGGGAATGCTTTACGACGTATTCTTTTAGGTGGTGTTGAAGGTTCTGCTGTTACTTCAGTTATAATTAAAGGCGTTAACAATGAGTTTGCGGTTATTTCTGGAGTAGTGGAAGATGCTATGCAGTTATGTTTAAATATTAAACAAATTGTTGTGCATAGTAAGGATGGTAAACCTGGAAAAATGCGTTTGCATGTTAAAGACGGTGCTATTGCTCGTGTAGCAGATATTGTAGCAGATGAAAATCTTGAATTGATCAATACTGACCACATACTTGCACACGTAGCATCTGAAGGTGAACTTGAAATAGAGTTTTTTGTACAATCTGGTCGTGGTTATAAAACTGCTCAGTGGCCAGAAGGAAAAACATTACAGGATGATTCAAGAATTTATCTTGATGCAATGTTTTCACCTGTTACTCAAGTAACTTTTAATATTGAAAAAACACGTGTTGGACAAGAAATTGATTATGATAGATTGATTTTGCAAATTCATACCAATGGTTCTGTAGAGCCAACAGATGTTTTTCATTATGCAGTATCTGTATTGCGTACACAATTGGAGCATTTCTTGATTACTGGTGAAATTCCATTTAATGAAATTTCAACTCCTCCAAAAGAAGATGTTAAAGTTAAACAAGATCAAGGTATGAATATTCAAATCAAAGGTGTTTCAGTTGATCTTTTACTTAAGCCAATTGATGAACTTGAACTTTCAGTTAGAGCGCATAATTGCTTAATGAATGCTAATATTAAACGCATCGTTGATCTTGTTAATTTATCTGAAGATGATGGATTACGCATTAAAAACTTTGGTCGTAAATCACTCAATGAAGTAAAAGAAAGCATGAAAACTTTTGGTCTTTCATTTGGTATGAATATCAGTGAAGATGATTTAAAGCAGATTATGCAAGAATATGGTATTACAGCACCTGAAGACTCGTCATATGATGATGAGGATGATGATCTTGCTGATGATCTTGATTAATAAGGAAAAACAGCTATGAAACATCAAATAAATAAAAGAAAGCTCAATGTAACTCCTTCTCATAGGAAAGCGTTGCTTCGTAATCAAGTAATTCATTTAATTACTTTTGGCACTTTGACTACAACTCGCGCTCGAGCAAAAGAAGTACAAAGACTTGCTGAAAAAATTGTTACAAAAGCACGCGTAGGTAATCATTTTAATGCTCGTCGAGCAGTAAAAGCGATGCTTCCTTATAAAGAAGAAGCTTTAACTAAATTGTTTTTTGAAATTGCACCTCGCTATGTAGAAAGAAATGGTGGCTACACTCGTTTAATTCCACTTGGTAAGCGTATAAGCGATACAGCAACAATTGCAAAGCTTGAATGGGTTATTTAAGAATTTTCTTATATTAATTCAAAAATTAAAAATAAGTCTTAACGAAGTAATTATTTGTTAAGACTTATTTTTTTTATTAAAAATTTTTATGCAAGTTCTCTTATAAGAACTTTAGATCCTTGGTGTTCTTTTTCAATAATAAAATGTACTGGAAATTGATCTTTCATTGTTGTCAAATGTGATACAATAATAACTTTTTCAAAATCATCTTGTATTTTATAAATAACATCCATAATACGAGAGAGACCTTCTTCATCTTGAGATCCAAATCCTTCATCAATAATAAGTGTTTGTAATGATGTTCCCGCTCTGCGTGCTAAAAGTTTAGAAATTGCTATTCGAAGTGCAAAATCAATTCTGAAAGCTTCTCCTCCTGAAAACATTTCATACGGCCTAATTCCATTGCTATCGGAAATGTTAATATCGAGCGTTTCTTTTGTCCCACCTTTTTTTAGGTCTCGTAACGATTCAATAAAAATATGAGTTTGATTATCTGTTAGTTTGCTAAGTAAATCATTAGCTTCTTGTTCAATTTCTGGTAAAGCATCTTCTATTAAAAGAGCCTGAAGGCCGTCTTTGCCGTATGCTGTTGCAATTTCAGCGTATTCTTGAGAAGCAAGTAATAAATCATGAGATTTTTTTTCATAAAGTATAAATTCTTTTTGTTGCTCATAGAGTTTTTTAAGCGAACCTTCAAGAGCGCCTTTTTCTTTAAGTAGCTCTGATTTTTTATTTTCGATAGCTACTAGGGTTTCAGTGTTTTTTCTTTCTATTAATTGAATTTCTTTATTTTTTTCTTCGAGCTTTTCAAATTTTAAAAGCTCTTCTTGTTGTATTTTATATTCTTTTTTCTTCGCTTTTATCGCAAAGCAAAGTTCGTGAATCATTTCACGGCGTTCTGTTTGTAGTATTTTTTGTTCAGAAATAATCAGCCATTGTTGCTCTTGTTCTTCTATTAAAAGAAGTTCTTTTTGGAGTGAAGATTGATTTTTTTGATTGTTAATTTCAGTCTTAATTTGAGGTTCAATATTTTTTTTCAAAATTTGAATTTTTTGATATTCAGCATTACTTGCAAGGGTGTTTGTAACATTGTTTTTTAATATGATTAATTCTTTAAGATATTTTTCTAATGTATTATTTTTATCATTTATATGAGTATGTAAATCTAATATTTTTTCTTTTTTTATTTTTAAAGAATTTGTTTTGATAGCTTGTTCTTGTAAAAGAGCGTCTATTTTTTTTGATATTTCAAGAGCTTTATGTTGTTTTGTTATAACTTCTTTTATCCAATTAATAAGGCGTTTTAATTTTGTGAATCGATGTAATAAAAATTGATCTTGTGTTGAGAGTTTTCCTAATAAAAAACGTTTACGCGCTTGTGATACATTTTGTTCACATAGTGGGCAGCTTGGATTATTGATATCATCGATAAGTTTTTTTTTATCATAAAGGTGTTTTAATTCATTATTAATAATATTTCCTGAATCAATCCATTTTTGATAAAAAGATTTATATCGTTCAAAAATTTTTTGTAATTCTTGAGTGTCATTAATTAAAGATTCTGGAGCAACTTCTTTTTGCAGATTAGTTATTGTTTCATCTATATTTTTTTTTTCTATAACTAAGGTTTCTATATCTTTTTCTATATTTTTTTCTTCTTCGTAATGCCCATGTATTTCTAATTTTAATTTTTCAATATTAATGCTTTGTTCATGAATTTTTGTTTGATATTCTTTGTTTATTTCATAAATAAGCTTTTGTTCTTGTTCTTGGTATGCAATAAGTTGTGATCTTAAAATTAAATTTTTTTCTGTTGATTCGATCTCTTTTTGAATTAGTTTTTTAATAGAATCTTTTTTGTTTTTTATTTCTTCTTTATTAGGAAGATGTAAAAATTGACTATGATTTTTTTTCCATTGTCGTACAAGTGTCATAAAACGATTTTTCATTGATGTTATTTCAAGATTGTTTCTTTTTATTTCAGCTTCTATAAGTGCATATTCTTGATATTTTTTTTGTAATATTTCTTTTTCTTGAGAAGTTGTTTCTTGTAATCGTAATATGCTCTTTTTTTGTAATTCAAATTCTTCAAATAGGGTTTCTACTGTTTTTAATTTTGCTTCTTCGCTTTCTATTGCTAAGCATGCTTGATTGATATGATGAGCAATTTTTTTTGTGTATTCAGATTCATTAAGAAGTTTTTTTGATTCATCACTTGCAAGTTTTCGAGCTTTTTCATATTTATTAAGGCCCAATATTGATGCTAAAATTTCTTTTCTATCTTTAGGAGATTTTTTTGAAAATTCATTTGATTGCCCTTGCCGAATAAAAGATGAATTAATAAATCCATCATAGTCAAGGCCTAAGACTTGATTAATTGTTTCTTGAGTTTTTCTAATTGTTTTTTCTGTTAATGGTATAAAAATATCATCTTCAGGGTTGTAAGTTCCAAAATCAACATGAGCGCTTGGCTTTCCATATTTTGTTGAAAATACTCTACGAATTCTATAGGTGTTGCCATTTGAAATAAAATCAAGAGATACCATCATTTCTGTATGGCCAAGTTTTAAAACTCCTTGATCTGCTTTTGATGTTCCATTTGTTTTTCGAGCAGCGCCCCACAACGCCCATGTAATTGCATCAAGAAGAGCTGATTTTCCATGACCATTTTTTCCAGATAGGCAAATGAGTTTATAAGGTCGAAAGTCGATTGTTTGCGGAGTTGGCCCGTAACTTAAAAAATTTTGTATTCGTAATATGAGTGGAATCATAGTAAATCCATTTTCCTTGCAATGTCGTTATCGTGGATTTAGTATACTACCAATCAAGAAAGTTAAAATAAATAGGGTATGGAGCTTCTTATGAAAGATAGTGTTTTTAGAGCATACGATATTAGAGGAATTGTTGGGAAAGAATTAATTATTGATGAAGTTTATAATCTTGGAAGAGCAATTGTATTTTATTTAGAAGAAAAATATTCATTATTGCAAACAGTAGCCATAGGAATTGATGGAAGATTACATTCTTCGGTTATTAAAGATGAGCTTGTAAGGGCATTTCGAATAAGTGGTATTAATGTTATTTTTGTTAATATGTGTACTACTCCAGTTATTTATTTTTCAGAGTATTGGTTGCAGGTTGATGCAGCTTTTATGATAACAGCATCACATAATTCTAAAGAATGGAATGGTATTAAAATTTCTTTACATAAGCAGTGTTTAATGCCTGAAGATATTCAAAATATTAAAATGTATTATCAGCAAAAAAAATATATTATTTCAGATATAATTGGTTCTTACAGTGAGTATGATCTTGTTGCTGATTATGTCGATTATCTTGTTCGTTTATTTCCGCATCTTGTAGAAAGTGATTATTCCATAGCATTTGATTGTGGCAATGCTTCAGTTGGATTGATTATGAATCAGCTTGTAAAAAAAATGAAATGGAAAAAAGCCTTATTGCTTTATGAAAAAGTTGATGGTAATTATCCACATCATACTGCTGATCCAACATTATTAGAAAATATGAAAGACCTTCTGCTGCTCATCCAAAAAACAAATATTGCAATAGGCATTGGATTTGATGGGGATGCTGATAGAATGGGTGTTATAACAGATAAGGGTATTCTGTTAAGTGGAGATGTGATTCTTTCAGGATGGGCTCGAAAAATAGGAATGTCTTCTTGCGAAAAAGATAAGAAAACCGTTGTTTATGATATTAAATGTTCAGATGCTCTTGCAGAAGTTATTAATAAAAGTGGTTTAAATCCTATTGTATCTCCTTCTGGGCATTCATTTATTAAGCAATACATAAAACAATATAATGCTCTTTTGGCAGGAGAGTTAAGTTGCCATTTCTTTTTTAATGATCGTTATTTTGGATTTGATGATGGGGTTTATGCAGCTCTACGTTTACTTGAATTAATAACAACGTATACTACATCATTAAATGCTATTTTATCAGATTTTCCTAGTAGAAAAAATTCTCCTGAGCTACGTATTGAATGTAAACAAGATAGTACAATGATAGTTAATGGAGTGAAACGTTATTTTGAGAATAAAAAAAATCATAAAATAATAGAAATTGATGGAATAAAAGTAGATACAGGTAAGGGATGGGGTTTAATTAGAAGTTCAAATACGCAACCAGTTGTTTGCTTGCGTTTTGAAGGGCATTCTTCAGAAGATTTGCTTTACATCAAAGAAGAATTTATAAAAGCATTAGAACCTTATTTTTCGAAAGAATTTTTATTTGAACAGGTGACATGGTGAGAAATATAGGATTGCATTTACGATTAACAACAACATTATTAAGTCTTATAAATAAGGCAATCGAGCAAAAAAGTACTATAATGCAATGTTTTTTTATTATTTCAGAAAATATGCAATATGTTTCTTTTGCAGAAGGAGAATTGGAAGCTTGTCGTAAAAAAATTAAAGAACATTTTAAAGAAGTTTATTTACATGCTTCTTATTGGGTTAATCTCGCAGGTATGCGTAGAAATGGATGGAAGACCTTTAAAAGAGAAGTTGAGCTTGCTCGTCAACTTGGATTTACTCATGTTATTATTCATCCTGGTTCTGCAACGGGATGTAAAGATAAGAGTGAGGGCATCAGTTATTTAGCAAAAGCGTTAAATCGAGCTCTTGAAAAATATGATGATATTACTATTGTTTTAGAAAATACTGCACATGGAAATATGTCTGTTGGTGGTGATTTAGAAGATTTCAAATCTCTTTTAAGCTTAATTAAAGAGCCTAATCGGATTGCATTTTGTTTGGATACTGCCCATGCATATGCTTATGGTTATGATATTTCAACTGCTCAAGGATTAGATAGTTTTGTAGAGCTTTTAGATACGTGTGTTGGACTTGAAAAGTTAAAAATTATTCATTTAAATGATTCAGAAAAAGATCTTGGTTCTCGAATTGATAAGCATGCTATTCCAGGTGAAGGTAAATTAGGAAAAGATGCATTGCAACGCTGTATGAATCATCCTAAATTGCGTCATATCTCTGTTTTGCTTGAATTGCCTGTATTGCAAGATTTTGAAGAAATGGAAATTTTAAAAAAAATTCGTTCTTGGGCTGAATAAAAGTAATTAAATATTTTAATTTTTAAAATTTATTTACATTAATAATTCGTTAAATAAAAAATAATCTTAAAAAAAGATTCGCAGAATCTTGCAATCATTCTAAAATATATTATTCTCTCTTGTAGAAGATCTTTTTCATGATTTTTAAATATGGTTGGGCCCATAGCTCAGTCGGTCAGAGCAATCGGCTCATAACCGAGAGGTCCCAGGTTCAAGTCCTGGTGGGCCCACCAATTTCATATAAGGGAGTATAAATGAATATGAATCCCCTTCTTGCTCGTTTTATGGATCTTGTAGCATGTGACAAGAATTTTCATTCCATAGAAAATCAAATCGATGCTGTACTTGAGTTAATTTTTGAAATTGAAGAATCTTCTAAAAATCAGAAATTTTTTATTGAAAAAGAAAGATTAGCTTTGGCTGGTTTGAAAAAGATAGTGCATGATCATGAATTTCAAATGAAAATACATGATGAAAAAGTTAGTAATGCTAAAAATAAATTATCTACTGCTTTAAATAGCAGAGAATATGAATATCTAAAAAAAGAGTTTGATAAAGCTTCTCAAGAGTTAAATAAATTTGAAGATACTCTGCTTAATGCATGGCATGTTTTTGAAAATACTCAAAAAGTTTTTATTCAAAAAGAGCATGTTTTTCAAAAGCAATTACAAGAAAATACAGAAAAACTATTTGAATTAGAAAAAAAGAAAGAAAGATTACAAGTTCTTTTAGATGAAAAACGAGTTGAATGTTTGGAAAAAGAAAAGAATTTGCCAGAGCAATGGTTGATTGATTATTCAAGAATGAAAAAAAATTTTGATGATCCAGTGGTTCCTTTTGAAAATGGAGCTTGCTCTGCATGTTTTGAGTCACTTGCAGGAAATGAAATTGTGCAACTTGCAAAAAAACAACTTGCTCCTTGTAGAGGTTGTTTTCGTTTTTTATTTATTAAGTCTTAGTCTATTTGATAATTATGGAAGATAAGCAAATTTCTATATTTGATTCGGTTTCTCAGGTTTCTTTATCGGATCAAATTAATCAAAATGAGCCTAGTGTTTGGGATATTTGGATTGATGGTGCTTGTCGTGGAAATCCAGGGCCTTCTGGAGCTGGTATTTATATAAAAAAAAATAAAATTTTTTTTGCTGGATACGGTTTTTATTTAGGTCAAAAAACAAATAATGAGGCTGAGTATTATGCTCTTTTGATTGCTTTATTTTTAGTTAAAAATGAAATGAAATCTTACGATTTTATTCATATTACATCAGATTCTCAATTACTTATTAAACAAATGCTTGGTCTTTATAGAGTTAAAAAAAGTGAATTACAAGATTTATTTAACGTTGCAAAAGAAGAAAGTAAGGATTTGCATATTAACTTTGAGCATGTTTTAAGAGAGCATAATAAGCATGCCGATGCTCTTGCAAATGAAGGAATTGATAATAAAAAGTCGCTTCCTCTTAAATTTCTTGATATGTTACATCGTTATGAAGTTTTTATTTAAAATATTTTTTACTTTTTATATTTTTTTATCTCCTCTTACTTTGTCTGCTTTGCATGTCAAAGTTTTGCTTGCGACCTTTAAGCCTGGGGATACATTGCATTTAAGCTCATCAGATGGTTTTTGCTTAAAAGATCCTATTTCTAAAAATCCGTTACAGTTAGAGAATTTTAGAAAGGTTTTTGATCTTTCTTGTTCCTCAGATGGCTTATATTTAGAAAATAAGAGATTGTTTAAAGAAAATATTATTTTTGAGTCGTACGGTCTTGTTAGTCATTTTAATAATCAAAAATATTCAGGATCTTTTTTAATACAGAAAGTTGATAATAATTATTTACTTATAAATATTGTCCCGCTTGAAGAGTATGTTTTTTCTGTGCTTAAAATGGAAAGTTGGCCAGGATGGCCTTTGGAAATGAATAAAATAATGGCAATTGTTACTCGAAGCTACTGTTTGCATCGTGTTATGTTGTCATATAAGAAAAAATTACCATATCATATTCGTAACTCTAATTATCATCAAATATATCAAGGTATTCATAATTGTTCGATTGCAAAAAAAGCAGTAGAAGAGACTAAAGGGCTTTTTATTTCTTATAAAGGAGCTCCTATTTTAGCGATGTTTGATTGTTGTTGTGGGGGAGTTGTTCCTGGTAATATTACTGGTGTTGTTGATTTTAAAAAGGCTCCTTATTTATGTCGTCTTTATGCTTGTGATTATTGCAAGTACTCAAAGTTTTTTAATTGGTCTATTACTTATTCTCTTGATTCATTTATTAATCTTTTGCAAGAAGAAGTCTCTTTTATTATTCATGATATTCAAGATGTGAAAATTACTGATACAGATAAAGCTGGTCTGGTTAAAAAAGTTATGGTTAAGACTTCTAAATCAACCATATCTTTAACTGGGGATCAGATGTATGGTCTTTCAAATAAAATAAAAAGTTATATTTTTACTATTACTAAAAAAGGTAAAAAAATTGTTTTAAAAGGTAAAGGCCTTGGTCACCATATTGGATTGTGTCAGTGGGGTGCTCGTGAAATGGTAAGATTGGAATTTCCTTATAAAAAAATTCTTGATTTTTATTATCCAAATACTCAATTGATGAAGTTTGTCATTGATAAAGAATCCCATAAAATAAAGGGTGGCGTATGCCAGGATATAAAGGGCATCTTATCGGAGGCGCAATTGCGTTTGCTTGTGTAATTGTCGGTGTATCTTATTGGCAAAAGCCATCATTTTTTCTTGCGATGCATTATTTTGTATGTTCACTTTTAGGTTCTCTTTTTCCTGATGTTGATACAAAAAGTAGAGGTCAGGGTATTTTTTATAGAACGCTTCTTATGGTATTAGCATTTTTATTATTTAATGGTGAGCATTATTTTTTTGTTATTTTAAGCTTGTTGGGATTGGCTCCACTTTTAGTTGGTCATCGAGGTTTATTTCATAAACCTTCGTTTTTAATAATTATTCCATTATTAATTTTCTCGATTTGTTTTTTTTGTGGCTTAGTTAATCCCCAAATCGGATTTGGTTATGCGATTTTTTTTATAGCTGGTTCATTATCTCATATTATTTTAGATAAGACTTTTTAATACAAGCGTACTTGTTGTAAATTAATAATTAATAAAATTTTTTTTAGGGGAGTTTTCTAATGACAATTATTTATACGATGCTTTATTCTTTTGGTTTGATGAGTGGGGTTGCCTTAGTGGTTTATCTTTCATACGTTGGTTTAATGTGGTTTTTGGATAGAACATTCACTTATAAAGCTTTAGGTCAATGGATAGGATTTGTGCTCTTGATGGCGCTTTTCTCTGGAGGTGTTTCATATATAGTCCCAAATAATTGGCAAGTTATTATTAGTATTATAACTGCTCATTTTACTTGTATGCTTGCGTTTCATATTTTCTTTTTTAAGATAGAAGAGTTTCTTTTATCTTATTGTAATTATCAACTGTCTTCGTGGGTTCTTTATAGCTTGATTGTTTTTATGTATGCGATTATTTCTTTAAGTGCAATTATATTTTCGACAATAATTCCTGAATCTTTTTCATGTACTGCATGCATAGCTATAGATTATTTAACACGTTCAGCTTTGTTGTTTTCTTTATTATTAGAAATTAAATTAAGAAGACATAAATCGTCTGCGGTATTTATTAAAGATACATACGATGATAAAGAAGAGTATCAAAATTACGATAATCAATGGTAAGAGATATTATTTATATTTTAAAAATATTTAAAGCTGTTTCTGTTGTAATTTTGCCAACTTCATTTAAAGAAATATTTTTTAGATCAGCAATCATTTGAGCTATAAGAGGTATATTGGCTGGAGTATTTTGCTTTCCTCTTAATAATTGAGGTGGTAAGAAAGGCGCATCGGTTTCAAGTACTATTTTATTAAGAGGTACAAGCATTGCAATTTCTCGAAGAATATTATTTTTCGGATAGGTTATAGTTCCGCCAATTCCTAAAACGAAACCAAGTTCAATAGCTTTATTTGCAAAAATATCATTTTCAGAAAAGCAATGAATAATTCCTCGAGGGTTATTGTTTTTATATTCATCAAGAACTTCAAGCACTTCATATCCTGCGTCGCGTGTATGAATTACAATTGCTCGATCAAACTCTAAAGCAAGTTCAATTTGAGCTCGTAAAGCATCATATTGCCGTTGTTTATTGTAATCTGGGTAGTGATAATCAAGGCCTATTTCGCCGATTCCAACTATTTTATAAATTTCTTTTGTAGTAAGCCATTTTTTATATGTTTTGATATCATCCATCCATGTATTGGTAAGATCATTAGGATGTGTTCCTATTGTTGCCCAAATATTGTTGTATTGTTGTGCAATTGTTATGCAATTGTTACTTTCAATTACACTTGTCCCTACATTAATAATATGTGTAACATTATTGCTTTTTGCATTTTCAATAATAGAGTTAGCATCTTCAGAAAAATTGTTTTGCAATAAAACATCAAATTCTTTTTTTATTATCATATTGATATGACAATGTGTATCAATAAACATAGTATTCCTTTAGTATTCGTCTTTTTATTGTAATATTTATATATTGTATTTTTTATTTAAATCAAATTATAAACATTTCAAGTTGACAAAGGTATAAAAAAAAATACGCTTAAAAACATATTTGCTTAATAAAGCTTATGTACAATTAAAAAAAGTTTTTGAAGAGTAATGTAGCAATGCAGTGTTTTAACAATTTTTATCTATAGGGAGGATCAATGAATAAAAATGAATTGATCAATTCTTTGAGTGAAGAAACAACGTTCAGTAAAAAAGATGTGACACGTGTTCTTGACTCACTTATTCGTATCATAGAAAGAACTCTTAGAAAAGGCGATAAGGTTTCTATAACTGGATTTGGTACTTATTGGGTATCACGTCGTCCTGCACGTCGTGGTATTAATCCAGCAACTAAAGAACGTATTGATTTGCCAGAAGTTAGTGTTCCTCGTTTTAAATCAGGAAAACATCTTCGCGAACTTATTCGTTCAGTGTAAGTATTTTAGATTGATAGTAATAACTATCCTATAAAGAAGCACATTATCATGCATATAAAAGGGCTATTAAAACAGCCCTTTTCTTTTTATGTTTTTTTATGAAGAATTCATTTATTATTTTTAAAAAAAGGAAATGATACTATGAATTTTTATAAAAATTTTTCAGTTTTTGTTCTTATCTTAAATTTATGTACTTTTTTAAATATTTTTGCTCCAATAGGTAAAGTTCCAAATTCTCCATCATCACATTCTAAAGTAATCGATCGTGTTGATACTCAAATAATAAATGCTCAGCAAAGTAATAAAGGTTCTATTGAAAGTTCAAGCTTTTTAAGTGTTAAGGATAGAGTTAAGACTTTAGAAGAAGCTGGTATAAGCAGCAGCGGTAGTCAAATTCCTCAAAAAAGCCAATCTAATATTGATGTCTTAATTCCTGCTGATAAAGTTAGTGATATACAAAAGTCTATTAATATTCCTTTACAATCAGCAGTTGCATTTAAAGATACAACAGGTAAATCTGTTGACGCTGTGTCTTTACCCTATAAGCCATCATTATTTCAAAGAATAAAAAAAGCTATAGTGGCAATAAAGCCTAAAAATCAAAATCAAAAAAATTTTGAAACTAAAATAAAACAAGAAAATATTCAGCTATGGAAAGAGAAAGATCGTGAAGTTAATTCAATTTTTGATCTGATGAGAAGTTCTGTAGAAGATATTAATAAGTATATTATAAATGTTACTTATTCAAAAAATGCTTCTAGAAAAAGAGAAGAATTAAATGATGACATTTCAAAGTTAGAGAATATCTTAAAAGATTATCCAGATAAAATTGGATATAAAAAAGAATTAACTATTTTAGATAAAAAGAATCTTTTAAAGCAGTTAGAATCTTTTAAAGAAAATGTAAATGCGTATCCAATTGCTCTAAAATTTCTTAATTCTTCTAAAAAACAATCAATAGCTGAAAAAATATTGCCAAAAAAAATATTAGAAAAGTCAGAAGATTTAAAAAATAACATTTGGTTTTCAAGTCTACGTGTAGAAAAGCAATTTGATGAAATTCAAAAAAATATACAACAATTAGAAAAGGAAATTTCTATTAATAAAAGAACTTCTTTAATTAAAAATATCCTTGAAAAATATGAAAAGTTTAATCAAAAAAGACCAGAAAAAACTAATAAAATTGATTCTGGTCAATTAGAGTTTTTAAACTTAAATATTAATCTAATGAAAGTTGAAATTATTCCTAAAAATAATTTAAAAGAAAGAGAGGATGCTATAAGTTTGTTGGAAAAGAATTATACCGATGTTGAGAAAAGTATTAAAAAGAGTTCTTCTCCTGAAATTCAGGATAAATTAAGTAGTAAATTGGCTGATGTTCATAGAGGTCTTATGGCAGAAAAAGAATTGTACAAAAAAGATAAATATGAATTTGAACTTAAATCTATTAATAAAAAAGAGGTTGGTTTTTTGGAAGTCCCATTTTATATTGATGAAGTTTTTACAAAAAATCTTAAAGAGCTTGAGCCATTAAATAGTGATCAAATAAAAACTTTGAATGATCTTTTAACAAATCTTAATCAAATAAAGCTTTCTTATATTGCGCATAAAGAATTATTTCTTCTTTTTAAAAGAGAAGATCTTATTAAGAGAATACAAGATGCTCTTAATAAGAATCCTTAAAAAAGAATTCAATCTTAATATGAATAGGCATATAAATTTTTTTTAAATTATATATATTTATAATTGTTATATATATTGAAATTTTATAAAAAATTAAGAGAGTTCATTTATGATTGATCTTACTATTTTACGTCAAAATCCTTATCAAACAGCAGCTTTAATTAAGAAGAAAGATCCTGATTTTGATACGGAGCAGTTAATTACTTTGGATGCTCAAGTTCGTCAGTTAATTATAGAAGTTGAATCATTGCGTTCTCAAAAAAATGAAGTTGCTCAAAAAGCAAAGTCTGGAATTACAGAAGATTTAAGAGAAGCTTCTTTGGTTATTGGTAAATCACTAAAAGAAAAAGAAACGTTATTAGAAGAAGTTCAAAGAAAATTTGATACTATGTATTTAACGTGTCCAAATTTATTGTTAGCTGATGTTCCTGAAGGAAATAAAGAAGAAAATAAAGTTGTTCGACAATGGGGTAAGAAAATTGAGTTTTCATTTCCTTTTAAAAATCATGTAGAACTTGGTGAATTTAATAATTGGTTTAATTTTGAAGTAGCTTCTAAAGCTTCCGCATCAAATTTTGTTTGGTATGAAGAAGAAGGTGCAAGAGTTATTTATGGATTAACTCGTTTAATGCTTAAAAATAATCGTAAATATGGCTTTAAAATGGCTATTCCTCCTTATCTTGCAAATGCTACAACGCTGACTGTTTCTGGAAATTTTCCTAAATTTAAAGAAGATGTTTTTTCAGTAAGCGCAGATCATTTGTATATGATTCCTACCTCAGAAGTGAGTTTAGTAAATAAATATCGTGATACTATTATTTTAACCGATGAACTACCTATTCGTATGACTTCTTGGACAAGTTGTTTTAGAAGAGAAGCTGGTAACTATGGAAAAATGGAGCGGGGTCTTATTCGTATTCATCAATTTGAAAAAGTAGAATTGGTCTCTTTTTGCCAACCAGAAAAATCAGAAGATGAATTAGAAATGATGGTTGCTTGTGCAGAAAATATTTTGCAAGATTTAGGATTGCATTACAGGGTAAGTTTACTTGCTGCGCAAGATTGTTCTTTTCAATCAGCAAAAACATATGATATAGAAGTATGGTTGCCTGGGCAGAATCGTTATTATGAAGTTTCTTCTGCAAGTAATTGTACCGATTTTCAAGCTCGTAGAGGAAAAATTCGTCATCGTAAGCAGCATGGAGAAAAAACTGAGCTGGTTCACACGCTTAATGCTTCATCACTTGCGATTCCACGATTGATGGTTGCGCTTATGGAAGTTTATCAACAACCGGATGGGTCTATTGCATTGCCAGCAGCTCTTATTAATGAAATGATTTAATGATTGAGTAAGGAGTTTAGTATGAAATTAAGTACTGAAATCTTTAAAAAGGTTCGTCATATCGAAATTCATACAAGAAGGCTTTTAAATGGAATAGTCATTGGAGACTATAATTCTTCTCGAAAAGGATTTGGACTTGAATTTGATCAATTACGGGATTATCAGATTGGTGATGATGTTAGATGTGTTGATTGGAAAAGCTCTGCTCGCGCAGATAAAGTTTTAGTTCGTCAGTATAAAGAAGATCGTAATAGAACTATTATGTTGGTAGTAGATGGATCAGCTTCTATGTTGTACGGATCGGGTGAAGATTTAAAAAATGATTTAGTGTCGCAGGTTGCAAGCGTTCTTGCTCTTACTGCTGATTATAGTCGTGATACTGTTGGGATGATTTTTTTTTCAGGTGATAAACAGCACGTTATTTCACCATCACGAGGAAGGGCACACGTCCATTTTTTAATGGAGACTTTATTTTCGCATAAACCTTCTGGTTCAACTAAATTAAATGATGCTTTGCAAGCAGTTATTAAAATGAAAAAAAAAGATATGATAGTTTTTGTTTTATCTGATTTTTTAGTTGATGGTTATGAAAAAACATTAAAAATGTTAAGCAAGAGGCATGAAACATTTGCTATTGTATGCTCAGATGCATTAGAAGCAGAGCTTCCTGATATTGGTTTGTTAACTGTGCAAGATCTTGAATCAAATAATAAGATAGTTGTTTCTACTAAAAATATTAAAACATTATTAAAAGAGCAGTTTTTTTTGATTAGGGATATCTGTCTTAAATCTCGAGTGAATACATTGTTTTTGCAGACGAATAAACCATTTATTGCAGATCTTATTCGTTTTTTTAAAAAGCAAGTTTTATAAAAGGTAGATAAAAAAATGGAACATGTTCATGGTGTAGATATTTTTGATATTTATGACATTAGTTATGAACCTTGGTGGGCTAAAACATGGTTTGTTATTACTTCTTTAGGTTTTTTAGTAATGGTTGTTTTGTTTTTTCTTATTTATTTTTTTAAATATAGAAAAAAAACTTTGTCATTTGATTACAAAATATTACGAGAGTTAGATCAATTATATTTATTGGCAAATAATGTAGAGAATGCGCACAATTTTTATTGTTCTCTTACTAACATTTTAAAAAAATATCTTGAATATTCATTTTCTATCTCAACTGGAAATACTGATGAGCAATTGTTGAGTCTTCTTTCTAAAAATACTAATATTCCAAGTTCTGTAAGTAATGAGGCTATAAAGATTTTAAAAGGTATTGATGTTATTAAATTTGGTAAAGGCACAGCAATTTCTGATCAAATGTATAAATCTTTGGAGTCTATGAAAGCTATCATATCTAAAAAAAATGATAATGTTTCTTCTTAACTAGGTTTTACTTTAGACCATCTTCGAAAAAAGCTAATTTTTTTTCGATCGGGGTTGATGGTTCGTTTTTGTGCTATTTTTTCTTCTTTTTGTGCTATTTTTTCTTCTGTTTTTTTTATAGCTTTTTCAATATTTGATAATCGATCGTCACTTAACAATGCTGCTTGATTGGTAGATGGTTCAAAAATAGGATTTATTGATCTTTGTCTTATAACTGGATGTGTTTCCATATTTACAAAAGGAGCTTTTTGTTGAGATGAAGATATATGCAAAGGGTTAATTTCTGAGTAAATAGAATCTTCTAAAGTATAATTAGGTCGCTTTGGAACTGGGGGGGGTGTCGTTATACTACTTTTTTTTGGTGAGGAGATTTGTTTCAAAGAAGTACTTTCTTCTTTAAATTGTTGATATCTTTTCAATTCTTTAGGTGAAGGTTTTGTAATTTCTACATAATGGTTTTCTTTTTTTTCTGTATGGTTTATTTCCCTATATTTTTTATCAGAAATGCTATCGGCTTTAGAAATTGAGCTTATTGATGAATGTTGTGTAATACGGCGAGCGCTATTTATTTGATTGCTGTATAAAAAAGTTACAATAATAAACATAATAGATAACATATATTTCTTTCTTTAAAGTATGAATAATAAATTATGCTTATTTTTCTATCTTTTTAATAATTACAAGTTTGCATTTTTATTATCAATTAAATAAGATTATAATCTTTATTGAATTGACATTTCAATATTTTTTATGTATCATCATCAGATGATAAATTTTTATATCTTTGATTTTGTAAAAAAAATCAAAATGTGTACCCTTTAATAATCTCTTATTTATAATTCTATTTATCTTTTCAGAGGTGTTGAGTGGCCTTTAAGTATGCTGATCATGTAACGTCTTTATATATTCATTGGCCATTTTGCCCATATAAGTGTTCTTTTTGCCCATTTGTTGCATTTTCTAAATTTGATCGCTTTATGGTGGATTATCAAAAATCATTATTGATAGAAATGCATCAATTTGCTTCTGATTCAAAAATTAAAAACAAGCTAAAAACAATATATATAGGTGGTGGTACGCCAAGTACCTGGCCAGATGAGCTTTTAGTAGAAATGTTTCAAAATCTTGTAAGCTTATTTTCTTTAGATGAAATTGAAGAGATTACCATAGAGGCTAACCCTGGAACTATTAGAGAAGAGCAACTTGATTTATGGAAACAGCTTGGAATTACAAGAATTAGCATTGGTGTTCAAAGCTTAAATGATGAAGTTTTACATAAATTGACGCGTTATCAAAAGGCTTCAGATGTACGAAATTTTATGAAATTGGCTGGTGGTAAGTTTGAATCTTTATCGGTAGATCTTATTTTAGGATTGCCAGAAATTTCAGATTATGAATGGAAAATTCAGTTAGAAGAAATTGTTACATGGCCTATTCAGCATATTTCAGTTTATTTTTTATCAATTCATGAAGGTACTGCGCTTTATTTTAATGTTAAGAGAGATAAAGTAATATTGCCGGCTGATGATGCTACAGTTGATTTGTATCATTGGACTATTGAATTTCTAAAAACCCATGGCTTTATTCAATATGAAATTTCTAGTTTTGCAAAAGTAGGTTACGAATCAAAGCATAATCGTACATATTGGTCTCGTGGTTATTATAAAGGTTTAGGGGTTGGAGCGTGGTCATTTGATGGAGAAAGTCGTTTTCAAAATGAAAAAAAACTTATGGCTTATATAGATTCTCAGAATAATAAAGAGACTTCTTTAGCTTATAAAGAAATTTTAACACCAGAGAACATTCGTTTTGAAAAAATAATGTTAGGCTTAAGGTCATTAGAAGGATTTTTTATAGAAGATGCCCTTGAGGGACTTTCTGATATAAAAAGAACTGAATTTTTTGAAAAAGTTGCTATGCTAAATGATCAAGGTTTCATAATACAAGTAGGGGATAAGATTTATTTAAGCACAAAAGCTCTTGCTATTGAAAATGAGGTTGCCGTAGCTCTTGCTGTCTAGCGGTATAAAGTTAAAAAAATATAAATATTGTAAAACGAGGTGTGATATATATGGCAAAACATGTTGGAGTTAAGCTACCAGAAGATTTAATTTCTATATTAAAAAGTGAAAAAACAGTAGGGGTTTTGTCTACATTCTCAGAAAAAGGTCTTCCTCATACAACTCCTGTTCAGTGTTTGTACCCTAAAGGTGTTGAAAGCATTCTGCTTGCTATTCATAAAGATCATACTGGTTATCACAATATGGTTTGGCAAAAAAAAGTAATGATTTGTTTTTTAGATGAAGGTAATGTTGCTTATAGCGTGCTAGGTCGTGCAGGTGTTGTTAGAGCTCCTTCTCTTGTACATCCATTGATCAATATTGTTCGCATTGATATTATCGACATCAAATGTGATCGTTCGGTGCTTACACGAGTTGACTCTGGTGTAAAATGGAGTTATACCTCGTGGGAGGCTGAAGAGCTTTCAAAAAGTTTATTTGATGAGTTAAAAGAACTTTCGCAGACATTATAACCCAAAAAAGGGGAGCTGTAAGAATATGAAAAAAAGTAAAAATCTTTTTATTTATTTTGTTTTATGTGCCTATTCACAATTAATGATAGGTGATACTGGTACACATCTTGTGCAACCTCAAATTTCTCAACAAAAAAATCTTTCAAATAAAGTAACTTCATCATCTGATGATAAGGGCTATTCTTCAGATGAAGTTTTGAATGATGCTATAGAATCTAAATTAGACACGGTAGATGTGATGACTAGTGGAAACTGGTTATTAAAAAGAGCTTGGTGGGAAAAAACTGAAGATTTGTATGAACAACTTAAGGATATTGTAGCAAAAGTAATGGAGATGCGTACTAGTTTCTTATCTCAAAAAAATGAAATGGATAGAGTAATTGATGTTTGCTGCTCTGAAGTTGGTCTTGAGCAAGGAGAGTTATACGATATTGTTGGTTATGGTAAAGATCTTCTTGATAAACAAAAAGTAGAAGGTTTATTAACGCCGGAACAAAAAGCATTTGCAGAAAAATTGACTAATAAAGAGAGAGATTTAGACCAATTAAAATTAGATATAAAAACAGTTTCAGAAATTGATAAAAAAATGGATGATGCTTTAGATCTTTTCTTTAGTCAAATTGATACATGTACTAAATATGAACATAAAGCATGGGAAAACTTTAAAGACATTGCGCGAGAACTTGATGATAAAGAAGCAAGAAGGTTGTATTACAGTACTGAGGCATTGTTTAAAGATATAAAAAATATACAACAGTATTTAGAAAATGATTTTTTAAATTATTTTAATACATTGATGCAAACAGCAAAAACACATACGCAAAAAATTAGTTTACAAGTGAATAGCTTAAAATCAGCAGGAATTGATCTTAAGAAAGAAATGAAAATTCTTGAAGCTCAGAAATCTCCAGAGGCAAAGAAAAAGAATACTGAAAAAAAGATACTGGAAGAGAAAAATAAAATAGAAGAAGAGCAAAAGAAAAAACAAGAAGCATTAGAAAAAGCAAAGTGGAGCTATCCAATAACTTCAATAACTTCTGCATTTTTTGAAAAAACGAAAAGCAGTTTTGGATCAGTTGCATTTTTAAATTCGTATTTTATTACGTTAAAAGATTCATTTAAGCAGCTTGGTAGTATCATATTTGATAGCATATTTAATAGTTATACTTCGGTTAAAAATTTCTTTTTAAAATTGCTTAATAAAGAAGAGGTTGTTTCTAAAAAAGAAGTAAAACCTAATGATGTTAAAAAAAACAAACCTGAAATTGCAAATGAAAAAGCTATTAACAAAGAAAAAGATAATGCAAAAGTAGTTGAGCAGAATGATAAAGAAGAAGAGAAGGGTTCACATCAAAAAGTTTTTAAAAAAAATGTAGTTGATGTTGAAAAAATAAAAGAACCTTCTTTCGATCAAGATTTAAAAGATAATAAAGAATCAAACATAATGATTGTTGATGAGAAAGAATCAAAAGCTTCTGTTAATAATACTGAAATAAAAGGTAATCAAGATAATGAATTAATTGAGTATTACGAAAAATCAAAGAAAGAAGATTTTAATGAAGATGTTCAGTTTTATGATTTAGCTAATTCTACAAATTAATAATATTTTTTAATTATTATCGTATGGTGTTTTCTTTTTTTATATAAATAATTAAACAAAACACCATAATTTTTTTTCTTTTATAAATCACATTTGTTTCAAAATGCTGATTATTCTTCTTTAAATGTGATTTTTTAGTTTGATTAGGATGAAAAAATCTGGTAAAGTTTCGCTTATGTAATTGAAATGCCGGAGTGGTGAAATTGGTAGACACGCAGCCTTGAGGTGGCTGTGGGAGAAATCCCTTGGGGGTTCGAGTCCCTTCTTCGGCACCAATTCTTCAAAAAGAATACATTATAAAAATATTTTTAGTGTATATACAAAAAAAGAAGAGATAAGAATAATGCAACTAATTTCTAGGAGTTTCTTATGATAAGCAGTAGTCGATCAACGACGTATGGTTTTTTCTTTTGGGTAGCTTTAGCAGCTATTGGATCATATTTGGTTTTTCCTTTAGAGCGTCATTTGAAATTAGGAATCGACTTAGTTGGTGGTTTTTATATTACTCTTCAAGTTCAAACTGATGAAGCTATTAAAATAGAAATGCAAGAGCGTATGATGAGCGCAATCCATCGTTTGAGAGAGAATAATTTACCTGAACCTTTAAATCATCGTGTTAAAGAAAGCTCTTTTTTCTTAACATTTGCAACTGTAGAAGAAGGTTACAAGGCGTTGCAATGTTTAAAAACTCATTTAGGGGATGTTTCTGTTCACTCAGAAGGGTCAACTGTTGTAGTTAGATTAACAGACAACAAAGTTCAAGAAATTAAAAATTGGTCTGTGGAAAGTAATGTTGACATTTTAAGAAAGCGTCTTGATAAAACGGGCGTTGCTGAAGTTTCTATTTCTCGTCATGGTGAAAAAAATATTATTATTGAATTACCTAATGTTGATGATCCTGATCGTGCAAAAGAGATGATAGGTAAAACTGCTCAATTAGAAATTAAACTTGTTGAGGCTGCTGCTGGATCAGAAGATGATTTGCTTGATCGCTATGATGGCCTTTTGCCAGAAGGAATGATGATTATTACTGGTAAAGAGCAAGGTGATCGAACACGTTATTACTTAGTTTCAGATTATGCAGAAGTTTCTGGACGTGATTTAAAAAATGCACAGCCTTCATTGGGTGGGCGTACAGGAACAGAGCCTGTAGTTATATTTGAGTTTAAGCCAGAAGGCGGAGAAAAGTTTTATGAATTGACCAGTAAAAATATTGGCAGACAATTAGCCGTAGTAGTTGATGGAATTGTGTATTCAGCTGCTGTGATTAATGATGCTATTAGGAATTCTGGTTCTATTTCTGGTGGGTTTACTTGGGAAGCTGCTCAAGATCTTGCTACAGCTTTAAAATCTGGTGCATTTGTGGCCCCAGTTACTTTTGAAGAAGAGCGTCGTATTGGACCTTCTTTGGGAAGTGAATCAATTCGTCAAGGGATTATGGCATGTATTATTGCAATGATAGTTCTTTTTGTTTTTAGTCTTTGGTATAAAGTTTCTGGACTTCTTGCTTTTACAGCATTGCTTTATAACTTATTATTAATAATTTTCAGCATGGCATGGCTTAACGCAACATTGACTCTGCCGGGAATTGCAGGTATGGTATTAACGATTGGTATGGCAATAGACTCTTCTATTCTTATTTATGAGAAGATGAAAGAATTGTTAAAGTCAGGAATGCCTTTTAGAAAAGCTGTTGAAGAAGGTTTTTCCGATGCAATGGTAGTGATTTTTGATGCAAATATTACTACATTCTTGATGGGAGCTGTGTTATATTGGTTAGGAACTGGTCCAATACAAGGTTTTGCTGTAACAATGATGCTTGGAATTCTTTCTACGCTTGTTACAGGATTGTTCTTTTTGAGATCTTTATTCTTCTTTGTTTTGCATTTTACAGGTGCAAAAAAACTTAGTATTTGAAATCGATTTAATTATATGGCGGTGTAGCTCAGGTGGTTAGAGCAGCGGAATCATAATCCGAAGGTCCGGGGTTCAAGTCCCTGCACCGCTACCAAATTTGCCTGTTGAAATTTTATAATTTCGATGGGCTTTTTTTGTTTTATTTTATATTTTTAATCCTAGATTATACTTAAGAAACATAAGAATACTATTTAAGAATTTAGTAGTTATGAAGGATTATAGAGATATGATATTTAAAGATGTTTCTAAAATTTTATTGTTGATTGAAAAAACCAGTTCTCGTTTGCAGATTACAGAATTTTTAGCATCATTATTTAAACAAGTTTCTCCTCAAGATGCACGAGACTTGTCGTATCTTGTTTTAGGAACTTTGAATCCTCCTTACATTAGTACTCAATTTTCTATTGCACAAAAAACAATGATTAAAGTTGTTGCTCGTTTAACTGATTTATCAGAAAATGAAATTAGCCAAAGGGTTCAATTACTAGGAGATTTAGGCTCTCTTGTTGAGCAATTTTCATGGGAAACAGATAAAAGCCTTACAGTTTCTGAAGTTTTTTATGCATTAAAAAAATTAGAATCAATAGAAGGTGTTGGTTCTAATGAAATAAAAATTGCTGAATTATGTTTTTTGTTAAAATCTTTAGATCCACTTTCTGCTAAATATATTATACGTGTTATTTTAAAAACTTTACGGTTAGGTTTTTCTGATATGACTCTTATTGATGCCTTTTCTTGGATGGAAACAGGTGATAAGTCGTTACGTAAAGATTTAGAGCATGCTTATACTATTTGCGCAGATACAGGCTTTATAGTATATCAGTTGAAAAATTATGGTATTAAAGCAATTAAAGATATGCATATTCAAGTAGGCATTCCTATTAGACCAGCTGCAGCTGAGCGTCTTGAAAATGCTTCTGCTATTATAAATAAAATAGGACCATGTGTTGTGCAGCCAAAACTTGATGGTTTCCGTTTGCAAATTCATGTTGATAACTCTCAAAAAGAACCAATTATTAGATTCTTTTCGAGAAATCTTTTGGATATGTCATATATGTTTCCAGAATTTATAGAGATTTGTAAAAATTTTCCTATAAAAACCTTTATAGCTGATGGAGAGGCTATAGTATATGATCCTAACACGGGTTCTTATTTGCCCTTTCAAGAAACAGTAAAACGTAAAAGAAAACATGGTATAGATGAAATTGTTTCAGAATTGCCACTTCAGCTTAATCTTTTTGATTTACTTTATATTGATGGTAAAAGTTTGCTTGATGAACAGCATCATGTGAGAAGAGGTTTTTTACAAAATTTTTATTTACATTATAAAGAGCTTTTAAAATCGCCAGATTCTTTATTAAAAAATGAGCAATTATCTTTATTTAATTCATATAAAAAAGATAATAACGAAAAGATAGTTCAAACTTTAGAAATTATCCAAGAAGTTTATGTTGATAATGCTCGAGAACTTGAAGATTTTTTTTTAAAAGAAATTAGTTCAGGTCTTGAAGGGGTGGTTGCTAAAAAAATTGATTCTTTATATCAAGCTGGAAAAAGAAATTTTAATTGGATAAAGCTTAAATACCAAGCAACATCTAAGTTAGAAGATTCAATTGATGTTGTTATTTTAGGTTATTATCCAGGAAAGGGTAAACGATCATCTTTTGGTATTGGGGCTTTTTTAGTTGGAATCTATAATCAAGAATTAGAAGTTTTTCAAACTGTTGCAAAAATTGGTACAGGCCTTACGGATATAGAATGGATAGAGATGAAAAAAAAGTGTGATAATCATAGAGTACTTCATCAACCAAAAGATGTTCAATGTGCAAAAGAATTATATCCAACTATTTGGGTTGATCCTGTTAATGTATGTGAAGTGATAGCAGATGAAATTACTGTTTCTCCTCTTCATACAGCTGGTAAAAATGAAGAAAATCTTGGATTTGCATTACGTTTTCCTCGATTTGTTAAAAACAGGCCTGATAAATCTCAATATCAAACGACAAGTGTTGAAGAATTAAAAAATATGCATAAACGTAGATAGCATTCTTTATTCTCATTTTTAGAAGTGTTGACGTTATAGTTTTTTTATGAAACTTTTAAATTGCATAACGTTTTCTAAAAAAGGAAATAAAAAATGAAAAAAGTTATATATTCAATTCTTTTTTTCTCTCTTAGTAGTAATGAATTGGCTTCAAGCTCATATAATGGAGTTATTCCTCAAGATACACCTCCAATTTTGTGGGAAAAGTTTGATTCAACTATTACAAAACTTATTACATCTGATTACTCTGCACTAGTTTCTCCATGGTCTGATGTTAGATCAATTCCTGATTCAGATATTAAAGGAATTAGACAAAAAGTTTTTGGAGGATCTGGTAATTCTTTATTAACGCAGGAAGATATTTCTACTTATCAAGATATTTTTGCATTACCAGCAACGCTTTTTGATGCTATGGGGGCATCTACAATTGAAGGTTCTAATCAAAATGTTATTCGATCTTTGTATGGTGGATATAATAAAAATTATAAATCTGTAAGCGGTATTTTTATTGGTGGGACTTTTGTAAAAGATGATAATAATATTATCAAAGGCATAAAGTCTGGAGAATTTAATAATATAAATTATATTCGTTTAATGCTTTCTGAGTATTTGATTGGTCGTTTATATATAGCAGCACTAGGATTTAAGAATTCTCCTGTTTTAAGCACAACGTATTCAGATAATATTTCTGATTTAGCTATTGTGAATAATTTTATTACAAAAGCAGAAACCATGCTTGCTCAAATTCGATATGTTCGTTCAGCGTTTCCAATTCCAGATATATTCGGTCAGTCTTCAACAGGGCAATCTTCTTCTGTGACACCTGTACAAAAAACATCTACTTTATTTGGGTCTTCAAAGCAGAATACTTCTAGTTCTACTAATTCAGGTTCTGCTCGTATGAGTTTGACTTCTTCAACATTGCGTCCAATTGATACTTTTGCAGGTATTGTTTTGATTAATAAAATCCCAGGGGTTCAACTTGGTACATCAACTAATCCAATTCCTTATCAATCTGCAGGTTTTATTTCATCAGGAGAGTTTATTAATAATTGGCAAAATCTTAATGTTGATACTTCTAATAATTGGTATATACAAAGAGGGTTAAGATATGGTGGGGAAGGTGCTGCAGGAGCTGCTTATCTTTACATTTCTCAAAAAGTTTCTGGTTTAGTTTTTAATACTGATTATTCTCCGCAAGATTTTTTTATGATGGATCAAAATGTTCCTTCTTCTGTTCAAGCATTTGAAGCTTTTTTTCGCGAAACAACTCCATGGGCATTTGTTATTTTATGTGAGCCTGGAGAAATGGTAAATGGACAAAGCACTACTGTTAATTGTCAAACATTAGGATTAATTAAACTTAATCCATTATTATTTGCTACAACTCCTTTTACTCCTAATGCAATTCGTAAAAATGGATTAATGATGATTAATGGAAATACTAATAATGGTAATCTTGCATTAAATAATGGAAAAGTTGGGGATAGTTATGAGTTAACAGATTTATGGTATGCTCCTCAAAATTTATATAATGAAACATTTCCAAATTCATTTACTGATGGTAGCCCATATCCTTATGCATATCTATTTTTACAAAGTTTATATAATGGATATTTACAAACAAGTTCTTATCAAGCGTTGGTTGAAAGCGGATCAGTTGTTCTTGCTGATAGTTCAAATCCTAATAATAATGTAAATGAAGCTATTTATGCGCAAAATAGGTGGAATACTCCAACTGTTGAGCAATGGTTATCTTCAGATTCATATCTTGATTGGAAGTTTTTAAGAGCGTTATTAGTAACATATTATGCTGGAGCTTTAATATATGTAAGAGAGTCTGCTTTTAGATATAATGAAGCAAAGAAAATGACTTATTTAGAAGAAATTTTTATGAATCCTGAATCTGATATAGATGGTATTTTTATTGGAAATTCTTCTGATTTTAAATATATATCTGTTCTTCCATATCCTTTTGCAGTTATACCAAATGCAATAAAGGCTATTCAAACATTTGTAAGTTCAATTGATGTAGCAAAATCTAATTTAGAATCAGTTAAGTCTTTAATTTCTAATTTAACCGAAATTCAATCTTTTATGGCTGATGCTAATCAGTTGTCAAGTGAATCAAAAGCAGTTTTAAAAAATGCAGAATCAGTATCTACAAAAGTAAATGCTCAAAATATAGTTACAAATGCACAAGTAATTTTAGGAAAGTTAGAAAATTTACAAGTAAAAATTCAAGCATTGCAGATTCCATCTAATTTAAATGAAGCTTTGCAAAAGGTTCAGGAGTCGATAACTTCTGCAGATCAAAATCTACAAAATGCTGAAACTAAATTAGCTGCTCTTACATCAAAAGATAAGACAACTAATCAATCAATTATGGGCAATATTGTTAAGATGACTGATGGTAAAACAAAAATAGAACAAATAAAAAATGAAATAAATCAAATTTCAAATACAGTAGGTTCGCTTGATCAAATCAAAAAAATATTAACAGAATCTTTGGAAATTTCGCGTAATGCTCTTTCTACAGCACAGCAAAAAGAGATGTCTTTAAGTAATTCAGCTGGTTCTTCTGTGCAACAAGATGCAACTTCTACAGCTCCAAAAAACATCGTATCAGATCCACTTCTTGCAGCTCCAGCTACTGTTGCAAAA
>DALYEP010000001.1:322233-397916 GCA_031972475.1 Candidatus Babeliales bacterium | reverse complement strand
TCATCTTCACAAGCTGCATCTAATACAACATCTTCAAGTCAAAATAGTTCTATAAGTAATTCAAATAGTTCAGTTGGTTCTTCTGTGCAACAAGATGCAACTTCTACAGTTCCAAAAAACATCGTATCAGATCCACTTCTTGCAGCTCCAGCTACTGTTGCAAAAGAACCTTTAACAAATCAATCATCTTCACAAGCTGCATCTAATACAACATCTTCAAGTCAAAATAGTTCTATAAATACGGTTGGTACATCTTCTTCTGGAATGAATACCACGCAAAAAACATCAACAAGTACAATTGGGGCAATAGTTCCTAAGTTTATTCTTTCTTCATCTAAAAAAAAGTGAGGTATTGATAATGAATAAAAAAATATACAAATCATTTTTAATGATGATTGTTTTTCAGTTAGTTTTGTGTAATTGCATGCTTGCTTCAAGCAACGTTCCGATAGCACTTTCTGTTAATTTCGGAATGCCTTCTATGCTTGGATGTCAATCTACAAAAGCAAAACCGAAAGCTGATTGTCATATTCATAAGTTAGGTATTTCGCAGTTATCAAAAAATAATGCAAAAATACTTTCTGAGGCTTCTGGTTCATATGTGATGAATAATTATGGACAAAGTCTTTCTAATAAATTGTACTATACTAATTTTCATGTGAATGGGTATTTTGCTGCTGTAAGTCCAGCGTTTACGGTTGTTCGTTTTGGTGCGCATCAGCCATTTGCATCGGTTCAAGGTGTTACTAGAAGCGGATATGATTGCCAGCCTTATCTTTATACAGCTGCTGATTATTTAATATTTTGTCAAAATATGATTACAGAAATTGATTTTTTAAATCTTTTTAACAAAATGAAATCATCATTTTCTGGGTCAAAGCCTCTAGATTATTCTTCTGTTAATAAATTTATAAATACAACATTTGCTAATTATTTAATGAGCCGTTTGTTTTATAATTATTCATGCAGTTCAGGTAATTTACTTGGAGGTTCTTTGCCATTTTCTCATACAAAAGATGCTGGTGTAACAGCATTTCAAAATTATGTTTTTGATGAATGCTCTGTTTATAGTAATAGTGTTTATTCATGTAATAATTTTGATATAACAACACCTTCTTTAAGGGTTGATCCAAAATTGACTTTAGCTGATAATAGTAATAATAAATCGACTGAATTAAATTCTTTGTCTTTTACTAATCAAATTACAGGTTCTAAAGTTTCATGTTCAGATTATTTTAATGGCGTAGGATCAAATATTTTACTTTATATACCATTGCATTTTGCAGATCCAGGAACAACTTATGTAGGGACTGATATATAATAATTACAATTTTATATATGCAAAAATTTTTAAAAGGATAAAAAATGAAAAATTACAAATACTCTGCTTTGGTGTATCTCAGTTTTATAATAATGAATCTTAGGGCTGTTACTTATTTTGATATGATTGAAGATACAATTGCTTCAAATATTCCGGTTGCTACTGCAACAAAAATAGTCATTAATGACTGTCAATGTACTATTACTGATGTAAGTGGATCAAAAAAAGAAACTCCAGTGGCTGTTACTCTTTATGTTGATAGCAATGAGATTGTTAGAGAGATTGTTATTCCTTATAAAAATTCTCTTTTAGATAACGGTAATTTGACTATTATTTGCGGTAATGTACAAGAATGCTCTACTCCTATTTTAAATAATACAAAAAATAAGGCTTATCCTTCTGAGAATAAACCTTATAGCGCTCGTTATATTATGACCTGGAAATCTAAAAAAAATAAAAGCGGAGGAGAGTGTAATGATATAACATCTGATAATGTTTTATTTTTTAATGATAATGATGAAATGCTTTTTTCAATAAAATTTGATGGTATAAATAAGTATTTAGGTGTAAAAAAATCAAATATACCATCATCTGCTTTGCCTATTGCTATTGTAGAAATGGCTAATAAATCAAAGAATAAAACAGATATTGCTCCATTTGTTAATGCTCTTGATTCTGCTGGTCGATTTAAATATCATTATGCTGTTTATGGTAGTAATTTTTTATATAAAAAGCTCTTAGTTAAATATGGAGCAGCACAAGGTCCTTTTGCTGATCAAGGTGTGTATTATAATGTTTTGAATTTTTCAGAAAATAATATTTTATCTGGTAATAATTCTTCTATGTGTGATGAGCTTATTATTTTTAATGATCAAACAATTTGGGCAAATTATAAAAATCTTCCTGTTAAAATTAGTGATTTTAATTTGCAAAGTTTTTTAAATGATATTCTTCCTCAAAAAAGTTCAAAGCCATGTCCAGACCCAGTACCTTATTTTACTCTTGATCAAACTGGATCAATTGATAAAAATATTTATACATTTCTTCTTTCTTATTTATCAGAAATTAAAATTAAGGTTTTTAATTTTAATAAAACAGATTCATTGAGTGCTTATTCTAAAGATTATCAATTGGCGAGTTCTGCAGGATATTATACGATTATTGATGCAGCAACAAAACAGGTTAAAGAAATAAGAAAGTATGTTGATATTAAAAAAAGTACAACAACGTTTTTACCTCCTAAATTAGCTGGAATTGGTTCTGTTATTAAAAATTCAGATAATACTTATATGGGATTAGTGTCTAGTCTTGATGGTAATTTAATTACAGACATCATTTATGCAGATGTAGATGGTAATTTTATTAATATATGGTCGGTTGATAATAGCTCAGATGTTATAAATGCAAATTTAATTAGTGGTTATGATAATGGAGTTTCCGTTAATTTAAAACGAGAAGGTGATCAAATTATTGTTACGCTTAAAACTGCATCAGGAGTAAGTAGCAGAGTTGGTATGAATTTAAATACAACATCATCTTTAAAGCCAGATCAGCTTGAAAATAAAAACCCTGTTGTAATTGCTGTAACTAAAGGTGTTGTTCCAGAATCAGCTCTTACTTTTGCATCGAGTCAAGAACGATTAACGAATTATGCGTTTAAAAATGCATATATTACTTCAAATGGAGATCGTTATATTTTATTTTAATTTTTATCGATAAGTTTTATTAAGAATAAGGATGAAAAGGTATGAAATGTTATGCATTATTAGCTCTTTTGAGTTTGTTTTCTGATATTCGTACCTTTACTGTTACAACTCAATCAAAAACACCATTAAATACAACAGTTCAATCAACAAATCCTTCATCTTCTTCAAAGATTGTTCTTACTGGATCGTCTTCAAATGCAAATTCTCAAAATAATTCTGTTAAAAGTGCTCTTACAGTCAATACTAATACTTCTAAAAATATTTCTCAGCCTGCAAAAGAATGGACTGTTAAGATAAATGATAATAATGCTCCGAGTTTGTATACAAATCCCGAATTTATATTTGCTCAAAAATCTGTATATCAACTTTCACAGTCAATTAATTCATTACTTTTAAATTTTAAATCAGTTCAGCAACAAAATAATCAAATTATATGGTCTGTCAGTAGTCAGTCTATAGCTGATCAGTCAAACAAATCTAATCAAAACGGGAATTCTATTACAGGATTTGATTATGTAAAAACATATAGCACTTTTCAATCTATTATTTCTGGAGGAAATACCTCTTTTGTTTCTTCTTTTCAAAATGTATATACCATTTGTAGAAATTTATTCCCTGCATTTAAAGAATATATGAAAAGCAATGGAAAAGAAGTGAGCACAACATCGCAGTCATATTTTGTGAAGCTTCCATTTCAAAAAGATTCTTATACCATTTCTCTATTGCAATCAATAAGCTCTGTGATGATTAAATATTTAAGGGCAAGGGCGTCGCTTATATCTATTCAAAATTATACGGAAAATAGTGGAGCTTCAGATCTTTTTGGTTCATCAGGCGCATTTCAATATTGTGATATTGTTATGTCAGCGCTTAAAAAATTCATGGATGAAGAATATAAGAAAGTTGGAACTATTTCAGGATTAACATCAGAAGAAAATACTGAGTTACAATTAAACTACACGCTTATTTTTTCTGATTATATAGAACAAAAAAACATTCTTCTTATTGAAACAGTTCTTAATCTTTTAAAATCTTTATCATATAAAAATCAAAGTAATCTTGTGAGTCTTAATACGAATAATAGGCCTATAGCAACCAATGAGCTTGAAGTTTTTGTTAATAATGCAATAACTGCTGTTGCAAATTATAATTCGCTTGGAAAAGAAACGACTGGGAATAAATTTCTTGGATATGATTCTGTTGATGATGCATTGTTAGATATTCATAATATTATTGCTGATTTATATTGTTTTAACAGCAAAATTCTTTTGTTAAATATAGAAAAATCTGCTCAAGAAAGTGGTAATTTGCCTTATGCTATCAACGATAAGAATCAAATTGAATTTCAAACAACAATGCTTAATGCTTTTTATCTGTTTCAAAAAATGATTTTTCAGGCAGCTCAACATGCTTCTTTAGCTAAAAAATCTGAATTATATACACTTTATAGCGGTCAAGCATCAATGGCAGAAAGTATTATTTTAAATTGGCAAAATGGTCAATCTTCATATGCGGTACAATCGTATTCCAATGCACTTGCTTATTTTAATGCTGTTTTAATGGCTTCTCAAAAGTATCGTCTTACTTATTGTGCTAATTATATTCTTAGTATTATTCAAAAAATTAATTTGGAATATGAACAAACTTTGTTTGGTTTGTATGTTGAAAATCCTACCTATGTTTCAGCGCTTTCAACATATATTGATCATGCTTTATCTACTGATGTAACAACGTACGAAGAAGATCAAGCTTTATGGTGTTCTATTTGGCACCCATCAGCAGCTCCTGTTGGATCTGCATCAAAAGGGTTGAGTATTTATCAAGGTTTTCATTTTTTATCTACTTCGGCTGTTCAGACAATTCAAAGTATTTTAGCCAGTGTACAAACTAATCAATTAAAGCTTTCTAAAGATCAGGTTTTTGATTTGCAACAAGCTGTTAAAACATTGAACTTTTTAGTTTCAGGACTTCAAGAAATGTTGGTTCAAACTACTTTATTTGCAGATAAGCAATCAGCAGATACTAATATGTATCTTAATTATTACACACCAGTAGGGTATAGACAGGCTCATATGCAATATCAGTCTATTATTAAATCATTTGATAGTATTGATAAAGCTTATGAAGATTATATGAGTGATAAAGTAAATCCTTATTGTCCTTTAAAAACTTTATTAGAAAATCAAAAAAATATTTCTAATTTTGGAACTCTTGCCCGTCTTCATTATGCAAGATGGGCTTTTTGTATGGGTATGTATGCCATTAAATATGCATCAAATAAGGATTGTTTAAAAGATAAAACATGCATAGTTTATCAAAATACTTCATATCAATATGCATTATGTGCTCTTGTAGATGCTCAAAGGATATATGCAAGTTTGGGGCAGCAAAGTATAGCTTCTTATATTAAAAATCAAATTGCATCTATAAAAAATTATGCGTCTGGTCTTGTTAATACAGCAGAATCGATTACTTCAGTAGATAATAAAGATATATCAGATAAAGCATTGTATGACGCATTATATTATACGCAAGTTGCTGCTGCGGTAGATCCTACAGTATATGGAAATGCTTATATTCAAAGGTTAGAATCTTTGATTAAAAAAGAGACATCAAACGATTTTAAAAGGATAATTCCTGATATTTATAAAGCATATCTTTTTTATCAAGGATATATTTGGGCTCTAGTAGTTAATGATAATGTTTTGAAAAATAATTATGTATCTTTATTGCAAAAATCTTTAGAGCAGGTTTCTAGCGGTTTTAATTCTTTGCAAAATCAATCGCAAGTTCAAGATGATAGTTTTGGTAGCATTGAAAAGACAAAGCAATTACAAGAGATTCAAACTTTTTTAGAAAGTATTTTTGTAAATCAAGCTTATCAAAAAGGTATTTTCAATAGTAGTGGAAATGATTTTATTGATATTAATGAGAGTAAGCTTGTTGGGAGCTCAATTTTAAATAAAAAAATAACGTTTTTTGGTGGGACTACGCTGTTTTTAACAAACATTAATTATAACCTAGCCCAACTTTATGTTAGTCAAGCAAATAAAATGTTTCTTCAGCTTCAAAATTATTTTAATAACAAACAGTATGATCAGATTGCCGACGATGTTTTTGTTAAAATAATTACTTATTATAATAATGCTATTGAAAATTATATTGGATTAGGTCTTTCAAATAGTGTTATTGAGACAAATAAATTAATCAGTCAAGTGATGGCATTTTATTTTTATAGTTTAGTGATTCCTTCAGATTCTATTACTACATCAATCGACGCTTTAATACAATCAGCGAGCTTAAATTCTTCTAAGAAAAATGGTTTAATTATAAAAAACCCTCCATCTTTTGTAGCTAAAGATACGAATCAAAATTTTATAAACCAGCCTTCTTATCTTTTGCGCTATGTACAACAAGATTTACAAAATTTTAAAGAAACTGCTGATCAAAATGTTGAATCTTTTAAAAATCAAAGTAATCAAGCTTTATTAAATGATGCTTTAGAGCAGCAAAAATTTTATATAAATATGTTGGAAGTTGCTAAAGGATTGGTAGGATCGCAAGACAATAAAGCAATTCTTTCACAGCTAGTAATTCCTCTTTATAGAACAACATTAATAAACTCTGGTTATAAACATATTTTTAAAACAGTTGATGATGAAGTTGAGCTTTATAAAAAACAATTAGAGTTAATGATTGATAAAGGAATGGTGATTGGTGGTAAAAATTTAAAAACAAAATTTGTTATAGATCAACAGAAAAATAATAATGGATCAATTTCGATTATATTAAAATCTTATAATATTCCAACTTCATCGGTTCCTCAATTTACTGGTGATATTATGAGTGCTCTTGCTCTTTATGTTCAATATCAAAATTTTTTCCAACAAACAGCGCAATCAGTTCAGACAAGTAGTGGAGCATTTTTGCCTATTCCTGATCAGAATTTGTATAAAAAAGCTCAGTATTTAATAAATCAAACGTATATTTCAGCAGCAAATGCGTATGATGATCAGTTATCAAAATTAGTTGATCCATTAAAAAATATTGTAAATAAATCAGAAAAATCATTTTCTGAGTATTCAGTAAATTATGCTTTAGTACATGATATCTATCAGGAAGTTTTTGCTTATTATTCAGCCCTTGATCAAGTGCAAAAAGCTACTAATGTAGTTTCTTATGATATATCTGGATTATATGTAAAAAAGTTTCAAAATTATAGTGAAGATTTACAGTATTTTTTGATAGGTGATCCGTCATCTCCTGATTATATTAAGCGTGTTATAGAATCAGCAATGGCATATTTATTGATAACAAATTATACCTCAGACACTACTATTTGTAGTCAAATGTATAAAAAAGCAGGAGATGTGTATAAAAAAACAGGTGATTTAGCATATACATTTACCATTTCTACGCCATCGTACAATGGATATCCAAATAGATCAGCGCATAATTTTCCAAGTAAAGGAGATGTTTTTAAAGTCCCAACATCATTAATGTGTGAAAATATTTCACCTTCAAATGATCCTTCAGCGCCAATTATTTTTTATGCATATCAAGATGCTCAAGGTTATTATCAACAGGCATTACAAAATTATCGTCAATCATATGTATTGCTACGTAATAATCAGTCAAAAGGAGAAACCTCAGATCCTGTTATTATTACATGTTGGGGATTATATCTTATTTCAGGAATTAAGAATGCAATTCAGCGTATAGGACTGTTTTCAAGAAATGCTTTTGAGCCAATTGAGGGTTCAGTCTTGTGTGATTTTTCTAATGAATTTATAAAGTTGCAATCTGAAGGCAAAAATAGTGGGGCATCTTCTGCTCAACAGGGATATTCAAGTTTAAAAGGAATAGGAAGTCAATCGGGAAATAATTATGTAGGAAAGAATTATGCTCTTATGAAAAAATTATTAATTGACTCATTAATTTATCTTTCTGGAGCAATGAGTATTTCTAATTCATTATCTCAATCTTTAGGTGTAACAACTTCTGCAACTTCTTCAAAAAAACTTGGTGCTGCGTATTTTTGTGCACTTGCTCGGTACTTTCCAACATTAACTTGTATGGTAGGAACAGATTTTTCTGGTTTATTACTTTCAAAATATGTGTCTAATCCTAGTGGTCTTTCCATCTCAGTAGATTTAGGTATGCAGCAACAATATGCTTTATTTTATTCTGATGGTTTTATTCAATTACATGATTCTATAATTAATTATTTATGTGGTAGTTCAACAACTATAGCTAGTAAAATAAAAATACCAGAAAATCTTGTAGCTATGGCAAACTATATATCACAACTTTTTGCAATGACGAGAACTTTATATGGTAATGCATTTTTACCAGAATTAGTTAAAGCGGTAGATGATGCTGGAGTAAGTGGAAAGTCTGTAGCTTCTGCAGTTTCTGCATTGCAACAAAGTATTAATATTGATGTTACAACAGCTCAGCAAAATATGTTAATAGATTCATCAGGATATGTTGGATGAAAAACTTTTTCAAAATAAAGTGTCATTTCAAAAAAGTTTTTCATCCAATTCGAAATTCTATTTATTGCATTTTTCATAAAAAAATTGAGCTTCTGAAGCAGGGTCTTTACTGTCAAGTATTGCTTTTCCAATAATTATACCATCAGGTTTTAGAGCTACAATATGATCAATATTATCACGATCAATTTTTGCAGATACAAAAATTGGTAAATCAGTATTTCCTCTTACCATGGTCCATTTTTCTAAAAATAAAATAGTTTCGTTTTTATCATATGGTTGATGAAACATAATGGAATCGATACCAAGACTTTTTGCTTCAAGGGCAGCTTGTCCTGGGGAATTAGCATCTAAGACATCAAGCATTACTTTTTTGCCCATGTCATGAGCTTTTGAACAAACAGCATGAATAACTTCTTTATTGGTTCCTGCCATAACAGTAATCCAATCGGCTCCTGCTTGAGCAAAAATGCTTGCTGCATCTCTTCCTCTGTCTACAATTTTACTATCTGCAAGAAGTATTTTTTCAGGAAATTCTGCGCGAAAGATTTCAACTGCTTTGGCTCCCCATTTCAAAATGGGAAGTGTTCCAATTTCTAAGATGTCTGCGTATTGGGCTATGATGCGCGCTTCTTCTATATTTTGATCAAGCTGAGTTTCATCAAAAGATATTTGAAGTTTCATACGTGGTAGTTCTCCCTAGTAAATATACAACAGTATTGTTGTATAATTGTTTACTGATTAAGAAGTTTTTTAACATTTGCTCTTAAAAAAAGTACTATAAAAGGATTTTTTTGCATAGTTATTTATAGATTAGGATTTTTTATAGGGTCAATTGCTTTAAAAATATAATTGATTTCAAGAGATGCTAAGTTATTTCTTATGTGGTTTTCGTCATTTTTTACATAAAATGGAGGTAAAATAGTTTGTCCAGTTTCATGAGTAATAGAAGCTCCTTCTGGAATATATAAAGTTTCTGGTTCGGTAAAAATTATTATTGTTTCTAAAGGAATTTGATTGTTTTCTGGTAATTTTTCTTTGGTTATAATCCATAGGTAGGTTTCTGTTTGGTTGTCGTATTTTTTTTCAATTTTAAAAAATGAATGTGGGCTGTTTTTTTCAATTTCAAGATGATGAACGGTGTTTCTTAACATAAAGACAGGTCGAATGTTGTTAGAAACTAAAAGAAACATTTCTTGATCGGTATGCATTTTAGGAAACATAACAATGCCGTCTGAACGAGTATGTGTAATATACCCATAGTATATGATAGGTATTCCACCTAAACTAATTGAAGACTTTTGATATTTATTTTTTCGCAAGTGGTTAGCTTGTTCACCTTTATTTTTTGGTTTTATAACCATTTCAATTTCATGATCAGATGTAATGGCTTTGATATCTTGTAAAAAAGGATATTCGAGAAGTCTTAAAACAATTGAGTGAGGTGTTTTTGAATGTAAAGTAAGTATCATGAGAGTGAAGAACAAGATTGTAGTTTGTTTTTTTACCATGATTTTCTGGTTTCTCCGATTTTTATTACGTTTTATTATGCTCTTAGCATACCAATAGTTTTGAAAAAATAGGAAGTGTTTTTCTTTTTTGATAAAAAAATATTAAAAATAAAATACAAAATAATATATTTGTAATTATATTTTATTTTTATTTTGATATAAAATATCTTCTCTTCATTTGCATGATAATAATATTTTTTCTATCTTTTCTTAGGATATGCAGTGATAGCCATAAATACTTTGTTTAATTACAAGGAAGGTTGATGTGAAAAGAAACTTGCTTAAAAGAAATTTGTTGGTTAGTTATTTGGGTGGCATTAGAGATCGTGACCATGGAGAAGGCTATTCAAAGATTTTTTATTATTTCATTCCAGAATTTATAACTGCGGTTATTTTGTATTCTATTCCTTTGCTTATTGATGCAAGTTGGGTTGCTCATCTTAAGTCAACATCAGCATACGCAACGCTTGGTGTGACAAATTCATTGCTTCATTCAATTATTAAAATTGCAGAAGGTCTTTCTATAGGAACAATAGTTGTTGTTGGCAGGCATAATGGTATTGGCCATCATAAAAAAGCAGGTTCTGCTTTAATTAATTCTTTTTGGACAACTGTTTTTACTGGACTTTTAGTTTCTTCGTTATTGTATTTTGGCGCATATTATATTTTTATTTGGTATAGAGTCCCTCCAAAAATGATTGCTTTGGGAATTCCTTTTTTAAGAATGAGATCTTTTGGGGTTTTCTTCACTTTTATTTATTTTGGTCTTATTGGATTTTTGCGCGGTATTAAAAATACTCAAGTTCCAATGAATATTTTTATTGTAGGTTGTTTGCTATTTTTATTTTTTGATTATGCATTAATTTTTGGAAAATTTGGTTTTCCAGAAATGGGCCTTATGGGATCTGCGATAGCTTCTGTTATAGAATATGCATCAATGTGTGTTGCGGCTATTGCGTATATTTTTTTTAGTAAATCAATTAAAAGTTATGAAATTAATTTTTTTGAATCGTTTGCATCATATCAAAAAATGAAAGAGCTTTTTTTGTTAAGTTTGCCTGTCATGATAGACAAAGCGGCACTTGCATGTTCATATGTTTGGTTGGGATATTGTATTGCTCCTATGGGGACTAATGCTTTAGCAAGTTTTTCTGTTATTAAAGATATTGAAAGATTTTCTTTGCTTCCTGCTATTGCTTTTGCCCAAGTTATTACTTTTTTGGTTAGTAATGATTATGGGAAAAAAGATTGGGAAGGAATTAAAAGTACAACTAAAAAAATTATTTTTATGGCATCTGTGAGTGTTTTTTTTATTTTATTTTTATGTTCTATTTCTCCAAAGTATATAATTCAATTCTTTGATCTTAAAGGAGAGTTTACCGATTTTGCTGCAAAAGCTTTTCCAGTTATTAGCGTACTTGCATTTTTTGATATTTTGCAGTTGATTCTTGCAGGTGCATTACGTGGAGCAGCAGATGTTCGTGTTGTGATGTGGACCAGGCTTGTATTATGTGCAGGCTTTTTTGCACCTCTTTCTTTTGGATTTTCTCGATTAGATACGCAAAGTGTTGTTATCAAATTTATTTTAGTATACAGTTCCTTATATGTTTGCAATGCCATAATGAGTATGGTTTATGTATGGAGGTTAAGAAGAGAATCATGGAAAGAGAAAGCTTTAGAAGGTGTTTGAGATGAAAATTACTAAAGAAGAAGTTCGATCTATTGCTCAAATTGCGCGTATTGCCGTTAAAGATGATGAGCTTGAGTCTTTAGCTCATCAATTAGATGATATCTTATCTTATGCTCAGCGCGTAACCGATTTAGGACAGGATGTTATAGAATCTCCTTTAAGTATTAAAGAAGATAATGTAGTAAGGCCTGATATTGTTTCAAACAGTCCTGTAGATATAGTTATGGCGGTTGCTCCAGAAGTGCAAGAGGGATATTATGTTGTCCCAAAAATTTTAGAAAAAACTAAGTGATTTTGGAGTTATTGTGATGCAAGATATTTCATTTTTAAGTATTCAAGAATTAAAAAAACTTATAGATTCAAATACTATTTCAAAAAAAGAAGTGGTCGAATTTTTTATAAATAAAGCAGCTGATCATAAAGATTTGAATGCTGTATTAGAAAATTATGATAGTGAATCAATCTTTTCTCAAAGTTCAAATGATGGCCTTCTTTCTGGTATTCCTGGTTATGTTAAAAGTAATATTTGTCAAAAAGACAGAATTACTTCATGTGCTTCAAAAATATTAGAAAATTTTAGATCAACCTATGATGCAACAGTAGTAGAACGTTTAAAAAAAGAGGGAGCTCTTTCTTTAGGTTCTGTAAATAATGATGAGTTTGCGATGGGAAGCTCTGGCGAGACTTCTGCTTTTGGTATTACTAAAAACCCTTGGAATAAAGAGTTGGTGCCAGGAGGATCGAGCAGTGGTTCAGCGGCGGCAGTTGCTGCAGGATTAGCGCCGTGGGCATTAGGGTCAGATACAGGAGGCTCGGTTCGCCAGCCTGCTGCTTTGTGCGGTATTGTTGGTTTTAAACCTACATATGGTTTAAATTCTAGATTTGGTTTAATAGCATATGGCTCATCGTTAGATACAATTGGTTTTTTAACACGTACTGTTTTTGATAGTGCATTATTACTGTCTGCAACTGCAGGCAAGGATAATTTTGATTCAACAACTCTGTCTGTTGAAAAAAAAGATTATACTAAAAATTTAAATGGTTCTATTAAGCAAGGTTTAAAGATTGGTGTCATTGAAGACGCATATAATGCTCAGGCTTTGCATCCAGAAATTCGCCAGGCAAATGAAGATGCTATTAAAATGTATGAAAAAATGGGTGCTACTATTAAGCGTATCAGTATTCCAAGCCTTGATTATGGAGCTGCGTGTTATTTTATTATTAGTCGAGCAGAAGCTGCTTCAAACTTGGCACGATTTGATGGAATTCGTTATGGACTTCGCGTTCCTGGAAAATCTTTAATAGATCTTTATGAAGCGACAAGACATGATGGATTTGGTAAGGAAGTTAAAGCTCGTATTCTTGTGGGTAATTATGTATTATCCGTTGGGCATGCGGGTGCATTTTATGATAATGCTCAAAAAGTAAGGCAACTTATTAAACAACAGCTTTTAGATGCATTTAAAGATGTAGATCTGCTTGTTTTACCAACTCATGCAACACCAGCTTTTAAAGTAGGTGAATTTGATAATGATAAATTGACAATGGATTTACAGGATTATTTTACTGCACCATTTAATTTGGCAGGTGTTCCTGGTATTTCTATTCCTGTTGGTTTTTCTTCTAAAGGGTTGCCTTTAGGTATGCAGTTAGTAGGGTCACATCTTTCCGAAGAATTATTATTTCAAACTGCATATGCATATCAGCAAAAGACTGATTGGCACAGAAAACATCCAATTCTATAATTTTGTATCTTGCGTAACTAACTGTCATTTTTGATATACTGTTGTGGTATAAAGAGAAAATAAAGGGGCAGGAGGGGGCATGCGCAAGATACAATCTATGTTAGTAATTTTTGTAGCGTTTTCATCTTTGTATGGTGTTGATGAAAACGCGCATGAAACAGATTATAAAAAAGAAAGAAAGAAGCCTGATGCTATTAAAAATGTAAAAGATTTTACAGGTAGGATACTTTCTGATATTGGTGCAGATCTTTATAATTTATTTTCTTGGAATACTTTTAATGTAGCTTGTGTTGGTATTCCTTTATATATTGCAGCACGTCCGGCAGATCATAAAATTCAAAAACATTTTTATAATCCTTTGCTGCATGAAAATATACATCAACCTTCAAAAGTTTTTTCTGAAATTGCATTGCATACGGCAGCTGTTGTAATTCCTATTGTTGCATTAAGGGATTTTTTTAGTCATGACCTTTACCATAATAGAAGAGGTGAAATTTTTATAGGTGGATTAGCATTAACTTGGATTACAAAAAATATTATTAAACATACAGAGACTGAGGGTAATAAGCGTCCTTGGAATGGTAATTTTAGTAGTCATTCTCGTGCGTATGGTGGTAATCCTTCTGGTCATAGTGCTTTGTTTGGTTATGTAACATCATTTTGGTTTTTAGAAAAAGGTTTAATAGTGGGAGTTCCTTTGATGATAGCTACAGGATTTGAAATGGCTGCTTCTATCGTAACTAATAGGCATTATTTATCCCAAACTATTTTAGGTGTTACGTATGGTGTTGTTTTTGGTTTTGCAGCCCATAAGACACTGGAAAAAACAATTTTTAATGAAAATACAAAAATAGGTCTTGTTGCAAATCCTTCTACTGGTCTTGGATTAAAGTTGAGTTATAATTTTTAATTACTCTTTGGCTGAAATTATTTTATTCATTTTAGATTGTATATATTGTTTCTTATAAATTCTTTTTGTTATCGTTGCATATAAGTCTTTAAAGGAAAAAGATTAACAGTCTAGCCATAAAAGGAGATAGTTTCATGGAAGGATACTGTGTAAAATGCAAAGCAAAATGCCAAATTGTTAATGGTAAAGAAGTTAGCATGAAGGCAAAAGGTGGTAAGCAACGTGCAGCGCTAAAAGGCGAATGTGCAAAATGCAAAACAGTTGTTTTTAGAATTTTGCCAAGTAAATAATTAGCTACGTTGACAATCAAAAAAGGGAGTTCCTGACTCCCTTTTTTGATTCTGTATGATATACTGCATACTTTTATTAGCGTATTTGTAATGTAGGGATACAAACTTTATGTCATACTGGCAGCAAAAAATTAAAATTGGTCATTTAGAAATTCCGCGTTTTATTGGTGGGCCACTTGATGGTATTACCGATTCTCCTTTCAGAAAAGTAGTCAGGCAATTTTCAAAAGATGCTTTGTTGTACGGTGAAATGCGCCATGTAGGGTGTGTTGCTAATGATGCAGGTGCTAAAAAGTCTCTTGATTTTGAGCAACTTGAGCGCCCATTTACTTATCAGGTCTCTGCAAATTCTATTGATTTTATAGAACAGGCATGTCAAAAAATTTTGGAAGCAGGTGTTGATATTGTAGATCTTAATATTGGTTGTCCAGCTCGTTGTGTTATTAAGTCAGGTTCAGGTTCTGCTTTGATGGGTGATTTACCTAGACTTGAAAAGATTTTAAAATTTTTTAGAGCTACATTACCTATTCCATTTACTTTAAAAATGAGGGCTGGTTTTAAAGAAAAAAATGCTGTCACTGTAGCTAAACTTGCCCAAGATTGTGGGGTTGATGCTCTTGCTATACATCCGCGTTTGCAAACACAAATGTTTTCGGGTCAGCCAGATTATGATATAGCTCGTCAGGTAAAAGAAGCCGTTGGAATACCTGTCTTTTTTTCTGGTGGAGTTGTTAATTGGGCAACGGCTCAAAGTGTTTACCAGAAAACTGGTGTTGATGGTTATTTAATTGCTCGCGGTATGTGGTCTAGGCCATGGAAGCTTAAAGAATTAGAAGAAATTTCTTATGGAAATGTTTTTGAAGTAAATGAAAGTATGATTCTTAAAGCTGCTTTAGATCATCTTTCTGCAGTTGTTGATTATTATGGCCCTCAAGGTGTTCATATATTTAGAAAGCATTTACCTTTTTATATTAAAGGTAAGCCTTCTGCTTCAGCTTTACGTCAAAAATTAGTAATTGCTCAAACTCAAGAAGAATTAGCGGATGGATTGAAATATTTTTTTATAAGTGAGTAGTGATGAAAGTTGTTAAAAAAGGGTTTTTTAATTTTAAATATTTTTTATTGAGCGCAATATTTATTATTTTTTCTTCTGTTTTTTTTATAAATAACCATCTTTTTTTTGTTGCGCGTAGTACTGTAATGTATCCCTTTATATCTTTAGAGTATTTGATTGTTAGTACTTTTAAAGACTGGTCATCTTATATAGAATCAAAAAAAGATCTTGTTGCAGAGAGAGATTTTTATCGTAATCGCTCTCAGGAGATTCAGGGGGCTCTGCTTGCTTTAAAAGCTAAGACTATTTTTCTTGATCAAAATAAAGAGCTTATTGAGTATAAAAAACAATATGAAAATAGTGATGATGCAAAGCTTGCAAGAGTTATTTTAAAACACTGTGATAAGGATGAGTATTTTTTTCTTATAAATTTAGGAGAAAAAGATGGGATTGAAATTGATAGTCCAGTTGTTTATAAAAATTGCTTACTTGGCAAAGTTATAGAGGTTTATTACTCCTTTAGTAAAATTCTTTTAATTGTTGATAGACGTTGTAAAGTAGCCTGTTTTTGTGAAAAAACATCAACTTCTGGTATTTATGAAGGATGTTGCAGTATGGATTATGGAGTGTTTGTTCATGTAAGTCATATGAAAGATTTATGTAATGGAGATATGCTTTTTTCTGCAGGAGAAGGGCTTGTGTTCCCATATGGTTTTGGAGTTGGCGTTATTGAATCATTTGAGCTTGATGGAATTCAATATAAAGTTAAAGTTAAACCATTACTTGATTTTTCTAAAATAGCTTATTGTTATGTTCTTCCATCTTTAATATCTCAAAAAATGAAGCAGTCATAATAAGTTTTTATCAATGAGCTTATTTTATTCAAAAATGCAATTTTATTGTTTTTCTAAATTGCAAAAGCTTACAAGTTGTATATAATTGAAATCCTGTAGTTATGATTATTTTTTTAAAGTGAGTATTGTATATGAAAAGAATATTTATTATTTCATCACTATTTCTTACTTCGATTTTCTGTTCTCCTTTATATTTTTCAGAAATAAATGTTTTTGATAAAGTTATCGATCAATGCAGCACTAGTTCTGATCTTGGCTTAAAAAATAAAGTTGTAGCAAGTTTAGTTGGCTTATCTGTAGGTTGCGCAACCATTTTTTGGATTAATAATCTTTATAATACTTCTTTTGAAAATCATGATACTTCAAATACTAACAAAAAAGAGATTTCTGGTGTTTTCTTAAGTTTGAATCCTTTAAATATAAGCTCTATAGTATTGGGTTCTCTTTTTGGGTATGTTGCAGATGAATTGGTTTGTTATAGAGTAAAGCCAGAAAATATAGCAGGGAGAGTATCTGATAATGATGCTCAGTTGCTTAAAATTATCTATTTAGACGAAAACTTTGTTGAGTCTGATGAGCTTAAAAAATTATATAATTATAAAAATGCGTATTTAAAGCAAGCTTGGTTTGGATGTAAGCGTATAAAAAGATATTTAGAGTCTATTATTTTATCTTTAAACTCTATTCCTCAATATAAAGATCAAAAATTTGATTGTTTAAAAAAAGATATTACTTATGCCCTTGATAGTGTTGGTAAGGCTTTAAATAAGATCGAAAAAAAATTGTCATTAATGTATGTTTGAGCTTGTTTTTTTAAAAAAATTAAATATAAAGTTGAAGATAATCATGAAAAAAAATATTTTAATCGGACTTTTTCTGATAGGTATACAATCTTTTGTTTTTGCAAGTGAAAATAAAAATAATCAAAAAGAAGTAAATAGAAAAGAACTGTTATTTAATAAAATAAGGCTTTATATAGATAAAGTTCAAACTTCTTCTATGTATGATTATACTAAAAATAAGCTCGTAAAATATACAAATTATACAAAAGATATGTTTTTTTCAAAGCATAATGTTCTTTTGCAAGATAAGCTTTTTGCAGGATCTTTGTTAGTCGGAATTTTGGTTTATAAATTTTTTTTAAATAAAAAAAAGCCTCTAGAAAAAATAAATTCTAAGGAAAATAGTGATCAGAATAGTGAAAACCGTTCTGAAATTGCTTGATTTGGTGCCTGCGCGTATACTAGTTATAAATAATCTAATTTTTTGTATATAAAAAGGCTGGTATATGGTTACCGCAGTTCTTAATTTAGCTCGAAAATGGCGCTCTAAACAGTTTAATGAAATTGTTGGACAAGAGTTGCCCGTCCGTATGTTGCAAAATAGTCTTTATGTAGGACAAATTTTTCCTGTATATCTTTTTTCAGGACAAAGAGGATGCGGAAAAACAACCACAGCTCGTATTTTTGCATCGGCTCTTAATTGTTCACAACTTGAATCTTTTAAAAAAGATCCGAAGCATCATATGATTCCTTGTTTGTCATGTGTTTCTTGTTTAGCTATGGCATCAGGAAATCATCCTGATTTTATAGAAATTGATGCAGCTTCTCATACAGGTGTAGATAATGTTCGGCAAATTATTGATGCGGCTTCATTGTTGCCTGTTATAGGTTCTAAGCGTGTTTATTTAATAGATGAAGCGCATATGCTTAGCAAAGCTGCTTTTAATGCTTTTTTAAAAATATTAGAAGAACCTCCTTCTTCAGTTGTTTTTATGCTTGCAACTACCGATCAAGAAAAAATTATAGAAACAGTACGTTCTCGTTGCTTTCAGTTATTTTTTACTGCAATAAGTAGTGATTCATTAGTAAATCATTTGCAACAGGTTTGTAACGCAGAAAATATCGAAGTAGAAGTTTCTGCGCTTAAAACGATAGTCCAAGAAACTCAAGGATCTGCTCGTGACGCTCTTAATTTACTTGAGCAAGTTCGCTTTTCTTCTGCTCGAGTTACCAATGATACTGTTTTAAAAGTTCTTGGGCATATGCCAGAAGGTTTATTGATTGATTTGATTGAAGCAGTTTTTCAAAAAAATAATCCGCGTTGTATGGAGATTTTAAATACTATTCATAATGAATCATATGCCCCATTTTTAGTTTGGCAAAAAGTACAAGAATGTATTAGGGCTTTATTGGCTTTAAAAAACAATGTTAAACTTTCTGCTCAATATAATCATATGGAACGTATTTTATTATTAGTTCAAGTATGCGAAAGTAATCAGTTAGTTCGATATTTGCAAATTTTATATGACTATGAAATGGTTTTATTGAAAAGTACTGCTCAAGAAGGGGTTTTACATTTGATGTTTTTTACTATGATGGGTCAGAATTACCAAGCCAATGAGTTTTTTGATGTCCCTAGTAAAGAAAATTTTCAAAATAAAGATTTAGTTCATAAAAAAATAGAATTTTCTGTATCAGAAGTGCCTGTTTTTGAACAAGAAATTCCAAAAAAAATAGAAATGCAAAATTCTGAGGTTTCTTCTAATTGGTCATTATTTATCGAAAAAATAGAAACATTGAGCGATCCTCTTTTGAAATCAATTTTTAAACAAGGGTATTTTAAAAATTATGATAAAAATTCTGATATTGTAACGGTGGTATTTCCTTTGGCGACTAAGTTTTATGGAGAGTGGTTACAAGAAACAAAATTAATATGGCAGCCCCTTTTGCAAAAAATATTTAATGAAAAAACAGAATGTTTAGCTTTGTTTGAGGATTTTAAATTAATAAATGAATCTGGGATTAATATTGATGAAAAAGTAGAAAATACTCTTAAAGAAAGTCATGAAAAAAAGAGTAGTGCGGAAGTTTCTGTAGTAAAAACAAAACAGGAATTTGTAAAAAGCCGTGAAAAAGTTGTTGATGTTTCTGATAAAGAAGCTTGGAAAACTGCAAATATGTTACTAGATACATTTGGCGGCACAATTATAGAAGTAGAAGAAAAAATATAAGCAGGATTGTTATGAAAAAGTTAAATAAAGTTGTGATTATTGGAAGAACAAATGTAGGGAAATCGACGCTTTTTAATCGTTTATCTACTTCAGTTAAAAGTATGACGCTTGATTATATGGGTGTTACAAGAGATTTTATTTCTGATACCGTTAGCTGGAAAGACAGGTCTTTTGAGTTGATAGATACTGGTGGTATAGATTTTAAAAAGGGTCTCGATTTCTTAACAGAAGCAATTCGTGAACGGGCTGTTCAAGTTTTGGAGTCATCTGATGTGGTTCTTTTTGTTGTTGATGGAGCAGCTGGAGTAACGTCAGAGGATCAAACTCTTGCTAGATTTGTACATAAACTTAAAAAACCAACATTATTGCTTATTAATAAAGGTGATAGTCACGCTGCTCAAGAAAATGAAAGTGAGTTTATAGCTCTTGGTTTTGGCTATGAAAATACTATCTTGATTTCTGCACAGCATGGTACTGGGATAGCAGATATTTGTGAAGGTATTTTAGCAAATCTTCCGCCTCAGGAAGATGTTCCAGATGAAGAGCCAGGATATAAAGTTGTGCTTCTTGGTAAACCAAATGTTGGGAAGTCATCTTTAATGAATGCCCTTCTTCAAAAAGATAGATCATTGGTTTCTGATATTGCTGGAACAACCAGAGAAGCTATTCGTGATCGTATGCATTTTTATAAAGAAACAATAGAAGTTGTTGATACCGCAGGTATTCGTCGTCAAAGATCTGTTGATGAAACAATAGAAGAGATGATGGTTAGAACATCTTTTGGTGCAGTTAGAGATGCAGATATTGTTTTATTGTTAATTGATGCACATGAAGCGCAACTTGCTCATCAAGAACTTAAACTAGCATCATATGTTTTTGAACAAGGTAAAGCGCTTATTATTATTCGCAATAAGCATGATTTAGTTAATGAAGACATTCAAGAGCAGTGGAAATACGATACTGAAGAGTATGAACATTTACTACGAAAAATAGAGGTACTTACTGTTTCTTGTACAACTGGTTATAACATTGGAAAAATTTTACCCCTTGTTAAGGAAGTTTGGGAACGTTATACACATAATTTTTCAGCAGCTTATTTAACAATGATTTTTAAGGATGGTCTTGAAAGAACTCCGCTTTATCATAATAAACATAGACTTAAAATGTTTTCAGCAAAGCAAGTTGGTATTAAACCGCTTTTAATCCGTTTAAATGTTAATGAGCCAGATTGGTTTGAAAGTAGTCAGCAAAACTTTTTTGAAAATCTTTTGCGTAAGGATTATAACCTCAAAAGTGTTCCTGTTAAGTTTAATTTACGTAGAATGTTTTTTGATTAATTGTATGAATTAATAATAGTACTTGGATTTAGATAATAATAAAGCCTCTGTAATAAGAGGCTTTATTAGGTATTAATTGAGCATTAAAAGCTGCAATTCATTCTTTAGAAACACTTGTTAATATTTCTTTAGTTTTTTTTGTACCATAATCTGTATCATATCGGCGTGGATGGATTTCTGACATATCTTTTTAAGAGCTTTTTGAAGCATTTATGATTAAGTATTAATAATTGAAGGTACAAGAGAACTAAAATTTGTTTGGTAATATGGTAATTGAAATTGTTTTAAAAAATCTAATGTTAAATCTGTATGTATTGATAATTTTTTAAATTCTTCTTCTTTTATATTTTTATATTCTAATATTGAATTTTTTTGATTATTCCCATCTTCAAGATGTGTTGCACGTATTTCTGTATCTATATTATCATATAAAAATAAAATTTGGTTTTTATGAAATTTAAAATAAAGATAATATGTTAAAAATGATTTAGAAGATATATGTTTTTTCATTAATTTAAAATTATATAAAGCATAATAAATATGATGGCCCATAGAATATATTTTTTCATCATCACATACATCTGCTAAATGAAGATAAAGAGCTGCATTTAGCTGTATTAACTCAATATCTTTTGTGTGCCACGAGATTAAAAAATTTCGATTGTCTTTTTCAGATAAATGCGTTTGAGGAGAGCATTCATTTTGTGAAAAGATAAAAAAAAATAATAATATTTTTTTATCCATAAATGTCTTTTTGTTTTAAAAGTTTTTTTATATAAATATTTTTCTATTAATAGTAATTTATATAATTACTTCTAAAATGCAATTAAAAAATAAAAAAACAGAGCTTTATTTAAATATTTTTAAAATAAAATGTTTCTTTTTTGTGGTACTATAGAATTGCTTAATTTATAAAATTTTATAAGGAAATAGTATGAGTATACTTACTAGTTTTTTGCCGATTATTACTTTTGTTTCAACGTATGTAGGATCAGGTATTTATTTTTCATACTTAGGAGTAGAAAAGGCTTTTTATCAAGTTTCACCTATCGCTTCTATTTTTCCCGCAATTTTTTGTGCATGGCTCTTTTTTAAGGGAAATGTAGCTGATCGGATGAAGGCTTTTATTGATGGAATGCGTCATCCTGATATTATTACTATGTGTATTTTATTTTTTTTAGCAGGTGCTTTTGGAACAGTAACTGCTTCAATTGGAAGTGTTAATGCATTGGTTCATTTAGCTATTAGCACAATACCTTCTCAATTTCTAATTATTGGTATTTTTATAGCGTGCGCGCTTATTTCTACAGCAATAGGTACTTCTATGGGTACTATTGCAACGTGTGCACCTCTTGCTGCAGGTCTTGCTCAAAGTGGGGCATTTTCTATGACTCTTGCAATGGCAACAGTAGTTGGAGGTTCTATGTTTGGAGATAGTCTTTCTATGATTTCTGATACTACTATTGCAGCAGTGCTTTCTCAAGGCGCTGATATGAAGAAGAAGTTTAAGATAAATGCAATTGTTGCTGTTATTGCAGCTTTGGTTACTATTGGCATCTTGTTCATTGTTTCTCGTGATGGTGGTATTGTAGAGCATCATTCAGTGTCTGCATTATTAATTTTCCCTTACATATTTCTTATAGTACTTGCATTTTTAGGGATTAATCCTTTTGTAGTTTTGTTTTTAGCTTTATTGGTTGCATGGGTTGTGGGTTATATTGATCATTCTTATTCTTTATTAGAATTTGGTAAGGATATTGATGTTGGTTGTAAGAGTATGCATGAGATTGCATTACTTTCTCTTTTAATTGGAGGACTGTCTGGTCTTTCATCAAGCGCTCTTATTTTGATAGCACAGTTAATTGAGCGTTCTATTGGATCTTTTAAAAGCAAACGAGCGGGTCAGTATGTGATAGGAGCGCTTGTTGGGTTATGTGATCTTTTTATGGCAAATAATACAATAGCAATTATTTTTAGTGGAAAAATTGCAAAAGATATTGCCAATCGTCATGACATTCCAAGTCATTATACTGCTGCTTGGTTAGATGTTTTTTCTTGTGTAATTCAAGGTCTTATTCCTTATGGAGCACAAGTACTTCTTGCAAGTTCTATTGGAGGGGTTTCTCCTTTAAGTATTATTTCTGAGATATATTATTGTTATATTCTTTTTTTTGTTGCTGTTATTTATATTGCAACTCAAAAAAAATTATTTTTATAAAAAATTAACAATTTAAAGATTTTTAATAAAAAAAGGGCCTTTAAAAAGCCCTTTTTTTTTATATTTGATCTTTAGATTTTATTGATTTGCAAGATTGGTAAATGTTTTTGCTACATCTTCTATGCTCATGTCATACATTTCACTTTGCCAGTGAGCAATCTCTTTTTTTGTTGTTGGATTTATAATTATTAGATAAGGAACTCCAGAAACTCCAAATTCTTTTTTTATAGTTGCATATGGTTCTATAAATGCGTCTGAAGCATCAACAGAAAGTATAACATAGTGTTTTTTTAAGACATCTGAGACAACGTTACTTTTAAGAATTTTATTAGTGATACCTTTGCAAATTGAGCAATAAGGAGTCCATGTGTCTATAAATAAAAGTTTCTTAGACTCTCGAGCTTCTGTAAGCGCCTGTTCATAATCGGTAAACCATGTTGAGTCAAAAGATACAATTTCTTGTGGGTGATACCATGCTTGGGCTGTTTGAATTCCTGTCATAACAGCAGTTATTATTGCTGCAAATCCTATGAGGTTTTTAACAATTTTCCATCCAAAAGTATCTTCATTTTTTATAAAATAAAAGTAATGAACTCCTATATAAAAAAACAGAAGTGTAGTTAATGCCATTACTATATAAAATGGTAAAATATTATTTAAATAATAAAGAGCCATAGCAAGAAGCATAAATCCAAATATTTTTTGAATTTCCAGCATCCACATGCCTGCTTTTGGTAAAAGAGTCATTGATCGAGAAAATGTTCCGATAATTAAAAGTGGTGTGCTAATACCAAAACCAAAAGCAAATAAAAGTAAAAAACCTAAAAACTTATTACCAAGTGCAGCTACGATTGTTAAAATAAGAGCAAGTCCTGGAGATACGCAAGGAGATGCAACAGATCCACTTGCCATTCCAAAAAAGAATGCAGATAAAGCAGATCCCGAATTCGAAACTGAGCTTTTATTTTGCATAAAACGTGGGATATATAAATTGTAAAATCCAAAAAGTGAAAATGCAAAATAGCATAAAAAGATAACAATAAAAATTACAAAAATAGGGTTTGTCATAAGGTAGCCAAATGCTTGTCCGGAACTTGCAGCAAGAAGTCCCATGAGAGAAAATGTTGTTGCAAGACCAATAGTGTAAGAAAATGCGATAAAAAAATTATGCATTAATGATGTATGTGTTTGTGATTGTAAGACTCCTAGTGTTATAGGAATCATAGGGTAAATACAAGGAGTTAAACTTAATAAAAGACCAAGAATAAAGGCAAGCAAGATTTGCAAGCTCAGAGAGTTTGTTTCTATAAGTATTTTTTTAATAGATTCTTTGTATGAAAATTTTGTTATTTTTGTAAAAAAAGAAGATGAGTTAGATATTGATTCTGTTGCGTATGTAGAGTTTGTAGATTTTTGTATTTCTGAATTCATTTCTTCTGATGATTGATGTATTGATTCTGAAAATGTAAAAGGAATTAATATTTCTTCTGGTTCAGGATCTTTAGAAGATGCGATTGTTAAGTGAAGATTTCCATTAATTTCAAAAGGTGTGTTATTTTTTTCTATAAAAGCATTAATAACAAATGATTGATTGTATGCATATATATTTTCTTGAAGTGTTTGATTAAAAGAAAGAATAGGTTTTTTATCAATAGACCAATTTTTTAAGTTACATTCTGGTTCATCAATAGAAAGAATAATATGTTCGTTGTTAATAAGTTCTTGCGGCTCTAATGAAACAGGAATAGTTATAGTAAGAGAATTGTCATTTTTTTGTTCGGATGATTTTTCTATTTTAAAAGATAGAAGCTTGTAATGAGAAAGTAGTAAAAAAGAAAATAATAATAATTTTTTCATATGAATTCCTTTATCATTAGTGGATCGTTTGCATTTTTTCTACGATTATTTACACTTACTATACTTATTTTTTTTCAATAGACAATGAGATAAAAAAGATTAAAAGATTAATTAGCTTTTGGGGTTATAGCTCAGTTGGTAGAGCGCACGGATGGCATTCGTGAGGTCAGCGGTTCGAGCCCGCTTAGCTCCAAATAAATAAGGCACTTTTTAAAAAAGTGCCTTATTTTATTAATCATTTATTTTTATTAATGGGTATGACATTTTTTATGTTCATTATGCTTATGTTCATGTGAGCAGCAATGTGATGTGCAATTAGATTCTGTTTTTTTTCTGCATGCTATTTTACTAATAATATACATTGTTCCAATGCTTATTCCGATTGATGCTATAACTATTAGTGATATTTTTAAAAGATAGGCTATTTTTTTTGATATCATGCTCGTAATACTTTCACGTTTCCAGAATTTGTTAATAATCTAAGTTCGCAACCTTCAGAATTTCCCAACGTTCCTTGAATATCTTTTCTTAATTGTGCAAGTGCTGTGTTACAAATTTCTGTTGATACATTTTTTAAAAGTACTTTTTGCTCCGTTGTTACTTTACCGCGAGATGTTTTTGCATAAAGGGTAGCATTAGTATTTTCTGGAATGCGTATATTTACATTTCCTTTTGTGCTAAATGCAAGGATATTATCTGTTTTTTTAAGATCATTGGTTTCTATATCTATATTGCCAAATTTTGTTTCTGCTTTGATTGATCGTGCTCCGTTAATTTTAATTGATCCTTTATATGCTTTTGCAATAACGGGTTCTGTAACTCCATTAATAGAGATATTTCCTTTTTCTGTTTGTATGTCAATAGAGCAACGTTTAGGAACAACTAAAGTATAATCAACACGACAGGATCCTGTTGATTGTTCTATTGTTTTGATAATCAAAGAAGATTTTGTATGTTTAATATCAACATGTGTTTCTTCAATATCATCTATTTTTCCAGACTTTGTCACTTCAAGTAATACTTCATTTTTTGACCATGTTTTTATGGTAATATCACCTGTGAAATTTTTGATTATTATGTGATTTTCTTTATCTGTTAACATATGCTTAGAAGAGCTAACATCATTTTCAATGTTATATATCCAATTAGATATATTCTTAAAAAAACCATCGCGACTAGATAAAGTCATATAGGTTAAAAATAATGATGTTACTATTAATTTTTTTTTCATAAAAAGTCCTTTTTAAGCTTGGAAAGTGTATAAGAGTATGAATTCTACAAAAGTTGAGAGAATTGTGCAAAAAGTAATGAAACAAATTGAAGAAGAATTTCCATTGATTAAAAAAATAATTAATGATCTTCATTCTGAAAAAAAAGATACAGCATGTTTTCTTGTTGGCGGAGCTGTAAGAGATGCTTTTTTAGATATGCCTATAAAAGATTTAGATATAGAAGTTTATGGTATTGCATTAGATGACTTAGAAAGTTTTTTACGTCAATATGGCTTTGTAAGAAAAGTAGGTAAGGTATTTGGAGTTTTTAAAATTGATGGGATTCCTGTTGATTGGTCATTACCCCGCATTGATGGAGTCGGAAGAAAGCCTTCAATACAAATAGATTCTCAATTGTCTTATCAGCAAGCATTTTCAAGAAGGGATATTACTATTAATGCAATTGGGATAAATTTATTAAATGGTCAAATAGTCGACCCATTTAATGGTATAGAAGATTTAAAAAATAAAATTTTACGTGCAGTAAATAATAATTTTTTTCAAGAAGATCCATTACGTTATTTTAGAATTATGCAATTCATTGCTCGATTTAATTTTTTACCAGATGAAAAATTATATGAAATTGGAAAATGTATGAACTTGTCAGATATTTCAAGCGATCGAATTAAAGAAGAATTTTATAAATTATTTATTATGGGTAAAAAGCCCTCGTTAGGTTTGCAATGGTTGGTTGATACTGATCGGCTTAAAGATATTTTGCCAGAACTACATGGTCTTATTGGCCTTGAGCAAGATGTTAATTGGCATCCTGAGGGTGATGTTTTTGAACATACCAAGCAAGCAGTAGATGCAGCTGCTTTTCAGCATTATAATAATGATGAAGATAAATATAGTATGGTTCTTTCTGCCTTATGTCATGATCTTGGAAAATTAACAACAACAAAAAAAAATAATGGAAAGATTTCTTCTTTAGGACATGATATTGCAGGTGTTGAATTAGCGAAAAAAATTTTAGATGTTATTGCTATTACAAAAAAGATTGTTCCAAAGATAACAAAATTAGTTCGTTGGCACATGACTCCTTTCTCTTTTATTAAAAATAACGCCGGCTCTGCTGCATATAAAAGACTTGCTATGAGACTTGCTCCAGAAACTTCCTGTAAAGAATTAGGGCTTTTAGTTTTGTGTGATAAATCAGCTAGAAATCCTTTAAAAAATGAGCCTTTTTTTAATTATGAAGAACCAATGCTTAAAGAATTTTTAATGAAAGCAGAGTCTTATGGAGTTTTGTATAATCAAGAAGAACCAATTCTTAAAGGAAGTGATCTTGTTGGTCATATAAGTGCTGGAAGAGATATAGGAATTGCTTTACATGATGCTTATACTTTACAGATAGAAAATGGGATTGTTGATAAAGAAGAGCTTAAAAAGAGGGTTTTATTATGCAAAAAAAGAATTTGATTACATATATTATACTAGGATTTTTATTTTTAGAGGCAAAAGAAAATAAAATTATATATGAATGTCCATGGCCTGAGCCCGAAATTTCTATTTTAAGTGTTTTTCCAACAAATTTACTTAGAATTTCACCTCAATATTATGAAAATAAACCTAATTCAAAAAAGATATATATAGATGTTCCTTTTGATTGGGTTGTTCTTGATGAAAACAATGCACGTTATGTCAATCTTAAAGCTTTTGGCAAAAATGAATTGCAAAAAGATTGGATAACTGATTGTAATAAGCCAATGCGTTATACATATAAATATTTGTATTTAGGTATATATGGATTGTTATTATCAAGCTCTGATGGAAAGCCTTTGGCTCTTGAAACGAGCGTTGATATGATTATTGATTGTGATCCTATTACAAAAAAAGAAATAAAATGCATTAATGCTTATGATTATCAAAAAAATAAAAAATTATACAGTCGCGATATATTAATAGAATCAGATGTTTTGGAAGCTCCTGTGATTGATGATATTCCTGTATCTTTTGAAAGTCCTTTTTTAAAGATAAATAATACTTTGAAATCAATTTCATGTATTTATCCAGAACATACAGAAAAAAAATCTGTTTTTAAAAAAAATAAAATCATTTTTAATGCAAAATTACCTGAAAAATTTTTTAATGCTTCAATTACAATGAAATCAAAAAGTTGTATAGAGTTTTCTATATAATATTTTTATTTTTTTATAATCTTGTACAATTTAAAACATATCAACGGTCTTATAATTAAGCTAAAAAGGTGGATGTATGAAATTTTTTTTTGGAAATGCTATGTGGCATTTACTTGTTCAATCTGATTTTGTAACTAAGCTTATAATGATTATTTTGTTACTCGTATCTATTATATGCTGGACTGTTATTTTTTATAAATGGGTTCAGTTAAATGATAAATCTCAACAACTTGAGTCGCTTCTTGCAAAAATTGATCGTGTAAAAAATAGTTCTGATTTTAATCGTGTTATTAATGAAAGTAGAATGTTGTTTGGGGGAGAGCTAGTAACATCTTATATTGATCAGTTACAAGAATTAAATGGAGTAAAAGTTGAGTATCAAAAGGAATTGTTAGATGAACAACAATATATGTTGATTGATGAATTAATTTTTCAAGAGTCTTCTTATTTATTAATACTTTTTATAGCAGCTGCATGTGGCCCTTTAGTAGGTTTGTTCGGTACAGTTTGGGGCTTGATGCATTCGTTTATGAGTATTGCTCAAAAACATACAGCAGATATTGTTACTGTTGCTCCTGGTATAGCCGAAGCTCTTTTAACTACCTTGGCAGGCCTTTTAGTGGCGATACCTGCTTTGATTATGTATCATTATTTAGTTAATAAAATTCGTTATATAGAACATGATTTGTGTAAATTATCCTCAGTAATAGCTGGTGTTTCAAAGACATTTATTTTTTCTGTAAAGGATTAATATGAAATTACGTTTACAGAGATTGAGGAAAAAAAAAGAAAATGCTCATTTAGAGATCAATCTGATGCCTCTTATTGATGTTGCATTAAATTTACTTATTATTTTTATGGTTGCTACACCAATGTTGCAACAAGAAAATGGGATTCAAGTTGAACTTCCTAAGGGGAATGTAAAAGAAACTGATGATACAGTAAGCCAAAATATTGTTGTTTATATTAATAAAAAAGAACAGTTTTTTATTGATGATGTTTTAACTAAATTGGAAAATCTAATAGAAAATATTCAAAAAAAAGCAGGTTCAAATGGAGAAAAAACTGTTTTTGTAAAAGCAGACACAGCTGTCTCTTATGGTAAGGTTATAGAGCTTGTTGATCAGATTAAGCATATTGGGGGAGTTCGATATGTTGCGTTGGCTACATCAAAGATTGATTAATAAAAACAAGCTGGATTCATTTTTATTTATTACGATTTTTATTCATCTATTTTTAATATGGCTCATTTTTTTTGGATGCAGACAATCAATAGATTTTAGTTTCACGCTTAATAAATCATCCTCTAATGCTATTGTTAAATTATTGCCATTTGGTGCTGTAAAGCCTAAAAACAATTTGATTAAGCAAGGAAGTTATAAGAATAGTACTGCCAAACAAAGTAATAAAAAAAAGCACCGTAAAGAAAGTAAGAAAACTGCAATAATAAAAGAAAAAAAACAAAAAAAAATAAACTCTAAAAAAAATAAAAAAAAAGATGTTGATCAAAAAGATATTCAAATTTCTGCAAAGGATGAAGCCTTAGATCATAAAGATTTAAATGTTTCATTAGTAAAAAATAATATCAATCAATTGTCTGATGAAAAACCTGCTCAAGAATCTAAAGAAGATGTTGTTTATGTAACTCAAAAAGAACTTGATGGGTTGCAGCTAGAACAGCAACTTAAAGAAGCCATAGAGCAAGTATGGGTCTCTCCTTTTGGTATAGAAAATGATTTGATGTGTGAAGTTTTAGTTGTTATTGGTTGGGATGGGGCAATTCTTGAAAAAAAAATGATCAAATTAACGGAAGTTTATATTTATGATAGCGCTGTAGAAGAAGCATTAGATAAGTTAATTGTTCCTCAGCAATTATGGGGAAAGACTATTTCGATAATATTTAAACCTTAATAATGGAAAATGTTTTATGAATCAAAAATATATAATTATTTTTATATCCTGTTTATTTTTATTAAATGGATATTCTAAGAATAATGTTCAAGAAAATATGCAAGTGCATGTTGGAGCAAAAGAAAGTAAAAAAGTTAAACTAGCGCTTGTTTTTATAGAAAGTAAAGGTTCTACGCAAGAGATAGCTTCTGTGGTATCAAAAGATCTTTTTTTTGCCGATACGTTTGATCTAAATGTTTTGCATATGAAGGCAGTTCCTCATAAAAAAGAGATTCAAAATTTAAAGGATAAAGGATTTTCTTTAGTTGTTTTTATAGATGAAAATTACAAAAAAAAAATATGTGATATTCGTTTGTATGATGTTAAAAAAGGTTCAATGATTACAGATAAAGGTTATGTTGTTCATCGGTCGGGACGATCAGAAAAAATGTGGGCGCATGAAATTTCTGATTTAATAATTGAAAAACTTACAAACAGCAAAGGTTTTTTTTGCAGTAAGTTAGCTTATTGCAAACAACTTTCCAGTGGACAAAGATGCATTTGTGTTTCTAATTATGATGGTACGGATGAGCATATTGTTGCAAAAGGAAAATTATTACTTGCCCCTCGGTGGAATCAAGATGATGAGCATCCTTGTATTTTATATTCTCGTTATACATCATCAAATGTTTGTTTAATGGAAATTGATTTACGACTTGGCAGTCAAAAAACAGTTGTTAGTTACGAAGGTCTTAATATTTTACCTGCATTTGCACCAGATTCTAATGAAGTTGTTTTATGTTTATCTTGCAGAGGTAATACGCAGCTTTACGGTTATAGATATAATAGAAATAAAAAACCAGTTAATTTTATACAAATAACTTTTAATAATGGTAATAATATTTCACCAACAATTCTTGATGATGGGAAAATTATTTTTTGTTCTGATTTTCAATTAGGTAAACCGCAATTATATTTACTTGATCGTTCAGATGATAAACTTACTTGCTTGTCAGATAATGAAGATGTGTGCTTTTCTCCTGTTTATTGTTCTGTTAACAAAAAAGTTGCTTATACAAAAATGGTTGATGGGATAGGTCAATTATTTTTGTATAATGTAAATACAGGTGTTCATAAGCAAATTACCTTTGATGAAGGGCATAAACAAGAAGCTTCCTGGTCTCCATGTGGTAATTATATAGCTTTTGGATTAAGTAATGGTAATAGCAAAAGAATTTGTATACAAAATATTTTTACAAATAAGCGTTTTTTTGTAACAGATCAAGATTCTTTATGTACATATCCTTCATGGTCCCTCAATTTTAAGAATTTTCCCATTCTTAAATAATGAAACGATCGACAGTAGTATTATATTTTATTATAATTGTGATCGATAGGGGTAGTGAGAGCCAATCCTTCTTGATTGCATAGTTTCATCATTTGTGTAGGAAGTTTCATGAAAAAAAATATATTCAATTCTAGCGGTCCTCGAAATATTATTATTGTTGTTTTACTTATAGTTGGAGCTTTATGGCTTTTAACAAAAGTAGTTGATCCAAAAAGAAACACAGAGGAATATAAGTATTCTCAGTTTTTAGAAATGGTAGAAAAAGGCAGTATTAAGAATGCTGTAGTTTCAGGACAATTAATTGTTGGTCTTACAAAAGATGGCAATCGCTTTGAGACTGTTATACCTTCTGATCAAGGTATATGGGAAAAGCTTGCAAAAAATAAAGTCGAATTTTCTGTGGTAAGTCCGCAGCCAGATATTAATGTTTGGCAAATTCTTTTGGGTCTTACATTTTTAATTGGTCTTTTAATTGTTTGGTTTGTTTTTAGACAAACTAAAAATGGTGTTGGTTCTGGTGGTGGCGGAACAAATCCTTTTAATATAGGAAAAAGTCGCGCTAAGATGTTTTTGCCATCGACTATAAAAGAAAAGTTTACATCGGTAGCTGGTGCAACAGAAGCAAAAGAAGAGTTGTTGGACGTTGTAGATTTTTTAAGAAATCCAGAAAAGTATAGAAAATTAGGTGCAAAGATCACTCGAGGAGCACTTCTTGTTGGTTCTCCTGGAAATGGGAAAACATTACTTGCTCGCGCTGTAGCTGGAGAGGCAAATTGTCCATTTTTTAGTATTAGTGGTTCTGATTTTATAGAAGTTTTTGTTGGTGTTGGTGCATCTCGTGTACGAGATCTTTTTGCTCAAGCTCGTAAAAATGCTCCTTGTATTATCTTTATAGATGAAATTGATGCAGTTGGTCGTCATAGAGGTAGTGGTCTTGGTGGTGGTAATGATGAACGTGAGCAAACATTAAATCAATTGCTTACAGAAATGGATGGTTTTGAGGCGTCAAAAGATCCAGTTATTGTTCTTGCTGCAACCAACAGACCGGATGTTCTTGATACTGCTTTGTTACGGCCAGGTCGTTTTGATAGGCGCATAGAGGTTCCTTATCCTGATTTAGTAAGTCGTGAACAAATATTAAGAGTTCATGCTAATTCTATTCAGATTGATCCAGAGTTAGATTTAAAGAAAGTTGCAAGAGGGACACCAGGTTTTTCTGGAGCTGATTTGGCAAATTTAATTAATGAAGCAGCTATTATTGCATCTAAAAAAAATCAAAAAGAAGTGGTTATGCATGATATAGAAGAGGCTCGCGATAAGGTTCTTTTGGGTAAAGAATTAAAAACTATTGCTCTTTCAGAAGATGAGCGCAAAATGACAGCTTTTCATGAAGCAGGGCATGCTCTTATTCGTTTATTATTACCAGAAGTTATGGATCCTTTACATAAAGTGACTATTATTCCAAGAGGTCGTGCACTGGGTGTTACTCATTCAATGCCTGAAAGAGAAAAGTATTCCATAGTTAAAGAAGAAATGCTTGCACTGGTTCAGTCTGCACTTGGAGGTCGTATAGCTGAAGAGATTGTATTTCATAAAGTTTCAACTGGCGCATATAGCGATTTTACTACGGCAACTAAGGTTGTTCGGGATATGGTTTGTCGTTATGGTATGTCAGATAAGCTTGGTCCTGTTGTTTATTCTCAACAGCAAGGTGATTTTGTCTATTCTCAAGAAATGGCAAAGCTTATAGATGATGAAGTTCTTGCTATTACTAATAAATGTTATGCAGATGCTAAGAAGCTTTTAGAAACACATAGAGATAAGCTTGATATCCTTGCCTATGCGCTTCTTGAAAAAGAAACAATGTATGCAGGTGAAATTTATGAACTTTTACAAATTGCTCCAAGAGAAGACCATAAGCTTATTTAATTAAGTAAATTTAAGTTTTATTTTTAATAAAAATGACCAAGTTTTTACTTGGTCATTTTTTTGGGTTTGTAAAAATATAAATATTCTTTATAATACAATTATAAATTTTTTATATTTTAAAAAGGATTTTTTGTGAAGATTAAAAAGCGAATTTTTCTTTTTGGATTGATGTATCTTTTATCTGATTTTTCATTGATGTATTCAAGTAATGATCTAAAAGAACAAATTCAAAAAAAAGAAGATCAAGTATTTTCTGTGTCTGATATGGTTATGGGTAGTGTTCTTCAGGTTGCGACGATATATCTTTTAGGGCGTGTTTTTTATTATGCTTTTGCAAAAAAAAATAGCAATGAGATAAATTTTTTAATTTTTATGCCTAATCAAGTTGTAGAAAATTTTGATTCAGTAGCTGGGGCAAAAGAGGCAAAAGAAGAACTTGGTCAAATTGCTGATTATTTAAAAAATTCAAAAAAATATAGAAGTATTGGTGCAAAAATAAGAAAAGGGGTCTTGTTAACAGGAACTCCTGGTAATGGCAAAACGTTGCTTGCAAGGGCTTTGGCAGGTGAAGTTAAATGTCCATTTTTAGTAATAACGGGTTCTGATTTTATATCTAAGTTTATTGGTGATTCTGCTAAAAACGTACAAAATCTTTTTGCAATTGCTAGAAAATTAGCAAAAAAGCATGGTGCATGTATTATCTTTATAGATGAAATAGATTCTATTGGTTTTAAACGTGGAATAGGTTTTAATACCGAGCGAGAAGCGGCCCTTAATAAGTTGCTTGCAGAAATTGATGGATTTTCAAAAGAAGATAATCCTATAGTTTTGATTGGCGCAACCAATAGGCAGGATATGCTTGATGATGCATTATTGCGTCCAGGGAGATTTGATAGAATTATTTCAGTAAAAAATCCAAATATGCAAGCTCGCGAAGAGATTCTTAAGATTCATTCAAAATATGTAAAAATAGATAACCTTGTTAATTTTAAAACAATTGCAAAGGCAACAATTGGCTTTTCTGGTGCAGAACTTGCAAATTTAATTAATGAAGCTGCATTGACTGCTTATAGATCTGGAAATGAATATGTAACAATGAATGATCTTGAAGAGTCTATTGATACATTGTTATTAGGCAAGGAATCAAATATTGTTTTGTCTGAAAAAGAAAAAAAGATAACTGCCTTTCATGAAGCAGGTCATGCTTTAGTAACTCTTTTAAACCAAGAGTATTCTATTCCTTTACATAAAGTAACAATAGTGCCTCGTGCTGATGCTATGGGGGTGACATTTCATCGTTATATAGATGATAAATATTCAATAAATAAAGAAGAAATGCTTGCTAAGATAATGACTTTACTTGGAGGTAGAGTTGCGGAAGAGATTATATTTGATAATGTGACAACTGGTGCGTATAGTGATTTTGCTAAAGCAACTGATATTGTTCGTGATATGGTCTGCTGTTATGGCATGTCTGACACTCTTGGGCCTATTGTTTATTCTCAGCAGCAAGGTGATTTTATTTATTCACAAGAAACTGCAAAACGTATAGATGATCAAGTTTTAAAAATTATTAAAAAATGCTATGAAGATGTTAAAATTCTTTTAATGCAAAACAAAGATAAACTTACTATATTGGCCAATGCTCTTCTTGAGAAAAAAACAATGACAGCTTCTGAAATTTACAATCTTTTAAATATTACTCAACCTCAAGATCAAGATATTGCTTAAGAATGAATTTTAAGTTTATTTTAATAATGTTTAATAAACTTTTTTTTTAAAGATGGGCATCGCTAGGAGTTTTTTGATGATTGTTTTAGAAGAAGTTAATAAAAAAGTACAAGAAGTTATTATAAATGCAGGTAATATCTTACTTAATTACTATCAAAAAGACCTTGTTTTTAATTATAAATTAGATGGTTCTTTTTCTACTCAAGCAGATCATCAAAGTGAAAGTTATCTTATTCAAGAACTTTTAAAATTGATTCCAGATGCTGGTTTCTATGCTGAAGAATCAGGAGTTAAAAAGTCTTTAAACAAGTATGTTTGGGTTATTGATCCTCTTGATGGCACTTCAAATTTTTCTATGGGGATTTCTTATTTTTGTATTTCGATTGCATTGATTTATAACGATGAAATCGTTTTAGGATGGATTTATAATCCTGTCTCTAAGGAATTGTTTTATGCTCAAAAAGGGAAGGGAGCTTATTGTAATGGTAATCTTCTTAATGTGGGTAAAAAGGATTTGCTAAAACATAGCAGAGTTGTTTTTGGATTATCTCGTAAAGATTTTTTAATTATTTCTAAAGTTTTACCCTATGTTGCAGGAATTCGTATTTGTGGTGCTTCAGCATTGGATTTGGCTTATGTAGCTGCAGGTAAGTATGATGGTGCATTTTTAACCCAGTTTAGTTGGTGGGATATAGCAGCAGGAGTTTTATTGATAAGCGAATCTCAAGGTTCAAGCGTTACTTTTGAAGGTTTTATTCCTGATTCTAGTTCTAAAAGCTTGATTTGTGGAAACTTATTTTTGATTAATTCTTATCGTGAGCTTATTAACGATGTTAATTCGATTTGATAAAAAAGGATCATTTGCTATACTTACATTCTATCCTTCTTTATCTCATGATAGATTTTGTTAAGCGTGAAAAGGTGTAATTATGTCAAGAATATGTTTTGTTTGTGGAAAAGCACCGCGAACAGCAAATTTAGTTAGTAAAGCAAATAATAAAACAGGACGTTGGGTTTATCCGAATGTTCAAAAAATGCGTTTTACTGTTGCTGGAGATGCTAAAAATAAAGTGCATCAATCAAAAGTTTGTACTAAGTGCTTAAAAGCAGAAAAAGTTAAAAAGGTACTATAGGTAAGGTCATATGGCTAATACAAAATCAGCGAAGAAAAGAGTTCTTCAAAATAATAAAAAAAGAAAAATTAATTTGTCTCGTAGAACATCATTAAAAACAGCAGTTAAAAAAGTTCTTGATGCTGTTAAATCTGGTGATTACGAAAACTCAATGATTTTACTAAAAGATGCAGAAGCAAAATTTGCTCGTGCAAAAGGAAAGCATGTTATACATGCAAATGCAGCTGCTCGTAAAACAAGTAGATTAGCAAAGAAAGTTGCTGCTCTTGCAAAAGAAAAGCAAGCTTAATAAGCACATCATGTTATTTGCTAAAAATTAAGGCACTTTTAAAGTGCCTTTTTTTATTATATTTATATCTTATTTTAAGAAGATTATTTTTTAATTTCTTTCATTAAAGTTTCTATCTTTGAATCGATTTTTTTTAAAGATTTGTTAGCGTTTGTTACCTCGTTGTTGGTAGACATTAAAATTAAGCCTGTATACCCTGCATATACGATAATATACCAATCAAAAAAAGTCATGTCTTTTTGTTCGTTGTTAATATTTCTTTGAGTGCGTATTATAGGAGAACGATACCGAGAAGAATTTATTATTGTTCTTAAAGCAGCGCTAGAATTGATTGGTAAAGAATAACTCATAAAGATAATTGTCATTAAAGAGAAATATAATTTTTTCATAAAATCCTTTCATTAATAAAATTATAATTGATCTAATTTATATATTGTATCCCTCTTCATCAATTGATTGAATTGATTGATGTTCTGATTGATAATCTATGTTTCTGTTTTTCATAACATTTCTATATTTTTGTAAAAATTCTTTTGCAATTGTTATAGGAAGTTCGGTGCCACCTGTTTTTTCTGTTAAAATAACAAGCGTCATTGCAGGTTGCCCTTTGTAACTAAAATTTGCAGCAAGCCAACCATGTTCTAAAAAGTCATCACTTATTTTTTTCTTATGAAGTCCGCTCATTTGAGCAGTGCTTGTTTTTGAACGAATAATAAAATCATGCATATATGAAAGTCTTCGGGCAGTTCCTTTAGTAGTTACGGCATACATTGCTTGTTGTAGAAATTTTCTTGTCTCTGGTCGTATAGCAAGCGGTTCTTTTATAACTGGCATGTCTTCTGTAATTCGCATAGAGGTTAAATAACCTGTTTCTACTGCGGCTACCATTCGAGCCATTTGTAATGGAGTTACTAAAAGAAAGCTTTGTCCAATTGATGCAGAAAAGGTTTCTCCAAGCCACCACCGTTCCCCTTTTACTCTTTTTTTCCATTCTTTTGTTGGTATAAGACCCGTATCTTCTTGAAGAGCTGTATTAGTTTTTTCACCAAGTCCAAATATATGTGCGTATCGTGCAATTGTATCAATATCAAGATGGCGTGCCATATCAAAAGGAGGAATATTACATGAATGAGCAAATGCTTGTTTTAGTGTTAATTCACCATGCCCTTGTTTGCGAGCGCAGTGATAATGCCTTTCATTTAGAACACTATATCCTCCACAGTACCATGTTGAATGTTGATTTACTATTCCTGTTTCAAGAGCAGCAGAAAAAGTTACAAGTTTAAAAATAGAACCGGGTGGATAGACTGCTTTACATATTCTATTTAAGAAAGATTTTTGCTCTTGAAGAGTGTTCCAATCATTTTTGTTTATAGCTGATAGAAACATATTTGGATCAAAACTTGGACGAGAAAGTACAGCTCTTAAACTTCCTGTAAATGGATCCATTAATATAAAAATTCCAGGTTTATCAAAAGGAAAAACTTCTTCAGCAATTTTTTGTAACTCAAGATCTAGTGTTGTAATAATGTCATATCCTGGATGATTTTTTTCCATTTCTTTTTCTGCTATATGACTACCCATAGAATTAACTATTCTCATTAGCGAGCCAGTTTTTCCACGTAATTCTTTTTCATATATTTTTTCAATACCCATTTTGCCGCCAATATAACTTGAATTATCTGACTCATTATCAAGATGACCAAGATACCCTAGTAAGTGGCATGCTAGTGTCGTATGCGGATAATATCTTTTAAAGGTTGTTTCAATCGAGATATTAGGATTATTAGAAAATATTTCTGCAATTTTACTGAGTTGTTCAAATGATGCATCAGGAATGAGGGTATATTTTTTAGAATGTCGTTCTGCTCTTTGAATATCTTGTTTTTTATCAATAAGGCTTTGATCTAATAGATTATTGATAATTAAAAAAGTTTCTTCTTGTTGTGTGGTTAATTTTTTATTACCTGATCCTTTCCAATAAATAGAAGTAACAGGTCGATTTGTTGCAATAATAGATCCATGCGTATCAAGGATATTTCCTCGAGGTGAAAGAAGGGTTTCATATCGTGTATAATTTTTATTACTTTGAAGTGTGAATGATTCTCCAAGATAAATTTGTAAATAAAAAAGGCGCATAGAGACAATTATCAAACTTAAAGTACTTAATTGAAGAAGCCAATTTTTTTTTGATATAAAAACGCTAGAGACTTTCGACATTATGATTGCTTTCTTTTGATCATATTTTTTAGTGGGTGGATAGTATCACACATAGTAGTTAATTGTTCTGAAGAAATATGAGTGTATTTCTCAGTGCTTGATAAACTTTGATGACCTAAAAGCTCTTGTACTGATCGTAAATCAACCCCTGCATTTAGCAAATGTGTAGCAAATGAATGACGAATTTTGTGTGGAGTAAGTATTTTTTTTATTGGTAAAAAAGTTCCAAACATTCCAATAATACGTTGTATAGAACGAGGATCAAGAGGTTCGTTTCTGCAATTTACAAATAATTTTTCTGAAGAGGAATGTGCTTTAGGGCGTTCGTATTTGAGATATTCAATTATTTTTGAATGTGCTTTTGATCCAAAAAGAGCAATTCTTTCTTTTCTTCCTTTTCCCATAATACGAATTATTTTATTGGTAAAATCGATATTTCCAATACTAATATTACAAAGTTCTGAACATCTAATTCCTGTTGCATAAAGAACTTCAAAAATAGCTTTATCTCTAAAAGGTCTTTGAGTAGGGAGATCTTCGTTTTTTACTTCATCAAGTAAAAAAAAGATTTCATCTACACTTAAATAAGTAGGAAGTTTTTTATCTGTTCTTGGTCGTTGTATATTAAATGGTAAATTAACTTCAATCGATTTTAAAAAACGCTTTAAAGAAGTAAAGCAGGAAATTTTTCTTGCAACAGAATTTTTATCAATTTTTTTATTAAATAATTGAATAAAATAACGTTCAATTATTTGAGTGAAAGTAAAATCTTTTTTTTCGGTACAATTAATGGTGTTCCAAAATGTTATAAATGATTTAAAATCGCTATTATATGATCTGCAGGTGTTTTTACTAAGATTTTTTTCTATCTCTATATAGGTTAAAAAATCATCTGAATACTTTTGAAATTCAATAATTGTCATATGCTTTTATCTCATACATAAAATATTTAAAAGGATATAAGCGTATAACAGGTTCTTGTTAGCTGCAAATTTTATAAAATTCCATAGTCTTTACATCTTCTATGAATAGAAGACCTATTAACTCCAAGAAAGAGAGCGATTTTATTTTGATTTTTAAATTTATTCCACAGCATCGCCATAATCATTGGATCTTTTAATGCGTGTTTTCCTAGTCGTGCAGCCTCTGCAAGTTTAGGATCAGAAATGTTATATGCTGCATCAAAAGTTGTTTCTTCGTAAACATCCATTTTTTTTGATTTTGCAAGTAACAAATTTTTAATACTTTCTTTTATGTCGTATAAACTTGCAGGGCGCTGTGCAATTAAAGTTTCACGATCTTTTTCTGAAAGTGTTAGTAATTTATTAGTTGGATTTTCTGTATTAAGTGATTGTTCTGTGAAGTTTTCTATAAGTGTATTAATTTCATTAACAGGTAATGTTAATAAAGTTGGAAGAGTTAGTGATGTATTTCTTAACTCTTTTAATAAGATTTCAGAAAAGAGTCCTTCTTTTGTAAGATGCTCTAAGTTTTGATTTGTAGAGCATATAATTCTTACTTCACTAAACATTTTACGCTCGGTTTTAAGAATAGTATAAAATCCATAACGTATAAATGTTGCAAGATTGTTTTGAGATTCCAAATCTAAAAAATGAATGTTTTTTATGAAAAGAGTTCCTTTTTTATTTAACTTTTCAAGAAGAGGTTCCTTAAAAGAATCTTTTAAAGAACTTATTGCAAAAAGTTGATTTATTCCAAATAAGGAAATTCCTATTTCTTGTGATGTAACTGGTGCTTGTAAATTGAGAACATGTAAATTTTCTTTAAGTGAAATATGATGAATAAGCTCAACCATAGATATAATATCGTTTTCAGGGATATTAAGAAGTAGTGCTTTTTTTGTAAGCGCTACTTTAAGAAGTTCTATTTTAAAGTTAAGTAAAACTTCTCCATTACCAGGAATTAAATTATTGATAAGTTTACCTGATTCTGTTGTTTCTAGGTATAATAAATAGTCCCAGTTGCTAGGATTTTTAACATGATCTATAAGTTCCTCTATAATGTCAGAAAGTTCTGGATAGTATACAGTAAATATAACACTTGAATTTTCTGGATGAGGAATTCCAGATATTACAAATCTTTTATTATAAATATTTTTCCCGAATTGTAATTGAGGGGCTTTATATTTTTCTATTTTATCAGCCATTTGAAGCAGTGATTTTGTTGTTGGATCGCCTTTTTCCTTGTTTGGATTAATTCCTAATATTTTATTTGCGTCTTCATTGGCAAATGAAAATATTTTGTTTTTATAAAGAATAATTCCGATAGAATTTCCTTTGTTAATTTTTATAAAAGATTGAAGGCTTTCTTTGTATCGAGATATTTCTTGGTGTTTTGTATAAAGTTCTTCTGTTATTTCTTTTCGTTCTTTAAGGAGCTCATTTAAATTTCTATTTTGTAGTAAGTTTACAATTTTAGCTGCATAAGTTGTAAAAATTATCATTTCATCGCGTTCAATATTTGTGTAAAATTTTTTACGACCAGAATTTTTATTGATAATAATATAACCAATAATTTTATCTTGATCGTACATTGGCAAAAATACATCAGCATTAATATCATTTAAAAATGTTAATAAACGCTCTGTGAAATTACTTGGTTCATGAAAATGAGTGTATGCAATTTCATCATAAATAAGTATTTGAATGAGGCTTTCTGTTGCATTTGATTGATTTGTTAATTTTTCAAAATTTTCTTGAGTTATAAAATTTTCAATAGTTGTTTGTAATAGATTGTGTTGTTTAGAGAAATAGTCTTTATCCATTAAATGATTATTAGTTATTATTTTTAAATTTATTTTTTGTGGATCAATATTAAAAGCTTTATTAAAGAATTGCTGAGAAAGAATTTTTATTTCTGTAATATTTGTTATTTGGCCAAGTTCTTCTAAAACTATTTTAAAATCATAAAGAAAATTAAATCCTTTTGTTTCATACACATGACTGTGTAAATTTAAAAATCTAAGTCCAATAATTGTTTTAACAAAATAAAAAAGAGCAAGAAGCAAAAATATTTCTGAAAAAATTAATCCTTCTGTATGAAATGAAGATGTGTTTATAAAAGGAAAAACTTGCCATACATTTGCAATAAATAATGGAATCAAAAAATAAACAATGCATGTTTTTACTTGTTCAGATAATATTTTTGGTAAAGGTTCTGAGTGTATAATCGTTATACCTTCAATTATAGCGTATGGTGTTAATATTAAAATGTTATAACGTACAATAAGTATAAAAATATTATATTTTATAAGATAATCTGCTAGTTGAATAAATCCATTTTCTTGAAAAAAGAAATATATAATAGAAATCAATAATGGTATTAGAAAAAAAGTGCTTATTATTAATAATAATATATTGAGATTCTTTTTCAGATTTGTTTTTTTGCTTATTCTAAAAGATTGTATAAAAAGTATTAAGCTATAATACATAATCAGATAAGTTACATAGCTAGTACAAATAATACCCATCGTAATATTTTGACTTGGTATCTTGAAAATTTTATAACATATGAATGAAAACCAACTAAAATTTTCTATTAGAGAAGTAATAATAATAATGAGCAAAGTTATAGCAGGAATTTTATTTTTAGAGAGTTGAGAGATTTTTTTTATGAATAAAAAAAATAATCCTATTTTAAATATAATTAAGGATGCCTCAATTGATAGCATTACATAATGATTATGTAAAAAAGTTGTTAATATTGTTAAAAAATTATATATCATGAAATTTTTTATTAGTTTTAAATGTTCTATCTGATTGACTTTTATACGAATATACTTACATTATTGTAATAATATTTTCAAAAACAGCAAAGTTAAGAGGGTTTATGAAAAAGAGTGTTTCAATATTTTTTTTCTTTCTGATTATTACAGTAATTTATTCACTTACTCCTCCAACACCCCCTTTTTGATAAAATGATTTTTTTAATGTTTATATTATACTGATTAAATGTATTTAGCATAATATAATGAAAGTTTTTGTACAATCACCGATTTTATTTGATGCTATTTTAGAGAAAATAAAGTCATCTATTTCTGATAATATTGAGCCTGTTTCTTTTCTTTTAATCGAGCGTTTTGGTAGAGATCCTTATATTATTCTTATAAGTTGTATTTTAAGCTTAAGGACTAGGGATAAGGTTACTTTAGATGCTAGTATGAGCCTTTTTAGAAGGGTTAAAGATCCTCAAGGAATGTTAAAAATACCTTTAGATGATTTAAAACAGTTGATCTATCCTGTTGGATTTTACCATCGCAAAGCTCAGCAAATACAAAAAATTAATAAAATCTTAATAGAAAATTATCAAGGTAGTGTTCCAAGTTCTAAACAAGAGTTGTTGAATTTACCTGGTGTTGGTATTAAAACAGCAAATCTTGTTCTTAGCTTAGGTTTTAAAATTCCTGCTTTATGTGTTGATATTCATGTTCATAGAATTGCCAACAGGCTAGGATTAGTGCATACAAAGTCAGCTGAGGAAACAGAAAAAGAGCTTATTAGGATTATTCCAAAAGAATACTGGGCGGAAATTAATAGGTTATTTGTTATGTGGGGGCAGAATCTATGTACGCCTAGATCGCCCCATTGTTCAAAATGTCCTTTAGCTTATATATGTAAAAAAAATAATGTTTTTCTCTCAAGATGACCAGGGCTTAATTTTTGAGAAAGCAATTTTTTTTGAGCTTATTTTTTGACTGAATTGACGTTTTGTTAATCTTTGGTATACTCTTATTATGTGTAAGGACTACTTAAAGTAGCTGATAACTAAGATTATATGTAAAGGATTTATTATGAAATTTAATCTTAAGAAATCTAAAAAAGTGATCTTTTTAATTATGGTAGTATTTGGAGCAAACGTTCAAGCTAAATTAGAGGCCTCTGAGTGTGAAGTAGTTTCTCAAAATGAAGTAGTAGTTGATACAGTTATCCTTTCAGAAGACGTTATTGTTTCAGAGGGTGCTGTTGAAATTGATAAAGTGATGGTCGAGTGTGTTAAGATAGACATATTAGATGATTCTTTAATTGTATCTGCAAATACGTTGGATGATCTTGCTGGTATGATTAATGATGGTCAGATATCTACATTTAATCAATTTTCTGTAGCTGCTAAAAATTTTCCAGAGCTTGTCGAGGCTGTTTCTGATTTTAAAAAAGCAGGCGTTATGACAAATGCTATGGTTATTTCTCAATTTAAATCTTTAAAAAATCAAAAAGCAAAGCAGTTTGTGATGTCCTTGCTTTTTAAGATTAAAAATAAAGATAATGTTTGGACTATCGTTAAAAATTAATTAACTGTAATCATAGATAAGATCTAAATATTTTTAAAAATGTGTCTTATGCTTTTTACTAATGTAATAGTGCATAAGACACATTTTTTTGATTCATTGCTGATTCTGGCTATTTCGCTATACTTTGATTATTAATTTTGTAGGTGGAGCGTCTTCTGTTTAAGTGTTTATATAAAGGTTATGGCGTAAATGAGTACGAAATATTCATATGATGTTATTGTAGTTGGTGCTGGCCATGCGGGAGTAGAAGCTGCGTATGCAGCTGCACGTCGTGGATCTAAAACAGTTCTTATTACCCTTAAAAAAGATAAAATTGGCTATATGCCTTGTAATCCTGCTGTAGGAGGTATTGGCAAAGGACATATTGTTTTTGAAATAAGTGCACTTGGTGGTCTTATGCCAAAACTTTGTACAAAAACATATTTGCAGGTTCGTATGCTTAATACTAGTAAGGGTCCTGCAGTACACGGTCTTCGCTTACAGATTGACAAAAATGCTTATAGCAAAGCAGCTCAAGAAGAGCTTTTTTCCCTTGAAAATCTTACTATTTTAGAAGCGATGGTAGAAGATGTTATTGTTAATGAAAAATCTCAAGTTATTGGTGTTCAATTAGCAGATGGTACTAATATTTCAGCTTCTTCTGTTGTTCTTACCACCGGTACTTTTTTAAATGGATTAGTGCATGTTGGATTGCATAATTATGCTTCGGGAAGAGAGGATGAAGAGCCTGCGGTAAATTTATCTTATTCTTTAAGAAGATTAGGGTTGACTCTTGGAAGGCTTAAAACAGGGACTCCTCCTAGATTACTTGCATCAAGTATTGATTTTATTCGACTTGAAAAGCAGCAATCTGACAATTTAGATTATCTTTTTGAATTTTATCCTCATACTACTACCACAAAAAGAGATTGTTATATAACGCATACTAATGAAAAAGTTCATCAAATTATAAAAGATAATGCTCATCTTTCGCCTATTTTGCGTAAAGAAATTACAGGAACAGGCCCTCGTTATTGTCCTTCTATAGAAGATAAAATAACTCGATTTCCTCATAAAACAGCACACCAAATTTTTGTAGAACCAGAGAGTCTTTCTACTGAATGGATTTATCCTAATGGTCTTTCGACATCACTTCCTCTAGAAATTCAAAAGCAATATATTAATGCAATTAAGGGCTTTGAGAATGCTGTTATTGTTCGTCCTGGATATGCTATTGAATATGACATGGTTCTTCCCAATCAGTTAAAGGCAACATTAGAAACTAAAAAAATAGAAGGTCTTTTTTTGGCAGGGCAGATTAATGGTACAACTGGATATGAAGAGGCAGCAGGGCAAGGTATTATTGCTGGTATTAATGCTTCTTTAAAATCAGAAAATAAACCTTCCTTTATATTAAATAGAAGTGAAAGTTATATAGGTATCATGATTGATGATTTAACAACATTAAGCATAGATGAGCCTTATAGAATGTTCACCTCTCGTGCAGAGCATAGATTATTGCTTAGGCAAGATAATTCATTTTTAAGACTTACAGAAAAAGCTTATCAAATAGGTCTTATTGATGAAGCAATGTATAAAGATTTTAAACAAGAAAAAGATATAATTATAAGCACAATTAAAGAGCTTCGTGCTGGAAATAATAATACTGATTTATTACGTCTTTTTGGCGATAATGCTGGAGCGTGTAAAGCAGTTACAGAAACAACTGGTAAAATATTGGGTGAACGGCCTGCTCAAACTGTTCAAGCAGAAATAAAGTATGCTCCTTATATAGAACGAGAAGAGTTAGAAGTAGAAAGGCTAAAAAAGCATCAAACTATGAAATTCCCGGAAGATTTTGAGTTTATGGGAATGGAGGGTTTGTCAACAGAGTTGCAGCAAAAATTAACAAAAATAAAACCTGCTACTCTTGCACAGGCTGGTCTTATTCCTGGAATGACTCCTGCGGCTCTTTCGCTTCTTATGTTGAAAATAAATATTTATCATAGACCTAGAGCTGTTTATGTTCCTTATAATAAACCTGAATCAAAGGAAGATTAATGAATCCTGTTTTATTTCATATATGGGGTCCATTTTCTGTTCATAGTTATGGTTTTATGATTGGTCTTGGTATTATAGTAACTCTTTATTTTATGCAGCGAGATAGTATTTTAATGAGGGTTATTTATCATAAAAATATTTTTGACATTGCAAGTTTAATTGTTTTGTCTGCTATCATTGGTGGTCGTTTATTACATATTTTAGAATATCCTGAAACAATTCATTCGTTTTTAGATTGTATTGACTTAACAAGTGCAGGATTTTCTTTGCTGGGAAGTATTATTGCAGGGACGGGAGTTTTGATATTATATGCATATAAACAAAAAATTAATATTATAAATTTACTTGATAGATTTAGTATTTATATGCCTTTGATGTATGCAATTTCACGTTTAGGATGTTTTTTTGCTGGATGTTGTTATGGCGTAAAAACTACAGTTTTTTGGTCGATTGTTTACAAAAATAAAGATGTTTTTGCTCCTTGTTTTGTTAATTTGCATCCAACTCAGATTTATAGTTCAGTGGCAGGTTTTGTTATATTTTTAATAATGTATTTTATTATTGATCTGTTTTTTAAAAAATCAGGACAACTTGTTGGAGTTTATTTTTTGCTTATTGGAGCAGAAAGATTTTTTGTTGATTTTTTTCGAGCAGAACGTCTTATGGCTCATGAATTCTTTTCGACATCTCAAATGATTTCGATATTATTTATGATAATTGGGTTTTTAATTTTTGGTTTAGCAACAATGTTTTCAAAGAAAAACAATGAGTGTTTTTAATATTGTAAAAAATAAAGTACAAATTCTTGATGTAATTGGCCAGCATGTTTTGTTAAAAAAAGCTGGTCATTATTGGAAAGGGTCTTGCCCTTTTCATAGTGAAAAAACAGCATCATTTAGCGTTAGCCCACATAGGGAAATTTTTTATTGTTTTGGTTGTCAAGAAACGGGCGATGTTATTGCATTTATTAGTAAAATTGAACATTGTTCTCAATTAGAAGCAGTAAAGTTGCTTGCAGAGCGTTATGCCATTGAGCTTCCAGAGAATGTTTCTACAGAAACGACTGAAAGTTTTGATGAAAAAAAACGTTATTTTACATTGTGTTCGCTTATAGCAAAATGGTGCCATGAGCGTCTTTTAGAAAATCCTCAAGTTATGGATTATGTCTTAGAAAGAGGAATTAATCATGATGAAATTAATATTTTTAAAATAGGATATTTTCCAGGGGGGACGCAGTTTGCAAAACATTTATTGCAGGAATTGCGCAAAGAAAATTTTTTGTTAAAAGATCTTATTGATGCAGGTGTTATGGGAGAGGGTAAAACGGTTTATTCATCATTTGAGCAAAGAATTATATTTCCTATTAGAGATCATTTAGGTAGATATTGTGGCTTTGGTGGAAGGGTTTTTAAACTTTCTGATGAACGATCAAAATATTATAATTCTCCTGAGAATAATTATTTTCAAAAAGGCTCGATTCTTTTTGGTTTAGATCTTGCAAAGCGAGATATTCAAACTAAAGGTACTGTTTTTTTGGTAGAGGGATATACAGATTGTATTGCAATGCATCAACATGGATATAAAAATACTGTTGCAACGCTCGGAACCGCTTGTACCATTGAGCACCTTAAGTTATTGTCACATCATGCTCATACTGTTTTGACTTTATATGATGGTGATAGTGCTGGTAGAAAGGCAATGCTTAGATTGGTAGAGCTTTGCTGGCAGGTTAATTTAGAGCTTAAAGTTATTATTTTACCTGCAAATTTTGATCCTGCATCTTTTTTAAAAACGGGTCAATCATTAGATGTTTTAGTTTCTCAGGCTCAAGAGCTTTTTGATTTTTTCTTGAGTGATTTAGGTAAGGATTATAAAAATGCTCCTTTGCAGCAAAAACTTCTTTTAGCTAGAAATTTTTTAACTATTATAAAAAAGCTTAACGATCCTCTTAAAGAAGATATTTTACTTCAAAAAGCGTCTGAAGTTTTTGGAATTCCTTTATCTTCATTACAGCAAGAGCTTAAAGTTTCTTATAGAAAAGAGATTCTCTCTAGCATAAAAACTCCTGTTTTAGAGCATTATGAAATTTCAGCCTTAGAAAAAAAATTTATATGTGCTATAGTGTCTGATACGCAATTGTTAAAGAAGCACTCAGTTATAAGACTTTTGAATTATTTGCCTGGTGAGCTTAAAGTTTTAATACAGAAGTTAATTGATGTTCATAGTAATACAGAGCAAGAAGTTTATTCTGCTTTTTTTGAGACTCTTGATGAGCGTGAAAAAATATTGGTAAATCAAATATTGATGACTGAGTCTGAAGTGCAAGATGATTTTGAAAATATAGAAATGTTGTTAGAAAAAAAATATTGGAAGATGATTGTAAACGATACAAAGGCTCAGCTTAATGAAGCTCAATTGGAGAATAATTTGCAAGAAGTGCAAGCAATTATTGGCTCTTTTTTGGATCTGAAGAAAAAATTATTACATAAGGGGCTTATATAATGGTTATTAAAAGCATAATTAATAAAATTTTGGGAATATCAAAAAAGAGTAGTTCTAAAAAAACAACAAAAAAAGTAAAACAAGTTAAAAAAGTTAGTTCTAAAAAAAATTCTTTAAAAATAAAGAAAACTGTTAAAGAAAATAAAAAAACAGTAGAAAAAGTTATAAAAAAAGCTTCAACTAAAAAAGTTTCTTCAACAAAAGCAGTTGCAAAGAAAATGATTTTTTCAAAATCTAAAACTCCAAAAGTTGTTGTTAAAGCGCCATCGCGTGTAACAAAAAAACAAGTAGATGGAAATATTTCTGTTGGTAAAGATGAAGTGATTAAAAAAACTTCTGTTCAAGCAAAGCCATTAACTCCAATTAAAAAAACTGTTAAAGCAACATCTCCTAAAAAAGCAGTAAGCAAGATGAAATCAGCAACGTCAACAGTTTCTGTAAAAAAAGAACTGGATCTTAAAAAAGATTTGATGGATGCGATTTTAGAAAAAGGTAAAGAGACTGGTATTTTGACTTATGAAGAAATAATGATTCTTCATGACAAAGCTCATTTGACGGAAAAAGAAGTAAATGAGTTTATGAAAGTTCTTGAAAAAGAACATATAGAATTGATTATGGAAGAAGAGTTACTTGCTCAAGATAGTGCTCTTGATGATCATACAAAAGATGAAATTGGCTCTCATGCTGAATTGAAAGATAAATTTGTTTCGAGTCTTTCTGTTGATGAAGATGGTGGTGATGAAGAAGATACTGATTCAGAAGATGACGAAGAAGAAGTTGTTGAGAGAGCAGAAGCTTCTCATATTGCTGATGGTGTTAAATGTTATTTAAGAGATATTGGAAAAATTCCTCTTCTTAATAAGACAACAGAAAAAATTATTTCAGATAAAATAGCAACAAGTAAGCATTCATGTATTGAGGCGATTTCTCATTTTCCTTTTGTGTATAAAGAGTTTTTATCTATTGGAGAAAAACTTCATAAAAATCCAATGATTCTTAAAGATGTTATTCAATTTGCTGAGTATGATGAAGAGAATTTGCCAAAAATTGGTGAAGAGCGTGATGCTTTTTTAAAAACAATTACAGCACTTGAAGATTTAATTAAAAATGAAGAAAGAATTTATGCTTCTTATCGAAATCAATTGACATCTCAAGAAAAAAAACAAGAGATGCTACAAAAGGTTAAAGAAAATAAAGAAGCAATTAGCCAGACTGTTCAATCTATTAGAATTGCTAATAAATTTATTAGAAAAATTGGTAAAAAAATTGAAAAACTTCTTTTAAAAATTCAAGAAAAACAGCAAATTATTCGTGAAGGTCAAAAAACTGTCGATTTTATTAAAAAAGGCAAAGAAATTTCTTCTGACAATAAAGTATTGCTCGAAGAAACAGAAATAGAAATAAGAATGGCTACTAAGTCTATTAAAAAGACAGAGGGTGAAGCTGGTCTTCCGTTGGATGTGATTACTAAGTATTATCGACAACTTGTTAAAAGCCAAAAAGATGATAAGCATGCAAAAGATGAGCTTGCTAAAGCAAATTTACGTTTAGTGGTTAATATTGCAAAAAAATATGTTAATCGTGGACTTCATTTCTTGGATCTTATTCAAGAAGGTAATATTGGTCTTATGAAGGCTGTAGAAAAATTTGAATTTGAACGAGGTTATAAGTTTTCTACATATGCAACATGGTGGATTAGGCAGGCTATTACGCGTGCAATAGCAGATCAATCAAGAACTATTCGTGTTCCTGTTCATATGGTTGAAACTCTTAATAAGATTAATAAAATTAAACGTCTTTTCATTCAACAACATGGCCAAGAGCCTTCTTATGCAGATTTAGCTAAAGAATTAAATCTTGATGAAAAGAAAGTTAAAAATATTATTAAAATTTCTAAAGAGCCGATTTCGTTAGAAACCCCAGTTGGTGATAGCGAAGATGCATTCATTAAAGATTTTATAGAAAATGATAAAGATTTTTCTCCTGCAGAAACAGTAGCAAATTCTGACTTAAAAGAGCGTGTTCGTGAAGTTCTTAAAACACTTGCTCCAAGAGAAGAAAAAGTTCTTAAAATGCGATTTGGTATTGATGTTGCATCTGAGCATACTTTAGAAGAAGTTGGAAAAGATTTTTCTGTTACAAGAGAGCGCATAAGACAAATCGAAGTTAAAGCGTTGCGTAAATTGCGTCATCCTTCTAGAAGTAAAAAATTGCAATCGTTCTTTGATAAAGAAATAAATGTTGATGAAAATGATGATATTACTAGTGAATCATTTGAATAATTTGACGAAAGGCCTAAGGGGTATATGAGTTCGGATATAACAAATTCGTTACTGTCAATGCAGCTTGTTTATTTTTTGATAGCGCTTTTTTTCTGTGCATTATTTTCATTTTTAGAGACTGCAGTCACTGCGCTGCGTCTTTTTAATTTAAATGAAATTGCAAAAAGTACTCGTGGTTACACTAATTTACTTACAGTTTTAGAGAAAGAACCACAGCGCGTTTTGATTTCTATATTAATAGCAAATAGCATTGCAGATGTTACTTCTGCGGCTCTTATTACAAGAATGATGGAAGATTTTTTTAAATCATTGCAACTTTCAGAAGGATTAGGATTTTCTTTAGGTATTGCTATTGCAACAGCAACAACATTGCTTGTTGGTGAAGTAATACCTAAAAATGTAGCACAAGCTCACGGGCCACAACTTTTTAAATCAACATTATGGCTTACCAATATTACATTTTATGTTATGTCGCCGCTTGTTAACATTCTTTCAAAAATTTCTAATTTTATTGTTTCTTTAGTTAAAAATAATACTGATCAAGAAGATAGTACTGAAACATATACATCAGAAAAAGAAATTCAATTTCTTATAGATTATATTAATAAAAAAGGAATGATGGATACAGATAAAACACAGATGTTACATAGTATTTTTGATCTTGGACATACAACTGTTAAAGAAATTATGGTTCCAGAAACAGACATTGTAACAGTTAGTGTTTCATCTTCATTGGAAGAAGCATTAAATCTTTTTTCTCGCTATCATTTCTCAAGACTTCCTGTTTATGAAGGACAGGATGATAATATTATTGGAATGGTTCATCAAAAAGATGCGTATTTAGTTTTATTAAAAAATGAGAAGAAAACTTTGCAAGAGCTCGTTCGGCCTATTCTATTTGTTCCAGAAAGTATGAAAGTTAATCAGTTGTTACGTCAATTCAAACAACAACGGCATCATATTGCAATGGTGTTGAATGAGTATGGCGGTATTATTGGTTTAGTAACACTTGAAGATGCTATAGAAGAAATTGTTGGAGAGATAAATGATGAGCATGAATCTGTTCCAGAAGCAATAGTTACATTGGAACAAGGTGGATGGCTAGTTTCTGCAAGTGTAGACCTTGATGAGCTTGAAAAACTTTTAAATGTTCGTTTTGAATGTGAAGATGCAGTTACATTAGGTGGTTTTGTGAGTGAAAAATTACAAAGATTACCTAAAAAAGGTGAGCGACTTTCTTATAAGGGTTATGTTTTTCAAATTCAAAAATCATCAGAAAAACGTATTTTTCAAGTTTTAATTTTTAAAGATAATATACCTGATTCTTTTATTATATAATTATTAAACTATATATTCATATTTATTATTAGTGATGCAGGATAGTCGCTTATTAATATTAAAGGATGTGTAGTATGAAAATATATTACAAAAGAATAATGTTGTTGGTGTGTTTTCTTGTTAATAACAAAATATTAACAAGTCAAATTGTTATCTCTCATCAAGTTGAGTCAAACAATGCTGCAAAGTTAGTATCTTATTTTTTAAGAGATATTTTGGGTGGTATTGTTGGTCTTAAAGCGAATCAAGGTAATTCTCAAGAAGCATCAGCATCTTTAAAGCAGGTTTTAAATGGTATGGCTGGAGTAGTAGAAACTGTTCTTGAAGATAATAAAATGCGTATTGTTTCAATATCTGTAGAAGATATTGAGGTTGTTATATTGTATTTAAAGAAAATTATTAATAATTCTTTTGAAACAGATGAAGGTCAAAAAATATTTGATTCATTGCTTAATGAATTAAAGTCTATAGAGAAAGAGAATAAATAGTTTTGTTTTAAATAATATATTATCAGATTTATCCTGCATTTATTATTGTAATAATCATATTTATTTATTTAAACTACTTCTTACGCAGTGTGTTAATCAAATTATTCACTATTTTAAAGAGGAGTATTTTATGAATATGTTTTTACAATTCGTATTATTATGCGTAATAATTTTTCCTAATTTATAGACCTTATATTTTATGGAAAACAATATTCTTGAACAATAACCATTTCATAAGGCTCTAACCCAACAGAAACGATTGCTATAGGAACTCCTGCAAGACACTCAAGTTGTTTTAAAAAAATGCGAGCTTCTTGCGGTAGTTCACTAAAAGTTCGTGCATTTCGAGTTGATTTTTTCCATCCAGGAAAAACAATATAGTGAGGAACAACTCTTTTTTGATCTTCAAGAGCTGGTGCTGGATAATCAAGGTGTCTTCCATCAAGATCATAATCAATACACATTTTTATTTCATCAAGATCGTCAAGAAGATGAAGTCCATTAAATGCTATGCAGTCAGCTCCATTTATCATAACGGCTTGACGTATCATAACAAGGTCAATCCATCCATATTGATGTTTTGGATTATATATTTTGCCAAATTTTTTCTTTACGTTATTTGCAATTTCTGGATCTTCTATTGCTGTGATGATTTTTTCATTTCCTGGGTAAATACTATAAGAATCTACGATTGCTATAACTGTTTTAATTCGTTTAAATCCAACTCCTGCAGAACTACAAATACTAGAAGCAAGAGCGCTTACACCTGAAGTATAAGAGCATGTTCCATGAGTGCTATCAAGATATGTTCCATAAGGACTATCAAATAGACCTATTTTCCCATGGCTTAGCATTTGATTGAATTTAAGTTCAATCCCATCTCGAACGTAAGGTTTGAGAGCTTTTCTATATTTACTAAATGTATTATATATTTCTTTAAAATCTATTGGCTTATTTTCATAAAGTTTAATTATGATATCATTTCCTCTTTGAACATTTTCTTTAAGAAGATCTTTGTAGCCTGAGCTCATTAAATCGGCTATTCTAAAGGCAACTCCCATGCATTTATCAGATCCTGCAGCCCCAACACCAACTCGTACACCGGATCCAATTTTGCATGTTTTTTTCTTGCGACTGTATTGTCCAATGCTTTTTTGATATGGCATTAAAATTTGTGCACTTGCAGATATTCGAATTCTTTTTTTTGTGTCAATTCCAAGTTTTTCTAAATCTTCGAGTTCTTTCATAAGTAAATCAAGGTCGATAAGTGTTCCTGGAGCAATGTAAACTTTAATTGCAGGAGATTGTAAAATTCCAACAGGAATATGATAAAAATCATAACAAACTCCATCAACGGTTGCTTTGTGAGGATTTGTGTAAGGAGCTTTTGTTTGGACTAAAAAATCTGATTTTCTTGCAAGATAATCTAAAATAACTGTTTGGTAATCATTGGTCCAACCTGTTCCGATTGCAACCATTCCATATGCTCTTTTTGCATTTAAATTTAAAAATAAAAATGCAAGTAATATAATACTGATTTTTTTCATAATTTTCTCCTTACTATTAAGATCGGTAGTCTGCCTTAAAAGTAAAGATCTGTAAACCTGTCTCTTTTTGAGTGTGGTTTAAATGAAAATTTTTAGAATGATTATTTTTAATATTAATTTTTTATAAAAGAATGGTGTGCCCAACAGGAATTGAACCTGTGGCCTACAGATTAGGAATCTGTCGCTCTATCCAACTGAGCTATGGGCACTTATAGATGATATAAGAATTGTTTATAAATTAATTCAAGAATTTATAAAATAATAAAATTTTCTTTAAAAAATACAAATATTAAAACACTTCAGGATCTATTTTATTTAAATCATTTTGAAATTGTAGCCTCATTAAATATCCTTCTAAGATAAGTGCGGCTGCTTTTGAATGAATTTCTAATTTTTCGCCTTTTTTACCTAATCCTTGAGCTTGTTTACTGGTAAGTCTTTCATCATAGAGTTCCCATTTTTTATCAAAAAATTCTAATTCGAGTTCTTTTTTAAGGCTAAGTATTTTTTTTGTTTGTTCGCTTTCAGTTCCGCGAAGTGTTTGAGGGTATCCTACAACAATGGTAGAAATTGATTCATTGGAAAATAATTCTTTTAAAAAAGTATATAATTCTTTAAGTGGTACTGTTTTAAGAGGTCTTGCTAATATTCTTGATGCATCTGTAATTGCAGTCCCTACCCATTGATCTCCAAGATCTAAAGCGATAATTTTCATCAAATTTCCTTTTATAGTAGGAGCTTATATTTTCATTATTATTTGATTATATCATATTAAAATTGTAAAGACATTCATTAAATAGTCTTGTATACTCGATTTTTAAATTATAGTTCTGTGTTAATGTTCTACGAAAGGAAACTACGATGATCGCTTATTGGATCTATAAGTTTCAACATGTTATTCATACAGTTAAAGATATAATATGGAGTTTACCGTTTATTATTTTTTTTATTACGGTTGCTTGTATTATTACAATTGCTTTGAATTTTATTCAATTTAGAACTTTTATAAAAAGTTGTCAGCTCGTTTTTTTTCCTAAAAAAACAACAGATTCAAAATCGGGTGATATGTCATCTTTTCAGGCTTTTTTAAATACATTAAGTATAAGTATTGGAAATGGATGTCTTTCTGGAACGGCGGTAGCTCTTTTTGCCGGTGGACCAGGAGTTGTTTTTTGGATGTTTGTGGTTGGATTGCTATGTATGGCAATTAGATTTGCAGAGGTTTTTTTGGCCGTTTCATTTGCATTAGAAAATAAAGACAAAAATAAATTAGGTGGTCCTTTTTTATATATAGAAAAATTACCTGGTGGAATGATTTTGACTTATTTATATGGTATTGCTTGTCTGTTTTTTAGTTTAACGGGCGGTAATGCTATGCAGTGTAATACTATTAGTACTTCATTTAATAAGATGATTCCTTCTGATTGGTATTTGTATGGAGATATTTCTATAGTTAAGCTTGTGCTTGGTTTTATTTTGGCATCTTTTTCTATGTATATTCTTCTTGGAGGAACAAAGCGAATAGTAAAAGTTATAGAAAAAGTTGTTCCTCTTAAAGTAGGTCTCTTCTTTTTAACTATTTTAATTGTGCTTGCGTATTATTGGTCACATATTCCTTCAGCTCTTAGTGTTATTATGAATAATGCATTTACTCCTAAAGCAATGGGCGGCGCTGCAATGGGCTTAACTCTTCAACAAGTTTTTTATCATGCAGCATATGCTACTGTTAATGCGAGTGAAGCTGGCCTAGGGACGGCTTCTGTATTGTATGGAAGTACAGGTTCTAAAGAGCCGATTAATGATGCATCTTCAAGTATGTTAAGTACATTTATTAGTAATAATATTGCGATGACTATGGTAGCAATTGCATTGATTGCAAGTGGAGCTTGGATGTCTGGTGAAACTGGAGCTCCAATGGTTATTGAAGCATATCAATCTGTTTTTGGTTATTATGGTGGTTGGATTTTAACTGGTTTAACTTTGCCATTTGGAATTGGTGTTATTGTTCCTTATTGTTATATAGGTTTTCAATCTTGGACGTATGTAACTGGTGGTAGAGGTATGGGATTATTTCCAATAATTTTTGTAGCAGGTTCATTTTTGGGAGCGATAGCCGATATTAGCGAATTATGGACATTAATTAGTATAGTAATTGCAGCTCTTTTAATAGTTAATTTGCTTGCTATGTTGTATTTTATACCGTATATGCGTAAGCATATTTTTAAAAAATAAAAATTTTAATGTATGAATTTATCTCAAAAAATAAGTATGCCATCTATTTTTCCTGTAGCTGCACATACAGATAATGTTGGTCAGGGAACTATATTTGTTGCCATTTGTGGTCAGCATTATGATGGTGTTTTGTATATTCCTCAAGCAATAGCAAAGGGTGCATCTCGTATAGTTATTCAAAAAGATGCTTTTGTTCCTCAAGATATTCTTTTATTGCTTACTGTTCATGAAATACCGCTTACTCGTGTAGAAAATTCTCGTAAAGCTTTGGCGGAATTAAGCGATCAGATGGCAAATTATTCTGCAAAGAAATTAAAAATTATTGGTATTACTGGAACTAAAGGTAAAACAACATCAGTATATATTTTAGAAAAGCTTTTAAAAAAAATAGGTAAAAATGTTGCTCGATTAAGCACTGTCTCTAATGCAATTAATGGATTTGAACTTAAAGCTCCTCTTACTACTGCACAGCCAGATTATTTGCATCAATTTTTTTCACTCTGTGTTCAACATGATGTAGAGTATGTTGTTATGGAGATCGCTGCACAGGCTACAACCTTTAATAGAATTGATGATATCCAGTTAGATGCTCTTATTTTTACTAATTTAGAACGAGAACATGCTGAATTGTATCCTGATATAGAAGATTATTTTCAAGCAAAATACAAAATAATAAGTCATTTGAAAAATGATGGTTATGTGATTGTTAATGCAGATAATGTATATGGCCAAAGAATCTTAAAAGAACTAAATAAATCTGTTGGGTTTTCTTTAAAAAAAGATTTTGATTGTTCTGCTTATGTGCATTATATCCAAAATAAAATAACTATAATGGTTGATTCTAATAGTTATGATATTAAGTATCAGGGTATTCCAGGGATCTTTAATGCATATAATTTAGCAGGAGCTTGTATTGCTTTAATGCAGTTGGGTTTTTCTTTAAATCAATTTTTAAGCACTACTATTCAATTTCCAAAAATACCTGGAAGATTAGAAGAGTATAACTTGCCTAATGGTGCTCAGGCTTATATTGATTATGCTCATACTCCAGGATCATTTAGAAGTTTGCTATCTGTTGTCCGTGAATGGACAGATCATTTAATTGTTGTTTTTGGTGCAGGTGGAGGCAAGGATTCTGTAAAACGTCCAGAAATGGGAAGAATTGCATCTGAATATAGTGATCTTGTTATTCTTACAACAGATAATCCTCGACAAGAAGATCCAAAAAAAATAATTGAAGACCTTATGGATGGTATTTCTCAAAAAGATAAGGTATTGATTGAACTTGATAGAGCTCGCGCTATAGAAATTGCGTATAACTATTCAAAAAATAATTCAATTATTATGCTTCTTGGAAAAGGACCTGATGAATATCAAATTGTTGGTACTACAAAAGCCTATTTTAGTGAAAAAGAAATTTTGCAGTCATTTGTAAAATAATTAAGCTCATTTTTTTAAAATCATAATAAATTTGGCTTAATCTAATTTATTAGATTGCCTTTTTTTTTGTAAAATAGAGGTTATAATTATGATATTTAATAAACTATTTTTATTATTTTCTATTTGTAGTGATTATAAAGATCCTATAAAAAGTCCATTTTTAGAATGTTCTAAAAATAGTAAATCTTCTAATTTCTCTTATTTAAGAAGTATTCCAGAAGATCCTATTAAATATTTTAAATTTAATTTTGCCACAGAAAAAGAAAAGACTCTAAATGATAAGAGACGGGTAAAATCAGTGATTTCTCGTTTTGATTCGACTAAAGAAACATATAAAAATGATGAAAAAATTCATATCGAAAAAAATGTTGCCGTTTGTCCTTCTGCATTTTTCCAATTATTGATGAAGAGATCTCTTTCTTTTATGGGGAAAAGTCAATTATATAATATGGAAAAAATTAAATTATATGTTGAGAGAACTAGAGACTACGTACTAGGTTCTGCATATTTTAATACAGTATGGCTTAAAGAATCTAGGCTCAAAGAATTATCTTTTATTTACAATTGTAAAGTAGCATTACATGAACTTCATCATATTATACATGGTGATCACGTAGATCATGAACTTTATCATATTATACGTCGTGCTCTCCCAGTAGATCATGGATTTTATCATATTGCAACTCGTGTTCACGCAAATGACGAAGATATATATGGAGAATTTTATGATAATCTTTATTATAATGATTTTTCTTTTGATAATAATAAATTAATACAATATAAATCATTTTCAAACTATATAGAATATAGTGCTGATCTAGGGGCTTTAGAGTATATGGGTTCTGCTGAAGCTATTAATAAACTAGCTGAACAATATCATGATAATTATACTTCAAGTAAAGGTTATTTAAATAAAAAACAAGTTGAAGAATTTGCTAAAGAAGCACAAAAGCAAGAAGATCAGTTTAAAGCTAATTTTTCTTATAATGATATGATTTTAAAACAAAAAGAATTTACAAAAGATGATTTAAATCAATTTAAATTTAGCAAAACAACTAAGCAAGAATTGCTCCAAGATCAACAAGAACATGAAGCGTATATAAAAAATTTGCGTTCTGATAATGATACTAAAAATGAATTTCAAGCAGTTAATGATCATAAGATGACTATGCTTTTAGCAATTCAAAAAAAATTACATATTGAAATGCAATTATTAAATAATAAACTTAAAAATAATCTTTATATAAAATTACTTCATCTTAATTCTATACTAGAAGACCAAGCGTATATTAATCCAAGAATGTATTCTAATGAATTTTATCATAATATTACTTCTTATATTGATAAAAATGATAAACTTAAAAATAATCTTTATACAAAGTTACTTCATCTTAATTCTATGCTAGAAGAGCAAGCGTATATTAATGCAAGAGTTTATTCGGATCAATTTCAGTGTCAATATCCTTCTAATGTTAATGCTGAGGAGCTTAAAAAGAGATCGTTTAATGATTTAAAAGGAAATCAAGATAAAAGTGAACGAAGCTTGTTATCTAATTTATTTGCAGTATTGCAATATGATAATTTAGATAAATTAAAAGTTAATTTTAATTGGGTTGAACTAGAAATAGAAAAAGCTAAGCTTGAGCGTAATCAAGAAAAAGTTGAACAACTCGAATGTATTAAAGCAAATTATCAAGAGCAGATTGAAAATCTAAAAGGTAATTAAATGGTGTGCCCGATAGGAATTGAACCTATGACCTACGGATTAGAAGTCCGTCGCTCTATCCAACTGAGCTACGGGCACATTTTGAAAAACATTAAGTAATTAACTTAATAAAAACTATTATAAGCTTTTTTGTTAATATTTTCAAATTATCCATTTTTTTCCATCAGGTAGTACAAATAATGTTTTAAATTCTTTAAGTATTCGTTTAAGTTCTTGATGGTTTTCTTGAGAAACATCTTTGGTTTCGCCAATTATGTTATAAAGTTTTGAGTATACTGATTCAATATAACTAATAAATTGCATAACAAATGTATGGATATAAGTTGTTTCTATATCATTAATTTCATCATCTTGTAAAACAAAAAGCATGAGAGTTTCTTCTGTTAAAGAATAGGTCATATATTGAGGTTGTTTAAGTATTTCTACAGCTCGTTGTCCTTTGTTAATACGATTTTGAGAATGCTGATCAAGATCAGTGCCAAATTGTGAAAAATCTAAAAGTTCTCGATATTGAGCAAGTTCAAGACCCAGAGTTTTTGCCATTTTTTTAATTGCTTTTGTTTGAGCAGCTCCTCCTACACGAGATACTGATAATCCAATGTTAACTGCAGGTCTTATTCCACTTTTAAACATTTGATCATCTAAAAAAATTTGACCGTCTGTGATAGAAATTAAATTAGTAGGAATATATGCAGTAATGTCATCTGCTTGGACTTGAATAATAGGAAGTGCTGTTAAAGAACCGCCATTTAAAATTTTACCTGCACGTTCTAATAGTCTTGAATGTAGATAAAAAACATCTCCAGGAAAAGCCTCTCTTCCAGATGGTCTGCGCAATAGCAATGACATTTCTCTGTAAGCAATTGCATGATTGGTTAAATCATCATATACAATTAAAGCGTCATGTCCTTTGCTTCTAAAATATTCACCAATAGTGCAACCTACATATGGAGCAAGGTATTGGCATAGTACAGAATCACTAGCATCAGCACTTACAATAACGGTGTATTCCATAGCACCATTTTCTATAAGAAGTTTCATAATTCGAGCTAAATTTGCTTGACGTTGTCCTATAGAGACAAAAATGCAAAAAACATTTTTACCTTTTTGATGTAAAATTGTATCAATTGCTATAGCAGTTTTACCTGTTCCTCGGTTGCCAATAATAAGTTCCCGTTGTCCTTTTCCTATTGGTATTAAAGCATCTATAGCAAGAATTCCTGTTTGCAGGGGTTCATTAATAGGACTTCTTTCTATAACTCCTGGGGCTGATGCTTCTACTTGTGCACGATCATCAATAATTAATTCTCCAAGACCGTCTATTGGTTTTCCCATTATATTAATAACACGTCCTGCAAGTTGCATGCCAACAGGTGTTTTAAAAACTTCTCCAGTTCGGTATACAGTTTCAAGCTCTATAACAGGAATAGAGTTATAAAGTAAAAAAATTGAAACGTATTGTTCTTCTAGATCTAGAACAATTCCTTTATTTCCGCCTTCAAATGTTATTAATTCGTTATATACAGCATTTTCAAGCCCGTGGACTCGGCATATACCATCACCTATTTGAACAACAACACCTGTTTCTTGCAGAGATTTTTCTGTTTTACCACTTAATGATTTTTCAAATAATGAAAAAAGATCTGAACTTTTTATTTCCATAATAACCTTAATTACTTAGTGCATTTTTAAATTTTGTTAGACGTTTTTTTATTGAATCTTCCCATAGTAAAAAACCATTAGATATGCGAATTCCTGCTATAAGACTTGTATCGGTAGTATATTTACAAGAAATATTACCAGAAAGATTATCCTGCAAAAAACATAAAACATCTTTTTTTTGATCTTCTGTAAGCTCTTTTGGTGTTGCTACTGTGAAAGCGTATTCTTTTTTTATTTTCATATAGGATTCTTTAATCATATTGAAAATAATAGGAAGAAGAATTGATCTTTGGTGTTGTACAACAAGAAGGCATAATTTTTTATATGGATTAGAAAGGCTAAATTGGTTGCATATATTATCTATATAGCGTTCTTTTTCAGTTTGATTGATTAACGATATGTTTAAGAAAAATAAAAGTTCTTGTTTTTTAGATAAAAATTGAGCGCATTGAGTAAGCGATTCTATATCTTGTTTTTTTATATCCTGCATAAAAACATTCATAAATGCTTTTGTATATTTTAAAGAAAGCTTGGTATGCAAGGTATTCATCACTATTCCTCATGATTTTTACTGAGAACGTGTTTTAGAAAGTTATCTTGATCTTTTTGATTGCTATACATATTTTTGAGATGATCGATAGTAACATTCCAAACATCTTGTTGTATTAAGCGTTGAGCATAGAGTAATTCAACTGACTTGTATTGAGTCATTCTATAATGTTGATAGTTGTGAAGCATTGTTCTTTGGTTCTGTTCTAAAAGTTTATTTTTTTTTGTATTATGCTCATTCCAAATCATTATTTTAGAAAAAAGTTCTTTGCCGACAGATTCTTGCAATTCTATAGAGTCTAAGAGGTCTTTTTGTTGAGATTGTGTTTGCGAAATTGAATGTTTTATTATTGTAATACTATTTTTTTTATCAATAATTGCAGTCTTTAAATCCGGAACAATCCATTTTTTAATTCCATAACAAAAACATGTAATAATCCAGATAAAATTAATAAATCTAAATGAAAAAACATAGTCAAAAATAGTGTTAATCATGAGATATTTCCTGTATAAATTTTTGAGAAATATCATGAATTATTTCTACTTTTTGTTTTTCTGAGATTTCTTTTGGAGGAGTAAAAGCAATATCTTTAACTTGTGAATATGAATCTATTTTTTCTGGTATTTTTTCTTTGTATAAATTTTTAAATCGAGTCCATTCACCGTCTTTTTGTTGCATCATTACTTGTAATGTATGAACTTCTTCTTCTAATTTGCGCTGTAGTCCTGTCATATATGTATGTTCTTGATGAATATGACTAACCAGATATTTAAACAAAAAACGATCAAGAAACCACCAGGCAAAAAAGAAATGAATCATTTGAAAAATAAGTGTTATATCAAAAGAAAACACAGAGTGGTCCTTTTTATACTTTTAAGAGTATCCAACCGCAAAGAATAAATGAATATATAGCACATGCTTCAATAAGACCCATTGCAATAATCATAGTCATGCGAATTTTACCAGAATGTTCTGGTGCTTTAGCTATTGATTCGCAAGCTTTTTGACCTACCATTCCCATACCTATAGAAGGTCCCATTGCTCCAATTCCCATTCCTAAAGCTACTCCTAAAAAAGCTATTGCTTTAACATAAAAAACGTCCATAAATTCCCTCGTTTCTTTGTAAATTTATTAAAAATTTCAGTAATAATTACTTATTAAAAACAATTTTTCTATTTTTTACAAGCAATGTTTTGAACTAATTTTAAAATTAGTTTTTATAATCAAACATCAGTTAATTAATTTTTATTCTGAGTCATTAGAGTTACTTTCAGTTTTAAGATTTGAAAATTCATCATTTGCATGCTTTTTCATAAATTCCCATTTCATTTTTATAGCAGAATCAAGATCTTCTTTTGCATGAGGTAGATTGTGCAAAAAACGATCATGTGCTTGATCGTACAATGCTACTATTGCTGCATATGATAGGCCTTGAGATGGTTTTTCTTGTGCTTCTATGATTTTTGATAAAATAGATATAAAAATTATTATTAAAATATTTTTTTTATTCATAAAGTATCCCTTTAACAAGATATTTTAATTTTTTGCTTATAATTAAAATATCTTATATGAGCAGTTGATATGAATAATTTTATAAAATATATTACTTTTTGTAATATCCCTAGGCAACCTTTTTAGTGGTATGTGCATTTTGTTGAGGGTTAGTAAATTGTGCAATTCTTGTTCCAAGATGTGGAAATGAAGATGCGATGGGTTCTGCCATTTTAAAGCATTTTAGAGCTTCTTCATTTTCTCCTAATTCTAAATATGTTTCTGCTAGGTTGAACCATGAGCGATATTCCTCTTTATTTTGAGCAATAAGTTTTATGTAAAGGTCTTTTGCTTTTTGATATTCTTTTGAGCAATAATAAGCATTTGCGAGATTAAAATGATTATCAGGGTTATGGGGTGCAAGTGCGTATATATGTTCATAACCAACTACTGCATCATTAAATTTTTGTAGCTCTAAAGCAAGTTGTGCATAAGCAGTAAAGCATTCTAAGGTATCAAAGTCAGCTTTAAGGCAAGCTGTTTTGATTTTTTCAAAAGCTTCTTCTTTTTTTCCTTGTTCATATAAACATTGTCCTAAATTAAAATAAGCTTTTCCATAATGTGGACGTAATTTTATTGCATAAGCAATAAGTTTTTCTACTTCAGGATAATTTTTTTTAGTTAAATAAAATGATGCAAGGTTGTTGTAAAATTCAGGATAGTAAGGATTTATTTGAATAGCTTTTTCAAGTTGATTAATAGCCATATCTACTTGATTTATTGTACTAAAACAAACTGCAATATTACTCCATGGATCAGGATAAAAAGGATCCATCTTTATTGCTTTTCTAAAATAAGGAATAGCTTTTTCAAATTGACCTTCTTCTGCGATAGCTACTGCATAATTATTATATCCGCGAGCTTTTTTAGGCGCATTTTTTATGATATCAATCCAAAATTCTTGTTGAGATCTCCATACTTTGTTTCGTGTGTAAGTAGAGTAGCTTAAAAATAATGATCCTCCTATAAATAATATACAGCCAAATATGAGTGATTGTTTTTTTGAAAGAGGAACTTTTTTAGATATCCATTGATACGTAATGCTCATTATGATTGCAAAAAATAAAAAGAGTCCAAAAGAGCTGAAATATGTTTTATAGTCGGCAACAAGTTCTGTTGATGGTATAAAAGAAGAGCGAGGAGAGAGGCCTATAAAAAACCATATAAGGCCAAACATAAGTGGATCAATTTTATTTTTTTTTAATCGCTTGAGTATTAAAAATGCTATTAATAATAAAAAAATAAGAGGTAGTAATGTTTCTTGATCAAAAAACCCAGAAACCATTTTCCAGTCATAATCAACACTTATGTTGTATGGCCATATAAAAATCCATAAATAGTGAACGATAACTTTAAATTGAGAAATAAAGTAGTTCCATCGAGTTATTTTTTCTCCAGCAACTTGGGTTATAACATTACCAACATTATTATTAAGCTGTATATCCCCAATTAGGTAGTTTTTAAAAATATGAGGTTTTAAAACATAAAGATATTGAGCAATAAGTATACTTGTGAAAATAAGATAAAAAGGTATGCGTTTTTTTATTTTTTTTATATCGCCTTGACCTATAAAAAACCAATCAATAAGTAAAAGCATAAATGGTGAGAGTATGGCAATTTCTTTGGTGCCGCATGAAATGTATCCTAATATACAAATGAATATTTTAAGAAAATAAGAAATCATCTTATTTTTTGTTGTAGCCATAAAAATAAAAGATAAAACAATAGCCATAATAAAAAGGCCAGCAAGTCCTTCAAGTTGACCCTGTATTACATATGAAACAGTTTGTGTTTGTACAGGATGAAGCAAGAATAATATGGTAGTAATTGTTGCAATCGTGAAAGAGTTTTTAAAATAGAAACTTTCTTTTTTGGTTTGCTCTAGGAGTTTTATTGTTACAAAAAAAATTAAAACACCTGTAATTATATGAAAAATAACATTGCCAAGTCGGTAATAAAATGGGTCAAATTTTCCTAAAGAATAATTTATTGTATTAAGCCAATAACTAATCCAGCGAGATCCTTTAAATGCAAAATTCCAAAAAGAATGAGTTCTGAGCGCAAAAAATTTTTTAATATTTGCGATGTCATCAAATTGAAAATCATAAAAAAGTGAAGGGTAATATGTTGCAAAAGTTGTTATTATTAAAATAATTGGAGTGACAATATATGTAATTATATCTAAAAAAGTTGATTTAATTTGAAAATTCATAAACTTTCCTTTTTTTATATTTTATTGCTTTGCAATTCTATGATGTATGAAAACTTTGTCTATAGGAATATTGAGCTTTAAATTGAATAGAGTTTGACCTTTCTATAGATCTGCTTAGACTTATTTTGTGCATTATTAATGTTTATAGAGAGGCTTTTAGCATGATTTTAAGTTTGCAAAATGCAGGTTTTCTTGTTCAAAAAATTCTTATTTTAATGAGTTATTTTTTGTCGATTCCATTACTTGGTGCTTTTAGGTCATGGGTAAATAGTAAAATGGGAGATGATACTGGAGAGCAATTAGGTTTTTCATCTATCAATCCAATAACACATATTAGTTTTTTTTGGATTTGTATTTTACTTGTAATACCGGATATTCCTTTTGGATTTGGTCAATATATTCCTATCAATCCAAATGCTATTACTGGTAAATGGAGAAAGCTTAAACTTTGTATAGCTTATTTTTCTGATGTGATATTGGGTATTTTTTTTGCACTTATTTCTCTTTTGACGTGTGTTGTTATTTTCAGGCAAAATCCAATTTCTTTATTCATGAATTTTGGAATTTTTGAATTAGCCTCTCATTATTCTCCTGTAGAAGCAACTTCTTCATTTTCTATTGTGGTTGGTCTTTTTTTAGTAAGATTTGCTATTTTTAATAGTATGCTTGCTGCATTTAGTATGATTATAAATTTTTTTTATATGGTTTTTCTTTCTTATTTTTTATCAAAAAATAATTTTCCAGGATACGCTGATTGGATATTGCTTTTTGCTCCACTTTTTCTTTTATTATTTTTTCAATCGATTATTTATGTCGGCATTTTGAATATTATTTTATTTGTATCAACTGTAATATCATATGGAATTGGAATTGTGTAATGACAACTTTAGAAAAATTATTAAATGGCTCTGTTTCTTGTCTTCCTGAAGGAGGACTTCAAAAGAAATTAGCATCGGATAAAAAATTAATTATAAAATTAGGCATGGATCCTACAGCTCCTGATTTGCATTTAGGTCATGCTGTTGTACTTCGTAAGATGCGTGATTTTCAAAATGCGGGACATGTTATAGTTTTTCTTATAGGTGATTGTACAGCTCGGATAGGAGATCCTTCTGGAAAATCAAAAACACGGCCTCCTCTTAGCCAAGAAGATATTGAAAAAAATACACAAACTTATTTTCAACAAGTAACTCGTATTCTTGATAAAGATAAAGTTATTATTCGTTATAATTCTGAATGGTTAGATAAGCTCACTTTTAGTGATGTTTTAAAACTAGGTGCTCAAGTAACTTTAGCGCGAATTATTGAACGAGAAGATTTTGCAAAAAGGCTTTCTCTTAATGTTCCTATTGGGTTTCATGAATTAATGTATCCAATTATGCAGGGGTATGATTCTGTTGCTTTAAAAGCAGATGTTGAGCTTGGAGGAACTGATCAAACATTTAATTTGTTGATGGGTAGATTTTTGCAAGAACAATATAAACAAGATGCTCAAGTTATTATGACAATGCCTCTTCTTGAGGGACTTGATGGTGTAGAAAAGATGTCAAAATCTTTAGGTAATTATGTTGGTTTGGCAGAAACTGCAGAGCAAGCATTTGGTAAATTAATGTCAATATCAGATGCTTTAATGTGGCGTTATTATAAGTTACTTCTTGGCTATTCAGATGCTAAAATTCAAGAATTAAAAGAAGGTGTATATAATTCTATAATTCATCCTATGGCTCTTAAAAAAGATATGGCGCAAGGTATTGTTGCTGAATTTTGGTCTTCTAAAGAGGCAGAAGATGCAAAAAAAACATTTGAAGATGTTTTTCAAAAAAAGGATCTTTCAAAAGCTCAAACTATTCATCTTCCTATTGGAACATCTGAAACTTTGTGGATTGTTGATTTTCTTAAAATATTGGGTGCAATTTCCAGTTCATCAGAAGCAAAACGTCTTATCGAAAATGGTTCTGTATCGCTAGATTCTCACATAATTTCTGACTTTAAATATGAAGTTACATGGAGATCAGGTATGACTATAAAGGTAGGAAAACATAGAGTATATGTGATTGGTTAAACTTTTTTATTTTATATTAACAACATTTTGTATGATTAATACCATCATGTTTTCGTTTAAGGCCTTTAGAATCTCCTGTGAAAAATAGAAATTCATCAATTTGATCAAGGCAATCTTTTAAATGTTGTTTGTTAGATTCAAAATCAATTGATCCATCAATAACAAGAACGGGAACGTCTTTTAGTTGATTAAGTACACCTTGTTTATGAATTAAAAATTGTTCATGGCGATTATGAATTTGTTTAAAATATTCAATTGAAATATGTTCTTCTCCAAGTCTATTTCTTTTAGCGGTTCGTTCAAAACAAATTTCTGGGTCTGTTTGAAGATAGATAAAACCAAGAGGTGGTTGGCATTTTTGTAAAACTAAAAAATTAAACCATTCAGTATATATATTCCATTCTATATCGCTCATAAATGACTGAAGATAGCCGTTTTTTGCAAAGCAATAGTTACCAGAATAAAGAGAGCGCTCAACTAATTTAAAAGGATTTTGATTTTTTTGAATTCGTAAATGTTCTTGTATGCGGCAAAACATAGTGTATGTTTCCATAGAGTATGACCATCGAGGCATATCTGCGCAAAATTGAGCTAATAGTGAATGTTCCGTAGATGTATCTGACCATGTAGTAACAGGTTCTTGTATAACTTCAATATAAGGCATGTATGTTTTTATAAGATTGAGGAGAGTTGATTTTCCAGCGCCAATATTGCCTTCTAGTATATACATTTTAATCCTTGATACTTTTTAGTAAAATATGAAAATACAAGTATAAGCAATTTTATATTGAATTCAATGAAAACGGGGTACTCGTGAGCACCCCGTTTGATTTAGAAATGATTTTATATTTAATTATTATCGCGATCTAAAAATGGTAAAAAGAGTATAAGCTCTCCAGTTTCTTTATTTATGCTAGCTTCTATTTTTTCACAATCTATTTCATCATCAAGAGGTAAGAATGCTTTTTCTGCGGTATCAAATGCTGAAAGCATTTCTTCAAGTGAGCTGTTGTTTGGGATAGTTATATGATAAAGCGTTAGAGATTCTTCTTCTATTTTTCCAAAAATAATAACATTATTATTTTCTAATTTTATTTTGAAATAAAACTGATTTTTTTCTGTTACAATCGAAATATTGTCATCTTTTATGATTGAAGGGTCGATATAAAAACTAATAAAATGACCAATTGATTCTTTTTCTGTTGTATAATTTTGATCATCATTATCAATAAAATCATCATTATTTTCTTGGTCATTATCTACAATAGAATCGATTTGTTTTTCTTCTAAAATACTTTCTTGAGAAATAAGTGTTTGATTGGAAAATAGAGTAAATAAGCTTAAGAGTAGGCCGATTTGCAAATTATTCTTCATAAAAAAATCCTTTTATTTAAATTATTTTTATACACTTTTTTAATTTAGTCATTTTGCTATAGGCCAATAGGAATGTCAAACAGAAAGCAATTGGTTTTGGGAGAGAGCCCATAGTAAAGAATTGTGATATGCTATAGATTCGATGTTTATCTAGTGAAAGATTATAAAATGATTAAAAATATAAAAAAAATGGCTGAAACAGAGTTAATTTACGGTACTCACGCAGTTTTTGAGGTTTTAGAGCAAAAAAGAAGAAAAGTTTTTGAACTTTTTATTTTGGAATCTGATCATGCAACATTTAAAAAAATCCAATCTTTTTTGCCAAAAAATCCTATTATTATTCATAAGATGAAGCGTGAAAAATTAACTCATACGCTAGGAACCGTTGATCATCAGGGTATAGGTGCAAGGGTTCAACCTTTTACTTTTAGAAAAAAATTTTTTGATAGTTCTACAAGCCCTTTTTTATTACTTCTTGATGGTATTCAAGATGTTAGAAACCTTGGTGCAATTATTCGTTCAGCATATTGCACAGGTGTTGATGGGGTTATTTTATGTAAGAAAAAATCAGCTACAATTACAGCTACAGCTCTTAAAGCATCAGCAGGCCTTGCAGAACGAATGGAAATTTATGAAGCTTCTTCAATAGAAAGCGTATTGATTGAGCTTAAAAAGGCAGGTTATAATCTTTATGTTGCTGCATTAAGTAAAGAGGCCAATGCTTTTACAATAGAATATAAAAAACCTCTTTGTTTAGTAATAGGAAGTGAAGGAAATGGTGTTTCTAATGCAACTTTACGCGCTGGAACCATTATTACTTTACCTCAAAAAAGTTCTGAAGTTTCTTATAATGCATCAGTAGCAGCAGGAATTTTAATGTCTTATATAGGTTATAAAAATAGAGAGTAGTTTTTTTTGTAATGAAAATGAATGTTTTAATTAAGATATTTATTCTTTTAGTTTTTTTAAATTTTAAAATAAAAGAAATAATAGATGTAAAAAAATCACCCGCAGGAAGCGGGTGATTTTTTTCTTATTTAGCTGATTCTGTATGTGCTGTATGTGCAGCTTTTACAGCTTTTTTCGCAACTCTGCGTTTTGGAGCAGCTTTACGCTTTGGAGCAGCTTTACGCTTTGCAGCAGCTTTGCGTTTTGGAGCAGCCTTACGTTTTGCTACTCTTTTTTTAGCTGTTCTTTTTACAGCTTTTTTCGCAACTCTGCGTTTTGGAGCAGCCTTACGTTTTGCTACTCTTTTTTTAGCTGTTCTTTTTACAGCTTTTTTCGCAACTTTGCGTTTTGGAGCAGCTTTGCGTTTTGCAGTTTTCTTTGTTGTCATGTTCTCTCCCTTTTTTGGAGTGATTTTTTATTTCCTTCTGTACTTCACTGATGGTTACAAGATTAATAGTACAAGTTTGATAAAAACAAAGTCAATAATATTTCGACATTTCATACAAAAAAAATGCAAAAATAAAAAACAAAAAAATATTTAATTTATTTCTCTAATGCGTTTAATCAGATCTTCTTTTGTTATTCCAAATTCTTGTTTTCCATTTGCATAACGTATTGTAATAGTTTTGTTTTCTACTTCTTTTTTACCAACAATAAGCATCCAAGGGATTTTATTGATTTGAGCATCTTTAATTTGAGAAGAAAGAGAATCGGTAGATTCTATAAATTCAACTCTTAGATGGGTTTTTAAAGATTCATATAATTCTTGAGCAGCATCTTTTTGTTCAGTAGAAACAGGAATAATACGTGCTTGGATTGGCGAAAGCCAGAAAGGTAAATGACCTTTATAATGTTCAAGAAGTACGGCGAAAAATCTTTCAAGAGATCCGTAAATGGCTTGATGTAAAATGACGGGACGTTGTAGAGATCCATCAGATGATACATAATTTAAATTAAAATTTTCTGGTTGGAAAAAGTCTAGTTGAATAGTTCCACATGTCCATACTCTATCCATTGAGTCAGTAAATTTAAATTCAATTTTAGGGCCATAAAAGGCTCCATCACCTTCAGCTATAGTGTAAGATAAATCTGCTTTATTTAATGCGTTTTTTAGTCCATTAATAGCAGCTTCCCACATCTCATCAGATCCCATAGCTTTTTCAGGTCGTGTTGAAAGAAATATTTGTAAAGTATCAATGCCGCATTTATTCATAACTTTTTTAATTATACTGATGTTTTTTACAATTTCTTCTTCAATTTGTTCGAGCGTGCAATAGATATGAGTGTCGTCAATGGTAAAAGCTCTGACTCTAAAAAGTCCATGAAGTACTCCAGAAAGTTCATGTCTGTGAACTTTTCCAAATTCCATTAATCTTAAAGGAAGCTCTCTGTAAGAACGTGGTCTTTCTTTGTAAATTAAAATTGAACCTGGGCAGTTCATAGGTTTTACAGCATAATTTTTTTCATCAATATTAGAAAAATACATATTGTTTCTATAAAATTCATAATGCCCCGAGCAGCGCCATAGTTCATCAGAAAGCATAGTTGGAGTTTCTATTTCACAATAATGAGCTTCTTGTAGAATTGATCTCATAAAATGACGTAGGGCATTTAAAACAATTTTGCCTTTATGATGAAAGAATGGAAAGCCTACTCCTTCATCATGAAATGAAAAGTAATCAAGTTGCTTTCCTAGTTTGCGATGATCATATAAAATTGCGGCTTCTTTTTTTTCCTCATAAAGAGCAAGGTCTTCTTTAGTAAAAAAAGCAGTTCCATGAATGCGCTGAAGTGCCGTGTTACTTTTATCTGCGCGCCAATAAGATCCAGAAATTGCATGCAGTTTAAAAAATTTGATTTGTTTTGTTGAATCAACATGGCCTCCTTTACAAAGGTCAATAAAATCTCCTTGTTGTGCAATGCCGACTGTTTCATCAGGAATATTGTTAATTAATTCGAGTTTAAATTTATTGTTTTTAAAAAGTTGAAGAGCTTCATCTTTGGCCATTTGAAAATGAGTGATTTTTAAGTTTCGCTTTGCAATTTCATGCATTTTTTTTTCTATTAAAGGCAAATCTTCAAGTTTGAAATTTTCTGTAGGAAGAAGATCATAAAAAAAACCATCCGTAGTTGCTGGACCAATTGTTAATTGTGTTGTAGGGAACAATTCAAGTACAGCCTGCGCTAAAAGATGAGCAGCAGAGTGACGTAGCTGTTCTAAAGTGTATGAAGAAGTATTATTTTTTTTGTCTTCGCTCATAATTGGTCCTTTATCAAATACGGATATTTTACTGTCTAACGTTATTGTTACATTTTATCAGAAAGTAAAAAAAATACACTGTTACTACAGAGTATAAATTATATAAAAAAAGAGATTTTATTTAGAGCGTTGTTTATCATTAATTACACATGATAAGCTTCGCTTTGTTGTTAATAATCTAACATTCTAACTGCGCTCAGGAGGAACTATGTTAATACCCTCATCAAAAAAACTGTATGTTCTTGATACTAATGTTTTGTTATATGATCCTCGTGCAATGTTCAGTTTTATAGGTGTTATGGTAGGTATTCCTATTATGGTTCTTGAAGAGCTTGAACAATTTAAAAGAGAAAGTTCTGGTCGTGGTAAAAATGCTCGTGAAACTGTTCGTTATTTAGACGATTTGCGTTTTAAAGGGTCTTTAAACGATGGAGTTCATCTTGAAAATGGGGGTGTTTTGAAAATTTTATTCACACCAGAAAGTTTTAATACGCATCCAGTTTTAAAGATTGATATTATTGATAATCAAATTCTGTTAACTGCTCTTTCTTATAAATATCAGGGCTATGATGTTAAGTTTATATCTAAAGATTTAAATGCTCGAGTTAAAGCTGATGTTCTTGGAATGGAGTCAGAAGATTATCTTAAAGGATATGTTCCAGAAGATACTTTTTATAAAGGCTGGGTTAGGCTTCAGGTTCCTGCCGTTCAATTAAAACAAGAATTTCCAGACGACCTTCGTGGTCTTGCAAAAGATAAATTACTTACACTTAATGAGTATGTTCTAGTTGAAAGTCAGCATAATCCATTTAACTATCGTTTGTTTAGGTATATTGCCTCTGGAAATAGAGATTTTAAAGAAGTTCGATTTCCAAGTCTTTCTTGGCCAATCGAGCCTAAAAATCCACAACAGCTGATGGCTTTAGATGCTTTATTTGATCCATCTCTTGAGTTTGTTTCTCTTATTGGGCCAGCCGGTACAGGTAAAACATTTTTAGCATTACTTGCTGGATTGCATTCAGTTCTTTTAACAGATGTATATCAAAAAATTTTAGTTTCTCGTCCTGTTATTCCATTAGGGCCAGATATTGGTTATTTGCCAGGAGATATGCAAGAAAAGCTGCATAGCTGGATGCAGCCTATTTATGATAACATTGAAGTTATTATTCATTCAGCTTCTATAGCTCAGCATGTTCAAGAACTTAGGCAAGAAAATAAAGAAGATCAACATGATCAAGGAAAGTATTTAAAGAAAAATAAAAAAGATAAACGGCAAGGTGGAAATAAAAAACAATTACTTTCTGTTGAAGATATGATGAATAACGGAAAGCTTAGCTTAGAAGCTATTACTTATATGCGTGGTAGGTCTATTCCTTATCAATTTATTCTTATTGATGAAGTCCAGAATTTAAGCCCTCACGAAGTTAAAACACTTATTAGCAGAGTTGGTCAAGGTAGTAAGATTGTATTATGTGGAGATCCATACCAAATAGATTCGCCGTATCTTGATTTTAGCAGCAATGGCCTTGTTATTTCGACTGATCGATTTAAAGGAGAATCTTTATTTAGTACAGTTTTTTTAGAAACAAGCGAAAGAAGTCAGTTAAGTAAGCTTGCGGGAGAGTTGTTATAATCTTATTTTTACTTTTATAAAAATATAATTAAGGGAGTTTTGACACTCCCTTTTTTTATAGAAATAACTTTATAATAAATTATTATTGAAGTTATCATTCTATTTGAATTATTATATATACTATAAATTGATTTTTTAGATTTGTAAGGAATCTTATGAAAAAATATAGTGTAATAATGATGTCTCTTTTTTTATCGGTAATTTTTTTTGGTTTAAGTGCATTTTCTTGGGAAAGTATTAATGATGCTTCAGCAAAATTAAAAAATTCTTATGATGATCTTGTTACATCAAATTTTTTGAAAGATATTTATAACAGAGTGAAAGAGTCTAAAACGCCTTATGGCGATCCTGATGATTATTATTTTTATGGTATTGATAATGCAAAAGCACAGGTAAATGATGTATTGAAAAAATCAGATAATAAGGATGAGATTTCTCAAGCAAAAGATGTTCAAAATAATATCAAAAATTTTGAAAAATATTTTAAAGAATATGATTCTTTAACCAATGATTCGCGTGTTATTAATGCTTGGAGGCAAGATCGTAAAAATTATTTAAATTTAATTGAAAAAAATAAAGATAATAAATTTGTTCCTCTTGATGAAAAATTAAAACAATTAGAAGAGAATGATAATCAATCATATAAACGTTTGTTGCAAGATTATAACAATGACAAAGAATTATTAAAAAAATCCATCAGAGAAGAATTTATAGAATCTGATAATTTTGATCAAAAAAGATATGATCTTGAAAAAGCTTTGTCAGAACATGCTCTTGCGGAAGCAAATTTTTTAATTAATAAACAAAATTTACAAGAAAAAATTCTTCATGGAGCGGTAATTGGAGATAGGGAAGAAGCGATTGGTCATAAATCTATTCGCGATTTTGTTAAGAAACAAGATAATTCTGAGCGTGATATGTATCAAAAAGAGGCTGATATTTATTCTAAAGCTTCAGATTATGTAAATGATCAGTATGTAAATTTGAAGAGTCAGTATGATATTGATGAATTGTATAATAAAGAAATGAATGGTTATAGAAAAGAAAGTCCTAAGGATTTTAGTCGTGATTATACGCCAAATTTAATAAATGATACTCGATTAAATTATGATATTATGCAAAAAAAAGCTGAATTAAATAAACGTGGTGTAAGAGATTTAGAAAATAGTTGGTTAAGTAATATTAAATTTTACACAACCACTGCTCCTTCTTATGGTTTTAAATATTATGGTAATAAAACATCTTCTGCGTTGGGTATTAGTCCAAAATTTGCTACATCTTTAAAAAATGCTGCTTTATACATTCCTTCGTCGCTTTATAATTTGTTGCCTAATTTGCAATATTCTACCAATAATTTTAGTCAAGATTCTCAAGAAAAACGTTTAAAAGATAAAGAGTTTGCCGAACAATTGAGTTTTATTAATTCTCTTAGAGATAAGACTTTAAAAGGACTTCCTCTTAATGAAAAAGAACTTAAATTGCTTTATACAATAGAAGGTCAGTTAAAAAATTCTTTTGAGCTTCGAAGACGAGCAAAGAATGTATTAACTCAAATAAATCAACGAAAAGATAAA
>DALYEP010000001.1:0-322133 GCA_031972475.1 Candidatus Babeliales bacterium | reverse complement strand
AATAAAAAAGCTGATGTTGAAAATAAAAAAGCTGATGTTGAAAATAAAAAAGCTGATGTTGAAAATAAAAAAGCTGGTGTTGAAAAGGCCAATTTTTATAACATTCTACTATCCATTTTTTCAGGAAAATCTGATACTTGATGTAATGAGTTTAAATTTTAAGATTCTTGATATCTAAAGCTGTTTCTTAAAACTTCTCCTTGGTTGATGTTAAAAGTAAGATTGCGTCCAAGTGCTTTTTCCAAGTTTTTTATAATTTCATTACTTTTTTTTATTTCTTCGTTATTTTTTTCATCTTGAGGTTCTGTAATAGCAATTATCCCATTTATTTCTGGTTTAAAGCTATTTAAGTTTAAAAAAAGATTTTTATTAGTTTTATAATTTTTTTTAGCATCCATACAATATTCAATTATATTCTCAGAAAGAGGTGCAACATTCATGTTGTTTTGAAGTGGTTGTTTGTTATTAACAATAACTAAAATAGTATAGATCGAAAGGCCTGGTATTGCTTTATAGGTCGATTGATATTCTGGGTGTAGGGATGGTTGATCAACAATAAATGGTTGTTTGCTATAAAAAAAGAAAAGTTCACTTATTGTTTTTGGGTTTGGCATAAATTCATTATATTGAGACATTGGCATAGGGACAGGTGTTCCTATTTGAATTAAAATAGGAAGTGGGCCTTTTGTAATTGTTGGAGAATTCCATAATTGTGATGCGTAATTTACTAATAATCCTCCTCGATTATAAGTAATTATAATGATTGGAACATTATATGCACTGATGAGGTAATTAATACCTTGAGCAAAAATTTTCCCATAATCTTTTATATTTTTAAATCCAACTTGATCTTCCCAATTAAAATAAAGAGAATAGGTTTTTTCATTAGATGGAAAACTTTTGACAAAATCTTTTGGAATTAAAGGATTATTGGTAGGCATTAATGATTTTATGTATGTATATGCTTTTTGATCAAAAAAAGGCAATTTTTGAGTTGATCCTACAGTTATTACAAAAGCATCAGGTTTTTTTGAACCATTTATAATATTTTCTTTTCCTGATTGATCAAGAATGTAAAAATTGTTTGGAAGTCGTGTAATTTTATCTGTCGCTGTCTGCGCAATGTTTGCATATAATAAAGCTATGCAGATGCTTCTTTTCATAAGAACTCCTTTTTTTGAAAAGAAGAAAAATCAGCTTTAATACTTGCATAGTACTTATCTTTTTGTAAAGGAATTGCAGGAGAGTATTCGTTTAATGCTATTTTTTAAGGCATTTAAAAATGGTTCTGTAAGAAATTGATGAGTTACAAAATCTATACATCCAATAGAAAACATACAGTTTGATGGTCCCATAAGAAAAAAGCGCAAAGATCGTAGTGTTTCACTAATAAAAGTATGAAGATTTGAATGCTTCATGATTGATAAATAGAAGAGAATGCTTCTTGTTTTACATTAATAGTAGAAAAAGCTTGATAGAGCAATTTTTTAAGATTTTCAAAACTTGTGTGAATTCCTTCTTTTTTTACAATCACAACACAGTCATGACCATGTAAAAACAATTTTTGCTCATAAAAAATTGTTTTTAACCGACGTCTTATTTTATTGCGATAAACAGCTTTACCACTTTGGCGAGGAGTAATAATTAAAATACGACCATAATTAAAGTTAGCAGGTGCTAATAAAACACGTAAGCCCGGAACCCGGGCTTTTACATGAGAATTCTTTAACAGATATGCGATGTCTTGTTGCGTAAACGAGGAAATATTCTTCGTTAATTCAGGCATATAAAGTTTCCAATTATGCTCTTACTGCTAGGCGTTTACGACCTTTTGCTCTTCTGCGATTAACAATTTTTCTACCTTGACGGGTAGCCATACGTTTAAGAAAGCCATGCTTTCTGTTTCTTTTTTTCTTACTTTTTCTGAAGAATGTTACTGACATACTTAGTCCTTACAAGAATCTTGATGATTTACGTTACGGAAATAGTTTAAAGGAATTTTCTTTTTTTTCAAATTTAAGCATCAATCAGATAAGCCCTTTGTGTTCAAGATATCGTTGAGCATCAAGTGCGGCCATGCAGCCTGATCCGGCAGAGACAATAGCTTGTTTGTATTTATAATCGGCTACATCGCCTGCTACAAACACTCCTTCTATGGCAGTTGAGGTTCCGTGGCTTAATTGTATGCATCCTCGATTATCTAGCGGTAATTCATCTTTAAAAGGAGCGGTATTAGGTTTATTGCCTATAGCTAAAAATAAAATATCAGCTTCGATCTCTTCTGTTGCTCCTGTAAGCTTATTTTCAATAACAACATGAGTAATATTTAAAGAATTGCCTTTAATTTTTTGTATAGTGCTATTATAAATCAAACGATTTTTTGTATTTTCAAGAATTCTTTTTTGCATGATAGGTGATGCTGTGAGCTTATCTAAAATATGAACGATGGTTATGTTTTCAGTATATTTTGCCATAAATGATGCACTTTCCATAGCGGTGTCTCCACCTCCAACAATAATTACTTTTTTATTTGGATAAAATGCCCCATCGCAAATAGCGCAGGTTGCAACGCCTTTTCCCCAATATTCTGATTCTCCTGGGCATCCTAATGTATTTGGAGATGAACCTGTAGCAATAATTACGCTTTGGGTAAAATATGTTTTTTCATTTGATATGATCGTAAAAGGCCGTTCTTTAAAGTTTACGCTTATAACTGTTTCGTCAATAAGCCTTGCTCCAAGAGCTTTTGCTTGTTCTTGCATATCGATCATAAGCTTTGGCCCCATAATGCTTTTAGTTCCAGGCCAATTTTCTACAAATGAGGTTCCCATAAGTTGTCCGCCAGGTTTTTTTCCTTGAAATACAAGGGGTTTTAAAAAAGCTCGAGACGCATAGATTGCTGCCGTTAGACCTGCTGGTCCACTTCCAATAATGATCAAAGGATGTATTGTTTCATTCATATGCCAGTTTTATTCCGTATTAAATGATGAATCGCATGATTCAAAGTTTTTTCTTTTAAACAACTTAATGTAAGTAGTGTAGTAGAAATTGGACTTTCATGCCCTAAAAACTTTGTTGTAGGCGGTTCAAAATAAATAAACTCTGCAGTTCTTTGACGATTGCTTAAGTTTAAATAAGCTTTAATGTCGGAATTATTAATTTCTATACCTTCATAAATTGCTAGCTGATCAATAAGAATATTTTCTTTCATTTGGCGTTCTGCCAACATTCTAGTTTTATAGTTAAAATCATTTTGCATTTTATAGACTTGGTAGTCAGGCGATTGAGCAATAATATCTAAAATAATTTTTTGTTGTCTTAAAATTAGATGCTGAGGAACGTTAAATGAATGGCGAGCAAGAAGTAATTTAAGAGTCTCTTCTGCCGTTGCGCGTCGTTGAGAAATGTCATTTCGGTAAGAAAAAACTTCTATTAATTTTTGATGAACTTCTTTAGCTGTTTTTAATTTAAAATGTTTTTTAAAATGTTCTACGCAAAAAAAAGATTGATGTAATATATCAACTATTTCTACAAAAAAAGTGTAGTTTGTGTCTAAATGTGAACTAAAATATTCTTGAATACATTCATCATCAGTAACAAAATTTTCGCCAATTTTTTTGTAAAGAAAGAGATTTTGAAAAGGAATATCAGCTTCTTCTGAACCTATTTTTATCCATAAATTTTCTTTATGAAATGGAAAGATAGAGTCTTTTTTTGTGTTTAATAAAGAAACAGTAAAATTTACCCAGTCTCCAATACTGATAATATCTAAAGGAGTTTTCTTTTTGAATGATTCTTCTTCTTTAAGAAAATTTTCTACTTGACGATCAAGGTCTTTGTAGTTTTTACGTTTTGGTGCTCTAAAAGGAAGACGTTTCCACCCATTAAGTGCAATTGATTGAGCTAATGTTATTGAAAATGAATAAGTAAGATCATTATTTGCGTTTATACTTACATCTTGAAGAGATGGTTCTCCAGCAATAAGAATTTTTTTATCATGTAATTCTTTGTAAAAAGAATTAATAACAAAATATTTAAATAAAAATTCTTTAATATGTTCAATTAAGTGGGGTTGAAAGTTTTTTTGTATATAAGAAAGTGGAGTGTCTCCACGAGAAAAGCCATGCGTATGGATGTTTGATTTTTGTGTGTCAGAAGCTTCTTTATACAAAATTTGAACATAATCGGATGGAATAACTACAGATGCAGAACCAAATTGCGCATTACTATCACGCAATACAAAGCAGGGTGATTGCACTTGCGACATTCTACTACTCCTTTGAAAATCTGGTGCGAGAGAAGGGACTCGAACCCCCACTCCGTAAGGAACTGGATCCTAAGTCCAGCGCGTCTACCAGTTTCGCCACTCTCGCACAATCTTTTCTGGTGGGTCGTGTTGGAATCGAACCAACAACCTGCAGATTAAGAGTCTGATGCTCTACCAATTGAGCTAACGACCCAATTACCTACCAGCTACAATTTTCAGATTACTAGTGTATCAAAGTGTAACAGAAAGTAAAACATCAAATAAAATATTTATTAACCTTTTAAATCAGCTTCTTTTTTTTCAGAAAGTTGATCAACTTGTTTTATAAATTTATCAGTTGTTTTTTGTAAAATATCTTCAAGCCTTTTTGCAAAATCTTCCGATATTTCTTTTTCTTTTTGAGTGTCACGAATCAAATTATTGTAGTATTTGCGAATATTTCTAATGCTTACGCGGCAATCTTCAGTTTTTTTAGCAAGTATTTTTTTGAGTTCGTCTCGTCGAGCAACACTCATATCAGCAAGTACTATACGAATTGTTTGACCATCTGTTTGGGGTGTTACGCCTAAATCAGATTCTTTAAGTGCACGTTCAATATCCATAATTGTTGATTGATCATATGGTTGAATAATAATCAATCGAGCGTCAGGAATGGTTATGCTAGCAAGGTTTTTTAAAGCAAGTTCTGTTGTTCCTGCATAACAAGAAACTTTAATGCTATCAACCATAGAAGGGTGTGCTCTGCCTGTACGAATAGAAGTTAATTCATGTTCAAAATGCTTAAGGCTTTTTGTCATTTCTTCATTAACAGGATTTTCTAATGTACTTTGAATGCCTTCTGTAAGAATAATTTCTGCCATAGTAGCTCCAATTTACTTTAATTAACCACCAATTTCAAAACGAGCAAAACGTTTAATCTTTACATTTTCACCCATTTTACCAATTACTTCATTAACAAGTTCTTGGACGGTAAGTTTGTCATTCTTTACAAATTTTTGTTGTAATAAACAAACGTCAGCGTAAAGTTTTTGTACTTTGCCTTCAATAATTTTTTCCATAAATTCAGGCTTTTTGCCTTCTTCAGTAAGTTGTTCTGTCATTAAAGCTTTTTCTTTGGAAAGCCATGTTTGATCAACTTCTTCTGGGCTTAAATAGCGAGGTTTCATTGCAGCAATGTGCATACAAACGTCAGAAGCTAGTTTTTTAAAATCATCATTACGAGCAACAAAGTCTGTTTCGCAGTTAAGTTCTACCATTACACCAATAGTAGCTCCTGGATGAATATAAGCGTGCACGTATCCTTGAGCTGTTTGATTTTCTCCACGTTTTGCAGCAACAGAAGCGCCTTTTTTGCGAAGTAATTCGATTGCTCTATCCATATCACCGGCAGCTTCTTCGAGTGCTTTTTTGCAATCAAGCATGCCCATGCTTGTTGTGTTACGTAATTTTTGTATATCTTCTAAGCTTACTTTAGACATATAAAACTCCTGACCTTTCATAGTATCATAATAAAGAGTTGTAATTTTAAATTGCTTTTAGTTTGCCAGAATCATTAAAATTGGCAATTTCTCTAATAAATAAGGGCCGCACTATCTGCAGCCCTTATTTATTAATATTAAAAATTTATTTAATTAACCGACTTGTATCCTTGTACTTCTTCAATACCACGAATTTCTCTTTTTGGTGTAAAAGTGTCTACTGCTGTAGATTCTTTTGGTAAATATGATTTTAGGCAAACAGTTAGAGTTTTGGGTATTCTACTTGTATCATAAAAGTTTTTTTCTGCTTGATCTGTAAATTCCTTAAGTCCTGCTCCCCACGCTAAATAAGTGTTAGATGCTGGGTCAAAAAATACAAAGTCATCGCGATTTGCATTATTTTTTCTAATTGATCCGCCATTATAATAAAGATAAATTCCACCTTTCCGTGAATCAAGTTCTGCAGAATCTATGAGTGTTTCATCATACATCTGATCGCCTCCAAATGTTGGAAGTAAGATTTTGTTTCCGTCAATGATACTATTAACTATTTTAGTTGGTTGTGTATTAGGAAGTGGAGGTATTGCTGAGTATATTTCTTTTATAGAACTATTAACAGAAGATGGCGTTTGAGATGACGTAGTTATTATATCTTGTTTACTTTCAGTTGAATTGGTTTCTGCTTCAGTAAAGTCATTTTCATCATCAAGTGTTTGGTCTTCAATTTTAAGAGGAGCTATTTCTTGTATATTTTGATTTTGAGTAGGTTTGTTTTCTTTGCCCAATTTTTTTTCAGATGATGGATTAAGAAGGCTTTTTAATGGCTTATTTATAAGTGTATCTATTTTTTCAATAAGAACATTTTTTTCCTTGCCATTTTTTTTGGTTAATGTTGCAGTAAATAAATTTGATAATTGCGCTGTTCCCGAATATTTAAAACTACTATTTCCAAGATCTTTTTTAGTCATTTTTAAAGTAATTTCTTTGTCCGAATTGATTGACGCAAGAGGAGATTTTGATATTTCTATATAAAGATCATTACTTTTATTTTTACCAAATACACGAAGAATTTTATTTTTTTCTAGGGGTGTTTCAATTATTCTTATAAATCCAGCTTTTCCTATATAAAGTCCAGTGCCATTTAAAGTTATTTTTGTCATTGGAAAGCCAATGGTATCAATTATCTCTTGTTTTAATTGAGAAGTGGCTTTTGCTCCAAAAGATAAGCTTAAAGCTGCTAAGGCTAGATATATTCTTTTCACTACGAACTCCTTTTTTTATAAAACTAAATTCAAGTAGTAATTATATATTATTTTAGCTTTAGGTTTCAACAATTTTCTTGAAAATTATTATTCGCTCTTTATTTCTTTTAAAATATCAAAAATAGTTTTTGGATTTATATCAAGAGTTGTACGGTCTTTTTCTAATCTTTTAATTGTGATGAGTAAAATTAAAGCTCTTGTTTTTTGGTGTTCTAAGGTTTCGCTCAAAAAATTATCCGAATTGATAAGTTTTTTTAAATTAGTTGTTACAGTTTTTATTTGCTCTAAACTTTTATTTTCTGGATACAAAATTTTGAGAACTTCTTCAATTGAAGAAGTTTCTAATTGCTTAAAGTTATTAAATAGTATTAATTTTGCTCGTTCTAGTTTTTTTATTTGTTCTATTTCTTTTTGTTCTATTTCTTTTTGTGCTCTTTCTGCATTTTTTATTAAAACTTTTCTTAATAATTCGTCGCTAGCTAAACGTGGAAAACCGCTTCTTTCAGTACTAAGTGGTTGTTTATATTCGGTTATTTTAAGTCTTTTTGTTCTTTGTACCGGTCCTCTTGATGCCAATATTGCTTCAATGAATTTAACACTTGCAAGTTTTTCTTCTCGTTTTTTTAATGCTTCAGCTTCTATTTCTGGGGTTGTTTCTTCTTTGGTTAAATTTTTTATTGAATCGTTAGAAGAGATAAACAAAGACGTTAATGCTAAAAGTAATATTTTGTTTTTTTCCATTATGCAATCTATTTAAAATAGTTTAATTATATTTCGAATTAGAAGTGTATTTGTTGGTTGTATAGTATGTCAAATTAATTTTTTATTTTTATTAAATAGAATTACATTTTTTCTGGTAACGAAATTCCAATTATATTAAAGCAACGCTCAAACATTTCTTTTACAAGAGTTGTTAATAAAAGTCTTCCACGACTTTGATCTAAAGAGAGAGGTTCTATGACTTTATTGTGATGATAATAATTATGAAAAAGATGAGAAAGTTCTAAAAGATAATAAGTAAGTAAATGGACTTGATAATTTTTAGATATATCAATTAATAAACTTTCTAAACTTGCAAGCTTTTTAATAATAAGCGTTTCTTCTTTTGTAAGGTGCTCACTGTCTGTCTGGTTAATTGTCCTGAATTCATTATATTCGGCGGCTTTTTTTAAGATTGCATGAGTTCTAACATAGGCATATTGCAAATAATAGACAGGATTTTCCTGTGTTTTTTCTAATGCGAGGTCAAGATTAAATTCAAGGTGAGCGTCTGCTTTGCGATTGAGGTAAAAGAATCGAGCTACATCTGTTCCTACAGTGTCGATAATGTCTTGTAGGGAGATGATAGCTCCAGCTCTTTTAGACATTCTTATGCGTTGATTATCTTCTTTCATAGAAACAAGTTGGTATAAAATACAGTCTAGCTTAATATGATTGAGGCCTAACGCTTGCCTTATACCGTTAAGACGTTTTGGGTAGCTGTGGTGATCTTGGCCAAGAATAAAAATTAAATAATTAAATCCACGATCTGTTTTACTGAGCATATAGGCTGCATCTGCCGCTGCGTAAGTATATGCACCATCTGCTTTTTTAAGAACGCGATCTTTGTCATCGCCATATTCGGTAGATTTAAACCATAAAGCTCCATCTTGTTCATATGTTTTACCATTCTTTTTTAGTTGATTGATAGCATCTTCAATTGCTTGAGTATGAAGTGTTTTTTCAGAAAACCATGTGTCAAATGTAATTCCATAATCGCTCGTTGTTTTTTGAAGTCCTTTGAGCATGTGAGTATATGCATATGACATAAAAAAATTATCATCTTGAGCTAGTGCGTCAGGATGTTCTTCAAGACATTTTTGGGCAAGATCTATGAGGTATTGTCCATGATATGCATCTTCTGGTAATTCAACAGGTAGACCTTCTTGTTGTTGGCAGCGAATTTTAAGTGATGCTCCAAGCTTATTAATTTGAGATCCTGCATCGTTTACATAATGTTCTTTTGATACGTTATATCCTAAAAATATTAAAACATTAGCAAGAACATCTCCAATAATGCCTCCTCTGCCATGTCCAAAATGGAGCGGCCCTGTTGGGTTAGCGCTTACAAATTCTATATTATAAGAGGTTGTAAGGTCTTTAATTTTAAAGTAAGAGTCTTTTTTAATAAAAAGATCTTGAGCTATTAATTGCAATGTTTTTTGAGTTAAAAAAATATTTATAAACCCAGGTCCTGCAATTTCTATTTTTTCTATTTGGGTGTCATTTATTTCGTTAATTATAAGTTGAGCTAATTCACGGGGTTTTTTGCCCAATTTTTTTGCTATAATCATAGCTCCATTAGTTGTAATATCTCCAAATTGTTGTTTTTGCTCATCGGTGTTTAAAATAAACTCAAAAGCGGGAATTTCGTTGAGGTTGGATATTTTTTGTATTGCAGCTACAAAAATATTTTTTAGGTTTGATAAGGTCATTTATATATCTTTCTTTTTTTGAAATATCTTTTTTAAATTATATAAGCCTAATAATACAGCAAAATTAGTTTTTTTTAAATGTGGTTTAAATATTAATAAAAACAATCAGTATAAATCCTATTTGATAATTTTTTTAAAAATATTATTATATATAATAACTGCTTTTATTTAATAAATTATTCTAATTATGATGTGAGGGTTTTTATGAAAAAAATAATATATGTATTATTTTTGGGTATGACGCATGGTGTTTGTGGTTTAGATCTTAACCCATTAGATATTAAAATTGTGCAATCTAAAAAAGCTGAAATTAAAGAAGTTGAAGCTAATGGTGGCTGTGTTTATTTTGGTGATCAGTCTTCAGGTCAGTCTTTTGGAGAGCCTGTTAATTTTAGTTCAGAAAAATCTATGGAAGAACTTTTTAGTAAAAGGCGTTTTATAAAAAATCTTTTAAGACACTTAGAAGATAGTGTAAGGATTGATCAGGAAAAAGAGAAATTAAAAAAAATTGATCAAATGATAGCTTCCAATAAACTTCAAAGAAAAAAAGAAAGAATATTGTTAAAAATTAAATATGCAGACTCTTCGGATGAATATTTTGAGTTATTAAAAGAACAAGAATTAGCAAAAGCAAAAGCAAGAGAAGCAAGAGTATTTCGGCCTCGAGTTCGTTTACCTTTAGAACGTACGCAGTCAATAACAACTGTATCTTCTGAAGCAGATGATTCTGCATTGAAACATCTTTTAGAATCTATTAAATCTTTACCATTAGTAAATTCTCCCTTGATTGCTCAAGATAATAAAGAAGGTGATATAGAAAGTGATAATAAATAGTAAATTTTAAAGTTGATAAATTTTTTTTACTAATAATGTTTTAGGGGTTTTTATGAAAAAAATAATATATGTATTGTTTTTGGGGATGATATATGGTGCTTCTTGTTCAGATCTATCTAAAACTAAGGCAGGTAAAGCAGGTATATCTGCAAGAGCTGAAGAGTTTAAGGATGGTTTGGCAAAAATGAGTCTAGAGGATCTTTGGAAGACAAGAAGTAGAATAATGTGTGAAGTGAAAAAAGCGAAAGAAACAAACCTTCGGGTGTTTTTAGCTAAAAACAAAGAATTCGAAGATGTTTGTGAATGTATAAAAAAGAAAATGGAAGAACAAGAAAAACGAAGAAAGCAAGAGCGAGAAGAAATGTTAAAAAATAAAAAAAAGCCCTTTCCTCGATATAATACCTTAGAGGAATTGGTTGCTGCTCTTAAAGAAGAAGGGCAATTTTTTGAATCTAAGCCTTTGTTTAGTAATTAGTATTTTGATTAATACATAAAATTATTAATTTTTATGTATATTATCTTTATAACCTAAAGCTTTAATACGAATGATTATAAAGATATGAAAATAGCAATGTTACTTTCTGGTGGTGTTGATAGTTCTGTTGCAATGGCTTTATTGCAGCAGCAAGGGCATCAAATTACCGCTTTTTATTTAAAAATTTGGCTTGAAGATGAACTTTCTTATTTGGGAGAGTGCCCTTGGGAAGAAGATCTATCGTATGCTCGTGCTGTATGTGAAAAATTGAAAATTCCATTGGAAGTTATTTCATTACAAAAAGAGTATAAAGATAGAATTTTAGCTTATACGATTGAAGAGATCAAAAAAGGTCGTACGCCTAATCCTGATATGCTTTGTAATCCTATGATTAAATTTGGAGCGTTTTTAGAAGCTGTTGGTTCAGGATATGATAAAATAGCAACTGGTCATTATGCAGGGCTTATAAAAAAAGATGGAATTTATTATTTACATCAAGTTCCTGATCCAATAAAAGATCAAACGTATTTTTTAGCCAGACTTTCTCAGGATCAATTATCTCAAGCACTGTTTCCATTAGATAAATATTATAAACAAGATGTTCGTGAGCTTGCTCATAGTTTTGATTTGCCAACAAAAGATCGTAAGGATTCTCAAGGGCTCTGTTTTTTGGGAAAAATTACTTTTAAAGATTTTATTGCACATCATGTTGGAAGCAAAAAAGGACATCTTGTAGAGTTTGAAACTGGTCGAATTTTGGCGGATCACGATGGTTTTTGGTTTTATACTATTGGTCAACGCCAAGGTTTAGGGCTTTCTCATGGCCCATGGTATGTGGTTTCTAAAGATCCTCATACTAATACGGTCTTTATCTCTAATCATTATTATGATCAAACTAAAAAACGTAATTCTTTTTTAATAGAAGATCTTATGTGTAATGAAACAGTACTGCCAGAAAGTGTTTTGGTGAAAATAAGACATGGTAAACAATTGCATAATGCAACAGTGCATTCTTTAAAAAATGGATATTATAGAGTTATCTTAGAAAATTCAGATCAAGGTATTGCAGCAGGTCAATTTGCTGTTTTTTATAAAGATGGCTTGGTTATAGGATCTTCACTTATTTGTGAAGATCATATTAAGGATAATAATGAATAAAAAGTTTTTAATACCATTGCTTTTTTTGGTTTATTTAAATGCTGAAGATGCTCCTTCCTTTGTTTGCAAGTCAGATAAAAAAATTTTAAAAGAAAAAAATGTAGAAAAAAAGGTTGTAGATAGAGCACGTCATATATTTGATATTTGTTCTGATATTACGTGTTCATTGTCTTCATGGAGCAAAGAGCTTTCACATAAAGTTTTTTCTGATCTTGAATGTTCTAATAAACCTAAACTTAATGAGCTTTTACAAGATCTTAAGCAGTATGAAAAAGAACTGCTTGAGATACAAAAAAAAATCGATACGCTACATAGACATAGTGTTGATGTATAAATAATTTATTAGGATAAGAGGTATATTAATATGGCTAGTTATAATCGTGTAGTAATGATAGGTAATTTAACTCGTGATCCTGATTATAAGCAGTTGTCTTCAGGGCAAGCGGTATGTCGTTTAGGTATAGCCTCAAATAGGCAATTTCGTAATCGCCAATCTGGTGATATGGTGCAAGAAGTGTGCTACATAGATATTGATGTTTGGGGACCTCAAGCTGAAAGCTGTAAACAATATTTAGCAAAAGGGCGTCAGATTCTTGTTGAAGGTCGTATTAAATTTGATACATGGCAAGATCAAGAAAGTGGTGCAACTCGTAGTAAGCATTCAATTGTTGCAGACAGAGTGGTCTTCTTGTCTTCAGGGTCTGATACTTCTGAAGTATCAACTGGAGCAGAGCAGACAGAATCGTTTGAGCCAAGAAATGAAGTTGAGCGCGAACTTATGTCGCAACTTGATGGTATTAAAGCTCGTGCAAAACAGCCAGTAGCAAGTGCACCTAAAGAGTTTTCTAAAAAGAAATCAGTAGATTTTGAAGAGACTGGTGCTGCAGGTGGAGCGGCAATTTTTAAAGATGAACCTCCTTTTAAGGATGATCTTCCTTTTTAATTTCCTATAAATAAAAAATAAAAAGAAAAAGGTGCTCGTTTAAAAAAGCGCCTTTTTTATTTATTAAAATGGTTATTATTGACAAATAGAATTGTTGTATGCGACCCTTAAAGTGATAGAGAGCCATAGCTTTTAAGGGAAGTTTTTATGAAAAAAAACATCATTACATATTTTTTTTTATGTATAGCTTTTTATGGAAATTTTATTGTTTGTAATGATGTTGATAGGGTTGATGACAAAGTTGTCGATTTTGTTTTTGATCAATTGTTGTATCCTTCTTCTTCTTTGCAAACAATTCGTTCTGATGTTATGCAGTTGTGGGGGTTATTGCATGCAGCATCTTTATCAAGTCAATTTCAACTTCAATTACATCAAGAGCTTGACGATTTTGTTCAAAAAATACTTGATGTTTATGCAAATGTTTATTTGGTAAATAAAGAATTTAAAAAAAATAAAGATTTATATGATAAACAAGAAATTGAATCGCTTGGTGCTATAATTTTTAGTATCAAAACCTTATTTGAATCTATGATGCAAGGTAATCAGAGTGTTGAAATAGATTGTTTTAAAACAGTGATTAAAAATATTCAAAAAAAAATAGAGCAGATGCTTGTCTTATGACGCACATCTGCTCTTGGTATTTATAAGCTATGTGTTATTGCAGAGCAACCACACCTTTGCTTGTACCCATCATCATGCTACCTGCAATTGGTTGTGCCCAATATACAGCACCAAGATTTTGAACTACAGAATCTTGTATGACGTAAGGAGCTGTAAGGTTCCATACATCTACACGGTATGGGCTTCCGATTAACTTCATTGCATGGCTTGAAGTTGTTCGGGTAGCAATTGCTAAGAATCTGCGAATACCATCAGAATATAGATTGCTTATAATTGGCAATTCTACAAATCCTGCAGGAACTGTTGTTGTTCCATCGTATGCATCAAAGTTGATCATTTGATCTTGACCAAATTGACTTATTCTGTTTGTTGCTCGTCCATACTGAACTAGTTGTACTTTATCGTAAACAGCATCATTTGTTTCGCTTTGTGCCCATTGAGAAGATATAAATGATTGAGGGTTACGTGTATGTGATGGTTGGAAGAATTTGAGCATAAAGCCTTCCATTGTTGCTGGGCTTGTTACTTTTTGCCAACCGCAGTTTAACATAGCACTTGCTGGGTTATTGTTATAGCCTGCAGCATCGCAACCAGCAGATGAGGTTGTAGTGTATACACCATCATTGGTAACCATAGTAAGTTGTTCAGAACCAGCACCTGTTTGAGATATTACAAAATCGTAAATATGGTTAACTGCTGAAAGATCTACTGCACCATTTACAGCGCCTGTTGTTGCTGTAACAACAAAGCTTGTGTTAAGCGTTGCCCCTGTTTGTTTTTTAATTAAGCGGAAGATGCGATCCATGCTTGCGCCTGTAGAGTCAACTTTTCTTGTAAGTATGTAAACAGCGCCACCTTGAGAAAGTATTTTTACTGGAATACCATCACAACGATCAAGTTTTTGCCAGCTGCTTGCTCTAAATGGAGGCATTGCTAAGTTGGTTATACTTCTTTGGTTATAACCAACACCAAGATCTGCTGCGCAAAATGCATAAAGAGCACCGTTTCCATCACCTGTTTCAGCGCCTGCAAAGAAGAACCCTGGGGTTGTTGCTCCACCTACTGGGTACCATCCTGAATGAGCAAGTGAGCGAACTGTTCCTGCGCCTGTTGGAAGTTGGGTTAAAAGAAGTGTTGTTGATGAAGTATAATCAAGGGATGCTGTGCTGCTTGAAGTGTCAAAGATCATTTCAAGACCAGTAGGTGTTGTTACAAGAGCTGCATGATTTCCGGCATAGGTAGAAATACCTGAACCTGTCATAGCAAAACAGACTTTACCATTTATACCACCAAAAATTGCCATACGAGCAGGAGTTTGATTTCCCCATGATGTTGTGGTGCTGTTAAGATCGCATACCGCAGTACATCCATCGCCAACGTTGCTAGTTTTGTTAAGATTTGTTACAAGGCCCTTTGGATTTGCTGTTCCATCTTGATTGGTTGAAGCGTTAAGCCATTGAGTCATGCGAACTGTTGTTCCTGCGTTTCCATCAACAGCAGTAATGTGTCCAGTTACACCGTCAATAGAGAATGGTCCTACGCGACTTCCTGAAGATCCTGTTTCTGCGTTGCCAAGAGCATTAGGTGCTATTTTGTGCCATTCTGTCCAATAAGCAATTTTTCCTAAATTATCAAACATTGCTTGTGATACATAAAGTCCAGGAGTGATTGCAGCTGCGCCATTTGAACCGGCTGTGCTTACTGCTGCAGCAGCAATAGATACATATACTGCATCTCCCGAAACAAACATATCTGAAATTGTTGATGATGCAGGTATTGGAAGCGGTCCGTTACCAACTTTTGCTTCTGCATTTGCAGTTGTGTAAAGATCGCCTAAAGCTTCTGCCGATGAGCCAAAATTGTCACTTCTTATTGAAGCAAAAGTACCATTAATAGCTGGGTCTTCGTTTCCTACAACAAGAGGTACTGCCCATACTTGGTTGCCCGTTTGAGCTGCAGTTCCATTACCACCATTTACAATAAGATATTTAAATCTTACATCAGCGCTTGGCCCAGTTGATGTGGTCATTACTTTAATATTAGTAGCTGAAATTGTTTTGTTTGCTCCGCGTTGAGCTATAATATATTGGCCTCCGTTAGCAATAGGGGTTATAACGTTATTGCCACCTAATGGAGAACTTTGAAATAGTTCATCTTCAATAAGATTAAATATTGCAATACTATAAGCACCAGCATTTTCTCTTTTGCTGCTTAAATTGTTGGTTGTAATTTGTGGTATACCGACATATAAAACGCTTAAGTCTTCATCAAATGCCATAGGTATTCTTGTGTCAACAGAAGTATTTGTTGTTGCTGTAGCGCCATTATTTCCTACAGAAAGTGATCCGGTAGATCGTATATCAAGCGCTTTGCCAGCTTCATTTGCTTGAGTTATTGCAAGTGTAGTATTATCTACCAATAAAAACCTTATACCGTCTCCAGTTGTAGATGATGCAAAGTTTAATCCGTTTGTGCCATTTTTTTTGACTGCAGCAAATATACAGGTTTGAGTAGCATTGTTGCCAGCTGCAAGTCCACAAAGATTGCTTGTTACAGCAGGTGTGTCACCCGCATCCTTAGCTGCCAAAGAAGTTGCTACGCCTCCTGTTGGTGTAATAAGGTAAGCAGTTGTAGGGCGTTGGGTGTTAGAAATTGTTGATATAATTCTTACAGAACTTGCATTTGTTGGTGCTGTTGGATCTGAAGCGATTGCAACATTTTTGATACATGAATTTCTGAGTGTTGTGTCTGCTGCTATACCAGTTGCTGTTGGGCTAACATCGGTTGTTGTTGGCCTGTATAGAGCCATAATTGAGTTATTGCTATTATTCTTTGTTGTTGTCATAACAAGCATGCCAGACTTTGTATGAAGCCTAACATCAGTTATTTTGACATTAGATGTTGTTGATGAACTTGTTGTTCCAACGGGTCCTGTAACAAGAATGTTGGCATATGATACCTGCGTAGCCAGTGTGCTTACAAGCACCAGAGCTATTTTATTTTTGAGTCTTACCATGGAAAAATTTCCTTTTTTTTAGTTAATTAAATGTCCCATGCGATGTGAAGACCGAGAAGTCCACCAAATGTGTTTGTTGCGTATACGCGTTTACCACCAAGTGGTCGTGTGTAGAATAAACTTACATGAGGATTGAATTTTTTGTTTTCATCAGCAAAGTCATACTCTATGCCAGCAAGTATGCTGTTTGAGTAAAATGCTTTGAGCATTGGGTCAACATTAACTATTTCAGAATTGAATGCTACAAGGTCTACAGGTGTAAGCGTGTCATGTGCTTTATAGGTAAAGTTGTATCCGCCAAGAATAGAAAGTCCATGTAGAATATGATCTGCTTTTATGTAAGCACTTACGTCAACTTGAGGTCCCATAGAACGTTTTGCTTCACCTGTTAATAATTTGAACATACCTGTTTGGTTTGGATTTGTGTTAAGACGCATTACTTTGCTTTTGCTTGCAAAGAAAACACCATCAAGATGTGCGCCTACTGTTAACCAATCAAAGAATCCAAGCGCAAAATCAAAGTAGATAGGGAACGCTACGTGTCCGTCATATCCTAATGGAATTGCAAATGCGTTATCTTCATCTTTTTTGTCAGCTGTTGGTACAGAAATACAGAATTTTAATGTTGTATCAAAAAAATCTATAACGTCACTATCTGTTTTGCTATATGACCATCCTGCTCCAATCAACAAATCACCAACACCAGTTTTTTTGTAACCAGCAGCGGTTAAATTGTATTGACCTAAAATGCCTGTTAAATTGTTGCGAACAGAGAGCCATTCAACGCTTTCTGCGTCTGGTCCTGTAGAAAGATCGGTAAATGCAACATCTTTAATTTCAAGGCGTTTAAATGGAATAACAAGATCAAAGAAAAAGCCGTGGCTGATGTTTTGTGCTAAATAAATATTTCCTTGAAAGTTTGTGAATTTACCTGAGTATGCCAAAGAACCTGTTCCTGATTCATCAAATCCTGAGTTGTAGAGATCTGCAAGAAGGGCGTTATAATTACTAGAAAGGGGATCGCCAATTGAGCCGATTCCAAGTTCTGCTATATCGTAATTTCCGTAAATTTCAAGAACGTTTGTCTTGTCTTTAGATCCGTTGTAACCATTATTTGCGTAGCCACCTGCAAGTTGCACGTCAATTGTTGTTAGTCCATTACGTGTATAACGTGGTTCTGAAAATGGATTTACTGAGTAGAATGTGTTTGGAGTGTAAATAAATCCATGTAACATTACCGGCGCTAGCAGTGCTACGAAAAGGACCTGATTTCTAAACCTTTTCATACGTACTTTCCTTTTTTTGAAGGGGTTGAAATGATTGTTTTCATTACGTGAGCTCTCTTTTTATTTTGTATAGTTTAAGAAATGTTTTTTTTATTTTACCTCCTTGTTTCTAAGGTTTTTTTTGCTATACTTCAAACATTACTATGTTTCATTTCCTAATAAGAATGGTTATAAAAGTCAAGGAACTTGCATGTTTGATATTAACAATGATCTCGACGAGATTGATAACAATGATTTGTCTGACGCGACTTCTTCAGAAAGTGTAAAATCTTCATCTGCAGAAAATGATAGTCAATTCAATGCAACTTTAGAGGAGCTTGTTATCTTAAAAGATAAATTTTCAAGATTGACAGCTGATTTTCAAAATTATAAAAAAAGAGCGGAATCAGATAAGTATCTTTTGATCGATCGTTCTCGTTCAGAAGTTTTACTTGCAATGCTTTCTATTGTTGATAATTTTGATCGGGCTCTTTTAGAAGCTCAAGCAAATCAAAATGAAGCATTACATTCATGGCTTGTTGGTTTTGAACTTATTCACAAAGCATTATATGAATTTTTAGCATCTCAAAAAGTTACGGTTATTGCTGAAGTAACAACTTTTGATCCAAATATTCATGAAGCTATTATGCAAGTGCAAGATGATGCTTATGCATCGGGTTCTATTGTAAAGGTTTTTGAAAAAGGCTTTATGTATAAAGATCAAGTGCTTCGTACAGCAAAAGTGAGTGTTGCTGCATAAAATGATTTTAAATTTTCAAAAAAAAGGCTCGATTTTTTCGAGCCTTTTTTTTGAAAATTTGTTCAAAGTTTTTATATATTGTTTTATTCTTTGTCTTTTCTTAATTATATCTTTGATTTTTTTGTCTTAAACCAGATCTTTTTTTAGCAGGTCTTGATTTTGATGAAGAAGTTCCAATGCTATCAATTTTGTCCATCATTGCTCCAAATAATTTACCTTGCATTTGAGATTTTAAAACTGCTGTCATTCCGCCAGAATCTTGTACAAGCTTATTCATAGCAATAGCTTTTCGCAGCCTCAAAAGTTGCTCGTCTTGATCATCGTATTCATCATCATCGTATTCATCGTTATAATTTCTTCTTGTGCTTCTATTGGTTCGTTGAGATGATCTTTTTTGGTTATAGCTTTCATCATAATCTTCATCATCGTATTCATCATCATCGTTTTTTATTCTTCTCTTTCTTTTTAGTGTTTGAGCTTCTTCAAAATCTTCATGATTCATATTTTTAATTCTTGCAAGTTCTGCATTAAATTCCATTGTTTTTACTGTTCCATCAAGAGTTGAATCAAGCACTTTTTCAACAAGGTTTGTTTGTTGATTGCTGGTATCGCTTTCTGTAACTTCTTTAATTGGCCATTGGTAACCATTTTTTGCAAATTCTTTTAATGTCATGTTTCTAATTTTTTCAATATCATAAGTTTGATATTTAGAGATTGCGTCGTTGTTTGTAGCGGCTCCAGTTATATTTTTTATAGAAGAATTTATAGATGATGTAGTTGACTGCAACAGTTTAATAGCAGATCCACTGTCTGCCCATCTTAAGATTTTATTTTTTTCTTCGACAAAAGATTTATTCCGTTCGTTTAATTCAGATTTTATTTCTTCTTTTAATTCTTTTATTTTCTCAAAAACAGTGTTTGTTTTATCATTAAGTTTTTCTATTCTACTCGAAATTGTATCGATATTATCTTCAAGGTTAGATACTTGTGATATCATTATCTCTTTAATAATTTCTTGTTGCCCCTCTACAAAATTTTGTTTAGGCATTGCAGCTTTATTATATGCATCACTTAATGATTTTAATTTTTTAATAAAATTATTTTTCTGATCTTTGTCTGTTGTTTTTGTAAAGTAATCGTTTATTTCATTAGATAATTCATCTATAACAATTTCGTCTTTTTTAAAGTCTTCTATGTTAAGAAGATATTGAATTGCCTTAATATATTGGTTTGCTGATTTGTTAAAATTATTAGAGATTTTTGTAAAGAGGTTTTTAAATTGTGTTAGTTCATTTTTAAAAAGGTCTTTTGCTGGATAATAACTGCGTGAGCATTTTTGTATAAAATCACTATTTGTATTTATAGCTAAAACAAGGGGGAATTTTTTTAAATGTTCGTATGCATTCTTTAATAATTCCCTAACCTCATCCTCTGTAAGTTGATTGTGGATTTGATTTTCTTCAAAAGGATAGTGATTTTTGGTTAAGGCAGTATTGATATAATCTAAAAACACTGAAATAATTCCAGGCTTTAAATGTTGTTCAAATTTAAGCGGATTGTTAAAACGCATATCAATAATGTTTTTATTTATAAGATCTATATATATATCTAATTTGTTAAGATTATTGGAATCAGTATTAAGATTGCTACTATTTGATATAACAGAATCATTCATACCGTTATTATTTTCATTAGATAATTCTTCTCTTGCGATATCAAGTACCTTTATAGATTGTTTAATTTCTTCTTGAGCAATAGTAGAATCTTGTGTTCCAGGATCTGTAAAATTAATTGTTTTGAAGTATTCTTCAAACCCTTGATTTTTTATAATATCTAGATTTTTTTCCATCTCCATAAGATCTCTATTTAAACCTGCAGGAGCACAATAGACTCCTTGTGCTATAATAATAGCAAGCATTATTAAAATTTTTTTCTTCATACCTTCCCCTTTTTTTTATATACGTAATAGCATTTTAATCATTAATTAAAATCTTCTATTTGAATTATATCAATCATCAAGAACTTAAATCAATATATCTTATCTGAAAATTTATAGGCGCTTTTGTTAGGCTTATATTTTAAAGTGTTTGATTTAAAATATTTCCAATCACTATTGCCAACACTGCGGCAATACTTGCTGTCCAAATAGGATATCTTCTTACAAGATCGTAAATTTTTCTAAGGGCAACAGTTCTGGTTGCTTGTTGATCACTTTTCCCCAAAGCTTTTTCTATATCTTTAATAATCTTGATAGATTCTTCAGGGTTTTCTCTTCCTGTGCGTGTATTTAAAATGATCCCTCCTTTAGAGGAATAAATAATTTCTTTATCGCTTATTTGTTGTAATTTTTGTTCAATAGATAGCCTTTTGTTTGAGTTTTGTATTCCCATAGCTTCAGCAATTTGCATAAGATCTCTATATTGAATCAATTCTTTAACTGTTTGGTGTTGTATTTTTTCATTGTCTTTTGGTTGTGGTTCTTCTGTTCTTTCTAAAAGTTTTGTAATTGTTGCTTGATACTGTAGAGCATCTTCATTGGTTAGATCTTGTTTTGATGCAAGATCGTTTGCTTTTTTAAGATTTATAATTGATTCTTCAATTGTATAGCTATCTTCTTTACTTAAATTTTTTAATTCTTGCGTTGTAGTTAAGGTTTTTTTTGAATTATTTTCTTTTGGTAGTCTGATTTTATGTGTGTCGAAAAATTTTTTAAATTTTTCTTTTTTTAAATTAATGTCTTCACTTAATTCATTTGATAGTTTTTTATTTTCAATTTTTGATACATCTTTTTCTGATATCGAATTTCTTTTTGATTCAGATAATTTATTCCCACTGAGGGTTTGATCTCTTAGGTTGCTTGCTGATTCATCTAAGCTTCCTGATCTGCTTCGGGTATCTTTTGCAAGTGTGCTTTTTAATTCTTCTATTAATAAAGATGATTTCTTTGGACTTAATGAAGTTACACGTGGCTTTTGGTTCTGATTTATAAGTGACGATTTTTGTGCTCTTTGTGCTCTTTCTTCGGGGAATCGATCAATTTGTTTTTCAAGATCTTTAATTAAGGCATCTAATTTAGTTTGATTTTCAGGCGTAAGATTATCCTTTTTAATTTTGGTAAATTCGTCTTTATAGTCTTTATATAATTCCTTTATATTATTATATAAATCATCATGATCATCAGTTCTTTTTTGCTTGTTTAAAAAAATTAAAGCTCTTTCTGCTTCTACTTTTGCCTCTTTATACAAATCATCTAAATTACTGAATTTTTCTGATGCAATTTCTTTTTGTGTTTTGTCTCTACGGTTTTCTCCGTCTTCTTTATACGTTTCAGGTTCTTTAAAGTTACTTTTATCGTGATATTTTAAATTTTCTTTATGTTGTAGAGCATTTGTAGGTTCTCGATGATATTGTGGTTGATTTGTAAGTCTTCTCACAGCATTAACCCAGGGGGTTAAAAAAGTGCCAGTTCTTTCTGGTACTTCAATGCTTTTTCTTCTTTCAATAGCATATGGTCTTTGTGTTTGTTTTTGTTTTTTTTGTGTTAAGACTGAACGTTGTTGTCCTTGAATTTCTAGAGAAGGGGAGCGTGAAGAGCGATTTGAGTGTGTTTGTGAAGATATAGATGATATAGATGATCTTCTGTTTGATGCATGAGATTCTGTAATACATCCACATATAATAATAAAAAAAACCCTGTAAATATTTTTCATGCTACCACCTCTTAAAATTCCTATTTGAAATTATAGCATTTCGTCCAAAGTGGTAGCAATTAAAATATATTTTTTTAAAAAAAGAAGCTTATTCTCGCTTAAGAATGCTTAAAAATGCCTCTTGTGGGACTTCTACATTTCCTACTTGTTTCATACGTTTTTTACCTTCTTTTTGCTTTTCAAGAAGTTTACGTTTACGGCTTATATCTCCACCATAACATTTTGCAATAACATTTTTACGTAGGGCAGAAACTCTTTCTCTTGCAACAATATTTGAGCCTAATGCAGCTTGTATAATTACTTCAAACATTTGTCTTGGTATAGCTGCACGAAGTTTTTCTGTAAGGTATCGTCCTATATAATAAGCACTTTCTTTGTGAACAATAACCGTTAATGCATCAACGGGTTTTCCATTTAAAAGTATATCCATTTTTACAAGATCTGCAGGTTCGTAGCCTGCTTCTTCATAGTCAAAGCTTGCATAACCAGAAGAAACGGATTTGAGCTGATCATAAAATTCAGTTGCGACTTCATTAAGCGGTAATTTGTATTTCATAATAACGCGATCTTCATCAAGATAAGACATATCTTTTTGAACCCCACGCTTTTTTTGGCAAAGCTCTAAAATTGCACCAAGATATTTTGAAGGTGTAATAATAGTTGCATTAATCACTGGCTCAAATACTTCTTCTATATAATTTCTTTCAGGGAAATCTGATGGATTTTCTATTTCTACTGTAGTTTTGTTTGTTAATTGTAATTTATAACGAACGCTTGGAGCAGTAATAATAACTGACATATTATATTCTTGTTCAAGTCGTTGTTTAAAAACATCCATATGCAATAACCCTAAAAAGCCACATCTAAAACCAAGTCCAAGCGCAGGAGAAGATTTTTTTTCTACGGTTACACTGGCATCATTTAAAGTTAATTTTTCTATAGAGTCTCTTAGTAGTTCAAAATCTGTGTTGTCTACTGGATAGATTCCTGCAAAGACCATTGGTTTTGCAGGTTTAAAACCAGGAAAGGGTGCAACAGGAAATTTTGCATGATAAATAGTATCACCAACACGAGCTTCTTTAACTGTTTTCATACCAGTAATAATATAACCTACTTGGCCAGAATAAAGTGCGTCTGTTGCAACTGGATTTGGATACATAACTCCAATCTCTAAAATTTCATATTTAAGACCAGTTTGTGCAAATATGATATCATCACCTTTTTTGAGAGCTCCTGCATAAAGAGCAACCAAACAAACAACTCCGCGATAATCATCAAACCATGAATCAAAAAGAAGTGCTTTAAGTGGGTCAGAAGGAATAGTAGTAGGACAAGGAATGCGTGTTATAATTGCAGATAAAATTTCTTGGATACCAATTCCTGCTTTAGCTGATGCAAGAACTATTTCATTTTGTTGAAAGTCAAAAAGTGTATCAAGTTCTCGAGATACTTTTTCTATATTGGCGTTTGCCATATCAATTTTATTAATAACAGGAATAATTGCTAAATCTTGTGCAAATGCAAGATAAAAATTTGCCATAGTTTGTGCTTGCACTCCTTGTGCAGCATCAACAAGAAGAAGTGCTCCTTGGCAAGCATATAAAGAACGAGAAACTTCGTAACTAAAATCAACATGGCCCGGAGTATCAATTAAATTAAGAAGATATTCTTTACCTTCATGTTCATACACCATAGAAGCAGTTTGTGCTTTTACAGTAATCCCTCGTTCTCGTTCAACTTGTAATTTATCTAAAAACTGCTCATTTTTTTGACGGGTAGAGAGGGTTCCGGTTATTTCTAAAAGTCTATCAGAAAGGGTTGATTTACCATGATCAATGTGAGCAATTACTGAGAAGTTGCGAACTCGATCTGGCGTAAAGGTAGCAAGGTTTTCTTTGGTTAGTTTCATACGATACCATTATTATAATGCGATTATTTTCATTACATTTATATTTCTAATGATACCGTATGTATTATTTTTTTCTATGATATTTGAATTATTAAACTGATTTATGGAAAAAAATCGTCTGATTATCTTCACCAAATGATATAATATGAATATCTGTTACTTTTTGTTTTTTTAATAGTGTTTCTGTTCCTTTAAAGTCGTAACCTAAAATATCATCTTCTTTTTGAAAAATACTAAAATAACTATCTGAGCCTGTTATTTTTTCTCCATTTATTGAAAGTGTTTCTGGGGTTTGGAGAATAAGTGTATTCCATGGTTTTGTAAGATTTATATTTTTAAAATTCATATCGTGATATTCTACAACAACTAATGATTCAGTTGTTTTTTGAACAGTGTAAGATCGCGCCATTAAGGGGAATAAAACCGATCTTTTAAATGTTCCTTCTGATTCTGTAGTGAAAGGTAATAGGGTTAATCCAAATCTTCTTGCTGTAAAATTAGAAGATATTCTGCCTTGTTTGGTAGATAATGATATATCGTATCGTTCTGTTAAATTTACAAAATAATTACCAAAAAATAATGGATTTTTATCTTGATCAGGACTTTCTTTTTGAGCGCTTTTAATGCTTAAAATTATCAAAAATAACGTAATTAATGGTTTTTTCATAACAGCTCCATAGTAATATTAAATATATATATACCTATTTTCTATAATACTTTTATTGTTAATAAGTGCAACTGGCAGGGTTTTTAAAATAAAAGAGCCGCTTGTAAAATAAGCGGCTCTTTTATTTTAAGCATAATTAAAAGATTTTATTGAGCATTTTCTATAATGGTAGTTATTTCATCAGCTTTTAAAATCTTCTTTTGTAAAAGAGCTTCTGTTAATGCATGTAATGCTTTTTTGTTTTGATTAATTAATGTTTTAACTTCATTTTCATATGACGCAAGAAGATTGAATGCTTGAAGTAATAATTTTTCAGTAGTTTCTTTTGGAAGTCCTTGTAAAAGTTCAAGGCCTTCAAAAGAGATTTTGCGAGCAATAGCTAAAGCTTCTTCTTTATCTTTTTTATCAAAAGAATGTTCTTTAAGGTCAGATACTTTTTGAGCAATATTTCCAGCAATTAAAATTTTACATTGTTTAATCAATTCTTCGTGAACATCCATATCGAGTGTGTCTTCTGGTGAGTAAGAAAAAATATTTCCATAACGTACAATACTTTGGTCTTTTTGTTTAAAGATAGGCGATCTTTCAGAATACCCTTGAGTTACATGCTCTTCTTGAATTTCTTGTATGCATGGTAGTGTTGTTACTTTGCAAAGTTTTTTAGTTGGTTTAAGAAGGTAAGAGACGAGTGCTTTTCCAGCATTGTGAGTTGCAATAATGTGTTGTTTGCTTTGAGGAAGCTCTTCTCCTGTGAAAACAATGTTTTTAGCTTCTGTATCAAGTGCATGTTCAAAATGTTCTTGTTTTACTCCAACATTATTTGCTTTTGCAAGTAAGAATGCTCGTTTTGTTACTGCAAGAAGCGTTCCAAATGATGCACCTTCTGTTTCTTGAGCAAGTTGATTAATGTCAAAACGTTGAGGGTCCATAGCTCTGCGTTCACATTCTTTTATAAAAAATGCGACTCTTTCTGTATATGTTGGTTTATCAAATTTAAATTGTTTACCAAATCGTCCATGTTGAAGAAGTGCAAAATCAAGATTTTGAGGTTTGTTGGTTAATCCAATAATAATAACCATATTTCTTTCTGATGCGCTTAAACCACTGCTCATAGCAGTCAAAACATCTGCAAGCATTTTATTGTCGCGATCACGTTGCACAGAAAGCATGTCAAATTCATCAATTACTAAAATAACAGGAGCGCCTTCCATCTCTGCTAATTTCACAAAGGTCGAAAGTCCAAGTGGACTGCCATCTTTAGCAGGAGTTAGTAATTGAACAATAGAGATATTGTGAACGCGTACTTGGTTTGGTTTTCCACATCTTGCAAGAGCATCAGTTAGTTCATTTGCAAGTGCCCTTACCATAGCACTTTTACCGTTTTGAGAAGGGCCGGTAAATAAATATCCTTTTTCTACGGTAATATTAGCGCGATCGTATTTTTCTGGGTTACATACATAATCAATAACTTTATTAAGTTCTGATTTTATGTAATCACGACCAACAACGTCTTTAAAACGATCAGTTCCAACAAGCATTTCTGTAAAAGTATGTTGCTTTACAGATCCGTATAACTTGTCATCAATAATGAGTTTTACTTTTTGAAATTTGTTTTTTAATAGAATAAGGTCATTTTTAATGTAATTAGCTGCAGCCATATGCACAGGTATTTGAAATAATGATCCATCTTTTAGCAGTTTTATTATTACATTAGTACTATCTTCAAAATTTCCAAACCATGAAGATTTTATTACTGATCTTGTCTCAGAAGCATTTTTTTGGGTAGTTATTTTTGTAATATTTTTTTCAATTTCTTGATCTGTTAATTCGGGGAATTGTTTTTTTAATTCTTCGCGATTTACAAGTACTCCTGATGTTAGGTCGTAGGATCCATTGCTTTTTACGTCAACTAGAATTAAGCCCTCTTTGCTTATATTGACTAATTTGCCATCCTTCAAACCTACTACACTCTGTTCTATTTCTACAGGGTTGCTATTTGCTTTTGCTCCTGGTTTCTTCACTACTTCTTTAAATTTTACTAAAGCATCAATCCATGATTGTGGTAAAAAAGGAATTCTTTTAATGTTGTCTTTTTCTGTGCAGTAAATAATCCAAGTTAAGATTGCCGGATATACAAATAAACGTTCTGTTATAGGAGTTAGATTATTTCTTACCCAGAATGAACGTATTTTTCGATAGTTTTTATTGATAGTAGAAAGGCCAAGTTCATCTGCTTTTTTTAATATCTTTTTGAGGTCTTGATCAATTTCTTGAAGCATTTTTTGAATATCTTGAGATGTTATTTTTTTAATACTTTCAATATTTAAATCAAGAGAACGTTTTTTTGGTTTTATGTTTTTTGTGTTTGATACAATTGCTTGAATACCATGTGTTGTAATTGCATCGAGTATGTTAGTTATTTGGTTGATAAAAGATGTCATAATGATGACTTGTTCTCTGTTTACATACAGAGCATTTTCATCTTTAAATAAACTAACATATTGTCTTAATTTTAAAAATTCTTCGTGAGCTATGTTGCTTAATTCATTATTGTTAAAATTGTTAAGGTTTGCTTGAACTTGTCCAATGGTGTCAAATGCAGTTTCGATCATATTAATTTGTAGTAAGAGATTATTATGAATATCTGCATATTGGCCATCTTCTTGAGCTTGATGGAGTAATACGGTTTGAGCATTTTCAGGTGATTCTGTACCTTCGGTTAATAACTTGTCTTGCGTATGCATTTGGGTTGCGTATGAAAGTAGTAACCATATATATAACGTTTTTTTATTATATTTTTTAAATAAAAACACCATAACAATCCTTTCTATTTTGATTATCAAAAATAATATTCTGAAGCTGGTTTTGCTGTAATAATTCTATCTGAAAGGGTTCTTTTGTCAAAAGAGGGGGTCTTTTTTAACATTATAAATAAGATATGCTTGACTCTTTTGGTATATTTAGGCAAAAACAGATACCATTGATTTACTATGAAGTTAGAACCAATACATGAGGATGGTTATGAAAAAATATACGATGATAAAAGTAGTTATTTGCCTTATTGCAGTAGGAATATCGGCTTTTTTTGCTTTTAAAGAATACGTTGTCTATCGCACTAGAAGAAATAATGAGGAACAGTTTCTTTATGCGAAGAATTTTTTTAATCTTGCTAAGCTTAAGGGGAAAGATAATATTGTCCCCTTTTTAGTTTTAGGCTCAGGCCCTGCTTCTTTGAGCGCTGCTTTATATGGTGCGCGAGCTAAAATTATGACTGTTGTTTTGCGTGGAAATAAGCCCGGAGGGCAGCTTACTGGTACATCGTATATAGAAAATTGGCCAGGTGTTGGGCGTGTTCGTGGAACAGAAGTGATGCAAGATCTTAAAGAACAAGCTGCAAAATTTGGCGCGCTTATGGTTGACGATGTTGCAGAAAGTATTGATTTTTCTGAGTGGCCTTACAAGGTAACTACCGAAGAGGGCAATGTTATGTATGCTCTTGCTATTATGTTGGGTACAGGCTCAACCCCACGCCGATTGTATATTCCTGGAGAAGAAGAATATTGGGGAAGGGGTGTTACAACATGTGCTATTTGTGATGCTCCCTATCATAAAGGTCATCATGTAGTAGTAATTGGTGGTGGTGATTCTGCAATGGAAGAGGCTATAGAGCTTGCTGCTTATGCAGAAAAAGTTTCTGTTTTAGTGCGTGGAGAAAGTGCCAAAGCATCGCCAAGCATGATTGAACGAGCTTTGAGTGGTCCTAATGTTGAGATTTTGTACAATAAGGTTATTACAGAAATTAAAGGTGATAAAGAGCATGTAACATCAATTGATGTGCGTGATACTAAGACTAATCAAATAACATCAATGCCTATTAGAGGTGTATTTTTAGGTATAGGTCATGATCCTAATACAGATTTGGTTAAAGGGGTTATTGAATGTACGGATTCTGGTCATATAAAACTTGGATCAAAAAATCATTGGACATCTCAGCAAGGTGTTGTTGCTGCTGGAGATGTAAGTGATGATCGTTATAAACAGGCAGGTGTTGCTGCTGGTGACGGAATTAAAGCGGGTCTTGATGTAGTTTGGTGGTTAAGTGAGTTGGGTTATAATAATCAACTGCAAGAACAACTTGAGCCATTCTTTTTTACTCAAAAAGGCGTTCAGCGTAATGAGCTTACAGAAATTGAAAGCCTGCAGGAGTATGAAGATATTGTTTCTGATGCTGGTGATTCTATTGTTATACTCGATTTTTTTACTCCATATTGCCCATCTTGCATGCACATGATTCCTGTTATTGAATGGGTTTTGGGTAAATTTCCTGGCAAGGTTGAGTGTTATAAAATTGATGCTTCTATGGCATTTGATTTAGTTAAGACATTTAAGGTGCCTGACGTTCCGTATTTAGTCTTTGTAAAGCATGGCGCTATTATAGGTAAAGTGAAAAAAGAGATGAATAGGGCTGAATTTTATACCTATGTTAAAAAATTAATGTAAATATCATCGCTGTTTAATTTTTTTATATTTTACAGATCGCATCTGATTTTTAATGAAATACTACTTGTTGCCCTCTGCGGGCAGCACCAAAGGTGTGCTTGTCCACACCTTTGGAATCTGGACATAAGGGGGTTCCCCCTTAACCTCCTCTATTAAAATCAAACTCGGCCACTCGCCTTTCGGCTCATAACCTCAAACAGTGATTTAAACATGAATTTTTACTATAATTTTGCTTCGTTTCTATCGCTGGCAGGGCGATCTTTACTTTGCTTAAAAATTAACGTTTTCAATTATATATCTAATAGGTACTCATGTTTATTCCGCCTATGATTATGCTCAACAATAGTTTATGTATGTAACATGATAGCAACCGGGAGCTGTAGATCTTCCTGATCGTTACTGCGACAATGTAGCGTAGCGGAGTGAAGGTTGCGGCATCAAATGTATCATCGCTTAATAGCATAACTCGCCCGAGTTCCACAAGGGTCTTAGATCGGAATAAATAATTAAAGGCATGGATTTTAAAGGGGTTTGCCATAACCCCTTTAAGCCTTAGCGGCAGCGATTACCTTTGGTGCTGCCCGCAGAGGGCAACAAGTAGTATTTCATTAAAAATCAGATGCGATCTGTAAAATATAAAAAAATTAAAGGAGCGATTGCGCTTTCTGTACAGTTTTTTTTTATTTTTTTACTACATTTACTTGATTGCTTTTCTCTTATTTTTTTAATCTTACGATTATCAATTTGTAAAATTTCAGAAAAATAGGGAGTTTGAGGATGAAAATAAGATATGACGCATTACGGTTAATGCTAATAACCATGATGCTTGGTCAATTTGACCATCTTTATTCAGCGGCGGTAGTGACGAATGTTGAGCGTACTGCTGCTAATGCTGCTGCAAAAGGTCTTGCAAGATCAGCATCTGTTACAGAAGCAACGATCGCAAGAACTCTTGCCAGCAAAGAAGCGGGTGCTGTTGGAAGAGCAGTTACTAATAGAACAGCAAGCACTGGGGAAAGTGCGGTAACAAAGGTTGAAACTAACATAGGATCGAATGGTTTTAGGCGACAATCTCTTATAAAGGAGCTTGATCGTCTCAATAGTGCAGGATATGTTTCAAAAAGTCCATTTAAACCTGTTAAAACACCAGAAACAGCTTCTTCAGCAAGTTCATCTACTTCAACCAAAGCTGCGTATGTTTCAGCTGCATCTCTTCGACGTTCAAAATCTTTTACATCCGGAAGCAGAAAAAGCACTGTTAGTGATAGTGCAGAAGTGCTGACGGTAAAACCTCTAAGCCCGGCCCCGCCTAGACCTCTGTCGAGTAATTCTGTTAATTCTACAAGACAATCTACCACTAAGTTCGATGAAGCAGCGCCAAATGTAAGTTCTAGTGTAGGCAAATCAAGCTTTGCGGATGATCTTGCTGCTGTAGAAGCTAAAAGCGCTTCTGGTTTTACCGGTAGCAAATCGGGAGGCGCTTGGGCTAAAACTAAACAGTTTTTTATGGGTTCTTCTAGTGCGCAGAGATTAGAAGCGAGAGCTGGATATAAAGAGTTAAAAACAAATGTTAAACTTAAAGAACAAGCTGCAATGGATGTTTCTAGTGGCAGGGCGACAACGCTTGCAGATGGCAGGGTTGGTGTATCTTCTGGAAATGTTAAATTTGAGGTACAAAGTGGCAAGTTGCTAGATAAGCCAGTTGCAAGTAGGGTAGCGCAATCAGATGGAACTATTCTTGTTACGTATAAAAATAATGCTGGAACGGTAAGTCTTAAACCTAATTTAAATCGACAATTTGAAACATCTTTAATTGAAAAAGGCCTCACCAAAAACGATATTACGCAGATACTTGCTAAGCGATTGGATAAGGAAGCTTCGGTTGTTGTTGGAGGAAAGGTTAGTATAGGTGCAGGGCAATTAAGAATGGGTAAATATACGGTTGATGAAGTGTCACCTAGTAGTCTTTCATCTTCTCGTCAGTCACTGAAAAAAGCGCGGGAGGAGTATCATAGTGCAGAAAACATTCTTCAATCTGCATGGCGTGTAACTAAAGCTGCTCCAGGTGCAATTTGGAGATTTTCAGTTAATGCAACTAAATTTGTTGGTATGATTTTAATTCAGTCTATTGGTTTTACTTTGCCAACAACGTTAATGCATTTGCAGGCTGAAAAAGCGCAAAAAGATGCTCTTGAAGGAACCGTTTCTGCCGCGCAGCCTTTTGGAGATCTTTTTGTTCAAATACCACCTTCTCTTATTAATAGTCTTGATGCTTCGCAGTCTAAATTTATTTATGTAGAAATTCCTGATAAGAAAAAACGTAGTGGTGCATTCTTTACTCCTGAGTTTTATGCAAATGCTAACTATTATGTTGTTTATGCTGGAGATTATGCACCTTGGGCAAGTACATATATTGGAAGTCCTCAGTTTACTGGTCAAATGATAAACTTAAATACAGGATGGTGTTTTTCTGGGAATGTTTCTGTAGATGATGCAAAACCTTCTTATCCTCTTCGTCCTCGTCAAACTACTAATTCTCAAAATCCAACAGTTGAAACAAATTTAAATACTTTTATAAACGTTGCTGCTGCAAACGCAACTTCATATAATCCTTCTATAGGAGCTTCTTTATTTGGTATTGGTAGGTCTACAAGTTCTAATAATACAAAGCTAGATCCGATTATAAAAAAACTTTTCCAGACTGGAGATAAACGAACAAGTTCATTGGGTGAAGTGACTGGTTTTGTGCCACCACCACCGTTGATGATGAAAGCAATTAGTGCTTATAGAACAAAAAGAAAGTTGCCAGGATTTGGTAATATCGCTTTGCGTGAAATGCAAGGCACTGGATTTGTTAATCACTTACTTTCTCCCCAAATCAAATGGGAAGATCCAAACATGCAACCATTGTATGCAGCAATTAATAATCTGCTTACTAAGCAAATTGCCTATGATAAAGCAATTGTTACTGGTGCTGCTTCTGGTGTTATTCAGGCTGCATCGCAAGATGTTGTTAATGCTGAAAATGCAGTTTCTGCGTTGACATCAAGATTTGCGGGTAAAGCTGGTATGAATACAGAAGAGGATATTAATTTATATAATATTTATGTTTATGAAATTAGTACTGATCCTGAAGATGTTAAAACGCCAAGTCTTGATTTTTTGCTAAAAAATGTTAATCACTCAGCTATTCCAGTTGCTGAATATGTTGTTTGTCTTGATTCTGGCGGAAATATTGTTCCGTTACTTGTTCCTTCTGTTGTAGAAAAACTTATTCCAGTTACATCAAAATCAAAAAATAAAAATGATGATGGTGCTACAACTAAAACATTTACTGTTGATTATATTGTTAATCCGGCTATTACCTATATTTCAAGTTTAACGACTGGGCTTACTTATCTTTCTAATGGAACTGGTCAATTAAGTGCGCCGCTTACAAATTCAAAAGGAGTTCCTGATTTTGCATTTGCAACAAACGCTTTAAATGTTATTTATGGTTCTATGCAATCAGTTGGGCAAACTGTTCCTTCTATTAAATCAGCATTTAATCAGATATCAGATATGACTGCATATCTTGTTAATAAAGCTTCAGCAGGACCGTTAATTTTGGCAAATGGATATCAACTTGAAAGAGTTCCTCTTGACGCAATAGAACAAGGACAAACAACTGCGGAAACAATTGCAAATGATGCTTTAAGTGATATGAGTGATATTTTGTCTGGTGTTAGTCTTTACACTGGAGCTGTCTATGCAACGCCAACTCAGAATTTTATAGATATGGTTCAAAAGAATATTTATCTCTATAAAGTTACGATTCCTGGGGTTAATGGAAGTCCATCTGTTGGTGCATTAAGTTATATGAATAGTAAGTCTGAGTTTGTTGATATTCCAGATTATATTATTGCAGTTACTCCATCTTCTGATAAGCAAACTCAAACTATTTTACCGCTTGGTTTAAATACTGTAACTGGATCGGCAACTCCACCAAACACACAATTTTTGATGAGTTTAATAACTGGTCGCATCTATGATAGTAATTATAATTTATTGGCTCCATCTATAACAGGTAAGATTATTGATAGATCTTATACTACATATATACCAACAACAGGTGATCTTGGATCTAATATTAAAAATCTTAATACTTCAACAAAGAATTGGCCAACAATGCAAAGTGTTGTAGTAAATCCAACAGGGCCTAATGCTGGAGAGCAAGTCTTGGTTGATCTTCCGTATCTTGCAACATCGCTTGCTACTGGGTATATGCCAACACCGTTTAATCCAAACAATATTATTTTTGTAAATGCAGCAGATAAGAAAAATTATCAAACAACAATTGCAGCTCTTTCAGCTGCTCAATCTGCTCAAGCAGGAGCTGTTGCAGCTGTAAATAAGTTGCTTGGTGCTGTTTCATCGGCTCGTATACCTTCGCAAATACTTTCTCTTTATAGTTCTTCAATAGTTGAACAGTTTGATTTTGCCGAAAAGCTTTCAAAGTCATATTCTGGAATTACGCTTTCTTTGGCAAAATCTCTTAAATCTGCTCTTGATGAATATCAAGCAGTAACAAGTAAATATAATGTTGCACTTGAAGCATACAATCTTTTGCAATCTAAAGTTGATGCTGGGGTTGTTCCAACTGTTACTGCAGGGGATAATGAAAAATTAGAAATCCCACCTCTCTATTTTGCTTATTTTTCTCGTTTTAGTTATGCAAAGAATGGTGGAGTTTTTGCATCTGACGTTTCTCCATTGCCTTGGGTTAATTTTGAATCGAGTCTGCAATCTGAGCCGATTGCTTTATCTGATGGCTCTGGAGCAATTACACCTATTCCTTTGGCAAATATTTTACCAAAAGAATTTTTAGGATTTGATCCAAAAAATCCAACAATGTATTATCCATATGCAACAAGTGTTAAAAACATACCGAGTCTTTTAAATACTTATTACATGTGGGCATCTTCAGAAAGTTCAAAATATTGGGTTCAAAATGCATTAATAGGACCGTTTAATTTTACAGGTTCTTCTATTGCTGCAAGTGATAAAGCTTCTGACAATTATTACAATGTGTTCTTAACGGCAACTAGTAGGGCAGATGTTGCAAATGGAAACTTCTTTTATAGAGCTACTGGTTTTGATCAATCAGATATTTTTGTTGTTGGTCGTACAAAAGATGTTGCTACTCCTTTAACAAAAATTAGTGAATTGCAAGATTTAGGTAAGCCATTTGTAATGCCTGGCGGTCCAAATTGGTATATGATTAATTTAAGTACTGGTTTTGTTTATACTCCTTATTCAACTGGTGTTACCGGTACAGATGGAGATGATGATGCTAGTTCATCTTTAACTGATCGTCGTTGTATTTATTATAAAGATGCTCTGGGTAATCGTGTAAATGTTCCAAATGGATCAAGTCCTGTTACTCAAAAATGGTGGACATTGTGTCAGGCAGGAAGGCAGATTTCAAGTAATGGTCAAGTTGTGACAGTACCGCTTCGTTTTAATACTGAAGAAGTTGTAAAAACAGTACTGAGCAACACTGTTGTTAAAGGAAGATCTGCAACGGCAAAAGATCTTACACCGAGCCTTCAGCAAATGATTGCAAATGTTCAAGCAATTGGAAAACAACTTACACAACAAAGTTTGTATCCTTTCTATTTTAATAATCAATTTATTTTGAGTTTGCGAGAAGATCAGATAGAAAATGGTAGTTATATTTATGCAGTTGTTAATAATGGAGAATCATATTTAAGTAAAACAGGACCAAGTGCAACAGATTACTTGGTTGTGTGCTCGCTTGATATTGATGATGATGGAAATTTAATTGATGTAAAACCAATTCCATCGCCATTGCAATCAAATACAACTTCAATGATAAGTTTAGTAACAGGCACTGTTTACACTAGTCAGTTAGTTTCTAATATTCCAGAATGGTATGTGCTAAATGGTTATAATATTACAGAAACCCCTTCATTGATTATTAAAATGTTGCCAAAGGTAGCGCCAGATATTGCAAGTGCATGTGGTGAATTAAATCAAAAATATATTTACAATAAAAAACAAGCGCAGGCTGCTAGTGTTGAAAGTGTCTTACCATCTCTTAATATTAATGCTCTTACTCCTTATACAAATGATCAAGCATCAACTTACAGAGATATTTACATGTCAAATGAATCTGGTAAGACAAAATATTATGTTAAATCACAAACTCCTATTGTGTATCCAGTTACTGCAAGTGATGGGACTGTTACTCCGACTTCAGGTTTTGCAACAATGTATTTTGATTTTAAAGCATCTTTAACAACAATTGATCAAGATCAAGTTGGTGATTATGGTCTTTCATACAGTGTTAATCCTATAACTAATGCTGTAAAGCCAGGACAAGTTTTAAGTGGCTATATGTTACAAGCAATGCGTTCGCACAATGGTGTTTATGTTTCTTCAGATGGTACGCAAACATTAGGTATTCCAGTTGCAGATATTTCTTTACCAAAGGGTGATAATGAGGCAACATTGGTTCCAGAAATTGGTAAAGATGGTCAATATATGCGTTTCTTTAATCAGTATGGAACAATCCAAGATGTTTCTAATAACGCTGATTATTCATATTATCAAAATACTGCGATTAATGGTCTTTTTGCTGCAGTTAGAGATAAAGGTCTAACTGTTACTGATAAACAATTTTTAATTAATCCTGCAACTTCACAAGCGGTAACTCCGCAGATTGTGAAAAATCCAGATCAATTTGTAGATCTTTCAGTTGGTGCTGTTTTTGATATTAAGGGTATGCCAATGCGTAAGCCAGTTGAAATGGCATTCAAGCATTTGCGTCCACGTTTTAATATAGAAACATTGCCTGGTATCAAAGCTGCAAAACTTCCTTTAAGCGCTCTTCAAAATGCTGCTCCTGTTACTTCTGGTACAGGTAATGTTACTGATGATTTATATTTAGTAGGTGGTAAATATTATTATAAATCAGTTGGGTATACACCAGTTGTCGATATGTATGGAAATACTCAAAATGATCCTGACGGAAATCAACTGATTGCTCAGACAGTTCGTTATTTTGACTTTAATGGATCAGGTTCAACGATATCTCCTACTTTAGATACAGGTGTTGGTATTTGGTATCAAGTTACAATTGCACCGGGTAATGTTGCGTATGCAGTTCCTATAGATGATTCATTTGTAGACAATCAAAATGATGTTGATGAATTATATTTAACTGATATGCGTAATTATTACGGTGTTGAAGTATATGAAAATGGAACTCAGCAATTGACTACTCCAGTTACACAAGGTGTTGATTATACAAAAGCATTTTTTGCTTGGGGTAATGAATCTCCATTTGATCAATCATTTGCTGTCTCTGCGATGTATCATGATGGTCAGGTTTATGCTTTGTATAATTATGTTCCATTAAGTCGTGTGTATAAATTTACAAGTCAAGATGGTCTCACTTTATATGATTATTCATATGTTCCATCTGAAAATGAAATTCTTGAATCAGATGCTAAAGTTAAAGTATCTACTACTTCTCTTAACTCGCAGATAGTTCAAGAGGTTATTTTAAATGTTAATATGGGAGATGCAATTCAAAATGCAATTGATGCTGGGTATATTTTATATGCTGTTCAATATGAACTTGAAGCAGGTGAAGAATCAATTATTGTTGATGAAACAATGTTAACTCCTAAGACGTATACTATTCAAAATGACAAGAATGAGTATCTGCAAATATTGCCAAATATTACCTATCAAACATCATGGGAAAAGACTATTCATGATACACCGCAAGAAGTAGAGGGTTATAAAGCAATAGGAAATAATTTAGTTAAAGGTGTTCCGTTTGTTGCAGAAGTTATTGGAGGAAGACCTCAGGGATCTTTAACTGCTCCAACATTGACTGGTGGAGAATACTTTGTAGTAGGAATTGTTGATCGTCAAACAGGAGGATTACTTTCACTTGTTGCTGAAGGTGCAGATGAAAATGGTGTTGTTTCTACTCAATATTGTATAACTCAAGGCCTTACAAGTGAAAGAGGTATTCCAAAGCCAGGAACTCTTATTCCATATTATTCAGTATTTGGTACTCAAATTTATGCAATGACGTCGAACTATCCTGCTTTAGTAAATCCAATTTCTGGATCACTACTTAATCAAGGCCATTATATTACTATACAATCTGATAGTACTAATGAGTATTTGTATAAATACATCAATCAATATGTGTCTCAAAATCAACTTGATTCTATGAAATCAAAACTTAATATTGTTACACAATCTGATGGTGTTATAACACTTGCTTATCAAATTTTAACAAAAGATTTAGCAGGAGTGCCTGGAGTTCAAGGTCCTATGGCAAATACATTATTCTTTACTATGACGCCTGATCAGCGTGTTCTTTATAAAATACCTCCAGTAGATAAACTAAAATCTTATTATGCATCTGATAAGCGTACTTATATAGATATAAGTGGTTTTTCTATTAGTTCATATCAAAATTATGCTGATTCTGTTGGTATTTATCCAGTTGGTTCATATATTGATTACGAAACTGGCGTTGTTTTTGTTGCTGGTCAAACTGATTCTACAGTTTTCTATCCAATTAGTGTTGGGTTATCTCCTCAAGCACTTAATTTAATTCATGATCAGTTTGAAAATCGTCTTGTTCAATGGGATAAGGGGGTTCCTTATTTAGAATCTCCTGAGAATGTGCAAGCAAAAATAAGTACAAGAAAGCCATAATTTTTTAGATAGTCTTTGAGTTAAAAAAGAAAGCGTGTTAAATACACGCTTTCTTTTTTAATATTAATTGAGTTGATTCGATTTATTTTAATAACTTTGCTAAAATTACTCTCTATTCTTTCTATAAAATTATCTATTGTAAGGAGCTTTGTATGATTAAGTGTGCTGTTACCGATAAGCCGTTACTAGAGCACTCGGTAAAGGGATATGTGTTTTTTGTGGGTGAAGATGAGCAATTTTCATCAGAAATAGAACAATTATTAAATGAACAGTATGGTTTGTTTGACAAGCTTGTTCAAGAAAAGAAATTTGTAGGAAAAAAGGGATCAATATTTTCGTTTCCTTTTATGCATAATTCATCAATAGCATATATTATTTTATCTGGTATTGGTAAAAAGCAGGGATCTTATTATACCTTGGAAACGCTAAGAGAGGCTGTTTCTCGTTCTATTCGTTGTGCTGAGAATTTAAAGATTGAATCATTGGTTGCTCATGCTGCGCATGAAAAAGATTTTGGTCATCCTATTCAATATATTTTGCAAAAAATGGCGTGTATTTCTATGAAAGCGTCATATGCATTTGATCAATTTATTACAGAAAAAGATGCACGTATTTTTAAGGTAGAATCATATACATTTGTAGTTGAATCTAAAGATTTAGAAGCGGCTCAAAAAGGTGCTCAAATAGGGATTGTTGTTGCGGATGCGATTAATAGAGCTCGTCTTTGGGTTGATTTGCCAGCTAATATTATGACACCACATTCATTTGCAGATCAGGCAAAGCAAGTTGCTCAAGATTATAATTTAAATATTACTATCTTTAATGAAGATCAAATAGAAAAGATGGGAATGGGCGGTCTTAAAGCTGTTGGTATGGGTTCGCAGCATGATAGTCATTTAGTTATTGTTGAATATAAAACAGATCAAGAGAATGCTCCGACGCTTGCATTTGTTGGTAAAGGGATAACTTTTGATTCAGGTGGTCTTAATATAAAACCAACTGGATATATGGAAGATATGAAAGATGATATGTCTGGTGCGGCGGCAGTAATTAATGCAGTAGCGGCGCTTTCAGAATTGAAAGCAGGTGTTAATGTTATAGGATTTGCAGCTCTTGCTGAAAATATGGTTAGTGGAAGTGCAAATCATCCTGGAGATATTATAACTTTTTATAACGGTAAAACAGCTCTTGTTGGAAATACTGATGCAGAAGGCCGTTTGGTTCTTGCAGATGCGCTTGCTTATGCTGAAAAAAATTATAAGCCTGATGCAATGATTGATATTGCAACTCTTACAGGGGCATGTGTTCATGCAGTAGGTCCATTTTTTAGTGGTCTTATGACTCAGGATGAAAATTTGTTTGCTAAAATTCAGGCAGCTTCTATTACTTCTGGTGATCATGTTTGGCGATTACCTTTAATAGATGATTATAAGGTGATGGTAAAAGGCGATCATACTGATCTTTGTAATGATGGAAAAACAAAATATAAAGCTGGCGCAACCAATGGAGCTTGTTTTTTAAGTAACTTTGTTGGAGATGTTGCGTGGGCTCATATTGATATTGCGCCATCAGCATTTAATGTTCCTGATAAGCCTTATTTTAGGCCAGGTATAGCAACAGGCATGGGAACTCATTTGCTTATTGATATTGCTTTGCAATGGAAAAGTTAAAGTTTTTTAATTTTTAATAGATAAACAAGGGGCCGAAAGTCCCTTGTTTTTTAATCTTTAAGCTTGGTTTTTTTGATAAGTAAGGGCTGTTGAGTAGTCTTTGTTTTTATTTATACTAATAATATATATTAATAATTAAGGAGGTTTGATTATGAATAAGTTATTAACTTGTATAATGTTTTTTACGATACATTCTTTTTATGCATCTGATGATCATTTATTAAATGATCGAATTCAACTTAATTTATTTGATCAAAAGGCTAAAACTGAATTAGCAAATGAGCTTGGTTGTTATTTTGATTTTAATGATAAATCTGAAAACAAGCTTAGTTTGTATGAGCGAAAAAAATTATTTGATCGTGCTTTAGATGATGAAGATTTAGAAAGTGTAATGGCTTTTTTGCTTGATTTTTCTATTAATTCAAAAGGTTCAAAGACAGGTAATACACCACTTATTGTTTTAGTTAAAAAAGCTTCTGATATAAAAGCAGATGAGTTATTTACGAATGCTTATAAAAAATATACAAAAACGTTTATTAAATTTGGAGCTTTGCTTTATTTGCATGACAGTAAAGGGTTTAAAGCTTCTGATTGGGCAAGTGAGTGCCATAAAGAATATTTACTCCCATTGTTGTTGAAAAAAGTATAGATATTTATTTTTATAATAAAAAGTTGCATAAGAATATTTTTCTTTATGCAACTTTTTTAATTTTTAGTGTTGTTGTTATACATTAAATTTAATGTGTAATTGATCACCATCTTGAACAATATAATCTTGTCCTTCGGTTCTCATTTTTCCTGCAGTTTTAGCAGCAGCTTCTGATCCATATGTTAAAATATCTTCGCAAGAAAAGACATCTGCACAAATAAATCCTCGTTCAAGGTCAGAGTGTATTTCTCCGGCTGCTTTTCTGACAGTTAATCCTTTTTTTATTGGCCAAGCATGCGCTTCTTTAGGGCCTACGGTAAAAAATGTGATGAGACCTAATGCATGGTATGCTTTGGTGATAATAGTGTCGATACCAGAAAATGTTATATCGAGCATGTTCATCATCTCTTTTTTTTGTTCGTCATCAAGTTGAGCAAGTTCATATTCTGTCCGAGCACATACAGGAATAACACGATCTTGTCCAAAGCGTTTGATTATTGCTTGATAAAAAGAATTGTTATTAAATGCATTAAGTGCAAAGTCTAATTCTGACATGTTTGCTGCAATTAAAAATTTTTTAGCAGTTAAAAGAGGGATCATTTCTAGTTTTGTATTAGTAAACAATGCTCTTACTTGTTCAATATTCATAGCATTAAGAGCTTCTTGTATTTGTTTGAGTAATAAAGATTCATCTTCAAGAAGTTTTTTTTCTGCAGGTTTGTTTTGAACTGCTTTCATGGTGCTTGTTATTTTTGCTTGTCGTTTTTCGATCATTTCTAAATCTTTAAGTGCTAATTCTGTAACGATAATATCAAAGTGATCAAGTGGGTTTACAGGGTCATTATCAGTTGCTTCAAAGCATCGAACAACATGTAGTATTAAATCTACTTCTCTAATGTTGCTTAAAAATTGATTACCAAGGCCTTCTCCTTGAGCTGCTCCTTTTACAAGTCCTGCAATGTCAACAAATGACATAGTTGCAGGAATATGTTTTTGAGATCCGTATATTTTTGCTAAGTCATCAAGTCGTTTGTCGGGGACTTGAGTAATTGCAAGGTGAGGGTCGATGGTGCAAAAAGGGTAATTTTCTGCGGGAACTTGAGATTTTGTTAAAGCATTAAAGAGAGTTGATTTTCCTACGTTAGGAAGCCCTACAAGGCCTGCTTTGATTGTCATTTTTATAAATCTTTAAGGTTAAAGTAATTAAATTTTTTAATATTATATCATTCAATTTTTTATGAGGCTACTCGTATAATTGGTTGCTGGGTGCGATAAGCTTATAAATAGGCTTATTTTTTTAAAAGATTGGAGTAGGTTGAAAGTCTATGGATTACTTTGTTAATACTATTGATAGTCAATTTTATTAATATTTTTACTTAAGGAGAGACAGTATGTCTTTACTAAGAGTGGCTTTGTTGAGTGCTAAGTGTGTATCTTCAGTTGCTGTAATAGGTTTTGGGTTATATGGGCTTGGCTTTGAAAACCCAATTATGAATAGTATGAGCTGCTGTGGAGATTGGATATTTGGAGCGCTTGTGCTTTCAGGGTTTGTAAATATTGCAAGCGTGGTATGGGTTAATGTTTTAAAAAAGGGCGAATGTTTTAGTAGTAAGAAATGTTCTAAGTAAAAATATTACAAGGGGCTTTAAAGCCCCTTGTTTTTAATTGCTTTGATTTGCTATACTAAAGAAGGTATTCAAATTTTTAATAATGAGAACCGCTTATTTAAGCGGATTTTTATTATAATTTGATAAAAAATATTGAATTGGAGGTTGTTATGAAAAAAATAGTAAAAATGTTGGTGATCTTTTCTTGTCTGTCTTTTAATTTAAATACAGCAGATCTTTCTTGTAAGGAGATTGTTGCCGTTGGTTCTGGTCAGTCTCAAGAAGTTGCTCCTTTAACTAATGCGCAACAATATGTAATTGTTAAAAATATTGCTGAAATTGAAGGCGTTGAGAGTGGTATTTCAGATAGAGAAATGGTTATAGAAAAATGTAAAGATGTTTTGCGTATTATAGGAAAAAGAATGTTGCATGCTTGGTATTGGATGCTTAAGAAAATTGGATTTTGATATTTCTTAAACATAGTTTTAATAGTTATAAAAAAAGAGCCGAAAAGTTTCGGCTCTTTTTTAGTTGTACTGTTGCTGATAATGCTTATGATTTATTCGTTTATTTCTGCATCAATAGTTTCAGTATTATTTGATGAAGAATTTTGTTCTGTTGTGTGAGCATTATCTTGTGCTTGAGTTTGTTGTTCTTTATAGATTTGTTCGGCAACTTTTTGAGATGCTTGCATAAGTTCATTGCTTGCTTTTTCTAGTTCTTCTGCATTTTCTGCGTGATCTTTTAATTTTGTTTTTGCAGTTTCTAGAGCGGCTTTAACATTTTCTACTTCTGTTGCATCAAGTTTTGCTTGGTGTTCTGAAAGTGTTCTTTCTACGTCGCTTATAAGACCGTCAAGTTTGTTTCTTTTTTCTACAAGCTCTTGTTTTTTCTTATCTTCAGCTTCGTGTTCTTGAGCATCTTTTACCATTTTTTCGATCTCTTCTTTGCTGAGTCCGCTTCCGCTAGTAATGGTAATTTTTTGTTCTTTTCCAGTTCCTTTATCTTTTGCAGATACGCTTACAATACCATTAGCATCGATGTCAAAAGTAACTTCAATTTGAGGAGTTCCGCGACGTGCTGGAGGAATATCATTTAATTGAAATTGTCCAAGTAATTTATTGTCGCTTGCCATTGATCGTTCACCTTGATATACAACGATGCTTACGGCTGGTTGGTTATCTTCTGCAGTTGAAAAGACTTGAGATTTTTTTGTTGGAATAGTTGTATTTCGTTCGATTAATTTTGTAAATACACCACCCATTGTTTCGATACCAAGAGAAAGTGGAGTTACGTCAAGAAGAAGAACATCGGTAACGTCTCCAGCAAGTACACCACCTTGTATAGCTGCACCAAGCGCTACAACTTCATCTGGGTTTACTGAACGGTTTGGTTCTTTTCCAAAAAAGTCTTTTACTAATTGTTGAACTTTTGCAATACGAGTTGATCCACCTACTAAAATAACTTCGCCAATATCATTTTGGGAAAGTCCTGCATCAGCCATTGCTTTTTTGCATGGTTCAAGTAGTCGATTGAAAAGATCTGCGCAGAGTGATTCCATTTTTGCACGAGAAAGTTTGATGTTCATGTGCTTTGGACCGGTTGAATCAGCTGTTATGTAAGGAAGGTTGATTTCTGTTTCGTGCAATGTTGATAGTTCGCATTTTGCTTTTTCAGCAGCTTCTTTTAAGCGTTGTATTGCCATTTTGTCATTACGAAGGTCGATACCTTGTTCTTGTTTAAATGTATCGATTAGGTAATTCATGATGCGTTGATCAATGTCGTCACCGCCTAAATGAGTATCTCCGTTGGTTGCGCGTACTTCTATAACGCCGTCGTTAATATCTAAGATAGATACGTCAAATGTTCCACCACCAAAATCGAATACAGCAATGATGCCTTGCTTCTTTTTGTCTTGTCCATATGCAAGAGCTGCGGCTGTTGGTTCGTTAATGATACGTTTAATGTCGAGTCCTGCAATTTTACCAGCATCTTTGGTTGCCTGTCTTTGTTGATCGTTGAAATATGCAGGAACTGTTACGACAGCTTCTGTTATAGTTTCTCCTAGGTAGTCTTCAGCAACTTGTTTTAATTGACTTAGAACAGCAGCTGAAATTTCTTGAGGACTATATTCTTTGCCTTGAGCTACTATAGATACGTCGCCATTGTCCCGTTTTGTAATTTTATAAGGTAAGTTTTTTGCTTCATTGGTAACTTCTTCAAATTTGTGACCAATAAAACGCTTTGCAGAAAAAATTGTATTTTCTGGATTTGTTACCGCTTGACGTTTTGCGAGTATACCTACAAGGCGACGACCTTCTTTGTCAAAAGATACGATTGAAGGGGTTGTATTGTTTCCTTCTTTGTTAGGTATAACTTTTGGAGATCCACCCTCCATGAATGCTACTACTGAGTTGGTGGTACCAAGATCGATACCAATAATTTTTTTAGCCATATCGCACCTTTATTTTTTGATTTTGTTCTTTGAAAACTTTCGATTTATATGATAAATACTATTTTTTTAATGTCAAGAAAAGACTCATATTATTTTAGTCAGAATCACTCACATTTCTTTATAAAAATATAAAAATTTATAAAACTATATAAAAATTTTTGTGAGCTTTTTATTTATTTTTTTTTTAATTAATTATTTTAGAGAGCTTATTTCGATGATTTCTTGTCGTATAATTTATTATTACGGTTAATAATAGAGCCTATTTTTATCTTTTTGTATTTGAGGTTTGGGCGGAAATTTTAAATTTAAGGCTTTTTATTTATAAGACTTGGGTTTAATGCGCGCAGAATCACTCCGTCTTTGACTTACACCCTTTATAACGCTGTGGGTAAAGCTTTGGGGGTGTAAGTCTTGACTTCGTGTGTTTAAAAGGAATTTTAACTATTTTTAAGGATTAAATTAAAAAGGATTAAATTAAATAAGATTAATAAGAGAGTAGGGTTATATAGGGTCATATAATGAGATAATAAACTAAGTATAAGATAAGAACCTTATAATAATAGAAATAAAGAAATAATAATCTATGGTAATGGGAATGGGAAAACTTATAACCAATTAGACGTACACGTAAAAGTTGCTTATTACTTAACCAATAGAACGCTTATGATTAATAGCAAGTGTAATATTTTATTAAATAGTTATTTATTTTTTTTTAAAAACAAAATCAAAACCATTAAAAGGTAAAATGGGGGCGTTTTTAGAAAATGATTGTCATTTTTTGATAAAATATTCTTATGTCATAAGGAATTCTTAATTGTTTCTGCATTATAAATACTATCTAGTATTATTCTTGTCAGTTCATTTTCTATTCCGAATAACAATCTATATCTGCATTAATAAGAGCATTTACTGCTGTTGTTAGTTATTTTTCATGATCTATAGAAGGGCGGCGTCGCCTAATTTCATCATCAAGAAGATCATTAACATTATTTGATGATGCATATTATGCTTATTTTTTTAAATTAATATTTTTCTTAAAGAGCATTTTTCCGTAATAAGTAAATATTAATGAGCTTACAATACGACTGCTATGAATAATGACAAGTAAAGAGAATAAATTTATAGAAAATTTTGTAAAAAATTGAATTACAAATAACCCTACTGTTATGCATAAATAAGGAGTGTAAGCAATCCATAATTTTTTATATTCTTGCTTAACTTCTAATATTCTTTCATAAGGTGAAAGATATATTTCGATAATATAACCAATAACAACAATATAAAAAACTTTTGAAATTTTATGTGATAATTCTGTGTATCTAAGAAAAAAAACAAGAATACTTAAAAAAACTAATAGTAGCGTGATCAAAGAAATAATCTTTACAATAATATCAAATGATTGCCGTAAATCTTTATTCTTATTTGATTTTATATAGGTGTAAGAAAGTAGCGATGTATCGGCAGATCCTAGTGCTTTTATTCCTATTCTTTGAAAAAACAATGCGCTATCATGAGCTATTTTAAAATTATTTCCAACATTTTCTCCAAAAAAATGAGTAATATATGGAAATAAAGCATTACGTTCGGTTAATGCTTTTATTGCTGTAGAAGCCCACATTAGTAATGAATGAATTATAAAATCATGAATTGTTTTTTTAGGATTTTTTAATGGATATTGTTCAATAAGATGATCATTATTAAGTTGAGAAATAAAAAACAATGAACATAGTATAAGTACTATTCCAGAAATTATTTTTGTTATGAAAAGCGCCTTTATAAGGCCTAATTCATTGTTTATTGTCATGATAAAATAAATATTACTTATCATTTCCAGAAGGGTGCATACAATATTAAAAAAATTAAATTGTTTGTTTTTAAAATGTGCATGGTAAATTGTTTGAAAAACTCCTCCTATTCCTTCTATTAATAATAGCATTCCTAAGATATTGTAAAGCTCTGGTATTTTTATAAATAAAGAAACAATGTGCAAAAAGCCAATCAGAGCTGCTATTAATATAAGTATTTGTGTAGTAATTATCCCTATAATAAATCTATTGTAATAATAATCATCTTGTGCAAAAAGTGGATAAAAGCGAGGAACTGATTTTTTAAAACCTGGATCTATTAATAATAATACTAAAAATACAATTGCATTACCCATTGCCCATTGAGAAAAATAAAAAGATGATATTTTTGAATAAAGCTTGTAGGAGACTATTATGAAGCATATTTTATAAAAAATATATAATAAAAGATTCCAATTAATTGCTTGAAAAAATTTTGAAAATAAAAGATCTTTTTTCATAAATTATTCTGACTTTCATAATAAAATTAGTCAGAGTATATCATGTATAAAAGATAAGACATACTTACAAAAAAATTATTGATTATTTAATCTCAATTTTCTTTATTCAATTAAGGTTTTTCACTTTCATGATGATCTTTATTAGCGTTTATATAGCAACCAAGCCCTACAGTTGCTAATAACTGAGCAAGTACTGATTTGTCGGTTGCTAATTCTTTTAGATCTTTTATTTTCTCTTGCTTATTAAATAAGGGTCCCTCTTTAGGGAAAAAATCTGGTTTTTTACCATGAATATATTCATGCAAAACATCGCTTTTTTTATTTTGATATTCAAAATAATTTTTAATACCGTTTCTTATTTTTTCATACCATGGATTATTACCAGGAGTTATTTGAGCTTCATAAGTATTGCGAAGGGCATTTACTTCTTCTTGAAGCAATAAATCATTCCTAACATTTTCAGCAGCTTTATTTTTCATAGTTTGAAAAGAGTCATTAACTGATTTTCTTAAATCTCTTACATGAGGCATTACTTGAGTTTCATAACCATTACGAAGGTCATTAATATTTTGAGCAGCTTTTCCTTTTGCAGATTGACTAAACTCTCTTAAAGCTCTTAAAAAAGATGGATTTGAAATTTTTTGCAGCGTTGTTCCGCTATGTAGGTTATATGTTGTTAAAAACAGAATAGCTATTTTCTTCATTTTTGCCTCACAATTATTATTATATATTATATAATTACTAATAGTATACATATTTGACAACCTACAAATCAATAGTTTCATATAAGACATTTTAGCTTTTTAAATTAGCCAAAACACTTTAAAAGCCTTAATGCTTTACGATTATAGAAAGTAATTAATATTTTATTTATAAGGTCTAAAATCTTTAGTTTAAATTGATATATAAAGCATTGTGTGTTTTTGCTTAACAGGATTGTTTTTTTGTTACATTAATTCTGATAATAACATTATAAAGAATAGATATTTTATAGGAACTTAAATTTCTTTTAATATCTGGCTTACTACAAAATATATTATCCTGTTGAAAAACGTTTGTTGAAGGCGATTCTTGTTTTTGTTTTTTAAACGCCCTCAAATAAGGTTTTAAGGATATTTTAATTCTGATAATCATCTATATTTTTAACATAAACATGCCGTATGATAAAAGCACAAACATTATGCATCTGAGTAAAAAACATATTAATGCAGCTAAAAATAATGATGGGCTCAAAGCGATAATAATATATGAAAGTATAAGATTTATTATATTGATAGATGCTAAAAGCTCTGATCTGTTGCGCATAATTAAGAATTTTTCATACATAATAAATATATTTTCTATCGTATGAGTAACTAAAAAACCTAGTAATAAAAATATTGTTGAATCTGACAGCGTTTCATTTTTATATATTTTTATAAAAAAGAATGTCATGAAAAAAAATGTCATAATTCCTAAGACAAGACCTATTGTTTTTGCAACTAATATGAATGCTCTTTTTTGGTCGTGAGATGTTAATATTTTTATTTTTGCAAAAAATGCACCTATCGAAGGAGCGCATATTTTATACATAAAAAATGTAAAAGTATGACTTACATAATTTATAAAACTTATGCGAGCAACTTCTAAAAAACCAAAAAGTGATGATGATAATGGAATTAAAATATTACTCGAAAAAAGTGATCTACTTATTTGATTGATTGATATAATAATTCTTAAATAACCAATTTTTTTCCATGTAGGTAAAGGCAACATTGGCGAATTTTGAGATGATGGTAATTTTTTATAAAAAAAATAAAGAGTAGATAGCATTCCTATGATGCTTAATAAAGAAGTAATAATAAAAGGAATAATAAGATTTATAATAGAAAACTTATGGGTATAAAAGTAATATCCCCAAACCATACTGCAATAAAATATAATATATGAAATTTCTAAAAGAGCTGTGGATTTGTTTAAAAAAAGTAATTGTAAAAAATGACGTAATAATTTTTTTATTCCTTCGCATGCAATAAAAATTGCCATTATAATAAGGTGATTTTCAAAAACAGAAAAGCTGTTCATTAACCATGTCTTTTTAAAAAATATAAAAACAATAGAAGGCATAAGTAAAAAAAATATTAATTGCGGAGCGATATGATCTTTTATGCATTTTAAAAAAGTTGATTTATTTTGGGTAAAGTTAACAATCCATGGCATAAGAGCAACATCTAATGCTCCCATTATTATAGTTATTGCCAGATATGATAATGCAAAAAAAGTACTAATAATTCCATATAATTTTGTTTCTATATATGAATATAAATAATATTGATGAACTATAAAAATAGCTTGATAAATGATTGATTCAAAGCTATTCCATTTTAAAGCCCAAAAGAACTTCTCAGAGAGCGTTTTGAAAGAAAATAAGCTACTAACTTTACTTTGTTCTTTGCTAATCAGTATATTCGATAAGATTTTTTTCACGAAGCGTTCCTTTTAATGATCAGGAGATTTCTTATGAACCACATTTGTAGTATACAAGAAAGTTCTTTTTAACCATATGTAATTAAAAGTAAACTTTTGATGAAATTATCATTGTGTAAGTTTAATGAAACTATCTGTAAAAATGGTATACTTATATCCATGCATGATAAGGCTTCCTAATTGGATAATAAGTATATCTTTGGGGAGAAAAGTACTATGTTCTCACTTAATGATAAAGTGGTATATCCAGGTTACGGCGTCGCATTAATTTGCAAAGTCTTTTCAAGAGAAGTTGCAGGAAACTCTGTTGTTTTTTATGAATTAAAATTTCAAAACAAGGATATGACTGTAATGGTTCCAAAAGATAGAATCGAAGAAGTAGGAATCAGGCCATTAAGTTCAACATGCCATATTGATGACATGCTTAAAACTATTACTCAACCTGCAAAACAAATAAAAACAGAAATAACAGGATCAAATTGGAATAAAAGAAATAAAGAATATCAAACAAAAATAAGCACCGGCTCTCTTAAAGATATTTCTGAAATATATCGAGATCTTAAATTTATATCTCGTGTTAAAGAACTTTCATTTGGAGAAAAAACAATTTTACTAAAAGCAGAATTGTTACTTGCCGAAGAAATTTCTGCTGCTCAACAAGTAGATGAAGATAATGCAATACAAAAATTACGATCTTTGTTTCCAGCATCAGAAGGAATGCTTCATTCACATATGCAATAAAAGATAAAATAATAAGAGGGAAAAAATCCCTCTTATTATTTTATCTTTTATTATCTTAAATAGAGATATAGATGAAAAAATAATGAAAAAATTAATTATACTATTACTAATAATTGCAGGACAAAATGTACAACCTTCAAATTATTCAAAGCCATTAAAAGGATCATTTACTAAAAAACCTTTAAAATTAAATATAGAAGAAATTATAAAAAGCAAATCTGAAAAAAAAGCAGCATTAGATAGGCTTAAAGAAATAGCATTACAAAAAGAAAAAGCTAAAAAAATTAATGAAAGAATTAAAGATCATCTTAAAAAAGCGGAGAGAAGACAAAACTATATTGCGCAAATGAGATCTGCAAAAGCATCAAAATTACAATGGATAAAAAGTGAAGCAGGACTAGAATGGGAAAAACAATTAGAACTAGAATGGAGAAAAAGAGAAGAAGAACGACAACGGATAGAAAGTCGAAGAAAAAATATTATTTTTGATGAATACTTATGTAAAGTTGAAAAAATTTGTTCAAGAATCGATATTAAACGTTCAAAAGAAGAGGCTCACGTTGTTTTAGTTTGGGCAATAAAGCAATTGCCTCAACTAAACTTAAAACTACCTAAAGAAAGTCAAGCAGAGTTTGACCGTGCAATCCCTAAAGAACGTCAAAAAGCGTTTGAATGTGCAATATCTAAAGAACATAAAGAAACTATAGATAATATAATAGAGGGAATAAAAAGAAACCATCCATAATATAATAAAGAGAATAAATCTTTTATTGCTTCTTAAATAGTTAAAAGTAAATGCAATCAAGCAAAAAAAAGCAGCATAAAAATTTTTATGCTGCTTTTTTTAATTTTCTTTTGATACCTTAATTAGTTTTAATAATCCTCATCACATAAGAATTGATGAAGAAAAAGAAGCAATAAAAGATTTGTGTTCTTTTAGTAATTCTCTAAGGTCTTTTTCTGATTTTACACCTTCTTCTATTTGTGGAAATAATTCAGAAACAAAACAACCAATACGTACATGCTTTACCATTCTTCTTATATCCCTTTTTAATCTTATATTGTAATATTCGTTAGCAGAAAGAAGACTATAAAAAGATTGTGCAATTTTATCAATACCATCTTTTAAATTCATGAATTTAAGAAATTCATGTTCAGCAACTTCATTGCTTGGTATTTCTCTAAAATAACATGAGGATGCGAAATTATTTACGCTGTCTCTATAATCGTAATATCTAGAAAGTAAAACTGAATTTCTTTTCTTTATTACTTGTTTTTCTTGATCAGCTTTTTCTTTTTGTAATGCTATTGCTGCTTTTTTTTCAGACTCTTTAAGTGAACTTAAAAATGTAGGTCTTTGATTACGCTTACATTCTGCTGACTGCGCATTTTGCGCTGCAATTATTAGTAATAGTATACTTAATTTTTTCATATATAACCTTATTTAATATAAAACACATAACATTAATCTCTTTTTAAGAATAGCCATTTATTTAAAAAAATGGCTAATTTAATAGTAATAAAATTGCATAAAGTTTTATATTGATTGTTCTATCCAAGCTTTTATTTTAAGCATTATACTGGTTGCTCTTCTTTTTTTTATTTTTAATCGATTTTTCTTTAACGAGGCTCATTAAATGGCTATAGTCTGATATTAAGACGCTTAAAAAAAATAATTTTTCTAAAAAGTCATTTTTTGCTAACATTACTTGTTATGAATTATTCAAAAAAGCTTATTATTATTTATGGTCCTACAGGTGTTGGAAAAACAGATCTAGCGCTATCTCTTGATAAACTTAATTCAATAGAAATTATTAATGGTGACATAGGGCAGCTCTATGAGCCTCTTTCTATTGGAACAGCAAAACCAGATTGGAAAAATGAAATAATACCACATCATCTTTTTGATTATTGTAAGACTCCTAAAAATATTACGGTTGTTGAATATAGAAAATTAATTTTAGAAACGATTGAAAGTGTATGGGATAAAGGATCAATTCCAGTTATTGTTGGTGGTTCTGGCTTTTATATCAAATCTTTATTTTTTCCTCCAAAAGAAAATTTAGAGAGTATTAATCAAGATGTTTTAAATAAAAATATTGAAATTATCGATAAAGAACATGCAACTACAGAAGAGTTATGGAAATATTTATATCAACATGATTCTGAAAGAGCTTTATCTTTAGCAACTCAAGATAGATATCGAATTACAAGGGCAATTGATATTGTATTATCTGGAAAAAAGCCTTCAGACCTTGTGCCAGATTATGTTCCTTTTCAAGCGGAAGTTTTGGTTCTGTTTTTAAATCGCAAAAGGGATCAATTGTATCAACGTATCAATCAACGAACAGAAATTATGATGCAACAAGGATGGATTGATGAAGTTGAAAAAATATTAGGAACTGAGTGGCAAGACTTTTTATTGATAAAAAAAATTATCGGTTATGATGATATCATTAAATATATACTTTATAATGATGGCAATATTAGCTATGAGCAATTAATAGAAAGTATTCAAAAAAAGACACGTAATTATGCAAAAAGACAATGTACTTTTTGGAGAATGTTACAAAAAAAACTACACTCATATTTTTTGCATCCTTCTGCAGCAATAGAGTTTGATCTAACTGAAAAAAATAGTACCCTGGTTTCAGCATTGAAAACATTTTTAAAGGATAATGCGTAATGAAAAGTTTTTTAAAAAAATGGAGCGGTTCTTTTGGAAAATCTGAAATTATTATTTCACCACATCAAATCAATTGGATAGCCTCAGGGCTATTATTTTTTGGTCTTATAAGTTTTACAGCAGGATATTTTTGGGGGCAAAAAAAAGCAGTTGAATATTTTATAAAAAAAATAGAAGAAGATTCTTTTGCAGATCGTATTAGTTATGCCTTATACACCATGAATGATAGAGATAGTGTAGAATTTGAAGGTAATGACACTGCTGATTCTATTGATAATGAATCAACAGATGTTACTCAAATAGAAAATCAAGACTCAGCTGATTCTGAAGAAGAGGGAATTGTAGATAGTGGTGAAAAAATACAAGAGTTAACAACAGAGCATTCTGTAGATAATATTCCCACTTTAACTTTAGATGATTTGCAATCTTATGATGGTCAAAATTTACCAGTTGATATTGTTGAGAGTCAAAAAGAAAATTTATCACAGAATGTTCTTGATGAGATAAATAAATCTCATGAGATAGTTTATCTTGCTCGACTTGCTGGGTTTGGTACACTACAAGCTGCACGTGTTTTTTTACAACGTATTCAAGTTATAGATAAAAATGCTTCTTTAATTGAACATGTAAGCACAACGCCAAAAGGTAAAAAAAGGAAGTGGTTTCAAGTGGTAACAGGTGAATTTAAAGATAAAAATAATTTGGATCTTGTTGTTAGACGTATAAAAAATAAAGAATTCATTTCTGATGTACAAATTATAGAAAAAAAGAAAGGTTAATATGATTATAATGAAAATCCGTAAAGGAATGAAGCACACCATAGCAAGAGTTTTTTTACTAGTTATTGCATTAACAATACTTGGGGGCTATGGAATTACTCGTATGCTTATGAAATCATTTGGTTCATCTGTAGATGGAGTTGCCAGTGTTAATGGTCACTCGGTCTCTTTGCAATCATTTCAAAATGTTGTGTATCAAGAAGATGAAAAAATTAAATTAATAAGACAATATTATGGTCAAAAAGCTGATCTTTACATGAAGCTTATGGGGATAAATACTGATACTCGATCAAGCGCGTTGCAACAAATTATTAGTCAAGAATTGGTACAGCAGCTTGGAGATTCTTTGGCGATTACTTTGTCTGATCAATATATAGAAGAAAAATTAGCAAATCCTCATTTTATTAAAAATGAAATCGGCCATTTATTACCGGCATCTATAGTAAGTCAAGACGGTAAAATTAATGTGTATGCGTTAAGTCAATGGATTATGAGTCCAGAAATGGAAGAGGTAAGGCTTCAATTAATTGAAAAAATAAAAAATGAATTTGTTTCATTAATAGGGCAATCTGTAATGTATGTACCCCATTTCTTTTCAAAAGATATTTACACTATGCGCCATGTTGCTAAAAAGTTTTCGGTTCAAAAATTTGATATTTCTTACTTCAAACAACAAGTACAAAAAGATGCTGTAACAAAAGAAGATTTACGTAATTTTTATGAAAAAAAATCTAATAATGAAAATTGGTATTGGATTCCAGAGCAACGTTTTGGAGCAGTATGGAAATTTGATGCAGCAGATTTTGGAATTAAAATAAGTGAAACTGAAATTGCAGAATATTATGCAAAAAATAAAGCAACTCGTTATATAGAAAAGCCAGCTCAATTTAAAGTAAGAGAAATTATTTTCAATCAATTGTCAGAAAAAGGAACTGAAGGTTTATATAAATATGCAGAAAATATTTATAAACAATTATTAGAAAATCCAGAATCTTTTGCAGAAAAAGCTAAAGAATTTTCACAAGACAAAAAAAGTGCTCAAAATGGTGGGTTGGTTGATTATTTTGCGCGAGGAACTAAAGATAAAGATTATGAAAAAGCAGTGATTCGTTTAAAAAATAATGGCGATATTAGTCCAATTGTTAAAACTGCAGATGGTTATGCCATTATTCAAAGAATTGATAGAAAAGATCCTGTTTTTAGTAGTTTAGAAAGCGTGAAAAGCCTTATTGAAAAATCTCTTGCAGAGCAATACTTTAGAAGGAATTTTGTTCGTGAAGCAGATAGGGTTATTAAAGAAAAAAATGAGGATGTCTTTTTTCAGTTTATAAAAAAACATCATGGTTCTGAATCAAAAATAGGACCTGTAGAAAAAAATAGTGAACAATCGTTTCAAAGAATTTTTTCTATAAGAAATGATGGTGATTATGCAGTTTTTATAGAAAATGGAAAAGGGATTATACTTAAATTAACAGAGAAAAAGGCAAAACATTTACCAGCATTTTCTAGTATGATTGATCAGGTAATGGATGATTATAAAGAAGAAAAAACTCATCTTCTTTTGACTAATGCTGTAAAAAAAGCTATTTCGCTTGCTCATAAAAATGGAACACTTGTAGAGGTAGAGGGTGCAAAAATAGAAAAAACTTCATTTATAGATCCAAAAGATAAAGAAAGCTTCAAGAATCTTTTTGAACAAGGCTACCCAGATAACTTTATGGAATTAACAGTACCTGGTGAAATTACTCAAGAAATTTCAAAAAATAAAGCTTTGATAGTTATGCTTGATGAGCTTAAAAAAGATGATTTAAAGGATTTTGAATCTCAAAAAATAAAAGCAGAAGGCGAAGCTTATCCTACAATTCATAACTTGTTTTCAAGGGCTTGTCTTGCGTCTTTATTCAGAACTGCTACAATTAAGATCAATAAAGAATTAATACATGGAAAAGACAGTCTTTTATGAAAACAAAAACATCCTCAACAAGTATAGAATATGCTGAAATGCATGAAGACGGCTCAAAAGTTGCTCCTAACGCTGCGGTAAAGCAAAAAGCGCTTGAAGTAACTTTTGCTCAGATAGATAAACAGTACGGTAAGGGAGCGGTTATGCTTCTTGGTCAGTCTGTAGGTTCAAAAGTTGCTGCCATTTCAAGTGGTTCTATTTTAATAGATCAAGCAATTGGAATTGGCGGATACCCAGTAGGACGCGTTATCGAAATTTTTGGGCCAGAAGCTTCTGGTAAAACAACACTTGCTTTGCAAGCTATAGCTCAATCTCAACGTAATGGCGGGATTTGTGCTTTTATCGATGCTGAGCATGCCCTTGATCCTGAGCATGCTGCAAAATTGGGTATTAATGTGAATGATTTAATCATTTCTCAGCCTGATTATGGTGAGCAAGCTTTAGATATTGTTGAGATGTTAATACGCTCTGGGGCTGTTGATATTATTGTTGTTGATTCTGTTGCTGCGCTTGTGCCAAAAGCTGAACTTGAAGGTGATATGGGAGATACTCATGTTGGCTTGCAGGCTCGTTTAATGTCTCAAGCTTTGCGTAAATTAACTCCTGTAGTGCATAAATCTAAGACTGTTTTAATTTTTATTAACCAAATAAGACAGACTATTAATAGTTTGCCATTTGCAAATAAAGAGACTACAACAGGTGGTAATGCATTAAAATTTTATGCATCGTTACGAGTTGATGTGCGCCGTATTGCAAGTTTGCGAAATGGCGAAGATCATGTCGGTAATAGAGTTTGTGTTAAAATAGTAAAAAATAAAGTTGCAGCTCCTTTTAAGAAGGTTGAGTTGGATTTATTGTTTACGGAAGGTATTAGTAGAGAGTTAGATTTGCTTGATGCTTCTGTTCATTATGGAGTAATTACTCAATCGGGTTCTTGGTTCTCTTATGAGGGAAATAAAATTGCTCAAGGAAGAGATCAAGCGCTTAGGTTTTTGAAAGAAGATGTTGTTGTTGCGGATGCGATTAGAGCAAAAGTATACAATGTTATATCAGGTACAAGTGTACAATTATAAAATAGTTAAGAAGGTATTTGTCCTTTGAAAGATAAAATTACAAACGGAATTGTAGCTAACGAAGCAATTCGTGCTCGCGAAGTTCAGTTAATAGCTGAAGATGGTAAGAATGTTGGGGTTGTTTCTCGTGATGAAGCGATGTTTCGTGCGCGAGATGCAGGCCTTGATTTGGTAATGCTTTCCGAAGGAAAGGATGTGCCAATTGTTAAGATTATGGATCTTGGCAAAGAGCTTTATGAAAGAAAAAAGAAGCAGGCTGAGGCTAAAAAACATCAAAAGGTTATACAAGTAAAAGAAATAAAGTTGCGTCCTAAGATTGGTGAGCATGATTATATCACCAAAATGAAACAAGGAATTGGGTTTCTAGAAGATGGTAAACATCTGAAAGTTACTTTATTGTTTAGAGGGCGTGAGGTTGCAACTAAGCATGAGCGTGGAACTGAAATGTTTCAAAAAATTAATCAGACCTTTCAAGATGAAGGTATATTAGAACATCTTACTGAAGATAAAGATATAAAAGCGGGACCAGCGTGGTCGAAAATTTTTTATTTAAAGAAATGATTGGATAAAAGATGCCTAAGGTAAAAACAAATTCAGCAGCTAAAAAACGTTTTAAAAAAACTGCTAAAAATAAAATTAAATGTACAGCATCTATGAGACGCCACTTGTTGACTAAAAAGACAAGAAAAAGTAAGCGTCAGATGCGTAAAAATGCGTATATCAGTCAATCTGATATGGCAAGAGTTTCTCAGTTAATACCATATTAATAGTAAAAAAAGTGGATGGAATACGACCATGACAAGAGTTAAACGCGGTATAGTTGTTAAAAAACGTCATAAACGTTTATTAAAACAAACCAAAGGTTTTTGGGGACAAAGAAAAAATATATTTAAACGTGCTAAAGAAACTTTAATGCGTGCTATGGCTTTTGCTTATAAAGGTAGAAAGCTTAAAAAGCGTGATATTAGGTCTCTTTTTATTACACGTATCAAAGCTGGGGCTCGTTCTCACGGCACATCATACAGTCGTTTTATGTTTGGCTTAAAGAAAGCAAACATTTTGTTGAACAGAAAGATGTTAAGTCAGTTGGCAATTTTTGAACCAGCTGGATTTGCTAAAATTGTTCAAGTAAGTATGCAAGCGTAATCTTGACAATAAATTTCCATTAGCAGTACGCTTTTGAAATAATTTTAATTTTAAAAGGGGAGATGCTCATGGAAATTTTGCATGTGTTAGAACAAAAAATAGAAAGCCTTGTTGAGTTGATTAAGCGTCAAAAGTTAGAAAATGCGCAATTGATTGATGAAAATCAACAATTATTGCTACGTATTAATCAACTCGAAAGTGCGCTTTTGCATGAAACAAAAAAAGTTGAGCTAGAGTTAAAAGAAGAGCGTTCTGCTACACAACAAGTTGTTGATGATCTGATTAAAAACATTGATGATCTGATTGAAAACGGAGGCGTTAGATGAGCAATAAGGTAAAAGTTACTATCTTTGGTTCATCTTATTTTCTTATTACAGATCAAACTGAAAATCATCTTCAAATGGCAGCAAGTCACGTTGATCAAATTATGAAAAGTTTACAATATTCTGTTGATGAACCGTCAAAGATAGCAGTTCTTACAGCTCTTCAATTGGCAAGCAAGCTTCTTTTACTTGAAGAGCAACAAGATAATGCTTTTCAGGCACAAAAACGTCTTATGGAAAAGCTTAATTCTGTACTGTAAGATTATTTTGTTATTCATGTTTTATAAAAAAAGCGAGAGCAAGCCATTTTCTCTAGTGCATTTTGTTTAAGGTTTAGTGAACATCAGATAATAGTGTTTAACATCATGTTGATTGTAAGAGAGATTTAAATGGTAACAATAATAATACAGATAATAAGTGTTCTTGGTCTCATCATAGCTGGTATTATGTTTTTTTACGCTCGTAAAAAAATGGCAGAAGCTCATGAGACTATGAATAAAATTCAAGAAAAGTGGAAGTCAGTAAAACGTGAAACTGAAAATGAACGTCGTGAAGCTCAGATAAAAGTTAAAGATGAAATTTATAGAAAAAGAATGGAATTTGAGGCTGAAGTTAAAAAAGAACGACTTGAGCTTGAAAGACTTCAATCAAAAATAGCTGATAAATATGAAGCATTAGAAAAAAAAGAAGAACAACTTGACGATCAAAGAAGAGAAATTCAACAAACAGAGCGTAAGCTTTCTCGTATGAGCGAAGTTATGCATAGCAATGAAGAAAAACTTAAATCTTTATATGCTGAACTGATTAATAAATTAGAAAATATTGCTGGTATCAGTAAAGATCAAGCTAAAAAAGAATTGTTTGATACGTTACAAGCAGAAGTAAAACTTGCAAATGAAAAATGGATTCAAAAAGTTGAAGAGGAAACTCGTCAAATAGCAAAAGAGCGTTCAAACCAGATAGTTGTTAGTGCAATGCAGCGTTACACTATTGATCAAGTAAGCCCAAACTCTTCAAGCGTTGTGCATCTACCAATTGAAGAAGCAAATACTATGAAAGCTCGAATTATTGGTAAAGAGGGCAGAAATATAAAGTCGCTTGAGATGGCAACTGGTATGGAATTTGTTATTAGCACTGATACTCCAGAAATTATTACTATTTCAGGATTTAACCCTATTAGGCGAGAAGTCGCTCGTCGGTCACTTGAAAAACTTATTCTTGATGGCCGTATCAATCCAACTCGTATTGAAGAAACAGTTCAACTTTGTGAACGAGAAATTGATGAAATTGTTGAAGAATATGGTAAGAAAGCAATTCTTGAATGTAATGTTCAAGGCATTCATTCTGACATTGTAACACTTCTTGGAAAACTTCATTTTAGAACAAGTTTTTCTCAAAATGTTTTGGAACATTCAATTGAAGTTGGAATGTTTGCTCGTATGATAGCAGAAGAACTAGGTCTTGATGGAAAAATAGCTATGAGAGCTGGATTGCTTCATGATATTGGTAAAGCTGTTACAGCAGAAGTTGAAGGTCCACATGCTATTATTGGTGGTGATATTGCAAAACGTTGTGGAGAAGATCCATTGGTTGTTAATGCAATTTCTGCACATCATGAAGAAGTTGTTTTTATGTCGATTTATGCGCCACTTGTTGTTATTGCTGACACTATTTCAGCATCTCGTCCAGGCGCAAGAAGAGAAACTCTTACTGCATATGTAAAGCGTCTTGAAAAATTAGAAGAAATTGCAAATTCTTTTACTGGTGTTAAAAAAGCATATGCACTTCAAGCGGGTCGTGAAATTAGAATTATTGTAGAAGAAGACTTTTTAGATGATGATAAAGCTTTAATTCTTGCTCGTGATGTTGCAAAAAAGATTGAAGATGAAATGAATTTCCCTGGTCAAATTAAAGTTAATGTTATTAGAGAAAAGCGTGCAATAGAGTATGCACGATAAGGAATTGCTTGATGAACACACTGCGCGTTTTGCTGATAGGCGATCTTTTTGGAAAACCAGGTCTTAATGTTTTTACTCGCCATATAGATAGTATTAGAACTCAATATCGTGTTGATGCAACGATTGTAAATGGAGAAAATCTTGCATTTCAAAATGGTATGGGTATCACACCTGATGTCATGGAAATTTTGAAAAAACATAAAGTTGATGTTGTTACATCGGGTAATCATATTTTTGATAAAAAAGAAATTTATCCTTATCTTTCAAATAATTCTGATCTTATTCGTCCTGCAAATTTACCAAATCTTTCTCCTGGTAAAGGATTTACAACTTTTGTATGCCAAGGATTTTTAATAGGTGTTATTAATGTAATGGGTAGAGTTTTTATGAGTCAGCATGTGGAATGCCCACTGCGAACAGTTGAATCAATTTTAACTTATTTATCTCAAAAAACTCCTATCATATTTATAGATAATCATGCAGAAGCTACCTCAGAAAAATTAGCCATGGGGTATTACTTTGATGGTAAAGTATCGGGTGTTGTTGGTACGCATACCCATGTTCAAACCAACGATGCGCGTATTTTACCTGGTGGTACTGCTTATATTACCGATCTTGGAATGGGTGGATCATTAAATTCTATGATTGGTGTAAAAAAAGAAATTATTTTAAATAAAATGCTTACACAAATGCCTGCAAAATTTGAAGTTGCTACTGAGCCTCCTTATGTTTTAAGTGGCGTGATTATTGAAGTTGAAACAAAGACTGGAAAATCAAAGTCTATAGAAACAATATATTTGGTGGATCATGAATCTTTATAAATATTTTACGACTTTTAGTTTTATAGATCGAATTGGTATAGCAGCAATATTTTTGATGTATGCTATTTTTTCTACAACATTGAGTCTAGGAAAATCAGTTGTTCAGTATGGTCCGATTGTAACATACATAAGTTTACGTATGTTTATTTCTGGTATTATTTTACTTTTTTATTATTACTTTTTTTTAAATAAAAAAATAATAATAAAAAAAGGAAGTGATTTTTTAGGATTTATGAATATTGCTCTTTTTGGTATAGCGGCATCATACATTTTATGTTTTTGGGCATTGCCACATCTTTCTATTGCAAAAAGTGCATTTTTCTTAGTTTTAAATCCATTTTTTACTGCTTTTTTTGCATGGATTCATGGATTTGAATCGTTTACTTATAAAAAAATAATTGGTCTTATTATTGGAGCTTTAGGAACAATTCCTATTCTTATGTCTAACACAGCAGATGAAGCTGCTTTTTCTAGTTTTTTATCTTTAAACCTTCCTGAATTTTTGTCTCTTGTAAGTGTTGCGCTTTATGCATATAGCTGGATAGAATTTAAGCGTTTAATGAATAAGGGATATGATAATTCTCTTATTAATGGAATGACTATGTTTTTAGGCGGTATTGCTATGCTTGGAGTTTCATACATTATTGATGGATGGTATCTAGGTAATAATCCAATTACAGATCTTTTACCATATAGTTTTTATGTTATGACAATTGTTGCCATAGGTACTTTTTGCTTTAGTTTATATGGCCATATTTTAAAAAAATATCCACCAACACTTATAGCATTTTTTGGATTTTCAGAACCATTTTTTGCAGCATTATTTGGATGGTTTTTTTTACATGAATCTATTTCATGGTTATTTGTAGCGGCTCTTTCTATTGTTTCATTAGGTCTTTATTTATTTTATCAAGAAGAATTCTAATTTGGTTTTTCTATATCTAAATACATAAACTTTTTCTAATTAAATAAAAATTTAATTAGAAAAAGTTTATCTTATAATTTTTTTAAAAAAAGTTTGTAGCGCATATAATGTTTTTGCATTATTTTTCTTATGCTAATTCAACTAATTCTACAGCAATAAGTTTATGGTTAAAAATTAAAGATCTTTATATTGCACAACAAATTAAACATCTAAGAAAAGCTGGAAAATAAACAGGATTGAATTTTGCTATGCAAAATTCAATCCTGTTTATAAAAACTGCTATTTAATTAATTTAAGAATTATAAGAAGCGTTTAAACGTTTAAGAGAAGATTGATCATTAAAACTCAATATTTTATTCAAGAAAACTCCATGATTCAGATGTGAGAACATTAAATGCTAATGAAGCTAAAGTTTTTAATCTATAGGCAGATGCTGAAGCTGCAGTAGATACAATTGATTGTGCAGTATCTGTTTGTGCTACTTCGCTAAAACCAATCATTAGACTTGCAATTGCTACTGGGTTGGCAACAGGTTTCCAATCTTTATTGCGAATTGCTGAGTATGCTGAAAATGCACCAAAAGAAAACAAAGCAAGTCTTACGGGGACAGTGTCTTTTGATGTTAAAAAATTTAATGCTTCATGAGCTGTTACCCTAGCTGCTGGAACAATATAATTATTAGTAACGCCAACTATTTTTGAACCAACACTTTCAGCAATTTCGCTTCCTAAATTTACCGCTTGATATCCTAAATCTTTACCAACTTTTGTATGACTTAGAGCAGAAAGTGCTCCAAGTCCAATAAAGGCTGCCCCTAATTTTCTATAATCTGCTTTTGCTTGTGTTCTTGGTAATAAATCTTCTTTTTGTTGCATTACTTTTTTTGCTTCTGCTAGTTCTTTTTCTCGTGCTAGTTCTTTTTCTTGTGCTAGTTTTTTTTCTTGTGCTAGTTTTTTTTCTGCTCTTTCTTTATCTTGTTCGTAAAGTCTGTCTATATTTGCTGTATGTTCTTTTAGCATTTCAAATACTTTTTTTGAAAATCCATTTTCTCTAATATCACAATCGCCACAATTAATTTGTCTGATTGTTGCAATTAGAAATAGTAAGCTTATTTTTTTCATAGATAACTCCATTTTGTGTTTAAAAAAATTATTATTTATAATAATAAATCTAATTTGCTAAAAATCAATCAAGAGTTTTTAATGTTTTGTCTATAGAACTTAATTATTGACTATTTAATACTAAAGGAAAAATTTCATAGCAAATGTATTTTAAGGTAATCGCTGCCGCGAGTGCTTAAAGATTTATTTTTTCACTTTTTCATTCTACAGATCGCATCTAATTGTATTGATAGTATTATTTGTTGCACTACTCGTGCAGAGCCAAAGGTGTGCTTGTCCACACCTTTGGAATCTGGACATAAGGGAGTTCTCCCTTAACCTCCTCCATTAAAATCAAACTCGGCCATTCGCCCTACCGGCTCATAACCTCAAACAGTGATTTTAACATGAATTTTTATTATAATTTTTGCCTAGCTTTTACCACTGGCAGGGCGATTTTTACTTTGCTTAAAAATTAACGTTTCCAATTATATATCTAATAGGTACTCATGTTTATTTTACTTAGCAATTCATCTTGATTTTTTTTAGATAATTTTGTCAATTAATTATTTTTAATATAACCAAGCTTTAAATCTTCTTTATAAAAAATGTATAAACCGCACGTAATTAATGTAATTGTAATAATAAAAGAAATATTGATAGTTTCTTTTAACCAAAGCCATCCAAAAAGAGCAGTAAAAAGTGGTGTAAAAAATCCACAAAATGATAAAAATGTTGTTGAATATCGGTGGAGTAAATATCCGTATAAGTTGTAGCAAACAATATTTCCAATTAAAATCAGTCCAAAAAGACTGCGCACAAATGAAAGATTATTAAAGATAGATGAATATGTCGGCCACGTTTCTAGATAAAACGATGTTATTAAAGCAAGCAAGCCTCCGCCTAACATTGCTATGGTATTGACAACTAAATATGAATGATTATAGGTATGGGTTAATTTTTTCATAAAAATCCAACCTATGCATGATGATGTAATAGAAATAAATAATAATACTTCTGCATAATGAAACGAATGAGAAGTTGCAAAACTTTCACAAGAACTTTGCCATATCATCGGTATACATGCTAAAAATCCAATTACCAATCCAAGTATACGATTTTTTGTTAATTTTTCTTGAGTAATACAATACGATAATATTCCTGTAATAAAAGGAGATAAATTATACAACAAACTTACTTGAGCTCCCGTTAAATATTGCAAACTTATATATTCCAAAACATATGCAATATAAATATGAAAAAAGATAATTCCTAAAAACCATGGGAATTCAGATCGTTTAAATTTTAATTCTTTACGATGAGCATAATAAATAAAGGAAAAAAGAAGGCTGCCTGCAAGGAGCATTCTAATACCTATAAAAAAAATAGGTGGTACCGTAGCAACAACTTCTCTACCTAAAATAAATGTAGCTGCAAATAATGCATACATTGTAATAATTAAAAACATAACGCATAATCCTTTTTTTATTATGAAACAGATGTCTGTTTTTTTGTTTCTGTATAAAAAATATAAAATGAACCACTTAAAAGTAATAATGAGATAATAAAAACTACTGGTATCGGATCACCAAAAATAAAATGTCTTAAAAGCGCAGTAAAAAGAGGTAATGTTAATTGACCAAAAGATACAAGTGTTACTGGGTATTTATTAATAAGATATGCAAATACTGGGTATCCTATAATGTTATGGCCTACAAATAATAAAAGTAAAAAAGGAAAAGCTTGATGCATAGTAGTAAGAGGAAGAGGATTCCATACTTCATAAAACCATGAAACAGTTATGCCCACAACACCACCAATAATAGTCCCCAAAGCAGATGCTGTTAAAGGAGGGTATTTAAGATGCGTAGTAAGAATTTTTAAAGCATATGCCGAAATAACAAATCCAATAACAGAAAATAATGAAGCTCCATATCCAAAAAGAACTTCTTCTTTTGAAAGGCCAACAGAAGATGATGTTGAAACAGTGCTTAAAATAAGAGGGATAATACTTAAAAAACCAATAACAAGAGCACAAAGCTTGCGAACGGTTAAATATTCTTTAAGTAAAAAATGTGCAGATATTGCAGTAAAAAATGGTCCTGTTGCAGATATTAAAGCAGAGTTTGCAGCAGGAATAGTAAGCATTGCAGTAAATCTAAAAGAGTCTCCAATAAAAAGTGACACCCCATAAAGCCACAAAAAAAATATGGTTGCTTTATGATAGTAAATTTGATTTCTGTTAAATTTAAATTGATATGCTAAAAAAATTAGTCCTGTTAATGGCAACCGCGATGATGATAAAAAAAATGGTTGCACATGCACTATTGCTTGCTTTCCAAAAGCAAAAACGCCAGAAATAAGACCATAAAAAAGAACTATTGGGATCATAAAAAATACTATACTTTCTAAAAATGTAATAAGAAGAAAGTATAGTATTTAATTTTTAAATTGAAAATAGATCAATTAAAACCTGTTATATTTTGAATTTCATTACTAATAAAAAAACATGATGGTAAAAAAACTAAGCTGATAAAGCTGTAATTGCTTGAGACTCTTCTATTCTTTTTTGGGCTTCTTGCTTTAAAATTTCTAATTTTCTATTAATATATCTGACTGCATTAAAATCTCCGTTTGCAAATGCTTTTCTACGTGCCCTTTGTAATTTTTCTAGCTTTTTCTGATTGGAAACTTCTTTTAATACTCTTTCTTGTATTGCTGCTATTTCAGATGCTAAATTTCGACTAAATGGATGAGACGATCCTTGTATGGTTTGAACCATTATTAACAAAACAAAAAGCTTGATTGTTTTCATATTATTTCTTTTATTAATTAATGTGACTATTTTAATAAAAGTATATATGAATAAATTTCAAATTGCCAACATAACATCCTTAAAAATCTTATTGAGATTGTATTTACGCTCAAAGTTTAATTTTGCAATTAACCACATTTTTTTTATACTAAAATATATAATTATTAAGAGTATTTTTATATAAAGAGATTTATTTATGAATCAAACATTACCAAATATTAAAACTAATTTGCCTGAATGGTACCAAGAAGTTATCTATCAAGCAGAACTGGCAGATCAATCTCCAGTAAGAGGATGCATTGTTATTCGTCCTTATGGAAATGATATTTGGGAGATTATAAAAAACATCTTAGATAAAAAAATTAAAGAGACTGGCCATAAAAATGCTGTTTTTCCACTTTTGATTCCTGAATCTTTTTTTAAAAAAGAAGCAGAACATGTTGAAGGCTTTTCTCCTGAGCTTGCTATTGTAACCCATGCTGGCGGAAAAGAACTTGCAGAGCCTTTAGTAGTCAGACCAACATCTGAAACTATGATTCATTATATGTTTGCTCAATGGATAAAATCTTGGCGAGATCTACCTCTTAAAATTAATCAATGGGCTAATGTTGTTCGTTGGGAAATGAGGCCGCGTGCATTTTTACGAACCTCAGAGTTTTTTTGGCAAGAAGGACATACTGCTCATGCCACTCAAGAAGAAGCTCATGAAGAAGCACTTTTAATGCTTAATCATTATAAAGATTTAGCTGAAAACTACTTAGCCATTCCTGTTATTGTAGGCAAAAAATCTGAAGGAGAAAAGTTTCCTGGAGCAGATATCACTTATACTTTTGAAGGTTTTATGCCTGACGCAAAAGCTCTTCAAATGGGAACTTCTCATATGCTTTCTCAAAATTTTGCGCATGCATTTGATATGAAATTTCAAGATAAAAATGGGAAAGTTGCTTTTCCTTATTTAACAAGCTGGGGCGCTACTACAAGACTTATTGGCGCTGTTGTTATGACTCATGGTGATAATAAAGGATTAATTCTTCCTCCTAAAATAGCTCCTATTCAAGTTGTTATTATTCCTATTTATAAAACAGATGAAGAAAAGCAAGCAGTATTAGATGTAGCGCAAACATTACAAAATGCTTGTCCTGATATAAGAATATATATTGATAGCGATGAGCATAAAACACCTGGTAATAAATTTTATCATTGGGAACTTCGTGGCGTTCCTTTACGTATAGAAATTGGACCTCGTGATTTAAAAAACAATCAAGTAACAATTGTAGACCGTCTTGGAATTTGCAAAAAAACCGTTTTACTTACTGAGGCTTCTTCTTACGTAGAAGAACAATTGATTATTATTCAACAAAACCTGTTCACTCTTGCTCTTGAGCGTCAACAATCTCAAAAAGTATATAAAGAGAATCTTGCAGAGATTATTTCTGTAAAAGAGGGTTCTATTGTATTAACAGGATTTTGTGGATCAAAAGAATGTGAACGTGTTTTAAAACCACATACATTATCAATTCGCTGCATACTTGAAGAAAAAAAATTAGAAAATTGTTTTAATTGCAGTCAAAAGAGCTCTTCTGACGCAATTATAGCACGATCATATTAATTATAAGACAGATACAATAATGACTTTTCAAAAAAAAATAGCTTCATTTTTTTTAATACTCTTTTTTACAAAAATACAATCTAGTTCTAATACTAATTCACAAAGAGAGTATGCAAAATTATTAAATAGTCATGAAAACACCTTAGATTTTCAAGAAAAAAAACAATCACGCTCTCTTAAAAAAGTAGAATCATTTAACAACAAAAAAATACGTTATTTAAAATCGTTATTTTTTTGTTGTTTTACCTCTAATCAAAAAGCACATGAGGATTAAATATGAAATTTGAAGAGTACAGTAATGATTTTGATAGATATTTGTTAACTGAACGCAGAGTTTCTCAAAATACTTTTGATGCATATAAACGGGATATTGCACAATTTCATGATTTTATAAAAAGACATCAATACAACATCAATGTTATTTCAATAAAAGAATTAAAAGAGTTTCTTAAAGAACTTCGTAGCCAATCTTTGAGCGTTGCAAGTGTTTCGCGTAAAATTTCATGTCTTAAAACATTTTTTAATCATTTAGAAGAAAAGTATGGATTTAAAAATCATGCTGAACATTTAACACTTCCTAAATTAGATAAAAAATTGCCACATTTTTTAAGCGAAAACTTAATAGAACAACTTTTTATACATGCAGAAAAAGGCACTACCGATAACGAACGTCGTAATTATGTTATGTTATTACTTTTATATGCTACAGGTATGAGAATTAGCGAACTCACCCAATTGTCTATTTCTAGTATTGATTTTGAAATAGGTTCTATAAGAATAAAAGGTAAAGGAAGTAAAGACAGAATTATTCCTATACCTAACGAAACACAAAGTTTATTACGTAATTATCTACAAACGCTTTATCCTGTTTTTTTAAATAAAAGCAAACAAAAACTTAATGATGTTTTATTCCCTTCATTTTATGATGGAAAACTTAAGCCAATGTCGAGACAGTCTTTTTGGAATTATATTAAAGATTTAGCACGTAAGGCAGGCGTTTCAGAATCATTATCTCCTCATCAAATACGCCATTCACTTGCAACACACCTTTTACATAAAGGTGCTCATTTACGTTCAATACAATTACTTTTAGGCCATGAAAATTTAAAAACGGTACAAATATATACACATATAGAAACTTCTCATTTAAGAAAAATTTACGATGCAAAACATCCTCGCTCATAGAAAGCATTGGTATGAGAAAAATATTTATAATACTGTTACTACTACTTCCAAAAATTTTTTTAGCAGAAACAATTTACATACCAAAATTAACTTATGAAGAGGCCCAAAATTTATATGATTCTTATAGATCTTACCCTCGTAACATGACGGTTGTAATAGGAGATCCATATGATAAAAGGCTCGACAATCATTCAGGATGGAGTCATATAACACGTCATCTGACATTTAACAATTTTTTTTCTTGTATAAAGACAGTAACAAACACAACATTTTTAGCTTGTTTTGGAGCTGCAGTTCTTATACAAAAAAGTTATGCTGCTATAAAAAAAATAGATGATTTATTTAACAAACGATGCATTGCATTTTCTTTTAATTCTGAAGAATCAGTTATACTTTATAAACAATTTAAAAAATATGAGTTGCTATTTTTTACTTATAAAAAACTTCACACATTATTAACCAAAACTCATTTAAGAAGTTATTTTTCATATGATATAAATTGTGAAGAAACTATAGATTACGCCCTGACTTACATTTCTTTATACGAAAAAAAACAGTTACAATTAACAGATGAAATTGAGTAAAATTTTGCAAAAATTACGCTATAGAGTATCATTATTTTCATATAAAAATTTTTGATTATAAGGTTTGAAAATGGCAGAAAAATTTGTAGTAGAGCAGAAATCATTATTAGCAATACTTTCATCGATGCAACCAATTTGTTCAAAAAAAACAACTCTTGATGCAACAGCAAGCATTCTTTTTAGTGTTGGAGCACGAGAATTATTATTAAAAAGTACTGATTTAGAAATAAGCCTTCAATCAAGTTACTTACTTAAAGAAAGTTCTTTAATTGATACATTTTCATTTTTAGTAAACGGAAAACGTTTATTTGATATTGTTAAAGAACTTGAAGGAGATATTACCTTTACACTTACTCCAAGTCAGTTAATTTTAGCTGCAGGAAAAGTTAACTTATCTCTTAACATAAAAGATGCTCAAGAATTTCCGCCATTTCCTGAAAGAATCGAAAACCTTATGCAATTTGAATCTAAATTCTTATTAGGTTTAATCGATAAAGTTGGCTTCTTGATACCTCAAAATAATGCGAATCCTGCGCTTAATGGATTATATTTAGAAATAAATAAAGAAAATTTTGTTATGACAACCACTGATGGCCATTGCTTAGCGCAAATTCAAAGTACAAAATATACGCTTGAAAATCCTCATCATTGGCTTGTTCCACGCAGAGCAGTTATTGAGTTGAAAAAAGTATTAGAAGCATCTCAGCAAGAGCATGTTTTTCTTGGAACATGTGGAAACCAATTAGTGTTTTCTGGTGAAACATTTAATTTCTTCACCAAGCTTTTAGCTGCTCGTTTTCCTGAATACAAAGCTATTTTAAACAAAGAAGGTTTTATTCCTGCTCGTATCGACAGATCTCATTTTGTTAAGACATTACGTCGTTCAGCTTGCTTGCTTTCTGGGCAATTTATAGCAACTTCATTTGGGTTTAAACCTGATAATGTTGATGTTTCAATACACAACAAAGAAGTAGGAAAACTTGATGAAACATTAATGCTTAGTGATTTTACTGGCAATATAGATGTTCGTTTTTATGCGCCATTTTTATTGAGTGGTCTTAATGCTTTTAATGATGATCTTTTAACGTTTTATTTAAGTTCTTCTGCAAAGCCAATTATTTTTGAAACAGAAGAAAAAAATAATTATCATCTGATGTATTTAGTAATGCCTGTATCTTCTGCGACTTCTCAATCGTGAATGAGCCATACATTAGATCCTTATCATTAAAAAATTTTAGATGTTTTACTTCTAATAAATTTAATTTTGATAGTCCTATTGTAATCATTGAAGGAATAAATGGATCAGGAAAAACATCATTACTCGAAGCAATATATTTTACATGTTATATGCGCTCTTTTAGAGCGCATTCTCCTCGAGATTTAATTAAATTTGGTTCTGAAAGTTTTTTTATAACAACAGTCTTTAATGATCATGCTATTAATGTTGGTGTATTGCAAACAGGATCAACAACAAAGCGTCAAGTCAAAATTGATCATACAACAGTAACTTCACACAAAGAATTACGCCAATACTGTAGAGTTATAACAATAACAGAAGATGATTTAATGCTTATAAAAGGTGGTCCCGAAAAAAGACGCTCTTTTATAGATCATGCACTTTTTTTATTAAATTTAGATGCTTTAGAAATTTTTAAATTATATCAAGACGTTCTTGATAATAGAAATGCGCTTCTTTGCAAACAAACATATGATGAACAACATATTATTTTTTGGACAAAAAAATTATGGGATTTATCTAAAATAATCGAAGAAAATAGAAAAAATCTTTTAACTATTATAACAGCTCAAGCAATTCCTTTACTTAAAATATTTTGGCCTGATTACTCCATTAGCTTTGAATATAATTCTAAAAGTGGAAACTCAAATTCATTTGAAGATTTTTTTAATGAACACTTAAGTTTATTTGAAAAAGAAAAACATTATAAAAGAAGCTTATTTGGAGCTCATTTAGATGATATTGAAATTACGGTCAATTCAAAAAAAGCACGTTATTTTTCATCACGGGGACAGCAAAAGCTTCTTGTAATGGTTCTTAAAATAGCTTTAGTGGAACATTTATTAGAAACTCAAGGCCCAACAGCCTTTTTACTTGATGATTTTACTACAGACTTTGATAGTACTGTTTCAGAAAAACTTATGGATATATGCTTAAAAACAAAAGCACAGCTTATTTTTGTATCACCACTTTATGATGGCCAAGAAAGTCTATTTTTAGAAAAGAAAAGAGCTTTAAGCTTAAAAGTAACTATCTAAAGGCTAAAATAAGCTATTTGAGCATATTTTTTATATGTTTTTTGTTTGACATGACTCAAGAAAAACATTACAGTTATAAATGTAATTAACTATAATACTTGAGTTAAAGGTTAATTATGTTATTTAAAATTTGACATTTTTTAAATTTACTCCAATATAAATAACAGTAAGTTAATAACTTACATATTTTACTTAGGCTTCATTACTACTCTCCTTTTTTCCATCGCATTGGTTTTTAATCAGTGCGGTGGAATTTTTTTTTATATAATCTTGCTCAATTTTATAAGCTTTTTTTATCTTCTAATACTATCGCATGGTTCTTTTTAGCAGTGGTGGATTGAAGTATGAAAAAACAGAACATCAATAAATGGTTTCTTTGCAGTATTAGTTTGTTAACATTTTCTTTGTATGGAGAATTTACTCCTCTTATGATGTTAGAAAAAGAATATCCTATTCTTGATGGACAAGCTTTAACGGTTATTGATTTATATAACATAAAAAATAATCCAGAAAAATTACTGCATGATTGGAAGCAAGAACTTTTAAAACTTACAAAAACTTCTTCTTTTTCTAGTAGTGCAATAGAAAACCTACAAGAACGTATTGATCGATTAGAAAAAATTGTGACTTATATAGAACCATTTATTTTTTGGTGGCAAAAAATACCTACTATTGGACTTAGATTAGAAGAACCTTTTTGGCCTATTCATTATCCTTATTTGCCCCATGCATTTGCATTATGGGAACTTGCTCCTCATATGGGTAAAGATGTAGAAGTTTTTTTAGTAGATACTGGAATTGCAAGTTTTTCTTTTAATAACAATCAATTTTATAAAAAACATCAGGATTTAGAAATGATGGCTGACTTTTCTAAAGAAAAATATAATTTTATAAATGATTCAAAAGACATATTAGATCCCTTTGAGCAATTAATCGAAATGATTACAGAATACACAAATGATTCTGAAGAAAATGAAAATAGAATAAGAAAAATGCTTCCCGTTTGGATTAAAAACTATCTTCGGAATAATGATGAAACCGATATTTTTAATTATCTTCTAAAATATGGAAAGGATCATCTTTTAGAAGATAAAAAAGGACATAAAATATTAACCGAAGAAGGTAAGCGTGCTCTGAGAGAAATTTTATATGGGCAAAAAGGACTTCGTCCAAAACATAGCACAAAATTTAATTATAAACTTGTTGATCTTGAAGCTCCTCATTATCAAAAAGATGTTCTTTTAGAATTTTTACCTACAGCACCAATTTTACAAAATACTCTTCAAGCAATAAAAGATGAAAAAGAAGATACCTATTTTTCTGCTTCTTACGAATCTGGCCATGGAAGCCACTCTGCAGGAATTATTGGAGGAAAACTTCATTATAACAAACCTGAAAATAATCAATTTTTAACACCATTAAAAATAAGAGAATTTCTTTATAATGATTCTGGCATGTGTGGAATTGCTCCTCATTGTAATTTAATGATGATTAAAGCTTTACGTAGCGATGGAGAAGTTAACGATAGATCAACAGTTATACGAGGAATAAAACATGCATATGATCTTAATGCCCAGATTTTAAATTTAAGTTTAAAAATAGATGACCAACTTGATACAACTGCGGCAGATATTATAGAATTAGAGAATATTTTAGCAAAAATTCCATATGTAATTGCTTCATCAGGTAACGCTGTACAAAAAAAGTTTGGTATTTATCAGTCTGGAATAGAAGGATATCCGGCAAAATTTGCTTGTGTTCCTTTTGATGTTGGAGCATTTTCTTTTTTTAAAGATAAAAATGGCAACTATCAATGTCCTATTGCAGATATTTCTCAATATCAAGAAAATGTTGGCCCTAAATTTGTAATGCCGGGACATAATATTTTAAGCTGCGGGCTTGTTCCAAATCAAAAAGAAGATTCTATGTATGTTTTTATGCAAGGAACTTCAGCTGCAGCGCCTATGATTTCTGGAGCACTGGCCTTAATTTTGGGAGAATTTAAAGATACTTTTAAAAACGAACGACAACTTTTTTTAAAAGTTTGTTATACATCAGGAATATACATGCAAAACACTGATGACTGGAAACAAAAAACACTTCTTGGAACATTAGATCTTAGAACGGCACTTTTTACTCTTCATGTTCTTAAAAAAATCCAAACAAATATCTTGTCAAACAAATATTTGAAAAAAAATTATCCTTTTAATAATTATGAAAATCATTATATAAAAGCAATTCATATGATTCTTATGAGTATGATTAATGATTTTATAAAAAAACATTCAATTAAAGAGTCATTTAAAAATAATTTTATAGGATTTTTTAATAACACTATTAAAAATAGAAATGAAACAAAAAAATTAGTACAAAACAAACTTTTTAAATCACTTGATTATGCTCTTAATTATGTAACAAATATTATTATTGCAACACTTACCAAAAATGAATCATTACTCCCTAAAGAATATAATAATGAACTTCTCAAGAAAGAACTTGGATTACTTTTTACACATTCAACAGTAGACTTATTTGCTGAATGTAGTGATGCAACAAAAAAAAGAATTGCATTACTTTTGTAAAATCGTAATTGAACCAATAAGGACATAACTATAATGACACAATCATTATTTTATTTTTTTTATCTTATCTGTTTTTTTTATCAAAATAATATTTTTTCTCATGAATATCTTTATCCGATAGGGTCTATTATTCAAGACGGTATAGAAAAGATATGCGTTATACATCAAAAGAATATGCATTTAACTGCATGGTTTTGGAATCCTTCAACAGGAATCGCTGTAAAGGGCCTTTCATCACCTTATAATGCAGCAGGAATTTCTATACTTCCATCACAAGAAGAATTTAGTTTTTTACAAAATGATGTAATTAAACTTAAAAATATCAACAAAAAAAGCTCTCGAATGCTCGACCTTTATGGTCCTTATGATTTTAATACAATTAAATGGCTTTCTAATGAAACGTGCTATTTTAGTGCAAAATATTTAAAAAAAATGCGCTTATTTCAAGCAAATAAAGAAAATAACGTTCTCTGTCTAACCAATATCAAAAGCACTTTTGATTATATGTACCCGCAACAAAAAGGAGAATTTCTTTTTTATATAAAAAGAAATGAAGAAGGTGTGTATTCGGTTTGTAAAATTCCTTACAAATACCCGTTTATGGAAAATGAAGAGGATGCTTTTTTAAAAAAGGGTTACTTAGAAATGGAAAGGGAAAACGTTCTGTATGTGCATGAAAATAAAAATGAACATCTTGGATTTCTTTTTTTAAATAATGATTTTGAAGGGTTTTTTATAAGTTATTTATATGAAAAAAATAATTCATTTGTAACTTTTAAAGTTTTTTCTTTTTCAACAGATACTAAGAATTCAATTGCTTCTTATCTTTTTTCTTTTTTATTACCATTATTTTTAATAAAAGAAGAATCTAATAAAGAATCATTACGATTATATGAATCTATAGTCCCATTACTTCCAAAGTATTATAAAGATTGTTTTTATTACAGTAATGGTAATAGAGAAATTTCTTTATATTCATATAATAAAAATCAACAAAAAGTATCTTTAATTAGTCCTTATATTACATATGATAGTCCTATTTATTTTTCTCCATATTGTTTTAATAATGTTCTTTATTATGGAGGCGTAATTTCTATCAATGGTCCTATTCAATTAATATATGATGATAATAATAATGATTATTATATAAAACTCCCTCATCAATCTATTTAAATAAAGCTAAATTTATAAAAAAGTAAAAAATCAATTGGATTTTGCTTTTTAATAACCCCCATATGGGGGTTAAACTTTACATAATATCCATTATCAGACATTGTAAATTATAAAAATTCAAACCTCAGTCATACAACTCTTTTATGATCGACAAATAATAATTTTAAATTAGTTAAAGATGGATGCTTTATAAAAAAAATAATCTTAACACTCATTCTATTAAGCACTAGCTTATATGCCGCAGAATCTGATAAAACATTAGACCTATTTAATAAAATCCCTAGAACAAAAAAAGATTTAGTAAAAAATCTTATTGTTAATGGTGTTAACGATGTATTCGGTTTACAGGCAAATAACCCATTAGCTTATATATTAGTATTAGTTAAATTTCAGTTAGCTTCCCACAATATACAAGTAAAAAGTGGATTAATTAAGGCTCGATTAAATCTTGAAGCAATAGCAAGAAAAGAAAGAGCAATAGAAGTATATCATGAAGCAATAGCAAGAGAAACACTAAGAATAAAGGGAAAGTACTAGGAATCGGAAATTAAATTAAAAATAAAATTTATTATCGTGTTGTATCTAAAAAATTATTAATTTTAAATGATGCAGCACGTTTTTTTTCTCCATCACAAAATTCTATAACTTCTCCCTTATTCAATAAATATACCTTATCAAAAACCTTGTTAATAAAATTCATATCTTGCGTAGAAAGACCTATCGTAAAACCTTTTTTCGCAAGTCTTTTTAAAATTTTAACTAAAATATCTGTATTAATTGGATCAAGAGATGCAGTTGGCTCATCAAGTAAAAGCACTTTTGGTTCTAAACAAAGAGCTCTAACAATAGCAACACGCTGTTTTTGACCACCTGAAAGTTCTTTTGGATATCTATTTTTTAAATGTTCTATATCAAGATCTTTCAACAAACCAATCGCCCTTTTATGTGCATCAATTTCTAAAACATTATGAATTAATTGTGGATTGATACAATTTTCAAGAACAGTCATATGATTGAATAAATTAAAGTCTTGAAAGACATAACCTATTTTTTTTGAACGCTCAAAAAATGTACATGTAGACAAAATATAATTATCAACAGTAATCAGCCCTTCTTTGCTATCAATAAGACCGATCATCGCCTTAAGAAGAGTTGTTTTACCTGCCCCGCTTTGACCAATAAAACTTGTAATAGAACCTTCTTGCAAAGCACACGAAATATTTAATAACAAAGGAGTTTTATCAAAATCAGAAAGAACAGTAAGATTTTTAACAACTACCATAACGACCCCTTTGCTGCAATTTATAAATAACTATTTGAATAAGAGCAGAAAACATTAAATATAAACAGGCAATTGCTATATAGACAGCAAAAGGATTTAATTCTCTTGAAATAATATTTTGACCTGCACGAGTTAATTCTGTAACGCCAATTGTTGCTAAAAGAGATGTGCTTTTTAATAATTGTTCTGCTTCTCCTAAAAGCGCTGGAGTAACTGCTGACAATGCTTGTGGCAGAATAATATCCTTAACTGCTCGAGGTAATGAATATCCCAAAACAAATGCCGCATCCCATTGACCTTGAGAAATAGAATTCATTCCTGCTTTAATAATTTCTGCAACATAACCACTTGAACAAAATCCAAGAGCCAAACAAGCTGCAACAAAAGGATCAATAGAAAATCCAATAAACGTAGGAATAACAAAATAAGCAATCAAAATTTGAACATATGCGGGAATGCCTTTTGCAACAAAAGTATAAAACTTAATAAGCCAAAAAAAGTTTCCCATCTTCATCTGTTTGCAACTTAAAACACCCAAAAACAGCCCCATTACAGCACTTATTATTGATGCAAAGACCCAAGCTGCCAAAGTAACTACTACCCCTTTTGCAATCAAAGGTGCATAGATAAATAAACTACTCACAATACACCCCATTTTTTTTCTAAATCTTTAATAACACCCTCTTGCTTTAATGCTTCAACAGCGTTATCAAGAACTTTTTTTAAATCAATATTTGTTTTGTTAACAGGAATTCCCATCCCATAAGAACGCTCTTCAGGAGATAAAACTATTTCTATACTTTTAATTTGAGGACATTTGATTTTAAATTTTTGAGCAATAGCAGGATCTAACAATGCGGCATCAGCTTTACCTTGTTGAACCATTAAAAATGCATCATCTACACGTTCTGTAGGTATAATAGTAATAGTATCTTCATATGGATATAAAACAGCACTTTGAACAGAATTTGGCTCAACACAAATACGAGCACCCTTCATATCACTTAAAGTGACTATCTTGTGAGGAATATCTTGCCAAAAAACAAGCGGATAACTCATAATTTCTTGACCATGATAAGGAACAAAATCAACTTTTTCTAATCGTTTTTGAGTAATAGAAATACCCCATAAAATAATATCTATAGCATTTTGGTCCAGAGCCATAAAAAGAGAAGTCATAGAACCATAATCTTTAAAAACCAACTTTTTATTCATTTTTTTTGCAAGAGCATGCGCAATATCAACATCAAAACCTTCATACTCTCCTTGCTGATTAATACTTACATAAGGAGCATAGTCAGCAGCAATACCAACAACCAAACAATCTTTTCTATCTAATGATTGATCATTTTTTTTTAAAAAAAAATATCCAGCAGAACACAATAGTACAGCGACCAAAATAATATATTTTATTTTCATGATTAATTCTTATTTTTAATTATCGATCGAATTTAATTCTTTAATTCTTTTAAGCATCATTGCATATCCTTGATGCGGTTCATCTTTAATAAATCGAGCAACACGCGTTATAGTTGCTAAACTTGCACCCGTCAATTGATTAATATCACGATAAGAAAGTTCTCCTTTATCAAGCTGCTTACATATTTTCCATCTATCTGCCATTGACTCTATTTCTTGAGGAGTGCATAAATCATTTAAAAAACGCTCAACCTCATCTGAATTTTTTAATAACAAAAAAAGATCAAACAGTTCTTTTTTATCTTTATTTTTAGAGTTTTTAAATTTATTTTCCATAAATACTTTTTAAAGCTTATTTAATATTTTATAACATTATTGAAGTTGTTTTAACATAGTAGAACAGTAGAACAAAAAAGTCAAATAATTATGAAACATTAAGATTGTTCAATAATTACTATAGGAATTATTTCATCAATTTTATAAGCAAGGAGTTGCTGCTCAAATACATTAATCCATGGCATAGAATAAAGTTCTTTTGAAACTTCTATTAATAAAAAATCATAATAAAAATAATGTATAAAAAAATACTCAAGCTGCTCTTGATCAATTGGCCATTTAAATATTTTTGTAATATTTGTAACATCTATTTTTTTATCAATTTCTTCATTTATAGCCAAATAACCAATATCTTGATGCCACGCAAGTGCTTGTAAAATTTGAGCAATCACGTGACGGCCGCTTGCAAGTGACGAAACTGTTATATTGTGAATCCCTGGTTGCATACAAATTTTTTCTAGATAAAGGATTTCATTCTCTGTACATGGAATCTGTATGTACCGGCCAAGCCCCCCTGACCCTTTGTGTGCTTTTTGATTGGAATAAATTTTATTCATTTTGAGCCTCCCTTCGCTCAAAACCGTTCTTCATTTTTACTACTTTGTTTCAATGATCACTATCTCCTTATTCCCATCATTTTAAAAGTATAAAAGATGCTCAAAATAAAAAACAAGGATTTATATAAAACAAAACATTTTACATTGGCATATTTTTAAAATTTTAAAAATATTCCCTTTATATAAATCCTTATAAATCAAAAATAAATTTTTCTTTTCTATTTTCTAAAAGCTAAGTAAGTCGTTAAACCTACTACAGATGCAACAGCAACTACTGAAGAAATAGGCAACTTCTTAGAAGACTCAGCTTGAAATTTTCTTTCATAAATAGCACGTAATAGATCAGCCTTACTACTAACTTCATCAATTACTTGTTTTTGAACTTCATCAAATTGCTTATTCAAAAAAAATTCTTCTTTTACTATAAGTCTCTCCATAAATTCCATTACTCTTTCGGCTTTTAAAGACAATTTAAAATAATCCACCAAAAGACCCTTTCTCATCTCTTTATCTATCTTTTCAGCAGTTTCTAATTGAGATCTAAAATAAGGATCTAAAGTTGTTTTATACGTTTTAAATAAACCTTCTTTGCCTATCAAAAAAATAACATCGCAGCCCTGATCATAATAAATAGGCTTACCATCCAAAACAGCAATCATTTCATCTTTTGCATCAAATAAAAACCCCTTTTCTTCTTCTTCAAAATTGTCAATTCGAGAATGACCCAAATAAGAACCTTGTGTTAAAAAACTATTAGAAATTAAATCATTGCAAACTATTGCTGATATAAGCATAAATACTGTTTTTTTCATAATAAAACTCCATTTAATATTATTAATGATTACTAAATAACAATACCTTGTATATAAAAAAAAAAAGCAAATTGCTTAATTGAATTTTTAAAAAGAAAAGCGATACTATCTAAATTGAGCTAATATATTATTTTTCTGCCAAATTCCACAAAGTGTTACTGCAAGAGCGTCAGTTACGTCATGTTTATCTTGTTGAGCTAAACCAGGAAAAAGTTTAGCTACAATAGCTGCAACCTGCTGCTTGCTAGCACCTCCATAACCTGTTACAGCAGCTTTAACCTCTCGGGGAGCAAATTCAAAAATTTCTAATGAATATTGACTAGCAAGCAAATATAAGATGCCGCGTAAATAACCTAATTTTAAAAAATTTTGAGCATTTTTGCCCAAAAATGGTGTTTCTAAAGAAAGATGTGTAACCGAATAAGCTATAATTTTATCTTTAAAAAAATTATAAAACATCTGAGTTCTATCAGAAAGTGAACGCGTTGGTGGTAATTTTAAATATCCATAATCAATTGCTATTGTTTTACCACCATCTTTTTTTATTACACCATATCCAGCAAACTGAAACCCTGGATCAACTCCAAGCATTACCACACTCTTATCCTTTTTGATTTAGATTTTAATACATCGCAGGAGCATCTTCAAATTTCATAATGTCTCGTAAATATTGTAAATGAACTGTACCGGTTGGGCCGTTTCTTTGCTTTCCAACAATTAGTTCCGCTGATGCAGGATTATCGGTATCAGGATTATATACAACATCTCTATACATAAACATAATAACGTCAGCATCTTGCTCAATTGCACCAGATTCTCGCAAATCAGAAAGCATCGGCCTCTTATCCATACGACTATCAACTGCACGAGAAAGTTGAGAAAGTGCCAAAATAGGAATATTTAATTCTTTTGCTAAAGCTTTAAGTGCACGAGATATTTCAGAAACTTCTTGATGTCTATTTTCATGCTTTTTACCACCAGAAAGCAATTGTAAATAATCTATAACAATCAAATGAACATTATGTTGAGATTTTAATTTTCGAGCTTTTGCTCTCAATGACATAATATCAAGACCAGCTGTGTCATCGATAAATAATTTTGCCTCAGCAAGCTTTGCTGCAACTTTAGTTAAATCAAGCCACTCATCAGATGTAATTGTTCCATTTCTAATTGCTTGGTGTGGAATTTGAGATTCAGATGACAATAAACGATTAGTTAACTGCTCTCCTGACATTTCTAAAGAAAAAAAACCAACAGATAATCCATTAATAGCTGCATGAGCAGCAACATTAAGACCTACTATTGTTTTACCCATAGAAGGTCGACCTGCCAATACAATCATATCGCCATTTTGAAAACCGGATGTCATCTGATCTAACATAGTATAACCCGAAGCAACCCCAGTAAGACCGCCATGATTACTTTTCATATTAGAAAGATGTTGAAACGTCTTTTTTAACCAAATATTAATTTGAACAAAAGACTGATCAGTTCTCTTATGAGAAATCTGAAAAATAGTTTTTTCTGCAGAATCTAAAACAGCACTAATTTCTTGATCTTCTTGAGAGTAACAATTAGTAATAATATCTGTAGCAGAACCTATCAACTCTCTTAAAATAGATTTTTCTTTAATAATATGCGCATGTTGAGTAATAAGTCCTATAGCAGGAATATCTTCTTGCAAACTTAAAAGATACATCACTCCACCAATATCTTGAAAAACACCCTTCTTTTCAAGCTCATTTTGCAAAGTGACAATATCAACACGCTCAGAACGCTCAGCTATAAGCATAATTGCTTCATACACATATCTATGTGCAGGAACGTAAAAATCTTTTGCTGACAAAATTTCAACAACATGCGGAATGTTTTCATCATTAAGTAAAAGTGCTCCAAGCAAAGCTTTTTCTGCCTCTACAGAAGCAGGAAGCCTTTTCCCTAAAATTCGTTCTGAAGATTTATTGTCATTTTTATAATGTGATGGAGTTTGCATTTTTCTATTGTCTCTAAAATCTATATTTTATATTAACACATACCTTTTTGATCATCACTTACAACTTTTAAAGAGAACTTTGCACTCAATTTTGTTGTCAATTTAACAGTAACAGGGAATATGCCTTTTTCTTTGATTGATTTTTCAAATTCAATCTGACTTTTACCTACAGCAACACCCTCTTTTGCTAAAAGCTCTGCTACTTCTGTTGAATTAACAGAACCATAAAGCTTCCCATCATCATGCATTTTCTTTTTTAATGTTAAAGTCAATGTTTTAATGCGCTCACCAAGCATAGAAGTTTTTGATGCTATCACTTCTTTTTTATGTTCAATATGTTTAACTTTTCCAAGATAATTTTTTTCATTATCCGGTGTAATTTGTATACCCAATTTTTTTGGTATTAAAAAATTAACCGCATACCCTTCAGAAACTTTTACAATTTGATTTGCCATTCCAACGTTTACTACATCTTTAAGTAGAAAAACTTTCATAGTATATCTCCTGAAATACATGCTCTATAAATCTATTACTACGCAGTATAAACAAAAACAAAAAAGTTAAAACAAAAAAGCCCAACAAAGATATATTCCTTATTGAGCCTTTGGGTAGTAAGTAATTGAATTTAATACATTATAAATTTATAAGTTTTAAAAAATATTTTTAAAAACTTCTTATGCAGCAGAAGGTATACTTTCTTCAATATCTTGAATCATATCTAGAACTTCTTCTGCATCTCCAGCATGTATATCATCAGCAACTATAGAATCTGTTACGCGCTTAATATAAGCCATACAAACTCTATCTACTTGCTCTTTTAAATCGCGAGAAACTTCAGGATCAAGCGCTACAGTCTCAGTTAAAAATAAAGAACCTTGAGCCATACAATTTTCTGTAAGCGTAATCATCATATTTTCTTTATCTTCTTTAGTTGCAGAAGTTGTAGCCAAAGCAACATCTGTAAGCATTTGCAAAGGCAACAATAAATTATTTATCCAACTAACTTGTGAAATAAAATCTGGACAATCATCTAAAAACTTATTTGAAAAATCATTTAAATTAACAGTAGGTATATCAGCTATTGCAACAGGACTATCCAAAACTACATCATTTGAACTATCAGCATTTTCTACAACTGCTTCTAAAACAGGAGCCTCAACCATTTCTTGCGTAACTATTTTACCTTGAGAAGGATAAAATTCTGCTGAAGTAATAACAGGATCACTATTACCAACATCCCACGTAGCAGTAAACTTACCACCACTATACTCATTGGCACAATCAGTTCCACATTTTCGCGAATTAAAGGGCATTTCACTATAATCAATTCCATAATTAAATATAGGCTTCATTTCACAACCCATGCGCTTTTTATGCATTTTTTCCATATCTCGACTATAACAAGCTTCTGGAGCAGGCGGCATTGCATTATCCATATCATTTGACTCAACAAAACCAAAACAAACATTACCAACAAAAAAAGACGCTAAAAATAAGATATATTTTTTATTCATCGAACAACCTCCTAATTATAGAAATATATTTTCCATTTATAAACTTATTATAATAGTACTATTTTTTTAAAAAAGATTTCAAGTATAAATTATAAAAATTAATTTTTTTTATAGTTATTACAATTTATAAGCTTATTATACTTATAATATAGCGCTAGGAGCTTACACCATACGAACTGTAAATGATCGTGCTTTTAACAGAACAAACTCTATAATCTGCATATAAACGCATAATTTTATGAAAATAAGAATATTTAAAATACTTATCATTAATAAATGCAATTATTAATGAATCTGGTTTTATTTCGCCCCAAAATACTTCTGCGCATATCATAAGCCTATAAGAACCAAATAAAGAAGTTGGACATAAATTTTCTTGATCAAAAGCGCCATGTGAAAAATCAACCCCATTAATGCCAAAAGCTCCATCTCCAAAATAAGACGGTATATATTCAAAAAATGGTACTAATATTTTTTTATCATAAACAAAAACAACATTACCTTTATAAATACAAATACAAGAATTAAAACGCTTATTCTTATCAGTTCTATATACTCCAAGTAAAACATAAGAATCAGGATGACAATAATCACTAACCATAGAAAACAATACATTATGTAAGGATTGATCATAAAAAGGGAATATTGATTCTGGCAAAACAAGAATTCTACTGTATGGATTTAAATACTGCGCAGCAGAAATAGCATTACACAATTGCAAAATACGACGATACGGCTCATTTGAAAGTTTTTGAGGAACAGAAACTTGAGTACACAAAACATTATTATCATAAACTTTATTATCAATATTTCTTACAAAAAGCTCTCCCAAAAAAAATATTATTATAATTGGCATACTTACTTTATACCAACGCAATGAAAAAAAAATCTGACATACTATAAAAACAGTTAAAATAAGAAATTCAAAATTATGACCAACCAATAATTTTATAAATAAGCTTTTATAAAACAAAGGAATAAGAGGAAAGCTAAAAGGATACCCTATTAAAAAACCTGAAAATATGGTTAGCACGCAATAATGAATAGTATAAAAAAATAATATTGTAGCTATATAAATAAAAAAAATTTTTATATGCGATTTTTTTTTTGCAAATACATTCATTATATAAAACCAAAAGCCAGAAAGTAGACTCATCATTACTATAACAAATCCTGGAATTACAAGACTCCACCCACTTAATCCGTATCTATATACAAAATCAATAATTGCAATTGTTTGAATAGTATAAGTAATACAACCCCACAATAAACCATCTTTATAGAACAAATTCAAACGATGAAAAAAAATTAATCGATAAAGAGGATATAAAAAACAAAAAGAACAAAACCAAAAATAATCGATATATATAAATGAAAAAGCATAACACACAGCAGAAAAAACTATCTTACTATATTTAATTTTAAACATATTATAAATACAACATCATTAGCTTGATTTATACATACTTTATAGAGTATCTCTTTTCATTTTTTGACTTTAAAGATACCGTTTTTTAAAATGAAAATTTCTAACAACACTCATAAAAAGGTCTATTTATGATAAAAACAATAAAAAAAATATTACTTCTTCTTGGATTTTTTATAATCCCTCATAAAACTTACAGCCAAATGATGTCTATAGGAAGCAATCAACCCCTTTTTGCACAAATGCCCACAGCAGAAGAAATGCAGCAAATAGAAGAATTTTTAAAAACACTTTCCCCAGAAGAAATGGAGCAACTTGCTCAACTTGGTGAACAAATCATAAAAGAAGCAGAAGCAGAAGGAAGGCCATTGTTTCCACCTGATATGCAAATTCCTCCTTTAATAGAAGAACCTAAACAAAAAACAGTTGAACCTATTAAAACTTCTATTAAACCTGAAACCGAAGATAAAGAAAAAAACGATCTTAAAAAGAAAACTGAACAAATGCTGTTCAAAACTATTAATTCTCTTATAGACCTTATAAATACATTAAGAGACAAATCTAATATTGATGAAATATATTCAAGAATATTCCATCATCTTAATACAAAACTTGATCTTTTAACTTATTATCTTCACGTAATGAAAGACCCTGAGCGTATTAAAAACATTACAGAAGAAGAGTTTTCTACTTTAAAAAAAGAAATCATAAATCTTGAAAACTCGCTCAAAGAACCAGTCGAAACATTAGAAATACCTTCGATTGTAAATACCAATAATTTAAAAAAACAACAACGAGAAAAACGTCGAAGAGCAATAAGAAAAGCAGAACAAACACTAGACGATTGTAGAAGCATTTTAGATAGATTTTTCACAGAAAAAGAAATACTTAAAGAATGTGAAAAATTACTCAAAAAATATGAGCCAGAAGCTCTTAAAATAAAAGGTGACCAAGATAGAAAATCACAAATTGCAGGCTCACAAGCATCCAAACTCCCGATTACAAACACTAATAAAATTGTACAATCTCCTTCTTATAGTACAAAAACAGTTCAATACTCTACTCCTTCTCGAGCAGCATCAACGGGCACAACTATTGCAAGCAGTTACGAACAAGATAAATATGGTAGCTCTTACAATGAACCATTTAACAAATCACATTCAAAAAAAACAGCTCCTGCTCAAACACAAAACGCACCAAAAAAACCTACAGATTCTTCGACAAATGAAGATAAAGGGAAAGTAACAGAAAAAAAATCTCCGGATGAAATTGAAAAAAATCGTGTTAAAATTAAAGAGAATCAAGAGAAAATGGTTTCATACTTAAAAAATGCAAATCAATTGGTTTATGAAAAACGGGCTCTTTTGAACACTTTTGTAGACAAATATATGACGACCCAAGAAAAAAATCCTGAATTTGAAAAATTAATCTACGAAACACTTGAAGATATAAATCTTGCTTTAGAAAATGCTCAAAAATATTATCACAAATGTATTTCTGATGCCAAAACAATTCCAGGAGGAAAAGATCTAAGAACCTTAAAAGAAGAATCCAAAAAGAATATCTCAATACACACTCATAACATTGATGAATTTAATGAAAAAATACAATCTCTAAAAGAGATGGATCAAGTATCAGAAGAAAAAGACTTAATTTTTAACGAACCATTAGTAGAAATAGAAAAAAATCTTCTCAAATTGCCTATTTACAAAGACAAAATAGAACAAAGAAAAAAAACATCAAAAAGATTAGAATCACAAGAAAAAGAACCTAAAGAAAAAAGGAAGGTAGAAATAAGTCCAGAACCCTCAGAACTTACTCTTCCTGTAGCTCCTGAACTTATATCAGAAACTGTATCCTCAGAAGCAGAACAAAATTCTTTAGAAAATAAGTATCTAGAAAAATTAATACTTCCAAAATTAAAAATGCTAAGAAAGTCAAAACAATAAAAATAAAAAAGGGAAGGTGTGCACCTTCCCTTTTTATGTACTATTTAAAGTCAAATTAAGCGACTACTAAGTCAAGTCTTTCTTGGTTAGTTTTATCATCAAAAAAACCTAAAACTTTTAATATCCGACGTAAATTTTTTGCATTAGTATAAACAATACCCACATCAAATCCATGGGCAACTGCTGCTTCTACATTCTTACGATTATCATCAATAAAAACTGTTAACGTATCTTCAGAATCTTTATTTAAAGATAAAAATAATTGATAAGCCTCTTTTTCTCTTTTATGAACCCAATTATTATCTTCTGTAGGAACTACACGCGTTGTTATATTTGAAAGCATAGAAAGTAACTTTCTTAAACAGGCAGACTTAGGATTATCAGGAACAAATATATAACAATTATCTGAACTATCTTGATTACTTACTTGCAATGAAGATTTAACAAGCTCTTTATGAACTGCATCTATTTGAATAATTAAATTTGACTCAAACATATTAGAAAGCACAGCTTGTTTATAACCACATTGATCAAAATCATATATTATACGAGCAATATCCATATCTACAACATCAGGACCTTCTATACATGATTGTAAAAAATAAGCACAAGCCTCTTTTTCAGGATCATATGATCTTAATAAATGATACATTAAATGCTCTGGATCCAAAGGCGGAAGACCTTTTTTTCTACGCTCTCTATTCATCTCTTTTTTTAAAGATAAAAAATTTTTAATTCCAACTGCTCCATTAACAATCCCATGCCGTTCAAAAGCTGCTTTCATAAATTGAGCAGGTCCAATAATATTAGTAAAAACTACATTATTTAAATCCCAACCAATCAAAATATTTTTTTTAAGCTTATCTTGTGAATAAAAAGGCCCAAAATAAACATTTTTTTGAACCTGATTTTTATAAAATCTTGTATTTTTATTAAAAGCTAAAGAACTTTGAGAAAAAAACAAAAAACTACAAAATATTGCACTTGAAAAAAAATTCATTATATAACCACTTTTTATTAAATAATAAAAATCTACAAACACCAAAATTGACAATTAACATACTATCATTTTTTTAAAAAATTTCAAATATGAAATATTAAAATTGATGTTTAATGATTAATTTTTAATGAATATGGCGTTCAACAATTTTTTGGCATCTATTACACAACCCATCTTTATGATCGCTTGCTTCCCACTGCCAACAACGAGGACATTTTATTCCTTGAGCATGCTCTACTTTTATCTGCAAGCCAAGACCACCATCAATATAAGTAATTGAATCATCAAAATCCTGTTCTGAATATTCATCATCTTCATAATCAGACCAGTCATCGGTATTTTCTGTTTCTACAATATCACAGGCAGAAACAATACAATATTCTTTTAGAAGATGCTGTACCGATTGATTTTCTTTTGCTACTTCACTCAACAATCCTTTAATAAGCGTATTTTCTGTCTTAGTCATATCCATGGTGACTGTTACTTTCGCCTCTAAAGAATGTTTAATAACCGTTTTTTTACGAAGCATTTCAATAGCCTTAAGAACTGCAGATCTCATATCTGCAAGCGCCTGCCATTGTTGATGCTTTTGATTTTCATAATGCAATGATATTTCAGGCTCATTACCCTGCTTAGCAAATTGCTCTCTAAATAAAAATTGTGATAATGCAAAATTTTGCAAGTGAATAGAAGTTGTCTTATTTTTTTGATAATGATCAGAGAGTTGTTCTGCTGTAAAAGAAAGGACTGGTGCTATTAACTTAGTAAGCGTATCAAGCATATACCAACAAACTGTTTGCGCCGACCTTCTTAAATGACCATCTACTTGATCTGTATAAAGCCTATCCTTTGCAATATCCAAATACAAAGAGCTCACTTCTACGGCACAATAATCAGTAATCATATGAAAAACACGAGTGCTATCTTTTTCTTGATATGCTTTTATAACAGCATCATTAAGAACACTCAGCTCATGCAAAGAACGTTTATCAAAAAAAGTCATTTTAGATAAATCAACAGCATCTTTTTCATAATCAAAATCATAAAGATTCATTAACAATCCACGACAAGTATTACGAATTTTCCTAAATACTTCCTGGACGTTACTTAAAACATTTTCTGAAACAACAGCATCACCTTCCATATCAATGCTTGATGCCCACAAGCGAAGTCCATCTGTTCCTAATCGATCAACAATCTGTTGAGGCTCAACACCATTATTAAGCGATTTTGACATTTTACGGCCTTTTTCATCAACCGTAAATCCATGTGTTGCTACCATCTTAAAAGGAGCATTATCAGAGTACATCATACTCGTAAGCAAAGAACTTTGAAACCACCCCCTATGCTGATCAATACCCTCCAAATAGAGATCTGCTGGAAAACCAAGTTCTTTATTATGTTTCAGTACCGTCTGATGAGTAACACCAGAATCAAACCAAACATCTAAAATATCCTGTTCTTTTCTAAAATTCTTTGAGCCACAAGAGCAAATAAGCTCATAACCTTCAATCAATGACTCAACACTTACAGAATTCCATGCTTCTATACCAGAAAGCTCTATACGTTGCGCAACCAACTCTATCATTTTGGAAGAAGCAAACTCTTTATCACAATCATTACAAATCAATGCAATTATAGGAGTTCCCCACGCACGCTGACGAGACAAACACCACTCTAACCTTCCAGAAACAGCGGCTTTTAAATGATTGCGTGTTGCATAAGGAATAAAAGAAACATTATTAAGAGCCAACAACGCTCTTTCGCGTAAATTATTTTTTGAAAGCTCACAAAACCATTGCTTTGTTGCTCTAAAAATTAAACCATTCCTACATCTCCAACAATGTGGAAAGGAATGCTTAATAAATGTTTTATAAAGCAGCGCATTATTATTTTGAAGTGTTGTAATAACCCAAGAAAGCGCATCTTTAATACTCATACCTACAAGCTCAACAGGCAAAACACCTTCTGTATAAAAACCTGAAGGACTTACAGGAGAAAAAATTTCTAAATTATAACGAAGTCCCATTTCATAATCTTCTGGACCGCATCCTGGAGCACAATGAACAACAGCAGTACCATCAGTAAGCCCAACAAACTGATCTACCAAAACAGGAACTTTTAAATCTTGAACAAAAGGATGATACGCTTTTAAACCTACAAGATCTTCTGCCTTACAAGTAGCAACAACATTTTTAGAAACATTCAACAAACCGCACATAGCATCAGCTAAAACAGAACCAACAATAATATAATCACCCTGCACTTCAAGAAGATCGTACGATGCCTGCGGCTTTAAAAAAAGAGCTCTATTTAAAGCAATTGTCCATGGTGTAGTTGTCCACATCACCAAAGAAACCTTCTTATCAATGTTAAATAATTTATTTGAATCCTCATAAGAAAGAGCAAATTTAACATATAAAGAAGGATCCTTCCTGTCTTCATACTCAATTTCTGCAGCAGCAAGTACTGTTTGGCATGTTGCACACCAAGGAACCGTTTTGTTTTTTCTTGATATATAACCATCTTCAAGAGCATGGGCAAAAGCACGTACGGTATAAGCCTCAATCTCTGGATCCATTGTTATATAAGGACGATCCCAGTCCATCAAAATGCCTAATTTTTTAAATTCTTCTCTTTGAACATCAATCCATTTTTGAGCATATGCACGACACTTTTGCTGCAATTCTTGTCTGCCAAGACCTGGATTTTCTCCGGCAACTTTAAATTCTATTGGCAAACCATGGCAATCCCAACCAGGAGTAATAGGAACATGCTTACCCATCATACGCTGAGATTTAGTAATAATATCTTTTAAAATTTTATTATAAGCATGCCCTAAATGGATATGCCCATTAGCGTAAGGAGGCCCATCGTGAAGCACAAATTTTTCATTACCATTGTTATGATTAAATGAGCGTGCATAAAGATCTAGCTTTTTCCATCTTTCAAGCAAAATAGCATCATCAACCAAAGCTTGTGCACGAATAGGAAAATCAGTCCTTGGAAGATTAAGTGTATCTTTATAACTCACGCAAGACTCATTTTGCATAGTAACTTTTCCTTGTGCCATCACCCTATCCTTACCATAAAATGAAGATTATTTATCTTAATAACTTATAAAAAAGTAATTATAACCAACTATTACTTTTTTCTCAAAAAATATAAAAAATTGCTTTTTAGATAAGCCTTTTTAGAAAACTATTGTAACTGATACTTTAATAAATATTTTAATACTAATAGAGTTTTTTAAAATAATGGCCCTTTATTATAAATAATTATTATGCTATACAGTAACAGAATATAAATATTAACAAGAGCATAGAAGATGTGTACAAATAGGGTTCAATATGAAAAGATTAAATGTAGTATTACTTTTGGCAACAATAGCACTCAACAGCTTATATGCAGCAGAATCTGAAAATGCAATTGAAGAAAAAAGAAAAAATTTACAATTGGAAACGGATGCCGCATACGAAGAATTAATAGAAGATATATCAATTGAAAAATTATTATTTAGTCTTAAATACGAACAACATTCGACATTTTGGCGTAGTTATAATGAAAAAAAAATTAATAAAATACTAGAAGAAGAAAAAAAAGAAGCACACAATTTTGATTATTGCTTTTTTAGAATTCAAGAGGTTGTACAAAAAATAGAAGATGAGACATCTCATATAGTTAATTTTTTTAATGAACACCCTGTCTACGGCAAGCCAAGAAAAGATAGATTATACCATAGACGTCGCTTCTTAGTTTCACAGAATTTTATTTTAAATATATATAAAAATTTAATATTTGAAGCATATAGAAAAAGGGGCATAAACCCAGATTATTTAGGCCTTACCCATAGATTTGCCGATTAGAATAAGATAAAGCTTTTAATACCTAATAATTTATCCAGAAATTTTAAAAGAAATAAAAGAAGCTGCGCTGAAAAAGTTATTAGAAAAGTTATTAAAAATATAATCACAATAATTTAAAAAACTGCTATTCTTTGATGTAATAATTATTATTTTCTTAAAAACATTAAAGAATAGCATGTTTAATCATCAAGCAGATAAAAATCTTGCTCATTTATTTAGTAACAAAATTGTAGGCATTTGGGGATTTGGCAAAACTGGCCAATCAATTCTTGAATGCCTTTCTTCTTATGCAAAAAACATTTTTATATTAGAAGAAAATCAACTCACTGAAGATCAAAAAAAAATTATCCAAATGTTCGGTGGTCAAAAAATTGAATATCAATACCTACCCCAATTTTTAGAAGCATGTGACATAGTAATTCCAAGTCCTGGAATAGATATAAACAAATACACAGAAAATTATCCTGATCTTTTTATGTCTGAACTTGATATTTTTAATGCCTGCACAACAACTCCCATTATTGCAATTACAGGATCTGTTGGAAAAACAACAACCGTTTTTTTACTTGAACAACTTATGACTAAATTAGGTAAAAAAGTTATTGCTTTAGGTAATATTGGTCAGCCAATGCTTTCTTTTATAAAAAAAGATAATCAATACGATTATTTTATTTTAGAGGTCTCTAGCTTTCAACTTGAGCATACAAAATCATTTAAACCAAAAATTGCGACTATTTTAAACATTCTTCCTAATCATCTTGATAGACATCACACTATGGAAGAATATATCTCTGCTAAAGGTAAAATTCTTGCCTATCAAACAGAATCTGATTGTGCCATATTACCCCTTGATTATATGAATGAATTTTGGCCTTTTGTAAAAAAACAAAATGTTATTTGGGTTAATAATAATGCTTATGATTACATAATAACCAAATTATCAGAACTAACAGTGCAAGAAAATTGCATTATAATACTTTCAATTCTTGAAAAATTAGGTTTTGAAATAGAAAAAATAATACCTTTTATACCGACACTTAAACGGCCTGATCATCGAATGGAATTTGTAGCAACAATAAACAATATAGATTTTTATAATGACTCTAAAGCTACTATTCCAGAATCAACACTCAAAGCAATTGAACAATGCAATCACAAGCCAACTATTTTAATTATAGGAGGACTTAGTAAAGGCATTAATCGCAATACATTTATTAAACAATTGCCTGCAAACCTTATTGCTGTTATTTGCTTTGGAAAAGAAGCCGACCAGCTTGCTTTATGGTGCAAAGAAAGAAACTTTATAACATCAAGTCATACAACCCTAGAAGATGCATGCAATAAAGCAATTATGTTAGCGCAGTCAGGAGATTTAATATTATTTTCACCTTCTGGAAGCAGTTATGATCTTTTTAAAAACTTTGAAGAACGAGGAAATAAATTTAAAGAATTTGTAAATCATTTAAATAAAAACTCTTAGTATTGTTCATTTCTTTTAATTTTTTAAATATTAGAAATTAATCAAAACAACAACTTTTTATTGATTAAATATACGTTTTGATAAAAGTATAAACCATTAAAAATTCAAAACTATATCCAACAGCAGCACTCAAACCAAAATAGTTCTTTAATAAAGATTATTTACTACAAAAGTATTCAAAGAAATTTTTCATAATGCTACATACAAAAGAATTAATCTAAAAACCAAATACCATGTGGAGTGTAGTATGATCTCTGAAAACTATCAGTTAAAAACTTATATTAAAAAACTGACTATTATAACACTGTTTCTTCTTACTATTGGACTCATTTTTATTTATTCTTCAAGCTCTGTATTTGCTCTGGAAAATCATGGGTCGGGATATTATTTTTTAAAAAAACAATTAATAGGGCTTTTTCTTGGAATACTAGGAGCTTTTTTATGCTACATAATTCCTTTAAAATTTATAAAAAAAATGACACCTTTGTTTTTTTGGGGATCATGGTTGCTAACATTAGGAACTTTAATCCCTGGAATTTCAAAAACTATTCATGGATCAAGTAGATGGCTTTGTATTGGTGGGTTTTCTTTTCAACCAAGTGATTTACTTAAAATCACTTTAATTCTTTTTATGGCAAGACTTTTAGAAAAAAAAACGGCCACAACTCTTAATTTTAAAAAACTCCTTATCCCATCTTTAATTATTATTGGATTTACTAGTATTATTTTACTCAAGCAACCAGATTTTGGGCTAACAGTAACACTTGCCACAACATGTTTTTTAATGCTTTTTGTTGCAGGATTACCTTTAAAATATGTTGGTATTACAATCGGATCTGCCCTACCAATGATTATGATTTTAATTTTTGCATTCCCTTATAGAGTAAAAAGAATTCTTGTTTTTTTAAATCCTTGGAGCGACCCCCAAGGGGCAGGATTTCAAATTATACAATCTTTAATAGCTATAGGATCTGGAGGATGGTTTGGCATTGGAATAGGACAATCAAAACAAAAATTCTTTTATCTACCAATGCAGCACACTGACTTTATTTATTCCATTATTGCAGAAGAAATAGGCTTTTTAGGATCAAGTTTAATTATACTACTTTATATTCTTTTCCTATATTTTGGATGTAAAATAGCGCTCAGTATGAATGATACCTTTAGTCGTTTTACCGTTATTGGATTTACGCTTATTATTACTATACAAGCATTTATTAATATTTTTGTAACAACGGGACTTCTTCCCACAAAAGGAATAGGTCTTCCCTTTATTAGCTATGGTAATTCAGCGCTTATATGCTCACTTTGCATGATAGGAATTATTGCAAACATTAGTAAGAAATAAAGTTAAAAAGCTTATTTTAAATACTTTTAAACATCTATAGAGATAGTCGTTATACCAATTGATATAGGACATTTTTAAAAAAAATGTTATAATTAACTTTCTATTAATCATCTTTATAAGATTTAAAAATAAGCTTAAGTCAGGAACATATATGAAAAGAAAAAAAGGATTTTTTTCAATTTCAGCAGTAGCTGAAATGTTTTCTGTTCACCAACAAACAATTCGTTTATATGAACGAGAAGGTCTTATAGCACCTAAGCGATCTGACGGCAATACACGACTTTTTTCTGAAGAAGATGTTGATAGACTAGAAGAAATTATTCACTTAACTCACAAAGTTGGAGTCAATCTAGCGGGAGTTCAAATTATTTTAAAACTTCAAAAACAACTACAAAAAATGCAAAAAGATATGAATGCTGTATTTGAAGAAACAAATAAAAACCTTAAAGAACAAGAAGTACTTCATACATCTGTAATTGACACAGCAACAAAAAAATTACGCTCTTTAAAGAAATTACCACTAGATACTAATCAAATTAAAAATTATCAAATGAATATTGAATCACTAGACAATACCAATAAAGATGATGCTGTAATAGATGGATGGAAAATTGAATATGAGCAAGACTAGTCAGCTGTTTGATAATAAAAATGTAGTAAAACTTTTTTTTTACAGCAAAATAGATGACGCTACACAAGGTAAAATCTATGAAACGCTCTAAAATAAAAGGATACATAATGATCGAAGATAAAAACTTAACCGTCTCCTATGAGCTTCTTTATTTACTTCAATGGCTCCTTGAGAATGAACCAACAAAATTAAAAAAAATTATTCAATCTTCATTAGCAAATGGATTGAATGAAAAAATAAAAGATTCTATACAAGAAAGCACTATAAGCCCTGAAGAAATGCAATATAGCATCATAGATTTTTTGGTATGCATGGAATCACTTCTTCATGAATCGATACATGAAGAGCGATTACAAAAAATTCTTGAAAAGAAAATGATGCCAGCTTTAGACAACATAGACGGGCAAGAATGCGATCAAGCAACAGTAGATTTTAGTGTAGAAAAGGCATCCTCAAAATTTGAAACAAATCCAAATGAAAATCCTCAAGAGATATTGTTTCAAGAATTACTTAAATGCTGGAAACCTACAAAAAATACTGCTAGTCACTAATCAAAAAAATCTAAATTCTCTAAAGCTGTACGAATTTCATATAAAGGTAACCCAATTATTGAGCTGTATGATCCTTTAACAGATTTTAAAAACTGACCTCCATACAGCTCAATTGCTACAGCTCCTGATGCAACAAGACCGTGTGAATAATCTAAATAACGCTCTATCCAATTATCTGGAACTATAAAAATAGATTCTGATGTAACAACATCAGAAAAAGATTCTTCAACAATCCATCGATTATTTTTAAAAACTCTTTTTTCTATACAAAAACCTGTTGCCGTTACAAGAACTCCATCTCTACATGCTTTTATTTTAGAAATTGCATCAATTTTATTTTTTGGCTTTCCATGGATAACGCCTTTAGTATCAGAGCCCATAGTATCAGCCGTTAATATAAAGCAAATATCATTTTCTTTACCATAAGGAATTGAAATATAATTCATTTTATATTGCGCAATGGCCAAAACAGTTTCCTGAAGAGTTGAAGCGTGAGGAACTAAATCTTCATTGGCACTATGACCTATAACCTGATACGGTATTTGAACCTCATCAAGTAATTTTTGTCTTGATCGCGAAGAAGATCCTAAAAAAAGTATATTCATATATCATTCTGTTCTTTTTTTATGACCACAATAAAAATAATAACAATTTCTTATTACATTAAATTTTTCAAAAAAAATATGTGGAATTATTACTCTGTTATCCATTAATGGAATTTCCATAGTACTTATATCTGTTTGAGAATCTTCTGAATAATTTGAATCCTCATTTATTAATTCATCATAATAAAAATAATCATCCAATCCATCTTGAATTTCTTGGCGTATAAAACGGTCATGTCGAGCGCGACCACTTGATGAATCATCGTGAGCTTGTCTGCTTGATGCATTATTATAAACTATAAAAAACAAACACATAATTTTTAAAAAAAACTTCACTATTTTACCCTGTTAATTAAAAAATTCTAAAAACTATTCTCACTATAACTGATCGCAGCGCACTATATCCGGCACGAACATCGTGCACAAAACTTCTCAATGCATTTCTATTATTATAAAAATTTGGATCCTCACTATCTACACTCATTGTATCCCCCCCCCTATCAGCATTATTTACACGATTTCTTAGAGGATCAACTACAACACCTCTTTGATTTTGAACACTACCATATAGTGTAAAATCATATTCTTGCCCATAAAAAGTATCTTTTGCACAACTGACATGTAAAATAAACGCCATTAAATAAAAACTAAAAAACTTACGCATTAAAAAAATCTTTATTTTATAAATTTATAACCAATAACAAATACGAACTAAAAAAATTATTCAATAACTGCAATAACTCTTGCAAAAGAACCGTCTGCATCAATATTCATAGGCAAGGCAATAATATTAAAATGCTTACAATTTAACAAAGAGTGTAAATTAGTAAGATTTTCAATAATTAAAATATCTTGAGCCATAAAACGTTTATGCACTAAAAAAGGATGAAAGTCTGGACTTGGCGTATCCATACCAACCATTTTTACACCTGAATCAATAAGATGCTGTGCAAACGCAATAGTCAAAACAGGATGATCTATGTAATAAGTAGATTCATAAAATGCAGAATCATGCCCTGTGTATATTAGGAGAATATCATTTTTTTGAAGAAGTATATCTGACAGAAGATCTGCATCAATACTTTTTCTTCCACGAGCATCAACCAATTTTCCTTTTCCTATAAAGGTAGAAATAGGAAAATCACAAATTCTCTTTCCTCCAAATATCATATGACCAGGAGCATCAATATGAGTACCAACATGCAAACTAGAATGCATAATATGATTTGATATATCGATTTTTTTCAAATCTTCAACAGGTTCTAAATTTACAGAAGAATCGCCAGGATATACGGGCATAGAATTAGTAAAGAGATGCGTTAAATCAAAATAGTTCATAGCCTTAATACTTCTTATTTAATTGAGGGCTTAATCTTTTATATTTAAAATTTTATAAAATTAAACATAAAAAAATGCAGAGCGAACTCTGCATAACTTGGCTGGGGCGGAAGGATTCGAACCTCCGGATGCCAGGACCAAAACCTGGTGCCTTACCGCTTGGCGACGCCCCATCTTAATTTACATTATCAATAAATTACTCACCTGAATCATCAAATGATCCAGCTGCTCCCAATGAACCATCTCTTTCCATACGCTGATATTCACCAACAACCATCTCTTCGATGTGTTTGCGCATTTCAGCGTTTAATGGATGAGCTATATCTCTAAATGATCCATCTTTTCTACGACGAGAAGGCATTGAAACAAACAGGCCCTTCTCTCCCTCGATGATCTTCAAATCCCTTACTATGAAAGCATTTTCAAACACTATAGTTGCATATGCTTTAAGCCTTGTGCCTTCTTTTGCAGGATATATTTTGACTTCTGTTATTTTCATACTCTTTTGACCTCTCGCCTCATAAACGCCCATCTGCACAGGGCAGAAACCATCTGTCGTTGCTTAATGTAATAATAGTCTCTTTTTTTGTCAAACAATAATTAAGCATAAATTATTTTTTTTCAAACGCACGTAACTTTGCTGATCGGCATGCAGCATTTTTTTCAATTTCCTCTGAAGATGCTACAACTAATGCTGGCTGCACAATAATCCCTTCTTGCAGTGATGCCATTGATTTATAAAAATCTTTTACCATGCGATCTTCAAGCGAATGAAAACTAATACAAACAAGTCTCCCCCCCGAAGAAAGCGATCGTAAAGCAGCAGGTAAAAATGATTGAATATTTTCGAGTTCTTTATTTACAACAATACGAAGAGCCTGAAAAACTCTTGTTGCAGGATGCCCTTTACCTTTATGAAATACGATTGTCTCTATAAGATCTGCCAATTCAGCAGTTGTTTTAAATTTTTTTGTTTTTCTACGCTCAACAATTGCAGAGACTATTTGCTTTGCAAATGGCTCTTCTCCATATGTCCAAAAAATATGAAGTAACTCTTCTGGTTTTGCATAATTAATAATATGTGCAGCAGTTTTTGTATGATGAGCATTTGAAAGTCTCATATCAAGGGGAGTATCACCCCAAAAAGAGAGCCCTTCTGTATTTTTTATTTGAAATTGAGAAGTTCCAAAGTCAGCTAAAACACCATCAAGTTGAGTAATGTTATGCTTTTTTATAATTTTATAAAGCAAATTAAAATTACCCCAAATCAGCTCTAATCTTCCATTAAACTCATCAACCATTAACTGGCCGCGCTCAATTACTTCTTGATCCCAATCAAGCCCTATAACTTTAATAGTAGGGTCTTTTTCTAATAAAGCTCTTGAATGGCCACCACCACCAAATGTAACATCTAAATATACGCCATAAGGCTTAACCGCAAGGGCTTCAATTGTTTCTTTAAGCAAAACGGGTATATGGTAAACAGAATGTGTCATAAATTAAAAAGTCTTTTCCTTAGAGGCAAAGGCCGTAACAATATGTTGTAATTGCATACCTCGCGATCCTTTAACCAAAACAGCATTATCATCTTCTATTAATGAGTTTAATCTTTCTAAAGCATCTTGCCAACTATTAAAAACTTCTATAGAAACGCCATAAGGAGCGGTTTCTTTAACAGCTTTCATATGTGAACCAACCAATAACACATGATTAATTGATTTATACTTTTTTAAAAAACGCCCAATTTGACGATGCCAAAAATGAGAATTTTCACCCAATTCTAACATATCCCCTAAAACAGCTATTTTTTTAGAAAATCCATTCATATGTTCAAATGCAAAAAGCGCAGCTTTTACACTTTCAGGTGATGCATTATAACAATCATCAATGATGACCCCCTTTTTTTTATTTAAAGGACAAACTTCAAATCGCTGTTTATAAACAGGCAACTTTTGAATTGAATTAACAATTAAAGTCTGATCAATACCAATCAGATACGTTACGCTAACGGCCGCAAGTATATTATTAATCATTGCTTGATGAGTATGCGGTAAAACAACTAAATGCTTATTATTGTAAATTTTTAAAATAAAGGTTGTTTTTCCATTACTAGTTTTTATTTTACGTGCTTGAATTTGATTTGTCGTTTTTTGACCAAAACGAATGACCGGATGAGGATAACCAACTTGACTTAAAATTGGTTGGTCTCCATTAATAATTCCAATATTTGATTCGATAAAACAGGAAAAAATCTTTCTTTTTTCTGTTGCTATATCAAAAAAAGAACCTAGTCCTTCCATATGACTATGACCAATATAAGTAATAAGACCAATTGCAGGACGTAATAATTGTGCTAACGACTCCATTTCTGAGGTAGCGCTAATACCCAATTCAAATACACCTACCGCACAATCTTTTTTCATTTTTAAAATATTTAAAGAAACACCAAGGAGTGTATTCTGATTACCCTCAGAAGCAAAACAACTTACTTCTGCAGAACGAATGATCGAAGAAATATATTCTTTAGTAGAAGTTTTACCAACCGAACCTGTAATACCAATAATAGTACCTTTTAATTGATCTCTCCATGCGTAGGCTAATTGATACAATGCCTTACCAGGATCTTCTACAAAAATAATAGTTTTTGTAGTGATAAACTTATTGATAACAGACTCTATTAATGAAAAGTTTTTTTCTGCTACCAATGCACCCGATGATTTTAATAAAGCATTTTCTAAAAATGCATGCCCATCAAAAGAATTACCTTCCAGCGCAACAAATATTTGATTTTCAGAAATTGTACGAGAATCTACAGAAAAAGAAATCTCATCAGGAAGTTCTCTTCCTACAAATCTAGCTTTTGGCACAACCGCCTTAATGAAATTTTGATCAATACTCATACATTCTCCTAAAAAACAAACATTAAAGCTTAATTTTATAATATAAGAGTTAAAATTTATTCTTTTTTATGCACTTGTCAACACACTGCCCAAATTGCATAATTTTATAAAATTTTTTTTCAACAAAAATTCAGTTGTTGCATAATAAGCTAAAAATAAATATTTATTAATCACAAAATTTCATAATTATTTTTAAATTAATAGCTACTTTGAATTAAAAAACTAATCTTTTTAAGCCAAAAAAGATTAGTTTTTTATAAGAATAACTTACCAATTCTTTATATTATTTAAAAACTGAAATTAAAATGACTATTGAAATAATTTATTGAAATCTTATTTGAAATTATTTTATAATAATGAATGAAATTTTAATTACAAAGGGGTATGTATGAAAAAAATAATAAAATCATTGCTTTTACTCAGTATCATAAGCTTTCTCAACATCAAATCTACTGATAGCTCTTTTTTAACTGATTTAGCCCAACAATTCAAAGTAGAATTACTAAAACTCACAAATTCTAGCACAGCACCTACAGCACCTGTCGTAGTTAGCGTACCGCAACCAACAGCTGCGCCAAGTGGATCTGTTTTGCGCGTGCCTTCAAATGATGATATTACACAAGCATTTAAAGCATCTTATGATTTTGTAAAAAATAGTGCCTCTAGTGCTGCAAATTCACTTAAATCTGCTACTGAAAATAAAGAAATTGCTACAGGAGCACTTCTTTTAGCTGCCTATCAATCAGGCATATTAAACAGAGCACTAAACTTAATACCTTTTTTTCAATATGAAAAAATGCGGGATTATCCAACAGCTGTTCCTGGAGAATATTTGATATATGTAACATTTACAGATGAAAATGGAAATGGCTTTGATTTTAAATCAGAATTTAAAAAAAACGCAATGACTAATTCAGCAGCAACAATTTACAAATCCAATACTATTGAAGAAGAAAACTCCACAAATTTCTTTACAGCAATTAATAAAGAAACAATAAATAGAAGAGATATAATTGAAAAAATTTTAGAAAAATACCTGAATACTATTTCTGCAAACACTTTATCAGGAAATCTTACTATACAGGTAGGTCTTACATTACAAGGAAACTGGATTAACAGAACAACACGCCGTTGGTTAAAACCAATTACTATAAAAATGCCAGAATTAAATATGAATGAGATATCAGTTTTAGGAAAAGACCTTTATATTTCGTATATTAAAGATATGACTTCTTCAAAAACTACTATTAATGATTTAAATCATATCGACAAAACACTTCTTGCTATATTTTATGAACAAAACCCTATTTATCATGTAAAAACTATTGAACCTCAAGGCAGGTTAAATTTTCTTTATCAACCAAGTGTCAAATTTTCTGGAAGCACTCTAGATGAAGTATCTAATTTTATAAAAACTCAATTTAAAGAAAGTAATAAAGATACATTTAATATAGAATTAGAATTTATTCCACAAAGTGAATCTCAGCCAGATAATTCCTCGAATCAAGATACTGAAGAAGCTATTGAATCTTATAAAGGTAAAATATTAAACAATCAAATATCTTTTTTCCCAAGAGGCTCTACTTACTATTCTTACCAAGATACCACCCAAATAACTGATTCAAACGACATAGAAAATTTAAATTATACTATCAATATTACATTAAATGACATTAGAAATAGTTATCAGCCTGCAACAGAAGCTTCATCAAAAGGAAATGATAGTACTACACAAAATAAATACTTTATCCAGCAACAAACTCGATAAAAAAATACATTGTAAAGGGTGAATAATAATTCATCCTTTACAAAAAAAGGAAGATACGATGAACAAGAAATATAAAGTAACAACTTTTTTAGTTTTTTCTTCATTCTTGTTTTTCAGTAAAAACAGAACTTCTGCAGAAGTTGCTAAAATTACAGCCGAAGCTACCCAAACTACCATCAATCCTTTTGTTCTTAAAGGTTTACGATCTATTGGAAATGCAACTTATTATGGAATAACAAAACCCTTTCAATTGAGTAACGATTACATTATTAATCCAGCTTTTAACACAGGAGTATCTTTAGCAAAAGCCTCTTATCAAGATCCTAAAGTTGGAATGGGGCTTGTTACCAGCGCTGCAGCACTAGCCCTTATAGGAAAATATTATGGAATAGATCAAAGTATTTATAATACAACAATCAAAACAAAAGATTATATTTTACCCAATAAAAGCATCGCTGATTTTAAAACAAAGAATAATGATTATACTATTAAAATAAACGATTCTAACAATGGAGATAACAGCCATAAATGGGAAACTAATAAAAATCTATTAGAAAATATATCGTCTAAACCAACTAAATATAAAATATTTATGTCTAATGAATATTTTCAAAAAAATTTTATACCAGGAAAATCTTTACTCTTATATGCTTTAAATAGAACTTCATATATGCCAGAAAATATATTTATATCAGGATCTTCAAATAGAACTTCATATATGCCAGAAAATATATTTATATCAGGATCTTTAAATATTAATGGAATAACTAGAACAATTAAAGATCAAACCATTCCCATTCGTGTTTTAGATAATGATATTATAACGATTAGCAATATGATTTATGAATCATACATACAACCAATGTTCTACCAACCTCCTTCAAAAAAAAGCTCACTAGAAATTAAAACTAACTTAAAAAACCAGACAAGCTACATATGCTCAATCTATCCTGAATCAAATTCATTTTTAAGTTATGATACTTTATTAAAAAATAATGTTTTTTATAATAAAAAAGATTCAATTGAAGCACTCAAAGCAAATTTTATTCGTTGGATAAAAAAACAGATTAAAAGAGATGAAAATAATAATCCAACCGGCATAAATTCTCTATGGATATTAAAGCCACAAATTGAAGCTTTATGGAATAACAATGGATTTAATAAAAAAACATCTTTTTATTTAAAAAATCAAAATTTTTCATGTAATGCTTATTCAATTGAAAATACACAAAGATCAATTAACAATAATAAAAACCAAATAAAAGCACTGCTTGCCAGTAATGAATCAGCTTATTATTATCATACAATAATGAATGAACTTTATAATCAATTACTTAATGAGATAAACCGTCCTTTTGAAATAAAAGAACAAATAGAATCTTTTAAAGCATGCTTAAATAACAATTCAACAAATGATAAACCATTACATAGTTTATTAGATACATACATTAATAACTATAAAAAAGACCTAACAACAGAAGCCTCCAAAAAAACCTTTAATGATTTAATAACAGGATACACACATGTCATTAATTTATTAGAAGATAATTATAGTCAGGATTTAAAAAAATCAGATTTTACAAAAACTATAATGTTTAATTTAAAAGAACTAAATGAATCAAAACATTTTAGAAAAATTGAAGAAGTTACAAAAGCCATGATCGCTGCTAATAATAAAAATATACCAATAGAAACAGTCCAATTATCTCTAAAGATTATCGGAGAAATTTTAGAAAATATTAAAACAATCATAAGTTCAATAAACACAAATTATAATCAGCATCTTAGCCTTCTTATAAATTTAAAAAATGAAATAAATAGACTTGAAGAATTTTTAAAATCAGACAATTTAAATTTATCAAAAAAAATTTTAAATCTTGCAGGATTTAATACAAACCAAGATTTTCATAATTTTATCGAACTACCCAAATCATTTAAGAGGTTTTTAGAACATTGCCTTAGTTCGACCGATACAAAACCTAACAGTACCACAGATGATCTTTATGTAGAATCGATTTTTGAACTTTATATTGAGCCAATATTCACTTAACAACTCTTCTCATTTTACCACCCATAGAAGGCATAATTTTACCTTGCATTTCAAGCAATTCTATAAGACGAGCCGATCTGTTATAACCGATTTTAAATTTACGCTGCAAAAGCGATATTGATATTTCATCAATGTCAGCGATAAAAAGCATAACGTCTTGCAACAAAGGGTCATTCTCTTCTTGATTTTGTTGTTGAGATTGATACAAAGCAAGCGCTTCTTGCAGATCAATATATTCTACTTTTGCTTGTCGATGAATATCTTTAACAAGAGCAGCTATTTCAACATCACTTACATACGCTCCATGAACACGTGCAAGACGAGCACTTTGCGCATCCATAAAAAGCATATCTCCTTTTCCTAAAAGCAATTCTGCACCTCCAGTATCTAAAATAGTACGAGAATCTATTTTAGAAGAAACTCTAAATGATATACGACTGGGAAAATTAACTTTAATAATACCAGTAATAACATCAACTGAAGGACGCTGTGTTGCAACAATTAAATGTATGCCAGCAGCTCGAGCCATTTGAGCCAAGCGAGCAATATTTCCTTCGATATCTTTTCCTGCAACCATCATAAGATCTGCAAGCTCATCAATCATTAAAACTATAAAGGGAAGTATGTCTTTTTTATTTTTTTCTTTACACATTCTTTTATAATCAAGAATATTCCTCACTCCTTCTTGAGCCATCAGTTCATAACGATCTTCCATTATCTTTACAAGCCATTGAGTAACAGGAGCTGCTTTTCGAGGGTCAGTAATAACAGGAAAAAGTAAATGCGCTATGTCATGATATGCAGCAAATTCAAGTCGCTTAGGATCAATAATAATAAGTTTAAGTTGATCTGGAGATAACTTACAAAGCAAACTTGCAAGCATAGCATTAAGTGCTATAGATTTACCCGACCCTGTTGAACCTGCTACAAGCAAATGAGGCATATCTATAAGATCAACTACTACATTTTCTCCAGAAGTATCTTGACCTAAAATAAGGGGCAAATGTGCTTTTGATTGTAAAAAAGCCTGAGACCTTACAATATCACCCATTTTTACACTTTTACGTGTTTTATTTGAAACTTCAAACCCTACTTTTGATGTTCCAGGAATAGGAGCAATAATACGAACAGACATAGCTTCAAGCGCAAGCGCAAGATCATGCTCAAGTGCTAAAATTTTACTTACTTTGCTATCAATATCTGGTTGATATTCAAATAATGTAACAACTGGACCTGGTTTAATTTTTGTTACCACTCCCGCAACACCAAATCGCGATAATTTTTCTTCAAGAATTTTAGCCATATGAGCATGTTCAGTAGTAACATGCACTTGCTGAATCTTTTCTGAAACAGTAAAAACGCTTACCCCAGGAGGATTATAATCAGCACTTTGAAGCACAGCTGTACTTTGCTTATCATCATTAATGCCATCATCTTTTTCAGCATTAGTCATTTTTGGATTTAACAATTGAGATTCATTATTAACCTGAATATGGTCTTGATATGCTGGTTCATAATGATGCATAGATTCTACTTTTTCTTTTGAAACAAATAAAAAATCACAAAAAAAATGGGCTGTTTTAAAAAGAGCAATACTTAGAACATGTAAACATTTATAAATCAGACGAATTATAGGTAGTAACCAAATATGTCTATAATCAAAAAGCAATTGGAGCAGTGCATGAACTTTATAAGCACCCATAATAAGAGAAGTGCGTGTTAAAATTAAAAATTCAGAAACTAAGGCTACGTGCATAATTAAAGCTATAAGAAAACGATCAAACCACTGAGATAAAAAAAGATATAAAGCTCTTCCGCAATAACCACCTTGAGTAAACATCTCGTCTGATTCAAATCCATAAAAATAAAATATTAAACAAAGTGTTAAAAGAGCAAATGGCGCTATCCACAAACGATCATATTCTTGATTATATTTTTCAAATAAAGCGCAATGAGAAATATATAAACAAAATGGAATAAGTAAGTACGAAAGAGATCCAAAAAAATAAAAACAGGCTGCTGCTACATAAGCACCAAGAATACCCATCAAATTGCCAATATGTTGCACATCTGAACTGTAATAAAACCATGAAGGATCGGTTACTTTAAATGATGGAAGCGCAAATAATAAAAAAAAACCTAAACAACCAAAAACAACACCTATAATTTTTGCAATATAAAGAGAAGTATCAATATTTTTTTTGCTATTTTTCATTCCATAATAAGCCATTATTTATCCCCTTTTTTATAAAAAATAGATACTATAGATTAAAAAACTCTTTATTAGATAATCAATCCTTATAAAATTTCTAGAAAAGAGTCTTTAAATTAAGCATAAAAAAATTGTTTTTAAATTTATATTCCATAAAAATATGCCAAAAAAGATACCCCAAAAACATACCAAGCAAAACGCTGTAAAGTATCTGCCATAACCAACCTTCCTACCCATACAAATAAACGATACGCTATAATAGTTGCACAAATGCTTGTAATCAATAAAGGCATACTTAAATAATCACCTATCGTATTTGCTATACAAAGCCCATAGGTTGCTTTTAAAAAAGCGGCAACAAGAAGTGGAATTTGTATGGCAAATGAATGAGCAAATGCATAATAATTATGAAAACCAAGCCAGCGAGCAGCAACATAGGTACTTGCAAATCGAGAAATACCCGGTAATAACGCACACGCCTGAACAAATCCTAAAATAGCTGCATCTGTAATAGTTAAAGTTCTTTTAGATTTTTCTACTTTACAAATAAAAAGAGAACTCAATAACAATCCTGTTATAAAAAACCCTAATGAATAAGAAATAGAAATAAGTTTAAATTTTCTAATTACTACATAACCAACAGATGTTATAAGACCAGCTATAAAAGATGAAAAAGCATAGAGCGCTATTTTTTTATACATCTTCTTTATATGAAAAATATACCAGATAATAGGTTCTGAAAAATAGAACGTTACCATAAAAATAGTGGGCAAATGCAAAAGAAAATCTATATCTACAGGGATTATACAAGTTTTTGCATTTGTTAAGTTTTCAAAAAAATAGGTCCATAAAGCACAATGACCTGAGCTACTTACAGGAAGTGACTCTATCACAATTTGAAGAAAGACTATACTTAACAAATACAGCATCGCATCACCTCTTATACAAAAAAAACCTTTTAAATAACGAATAATAGAAGAAATACTATCATAATTATTTACATTCAAAAATCCTAGTGAGTATAATCACGTCTACAACATCAAAGTATAATGCATTTTAAAGAGTTGACTTGTACCTTGAAATATATTAGCGTTTGCTTTGAGTAGTTAAAAATAGCTGTGTTAAATACCGAATTGAAAAATAAGTATTTAACATTAGAACGAAAGGAGTGTTGAGCAAGACAGTAGTACGAAGAAGCGTCTATTCTTCATTTTCAAAAAAAGTATTATTTTCACACATTCAAATCCACACATTGTGGGTATGAAAAGGAGTAAATTCTTATGAATAATGTTGCTAAAAAATTAGCATTAGCTCTTTTGCTTAGCGTGCCTTACATGCAAGCAGATAACACAACAGGACAATCATTCTACTTCGGTCACCAACAAGTTGGTACCATGAAAGACGTTCTTGGTTGGAACAACCAAATCAATCTTTTTGGACAAGAAGAATTAAGTGTTGTATTAAAAGCTCAAACAGAAGGTGGTCAAAACTTCTCTGCTAGCAGCTTTGCTCCATACTTCACTTCAAACGGTACCAACACAATGGTATTCGGACCTGCACACAATGCAACAACAAATGCAACAACAGATGTTTTTGCAATCAACTTCTTACTTTCAGAAACATTCAAATCATCAGTAGTATTTAGCCCAAAAATTACAACTTGGGTTACAGACTTTGCTGCATATGTTGATTTAAGCAACTGGTGTGAAGGGCTTCATGTAAGAGCTCACCTTCCATTACAATATCTTAAACAAGAAATTGAATTGGCAGAAACTGTTGCAGTAGCTGGCGGAACAGACTATGCAAACCACTATATCATCAACAACGATACAACAGATGTTGCTTACACAAATGTTCAACAAGCATTTGTTGGAGACAAAGTAGCTGGTGACGTTCTTCAAGCATGGAACTATGGTAAAATAAATGGTTCACAGCACAACACAAAAGTTTCTGACATTACTTTATCACTTGGTTACAACTTCCTAAGCAGTGAAAACTACCACTTAGGGTTGGAATTTGGTGGAACATTTGGCGCTGGCGGAAAATCAAAAGCTGTATACGTATTTGAACCAACCTTTGGTAACTTAGGTCGTTCAGGTGTATTTGGAGTTGTTGATGGTCACGCAGTTCTTTGGAACGGTGAAAATGACGACAAACAACTTGCAGCTTACTTAAACGCAAACGTTGGATACCTTTTTGCAAACAACCAAGTACGTTCATACGACCTTACCAATTTTGGTGACTGGTCACGTTACCTACTTGTAAAAAAAATCACTACAGTTGCAGCAACTGGAGACTCTGTATACGGCGGTGTTGATAACATGATCAACATTGGTACACTTGGTGCAAAAATTGGTGACTACGTAACTTATGACATGAGCTTACTTTTTGACATGCAATACAACAACTTTGACTTCCAACTTGGTTACGAACTTGCAGGACACACAAAAGAAAAGCATAAAGGTTTTAACGACACTATCGCTGCAAACACATATGTAGTATATGCACCACAATCAGGAAGTGACGACATTTCTGTTGCAATTGGCGGAAACGACGCAGGATCAGCAACTGGTATTGAACCTACAGCAGTAGGCAGCTTTGGCATCAACGGTGACATCACAACTACAGCTCCTACTTATGGTGAACTTGTAACAGGAGACCTAACAGTTGCAGTAAGCAATTCATGGTTAGATGTTAACTCAGCACTTGCTAAAACAGTTATTTCTCACGCTGTAGTTGCAGCTGTTAACTACACATGGAGAGACAATGACTACGTTCCATGCATTGGTCTTTATGGAAAAGCTGAATTTGACGGCAAAGACCACAACACAACAGACCTCTGGACTGTTGGTTTACAAGGTAACGTTTCTTTCTAAGGTTGTAGCTTATTCCTAAGCGAACCTGAACTAGTACTAAAAAAAGGCTCGGTTTTCCCGAGCCTTTTTCTTTTGTACTTTTTATCTAACTTACGCTATGTACATTATTCTAATGAATCTGTTGAAGGAGCTGCCTTACTCTTTTTTACTACTGGTAATGGTAAAGAAGCACTATATACTACTTCTTTTTCTCTTCTTAATGTAAAAATATCTTTTTTTAAAGATTCTATTTCTTCTAACAAATTAAAAATTAAACAATTCATAGCTTCATATTGCAATGAAGTTGGAGATGTTAAAAATCCTTTTAAAATACGATTAGATCTACTAAGAACTTGGTTTGTATCTTTAAGGCTTGCAATACTATTTCTTAAAATAAAATTTTCTGTGCTTAATTTTTCTATTTGACGTTTAAGTGCTATAGCAAAACAATTAAAACCTTTTTTTGATGCTTCATCTAAAGTTCCATCGATAAAAACATCATCTTTTGCAGAGCTACTAGATGATGAACAATCCGCATCATTACCAGTATTAAAAGACTTATAAGAATGAGAAGCTGCTGGAAGCTCTGATGTATAAGATTTTTGCAAAAAAATACTTACTAATAATAAAAACTTCTTCATACTACCCCTTTAATTTAATTAATGATTTTAAAAAATTATAACTTATGCACATACTCCACAATATCAAAAACAGAAGTCAATTTTTCTGCATCACTATCATTAATTTCGATATTAAACTCTTCTTCAATTCGCATAACTATTTCAATGCAATCAAGTTCATCTGCTCCTTGCGTAAAAAAACTTGATGTTAAAGAAAGTTGATTTTCTTCTATAGAAAGTTGATCCAAAACAATTGCTGTTACTTTTTCTTGTATATCTTTTTTGTCTACCATATTTTGTCCTTTTTTTAATTATTACATGCAATAAAATTAATTAATCGATTGGATATGTGGTATTAGATAAACCAAAATTAAATTCATTAAAGTTCACAGGGTTTCCATTATAGAAAACAAGTCCTAATTGATGATTATGCAAATGTCCTTGAGCAAGTTTAATACAACCCAATAAAACTAGAATCGGCAACCCATTACCACAAGCAAGTTGTTGTAATACTTGATTTTTTTCAAATATTTCTTCTTGAGATTTTTCTTTTTTAAATTTTTTATTCAAAAAATTAAGTCGGGGCTTATTTTTTGAACTACCTCCATATCGACTATTACGTTGTTGCCTTGTTATTAATCCTCTTGTCTGTAGATCAGCAGAATTTAATAAAAAAAAATTAGAAAATGCTATTAAAAAAATAAAATATTTAAAACTCATACACATCTTTCTTATTAAAAAAAATATAATTGAATATACAATACTTTTTTATAACATTTTTATCAAAAATATTTATCTAAAAACTCATTAGAAGGGTTTTTTAAGTAATTGATCAGAATATTTTTCTATATCAGAAATAGTTTCGATTTTGTAAAAATCTTTATAAGGAAATTTAGATTTAAATAAAGAACATAAAGAATCACCAGGACCAACTTGAAGAATAACATCACAATCTTCAAAAGAAGTAATAACTGCATCTAGATATGAAGGAGCATGAATATGCTGCATAAGAGCTGCAAGAATAACTTCTCCTTCTGTTAATGTTTGGCCTATAACTGCACTAACAAAAGGAATAGCTATTGATTTTATATCAATTTTTTCTAAGTGCATTTTAATTGATTTAACAACATCATCCATTATAAATGAATGAAACCCTGAACCCAATTCAAGTTTTTTTACACTTATCCCTAAATTTTTAAGTATTTTTTTGAGATGATCTATACCTTTTATTGTTCCTGAAATAATAAATGCTGTATTGGATTGATATACAGAAATAACAACATAATCTTGAGCATTTGTAACTTCTTTACACAAAGGTTCTAACATCTCTATAGAACAACCTTCTACCAACACTTGAGCATATTTATCATCAGTAATTAAAGCCTGATAAGATGATGAATATTTATTAATAAAATAAAGCGCATCAACAAATGTAATTCCTCCAGCTGCATAAAGAGCACTTATCTCTCCAACATCAACTCCTGCAACTATTGATGGTTGTATACCTTTTTTAAGCAAAACAGTAATAATAGATACATGAATTAAAAAAAGAGAAAGATACGCATTATGTACTTTATGAATCTCTACATCAGAAGATGCAAAACATAACTTTACAAAATTGATATTCAGACAACAAGAAGCTTCTTCAAATAATTCTTGAACACTACGATAAAAATCGTAAATATCCTTTCCCATACCAACAAATTCTGAACGGTATCCAGAAAAAACCATTCCTACCTTTTTCATACTTTTCACCTTTTTTACTGAAGCAGTAAGAAAAAAAATTAGCTTTTAAAAATTTTTTCATTAAATAATGTAAGACGCTTAATGCTTTGATCTTTCCCTAATAATGTTAAAAGGTCAAAAACGCCTGGACTTGTTGCTCCGCCAGTTAAAGCTATACGAATTGGTTGAGCAAGAACAACTAACTTAAGAGCACGATCTTTACACAAATTTTTAATAAAATCATGCATTTCATTTATCTCATGTTCTTTAAGATAATCAATAACTATGGTTAATAATTGCGATGTTTCATGAGTTACATACTGATCAATATCATCTTGAACATACTCCAAAGGTCCAGTATAAAAATCACTAATAACAGCATTTAATTCCACAAGATTTTTTGTACGCTCTTTATACAATTCAACTGCTTTACATCTTTGACTTTCTGTCCACGATTGAAGCATTAAAAGAAACTCACTATTAACCGATAAAAGAATACAAGAAATAAGTTCTTCTGCTGTTTTAGCACGCATATATAAACTATTTAACCATTCAAGCTTAGTATAATCAAAAACCGAAGGCTTCTTTCCAACAGCTTCTAAGGTAAAATATTGCACAAGCTCTTTTTGATTAAAAATTTCTTGATCTCCATGTGCCCAACCTAAACGGGCAATATAATTTATAAGAGCATCTGGCAAATAACCCATAGAGCGATAAGCAACAACATCAACAGCTCCATCCCGCTTACTTAACTTATTACCATCTGGACCTAAAATCATTGGGATGTGACCAAAAACAGGAATCTCATATCCTAACTCTTTATAAAGAGCTATCTGTTTTGGCGTATTAGAAATATGATCTTCACCTCTAATCACATGTGTAATTGCAGATGCATTATCATCAATTACAACGCAAAAATTATAAGTAGGTGTACCATCTGAGCGAATAATCACAAAATCGTCTAATTGATCACGATCAAAAGAAATCAAACCTCGAATAGCATCATGCCAACTTAATGTTTGAATATGTTCAGGAATAACAAAACGAATTGCTGTTGCATCCGATTTTTGAAGAAAACGTTCTTTACAAAAACCATCATACCCACCATGATACTCACCTATAAAACCAGATTTTCTTGCACGAGCCTCTACTTCTTCTGGCAAACAAGCACAATGATAAGCTTTTTTTTGAGAAATTAAATATTCGGCAACTTTTTGATAAATATCAAATCGTTCGGATTGTATAAGTGGTTTTTCATCACTTTTAATACCAACCCAAGCAAAAGCTTCGTAAATTGCCTGTGTATATTCATCTTTTGAACGTTCTTGATCTGTATCTTCTATACGTAATAAAAAAGTGCCTTCATGATGTTTAGCAAATAACCAATTAAAAAGCGCCGTTCTTAAACCTCCAATATGAAGATGCCCAGTAGGAGATGGAGCAAAACGAACACGCACACTTTTGTTCATGCAAACACCTTTTTATACTATCTTATTTATGCACCAAGTTGTTGTAATTTATCTTCAACAAGAATAAGCCATGGAGATTTTTCTGAATTTCTATCAACCATATTCATCGATTGAGAAAGGGCAGTCCACACACGAATTGCATCATCTTTTTTATTATTAACAAAATAATAATATCCAAGATAAAATGCAGCTGTGTCTGAATGAGGGTTGTTTTTATCAAAAGCATATTTTTCAAGAGCAGATAAACCAACTTCTACCTCAGAAGCATCAATCAAAATAAGTGCTTTTTTAATTTGCAACATTCCATACAATGCATCTTTACTAGACATTGCAGAAAGAGCTGTATCGATAAACTTTAAAGCAGCAGGTACATCTGCTTGGCGTAATGCAATATCTGATTGAAATGCGCATGCATAAGGATATAACTTTGAAGAACTATATGTTGAATTTATAACATCAAAAGCAAGTTGCGCATCTTTAAAATACTGTTCGGCTAAAGGAATATTTTGTGATTTTGGATCTAATAAATAATAATTTGCTTTATCTAATTCTTCTATTGCCTCAGACATCGCATATTGAGCATTTTTTTCTTGATGAGAACGATGCCAAACATATCCTTGATATCCACCAAAAGAAACGCCCGCTACAAGTATTAATAAAACAACTTCTTTACCATAACGATATGATAAAACTTCATCACGCCATACACTACGAAGTACATGTAAAATCATAAAACACCTCTTGATGAATGCCTTTTAAAGACACGCTACAACTACTTTCCTTTTTTACTTATTGATTACTCTTGACCTTCTGATGAAGTGTCTTGCGCAGCTTGCATTGACTGAGCACGAGCTGTACGTTTATCAACAATCTCTTTACGTACAGTAGAACGTTTTACAAGACGCTCTGCTTTGGTAGCAATTACTTTCTTACCTCTGTAAAATCCACAACCTTTACAAGCTTGGTGAGGGCAAAGTGGCATTTCACAGTTTTTGCATTGAGCAAAAATTTTAACTTTTACACCTTTATTTGCAAAGCGCTTATCTCTTCTTGCACGAGAGCGCTTACGTTTTGGTACTGGCATGACAAACTCCTAAAAATCTTTAAATATTAACAGCATTAAGCTGCTAATGAGTACTTCTGAGTACAAGAAAGATACACAAATTAAAGTGAAAAGGCAAAAACAATCTTTATTAAACCTTTTTCCACAACCCAGCAAAATCCTGTTCTACCTTGCCATTAAGTTGCAAATCAAAAAGCATATCATTTATTTCTACTTCAGAAACATTCATTTTTAAGCTTAATTCTAAACACGAAATAGGACTAGAACAATAATACATAAGCAAAGAATTACGATCTAAAAGCCCTTTACCACCCTCTACCTCTTTAAAAAAATCTTTCACATCCTTTTGATCTTTATTTTTTTGATTATCATTTATAAAATTTTCAAAAACATTTTTTTCAATAGAAGCAGCTTGAGTAGTTATACGCTCTATACCACATTCTTCTAAAATATCTTGTGCTGAACAAATAATGCGCGCACCCTGATTAATTAAATAATGAGATCCAGCACTTAACGGATTAAAGATCGAACCAGGGACAGCCCCTACCGACCTACCTTCTTGCAATGCATATTCTGCCGTAATTAAAGCACCACTTTTTTGAGCAGCTTGCACAACAACAAGCATTTTTGCCATACCAGCAATAATACGATTACGTGCAGGAAATTGACCCGCTAAAGGTTCTGCAAGAAGAGGAAATGAACTAATAATTGCACCACCAGACTGAGCAATATTTTTAAAAAGCTTTTTATTACTTGCAGGAAAAGGCCGCAATAACCCACCCCCCAAAACAACAACTGTACTGCCACCAACATTAAGCGCTTGAGTATGAGCATAAGTATCTATACCAGCTGCACCACCACTAACAATCCCTATATTAGCAGCAACAAGATCTGGAATTAAATTAGATATAACATCATTACCATACGCATCACCCTTACGTGAGCCAACAATACCAACCCATACAGGAATTGATGGCAAAAAACCTTGTATATAAAGAATAACAGGAGGTAAATGAATTTTTTTTAAAAATTCAGGATACGCATCTTCATACCAAGCACATATAGTAATACTATGTCTTTGTATAAGCTCAAGCTCTTGTAATAAAATCTCTTTATCTTGCAATCCATTATAAATTAATAATGCAGTACTATTTGAAAATCCTATGACAGAAAAATCATAGACCGAAAACGTATACACTTCACTTAATAATTTATTTTGCTCCTTTAAATAATTATACAAGCGCATAATCCTATCTGGACCAAGTTTATTAATAAGAGAAAGATGAAGAAGAGTAATTTTTTCTTTGTTCATATGCATCAAAAAAGGGCCTCTTACGAGACCCTTTTTATTTATATTCGATATAAGACGAACTTAGTAGCCGCCGCCGAATCCACCACGTGAACCGCCGTCATAACCACCACGTGAACCGCCGAAACCGCCGCGTGAACCGCCGCGTGAACCACCGAATCCACCATTTCCGCCGCCGCGTGAATCACGACGAGGTCCTGAAAAACCTTCACGTGCACGAGCTTCGTTAACAACTACACGACGACCAAAAAATTCAGTTCCGTTCATTTTCTCAATAGCTTCTTGAGCCGCTGCTGCATCAACCATTTCAACAAATCCAAAACCTTTTGAACGGTTTGTTTCTCTATCATTAACGATAGAAGCTGAAACAACTTCTCCGTATTGCTCAAAAGCTTGTTTAAGATCTGAATCTGTCAAATTGAAACTTAAGTTACCTACATACAATTTAGTAGCCACAGGGATACCCTTTATCATAAAATTAGAAAATCATCTTCTGCACATCATCACTACCATCTTCTTCAAAAGTTGAAAGACTTTCTTCCTCAAACAATGTTCCCATTGTTGATACAGTATAATCACTATCAAGCAACATGTGCCCTGCTACTTGAGTGTTACTGCCTTCCATCTTGAGCGTAAGGCTATTATCTTCGGTCTGCGCATCCTCCGTTACGTTTGATTCTACAAATTCAGGCCCGTTACCATTACTAGATCCTGAATCCGTTCTCTCTTCCCCATCTTCCTCGAATGCAACAGCCGAAACCAAGCGGCGTCCAGCATCAAGCCGAATAAGACGAACACCCTTTGCCTGCCTTCCCATAGTCCTTACCTCAGTAGGAAGCAGATGGATTATCTTACCAGCGTCGTCAATCAGAAGCACATGAGAATCTTCACCAACTATCACCAATCCTACAACTTCTCCATTTCTGGTATCTGCAGGTATTGTTCTTACACCAATACCACCCCTGTGAGCAACCCTAAAATCGCCTACACGAGTTCGTTTGCCATACCCTTTTGAGGTAGCAAACAGTATATTTTTATTTTCATCATCAATAACTTCCATGCCAACAACTCGATCTCCTTCGCGCAAACGAATTCCTATAACACCAACTGCTTGGCGTCCCATTGATCGAACTTCGGATTCATGAAAGCGTATACCTTGCCCATGAGCAGTTGCAATCACAATATTGTCGTTTCCAGAACTTACGCCACAAAATGCGAGTGCATCACCCTCATCTATGCCAAGCGCTCTGATTCCAGAAACACGTATTTTTGCAAAAGCCATAGCATCCGTCTTCTTTATTGTACCGTTTTTTGTAACCATTACAATATGTTTACCTTCCATACCCCTCATACAGAGCAATTTAACAACTGTTTCATTTTCTACTAAAGGTAGCAGATTAACAATTGCACGGCCCTTGGCGGTACGAGAACCTTCACCAACATCATACACATTTAAGCTATAAACGCGGCCTAAGCTGGTAAAGAAGAGTAATTCATCATGGTTTTTTGCAACAAACATATCTTTAACAATATCATCAAGCTCATCTAATTTTTGCATACCCATCTTGCCTTTACCACCACGATGCTGAACACCATAAGTAACAAGAGGAACTCGTTTAATATAACCTTTTTGAGTTAACGTAACTACAACTTCCTCATCAGGAATAAGGTCAGAATCAGTTAAAGAAGCAAAACTATCTTCAATTTTAGTACGACGAGGATTATTGTATGTATTTTTAATTAAAGTTAATTCTTCAATAATCTCTTTTTTAAGAATTTCTCGATCATCAATAATAGATTGAAAATAAGCGATACTCTTTTTAAGCTCTTCTATTTCAGATTTAATCTTAACAACTTCAAGACCAGTCAAGCGCTGCAATCTCATTTCTAAAATTGCCTTACTTTGTTCTTCTGAAAATTTAAATGCCTTAGAAAGAGCAAGAATAGCATCTTCTGCAGCATTAGAAGCCTTAATAAGGCTAATAACTTCATCAATATTTGAAAGGGCTGAAATAAAACCCTCTAAAATATGATTACGTGCTTTTGCTTTTTCAAGATCATATTTTGAACGACGATAAATAACAGTTTCTCTATGCAATAAAAACTGGCGCAATAAGTCTTTTAAATTAAAAACAAGAGGACAATTATCAAGAAGAGCAAGCATTAAAATAGAAATCGATGATTGAAGACCTGTGTACTTATACAATTGATTCAAAACAACTTCTGGCATTTCGCCACGTTTTACATCAATCACCACACGCATACCACGTCTATCAGACTCATCTCTAATATTAGTAATACCATCAATAATTTTTTCTTTAACAAGGTCTGCAATTTTAATAATCAATTCAGCCTTGTTTACTTGATAGGGAAGCTCTGTAATAACAATAGATTGACCACGTTTTGTTTCTTGAATATCAACAACACCGCGAACAATAACGTTTCCACGACCTGTCTTATATGCTTTCAAAACTCCTGCACGACCACAGATAATTCCTCCTGTTGGAAAATCAGGAGCTGGTATTAAAGCAATAAGTTCATCGTCTGTAATAGATTCATTATTTAAAAATGCCAAACATGCATCAATAACCTCTCCAAGATTATGAGGAGGAATAGAAGTAGCCATACCAACTGCAATACCTGCAGTACCATTAATCAATAAATTTGGAAGCTTGCTTGGAAGAACAACAGGCTCAACTGTTGATTCGTCAAAATTAGGAACAAACTGAACGGTATTTTTTTCTATATCTGCAAGTAATTCTTGTGATATTTTTTCCATTCTAACTTCGGTATAACGCATAGCTGCAGCATTATCACCATCTACAGAACCCCAGTTTCCTTGACCATCAAGCAGCGGGTAGCGCTTTGCAAAATCTTGCACCATACCAACCATGGTATTATATACAGCCTGATCTCCATGTGGATGATACTTACCAAGAACATCACCAACTACACGTACAGATTTTCTATAAGGCTTGTTATGAAGATACCCAAGTTCATGCATTGCATATAATACACGTCTATGAACTGGTTTTAATCCATCTCTAACATCTGGTATTGCTCGACTAACTACAACGGACATCGCATAATCAAGAAACGAACTTTTAAGTTCATCTTCTATAAGAACCGGTTTTGTTCTCGTATCATTTTTTAATTGATTTGTATCGGCCATACCCTATACCCTTTATCACACATGACGTTTATGTCCTTTTTTATCATTTTAACAAACTTTCCTCAGAATACCCTGAAGCAGATAAGAACACAAGAAAGCATAAAAAAGGTTCTATTTTAATCATTTGTTGCATTAGCAGTAGAATCAACTACCAATGTTTTTTCAACAACTTTCTCTGGTTGCTCATTAACTTCTTTTTCAGAAAAATCATTATGATTTTTTTGAACTGCTATTGGAATATCCCATTGCGCTGATTGAATATATTTTTGTGTAGCAAAATACAATCTCATAACATGAGCACTATCATAATGTAAAATATCATTACCATTAGTATCATATCTATCAAATTTAACTTCATAGGGTTGTTTATGAGGATTAAATCTTTTACCAAAAACTGGTTGGTATTGCGTTGGGACTTCGCATTTTTTTACAAAAACTGGTTGATATTTTTTACCATCAACTTCCAAAAACACAGCCCATTCAATAGGCTTAACAGCAAGAACAATTTCATAAGGAACAAGAACATAAAAAGATACTGAATGCGCATTAGCCTTATACAAACGTCGCAACATAATCATTGTTTCATCTTCAGACTTACCCGTCATTTCTGCATATTTTATAGCATAATAATGACGAACCTCATCAGAAAGCCATAAGGCATCAAATAAACCAATTGTATTAAGCTGATCGTACATATTAATTTGCTTAACATATCCCTTAATAGATTCTAATCCATCTTTATGTTTTTTACTTTGAGTAAATGTCTGGTTACTCCAATCTTTCATATTTCCGGCACATCCAGGAAGTAAAACAAGGACCAAAAATGCCATGTATACGCTATTTTTATTCATTCACACGCCTCTATATTTATTGTACTATAACTTTATTACTGTCTGTTATGTTAAAAAAAAGATTACAACTTTACAAGGTGCATATTATCTATGAGTTTTAAAACTACCTATTTTCTTGCTTGGCGTTATTTTAAAGGAGCTCAAGAACAAAAGTCTTTAACTGCAATGATATGGATATGCTCACTCGGTATTTTTATAGGAACTTTCTCTCTTGGTCTTACCACATGCATTATGAATGGTTTTGAAAAAGAGACCCGCAAAAAAATTCAAGGAATTTCTCCTGATATTATTATTCAAGCACCAGAAAGAAAATCTCTTGAAAGCTTAGCTCTTCAAAAATATCTTATAGAAAAATACGATCCAGCCATTTCAGGAATATCAGACTATGGCACACATCACATATTACTTCAAAAAATATCTGATTATGAAAATGAATCTTCTGAAAAAACAGTTATAGCGCTTCTTAAAACAATTAATCCCGATAAAGAATTGATGGTCTCTCCATTACAAGAAAAAGTAGGAAACAAACCACTTACTGAACTTCTTAAAAAAAATTTCGTAATTCTTGGAAAAGAAATTGCAAAAGAACTTAATGTTCAAACAGGTGAAAATTTAAAACTTTTTTACAATCAAACCCCTGAACTTTATATACAAGAAAGCGATCTTGCAGAAACAATTGTCCATATTGCAGGTATTTTAGATACAGGAATAGCTGATTATGATTCTACCTTAACAGTAGCATCTCATGATTTTTTAAATAATTTACTAGAAAAGCCTTATATCAACCAATTGGGAATAAAACTTAAACCTACACTTCAAGAAACCACAAAAGAACTTTTTATAAAAAAACTCAAAGAACTTCCTGATATAAAAATAACAACATGGGATGATCAATACCCTGCAATTATTTCTGCTTTAAAATTAGAAAAATATGTGATGTTATTTTTATTAACACTTATAACCATTGTTGCAAGCATGAATTCTATTTCATTGCTTTTTATGTTTATTACTTATAAGCGAAAAGAAATTGCATTACTGCAATCATTAGGACTTTCATTATCAAAAGTAATGCTTATTTTTTTATATTTTAATCTTATTATTTCAGGACTAGCATCATTTTTTGGATTATGTTCTGCTTTTGCAATAGCAAAATTTTTACAAATATCTGAATGTATAAAACTTCCCGATGCATACTATGTTACTCATCTGCCTATACACATAACAGTAAGTTCATTTATATATATATTCTTAGGCACACTCCTACTAAGTGCCCTAACAACATTGCTTCCAATTATTTCTTGCAAAACAACATCAATAACAAAAAGCCTTCGATTTGAATAACAAAAATATATCCATCAACTTATACGGGTAGACATATATTTTTTATTTAAATCTTTTTTATTAAAAAGTTGTTCTTGTTTTTTTAACGCAGCTAATCTTTGCTTATTTCCATCATCAATTTTATGTTGAATAAAACGATCAAAGACTAAAAATGTTAACATCAAAAGCGCCATTTTTTTTATCATACTATTCCTACCCCCTAAAAAAACACCTCATGATAGTAATATTACTTATTGTAAAATTCTATTTGCAATAGTTTTGTAAAAAAAATAACAGCACATTGATGTTATTAAAAAATATACTTGATTACGTTTTGAAATATAATATTAAACAATAGAACAAAACCCCAACAAATGAACGCCTAATTCTAATTGTTCATGAATAGAGTCAACATCTTCTAAGTCAATCGATTCAAAAACGAGAAGGCCAAAATTATCATATTTAATTGGCCATGAAATAAAATGCGGATCTTGAATGCCTAAAGAAAATCCCAGCTCTTGAACAACTTCTTTTTGTTCTTTTTTATTTTTACTAATACTTTGCATCAGTATATTTCTAACCGTTTTATTAAAAGCCACTTGCTCCATATGAGATGAAAATAAATCAGGAGACTCCCAATGATTATCTTTATAAGCATGTTCTAAATGAAAACCAGCGATTCCCTGTAAATTATTAAAATCCGGATTATCAATAAAATATGCTGCTTTTTGTAAATTAAAACAATCTTGATTACTTAAACTATGCAATATAAATTCTGAAGCATTATTTCTTCCGTAATTTTTTATTAATTGCTTAGGCAAATGTGTTGTTCTGAGTAAAATTTGATGAATCTTATTTTTTTTATCTTCCATGGCGACCCCTCCCCCTTATGTATTTTAATGATTTACCTCTTAATTATACGCGTTCATGGTACGTTGACCATATGTAAAAAATCAATACTTCTGTTATTAAAAGTTTACATACTCGTTTCAGATTATTAATATAAACGCCTGCACTATCAAAAAAATAGAAAGTAACTCGTGAAGAAGAAAATTTTTATAACCTCATCATTATTTTTAATATCATCGCTCTTTTCAAGAGGATGCTTACATTTTATAGATAAAACAATTCCTACCATACTTACAGAATGGAAATGGAATTTCCCAGAAGAACGCATTTATTTTCCAACACTTAGTACAAAAAAATACCTTTATGCCAATGCAACCATTACTGAATTCCCCATTTTTAAAACATTTGATCGCCAAGACATTAAAGAAAATTATCTTCCAAAAGGCAAAATTCTTTATAGAAATAGCCCAACAGAAGGAATTCAAAGCAAAGATTTAGAAAAAATATTACAAAATTTCTTTGAAGAAGTATTACAAAAAAAAGATAACTATACTGATTTTACAATACTTAAAAATGACGATTTCAACCTTAAAAAACAAGCCGGGTTGCTCATTGTAAAATGCAAAAACCATCCTTTTGTTGTAAAACTTTTTATGGAAACTCCTCGTAGCTTTATGCGTCCATACAACAAAGGAATAATACCACTTCTTCAATTTGGTGTTGGAGGAGGAGCAACTCGTCATTTAACAGGCTTTACACGCATTAAAAATAGCAAAACAGTTGTTGATTTTTTAAATAAAAGCCCCGAATGGAAAGATTTTATTGATGTTCCAAGAAAATGGTATTGGTTACCAGAATATCCTTGGATACACATACAAACAGAAAATCTTGGTGAACTTAACCAGACAAAATCTATTACACTTCCTGGAGCGTATATGATCATTACTGACTACATTACACCAGAAAAAAAATTTAAAATTGTTCACTCAGAAGATAGAAGAAAAATACTCGACCTTAGCAATTATCTTGAATGTCGCATAGACCCTCATATCAACAACTTTCTTATAGAAAAAAATACTAAAAAATTAGTAATTATCGATACCGAACATTTTCCAACACTAACAGGGCTCAGAAAGCCAATTTATTTATCGTCATACCACGAATACTATCTAAGTCTTTCAAATAAATTTTTAAAAGAACGAGTGTTTTCACTCAAAAAAGATCGTATTGAACGACAAAAATCTGGCTACAGACCTTTTTGTACGGCATAAATATTTTTATACCGATTTAAACCAACCTGAAAATATTTTATAGGTATCTTTAATGTAAGAACTTAATCTAAAAAGTGAACCATTATGAGTACTTATTCTCATCTGGTTATATCGATTAAACAAGCCATAACAAATTAAAAATGGCTTATTATCTTTTACCTCATCAAAAAGTTCTGGTTTATAAATTTCTATATCCGAAAGAGCTTGCTGAAAAAGATACGTACAATCATGCTTTTTATGCCTACTCAGTCTTTTTTCTGAAAAATAATGCTCATAATAAGCTGCAAAATTATTTTGAGTAGCAGAATCGACATCAGTTATTTTTTTGAAAAAATCGTTTACTGAACATTGCAAATTTTCATGAACAATATTTTTTTTAGCAAAAGCAATGGTAAATAATGAAAATATAAAAAAATATCGAATAAAATTCATTACAAAAAACCCATTTTATTTACAGATTTCTGCTTCAATAGAAGAAAGCGTATCTCGCAATTTTGCATCATTTCCTCGAGCTTCACTTATTTTATCAAATGCATGTATAACGGTAGAATGATCTTTTCTTCCTAAAAAAACTCCTATTTCACGCAGTGATTTAGTTGTTAATTTCTTCATTAAATACATCGCAACTTGCCGAGCAGAAGAAAGATTTTTAGCACGACTATTTGATCTTAAATCAGCCAAGCTATATGAATACTTTTTACAAACAATATGAGTAATAACATGAAAATCTATTAAACTTTCTGATTTTGTATCTGAACCTTCAATCTGCATCAAAACACGTCGCGCTAAATCTAAAGAGAGTGATTGTTTGGTTAATGAAGCAAAGGCCATAACACGAACCAACGCTCCTTCAAGCTCTCTAACATTTGATGCACATTCTTGAGCAATACACCCTGCAACTTCATCGGTTAAACTTTCATTATAAAAAGCTGCTTTCTTCTTTAAAATTGCAATTTGTGTTTCGAGTGCAGGCTTTTGTATATCAGCAACCAAGCCCCACTCAAGACGAGATCTAAGCCGTTCTTCTACCCCCTCAATATTACGAGGAAAAATATCGCTCGAAAAAATAATTTGCTTACGACCATCATACAAAGCGTTAAATATATGAAAAAAAGCTTCCTGTGTTTGTTCTTTATTAGAAATGAACTGAATATCGTCAATCAATAAAACATCAACCATTCGGTAACGTTGTTGAAATACGTGAATTTTATTAAATCGTATAGCAGAAATAAATTCATTAACAAATCGATCAGTCGTTTGATAAAAAACAACAAGTTTGCTATCCCTTTTTTGAATTTCATTACCAATTGCATGAAGCAAATGAGTTTTACCAAGACCTGAACCCCCATACACCAAAAATGGATTATATTGGGTTCCGGGATCTTCCGAAATTGCACGCGCTGCAGCTACAGCAAATGCATTATGGGGACCAACAATAAAAGTATCAAACGTATAATTCGGATTAAGTCTTCCATAATTTTTTATAGTTTTAATGGCAAACGCATTTTTAACCCTACCAGGAATAACTTTTGTACCAACATATGCCGGAGCAACTGTCTCTTTAGTAGACGCAACCTGCACAGCCTCTGACGCACAAACAAAAGATAATTTAAAATCATCGGTATATAATAATCGAGCTAAATGAACCTGTAACAATGTACTATATTTAGACTGTATCCATTCTTTAATAAACTTATTAGGAGCTTCAATAATCAAATTTTTAGCATCAGCGTTCCATTCTGCAATACGAACAGACTTTAACCACGTTTCTACAACACGGCTTCCTGCTTCTTCTTTTGCAATAGATAAAAACTGATTCCAAATATTTTGCAGCATTATCATAACCTACTATTACATATCACGAGTATTTTTAGATTTACTTTGAATTAACAAGATAACATTGGACACCTTCTCATGCAAAACTTATTGCAAAAAATCTTTAATTCCAGCAGCTAAACTAGATGCTAAAGCTTGTTGATATTGCTCACTAATCAAAAGTTTACACTCCTCTGGATGAGACAAAAATCCACATTCAACTAAAATTGAAGGAGATTCTCCAAAAAGCACTTGTCCTGCTTGTTTTTTAACTTTCCTATCAACTACATCCTGAAACTTACTTGCTGTTTTTAACATATTTTTATGAACACAATGGGCTAATTTTTTACTTTTTTCAGATAAATTTTGTTTATATAACATAATTTTTTTAACATCAGCATCGTTCATACTATTAAATTCATTAGTAAATAAATAAGGATCAATAAAATAGGTTTCAATACCTTTAATAGTAGAATCTTTAGTTGCATTACCATGAAGAGAAATAAAAACGTCAGATTTATTTTGATTAGCAACTAACGTTCTGCCATCAAGGGGCAACCAGTCATCCCCTTCACGGGTCATAAAAACGTTATAACCTTCATTTTCAAGAATATTTTTAAGCTTTTTACCAAGTGACAAAGTAAAATCTTTTTCAGATATTTCAGTAGTTATCTTTCCATGATCCTTACCACCATGACCACAATCAATAACTATATTTTTTTTTTATCAAGACACGCGGTATTAAAAAGATTTTTTCCTAAATTCAAATCATTTAAAACATTTCTTTTAAAGAAAGCAAAAGAAAGTGCAGGCTCACCGGTAATAGCAGAAAAAGATTCATACTGAAATCCAATTTTTTTAGGAGCAAAGCAAATCTTTATAACAACGCCATCTTTATGGTGATCATAATGCAAATCAATATGATAATCCTTATCAACCATATCTTTAATTTTATTATTATACCTTTCTATATCTTTTGACTTTGTCCCATGAAGAGGAAAAAAATAAGTCATCTCAGTCATACCATCATCATTAACAATTGGCCTATTAGCATTATTAACCACCGCTCGATTTGGAATATATAAACAATCTGGTGCATCAGAAAAATACATAACTAAACGATCCTGCAAATCACTTTTATGATGATAGAACTTTGTAATTTTATTCTTTTTTACACATTTATTTAAATGAGCCTCCATTTCCCCTATCAATAAACATGCAAAAATCATGATTCTTTTATACATAGCTACTCCCCTTTTTTAGCCTATGCCTCATCAATTACTTACACTTTAACTTTAATTATTTTAATTACAGATTGTCAAGAATATAAAAAATAATATATTCTTTCATGCGTATTTATTTTTAAATATAAATAAAAAAGATTATTCATTACGTAATTATGTTTAATTTTATTAAACATAAAGATTAAATTTAAAAAGAAGATTGCTTATAAACAAATAAATAAACGATTAATAATTTTTAAAAAGAAATATTAATTTCTCTATGAAAAAATAAAAACCTTATTACAATACAACTCATTATAATTTCCCTAATACAGAAAGACTCCTTCATGAAAAATAAATTATTGTCACTTTATGCAGTTTCTTTATGCAATCTAATTGCTTTAGATCAACACACACTCACTAGAGAGCAAGAAATTAGACAAAAAATAAAGGAAGAATTTAGCAAACGAGGATATGACGGATTTGTTGAATATTTTAGAGAAACCGATGTTACAGCTTTTTTAAAAAAACATAGCAAAGAATGTACTGAACTTCAAAATGTAAAAACTTTTACGCCAGAACAATTCTATTCTCGAATGTATGATTTAAAGAAAATTTTTGAAATGAAAGAAGTAGAACTTTTAGAACTTTTTAAAATTAAAAGCATAGAACTATCTTCTATTTTAGAAGATATATTAAAATTAGACACATCATCTCTACCCGAAAAATATTACGGCGATTGCAGCATACAGCCTATGCCTGAAAATTGCCTTCTAGCTAAAAAGATGGCTAAAGCAAAAGAAATGACAGCCATTAGTGCATCAATAGGACGTCTAAGAAATCAATACAAAATAGACATTACTGAAATGATTAAATCTGCTCCTATTAGCCTTACAAATTTAACAGATTTTCTATTAGATAAAGCTTCTAAAGAAGCAGCATCTTCAGAAATAGAAGTAAAAAAATAAATTAACTATTCAAAGTTAATAACTCATAAGGGAGCTTTTTGAGCTCCCTTTAATTTCTCATAAATTCTGGCATATACGTTAATCTTCGCGATCTTTCCCATGCAACAATAAAATCATGCAGATCGTAAGCAACTTTAACACCTTCAAGCTCATCAGAAGCAGGGTCAAAACAAATAACTTTTTTGTTTAATGCATCCCACCCAACAACAACTAATAAGTGTCCATTTTTATAAGGAGTATAACCACCCTTAATAGGACCTCTAATACTCACCGCAACAGGAATATTATTCTTTAAGCGCTCATAAATTTCTTTAAACGAAGAAGGACGCATAACATAAAAAAACAGTCGTTTACTTGCAAGTTCAAAGGCATAAGCCATATTAAAAGGCCAATTTCCAAAAATATCGAGGCTCGGATCATATACATATTGAGCTGTTACCAAAGGATCTATTTGTTTTTTCTGCAATGTCTGTACCAACATACTAACCGATGTTGGAGAACATAATGCATTAGCTCTTGAATGATTAATCATTTTTTGAGATTTCTTTACTGCTCGCTTTACCTTGCAAGAACTTAATCCCCTTGCTCTCAACTCATACGGCTCTGATGTAAATTGATGTTGATTAGAAAGTGCAACGAAAAGGCCTTTAAGATTATCTATTGTTGCATCAAGATCTCCTTCAACATGAATTTCAAATCCATCTGCAAGCAGATTTTTTTCCATTTCAAGACGAGAATAATTAAAAGTAGAGCACCCTCCTTTACTAAAAAAAGATTTTTGATCTTTTCCCCATAATGCTACTTTATGAAAGATATCCCATGTATTTGTATGTGCATTTCTTACAGAAACTTTAAAAAGAAATGATCCATGCTTGGGGCGAAGAGCATTCCACGTTAAAATAAGCTGAGTAAAAGGCATAACATCTGTTTTTTTATAAACAAAACGATGCTTTTTCTTATAAAAAATATGATCTTTTTTTGTTAAAATATATTTATATAAATGAGACCATGGTTCTTTTGAATAAGAACTCATACAAAAAAAGATTATACAAAAAACGAACCGCATCTTCATTTATTGCTCCCCCTTATATCTATAAAAACTTCTTTTTATTCTACTGTTTCATTATCTTTTCAAGCAAGAAAGAGCATACAAAAGATTAATATTCACTAAAAAAGAAAAATGTTTATTTTTTAGTATCTAAATCTCTTTATAAATGAGCTCAAAAGCAGGTAGCATTACTATTCATTTTAAAAAAAATTGTACATTTTTAGGAGAGCTTGTATGAAAAAAATAATCATGATAAATATTTTTATTTTTTCCCTTACCATGCACCCATTTAAGCCAAATGGATATTGCAAAGTCCCCGTTGCTGACCTTTTAGGAGCTCCTATTAAAACATTTTATAAAGAGAAATCAGAAGATCATGTTCAAGAACTTTATAATCTTATCCCTTCTAACAATTGCTCAAAGATTTGCCCACGAATTGGGCAACTACTTTATAACGATCCTGTTGAAATTATCCAATATAAAGACAACGAAGTTATGATTCGTACACCTCAATGGCGCTACGCTGCTCATAATAATGAAAAACTATATACATCATATTGGACTCTTGCCAGCAACATTTCTCCTTTTACAGAAAAAACAGCATCCGCACATCCATGTACTATTCCTTTTGAAGCAAGCAATCAAACAATTATTGTGATAAATAAACCTTGGTACTGCAAAAAAACAAAAACACTTTATTCTTTAGGCACACGATTTGTTCTTGACAATACACATCAAAAAACATCAAACGATTATTATTTAGCATTTTATGAAAAAAATGGCTCTATAAAAAAAATTCATATTCCCCATACACACAGCAATATAGAAAAAAATAATAATTGCACAGAAGCTCGATTGCTCTTTATCGACTATGTCCGTTCATGGGCCCATGAAAACTATCCAATAAGATACGTACTTGGCGGCGCTTCATATACAAAAACAACCCCTTTACAATCAAAAACACGTATTGGATTTGATTGTATTAAAATGATTATGCGAGCTGCTCATCTTGCTGGAATACCACTTTATACCGCAAACAGCCTTGCATTATCAAAAACACTTCGCCCTTTAAACGATAATGAAATGCTAGAAAATGGAGATATCATTTACTTTACTGGCCACGTAGCAGTTATTACAGATAAAGATAAAGGACTTTTAGCAGAAGCTCGCAGTTATACAGAACATGAATCAGGAAGAGTGCATGAAATATTTTTTAACGAGCAATTTAAAGATATAAAAAACTGTAGCGACTTAATACAAGCATACAAAACAAGAAAAAAAATTGTTCGAATTAATGAACACGGTGAAAAATCATATGTTATCAATCACATAAAACTTTTTAAACTTTGCTAATGAGCACTTCTTTCTTTGAGATATACAAACGCATCTGGTGTACCAGAATCAACAATAGAAGATTCCATAATTTTTCTAATAGCTTTAAGAAATGAATAGTGCTGCAAACTTAACCAAACGCACCAACTTGCCATCGAATAGTTCCAGGTATAAATAGTAGGAAATGGTATATGAAGTTTATCAAGCCAATCTCTACGAATAGAATACAATCCAAATTCGGTAGCTTCATCGAAATTATTTCTTAAAGCTCCTCCAACTTCTAATGAATTTTTTATTAAAGCATCACTTGTTAATAATTCATCAGGAGTTGTAAATCCAGATGCTAAAGAAAGTAAATATTGAATATTAGTATACTTACAATACCAAGCTAAATCAGATCGCATATGCTCAAGGGCTCCATCTAATTTTATTATTGCATCCTGAGTCGTATTAACAGAAAGTTGATTTAAAAACGCCTGCCTTAAAAGCTTTTTTTCATTTTGATCAGCTTCATTAAATGCCACGATCATGTCAAAACCATCTTTAAATTGCTCTTCTTCTTTGTGTAAAGGATTATGCCATGCATTACGAACATAAGGATCACTACTACTTGTCTGTTTTTTTTCTAATTCTAAAAATCTTGTACGTAAACGCATCCAATTAATAAAAGTAGAAATAGTAAGAGCCCCAAAAGTTGTACCAACTAAAACAACAGAATTTTGTTGAGATCCTAATGCATTTCCAAGCTGATATGTTCCATATCCCGTAAGACCAAGAACCGCCCATGTTGTTGGCTTTCTTGCAAGCAACTTAGTGGCATTCCATGCTTGAGATTGAGAAGGAGCCTTACTTAACAACCAATTAACAGGCTTTAAAGCAAAATTTTGAGCATACTTCCAATAACTATTATTTGAATCAGCTGCATTAAGAGGATGTTCTATACTTAATACAACCATACATAAACTTAAAAATTTATATCTTATTTTCATAAAATCTCACCTTCTCAATAATCATTATAGAAAATGATAACATTTTTATATTAATAAAAAAAATTAATTAAGTCCATCGCATTAATACAGATTGAATTATTTAGGCTTAATATAAGGAGTTTTCGTTAAAAACGAGCGTTTAAGGGCAGTATACGAAACATTTAAGCCAAACAAAACAAATCCCTTAACAACAAAATTTTCATCATAAACGATATAAGAATAATGATCTTCTGTATTATTTTCTTCTATTTTATAAGCTTGATTATTAGATGATTCAAGCCCACAACTAACAAAATTTCCACCAAAAAAATGGGAGATTGTTATAGAAACAATACCCTTATATTCTCGAGTACAAGAAACCATATTTGTTCCAGCAACAATACCTTGGGCAACTGCATCTGGCCACATAGTACTACGAACAAAACTATCATGTTCAAGATCGTATACCAAAGCACAATCCCCTGCTGCAAAAATAAAGGGATCCGTTGTTTGCAAGTACTTATTAGTTGTAATTGCATTCTGCTCACTACCAAGATTACTCATTGTAGCAAGACTAAGATCAACATGACTGCCTAATGTTGTTATAATTAAATCTGCAGGAATAAAAACATCATCACTACATTGTATTCCAGTAACCCATTCATTTTCTGAAGTAATAGAATGTATAACAGTATTGGTACGTATATCAATACCATGATCAGTTGCTTTTTTTTGAATATATTCTGCAGCGCTACTCATTACTTGTTTTTTTAAAATATGTGATCCACGTTCAAGAAGAATAACTTTTTTACCATACAACCTAATGGCATCTGCACATTCAACACCGCTTATACCACCTCCAATAATTACAACGTTTTGTACACGATCTAATTTAAGAAGATCTTTGATTTTTTGAGTATCAGCAGCTGTATAAAAAGAGATAATACCTTGCAATCCGTTGCTTAAAGCAGATTCCAAAGGTCGTGCACAAGCACCAGTTGCAAGCAATAAATAATCATAAAAATATTTTTCGCCCGCTTCTGTTGTTAGATATTTTTGTTCTTTATTAAGAGCAACTATTTTTGTATTGCATAGTATTTGTATACGCTGCTCATCAAAAAAATTTTGATTTTCTAATAATATCTCTGCGTTGTTTTTTTCTTCTGAAATCCAATCAACCAAAAAACATTTATTATAGGGAAATTCAGATTCAGCAGAAAAACAGAGAATAACGCCCTCTTTATCAAGAGACCTTATTTTTTTTGCTGCGGCTATACCTGCTGCGCTTGCACCAATAATACTATAGACTTTTTTTTTCATTAGATTCACAAATTAAATGAATGTTATTGGTGCGCCTGGCAGGGGTCGAACCTGCAACCTACGGATTCGAAGTCCGGCACTCTATCCAATTGAGCTACAGGCGCATAATTAAAGAAAGATAATTTTACCAAACTATAGATAAAAAGAAAGATTCATTTTTTTAGTACTTATCAAAAAAATTGGGATATCTAAAATAGTCGCTGCCGCGAAGGCTTAAAGGGGTTATGGCAAAAACAACATTTACTTTTACATTTTACAGATCGTATCTCATTTTTAATGAAATATTATTTATTGCCCTCTGCGGGCAGCACCAAAGGTGTGCTTGTCCACACCTTTGGAATCTGGACATAAGGGGGTTCCCCCTTAACCTCCTCTATTAAAATCAAACTCGGCCACTCGCCTTTCGGCTCATAACCTCAAACAGTGATTTAAACATGAATTTTTACTATAATTTTGCTTCGTTTCTATCGCTGGCAGGGCGATCTTTACTTTGCTTAAAAATTAACGTTTTCAATTATATATCTAATAGGTACTCATGTTTATTCCGCCTATGATTATGCTCAACAATAGTTTATGTATGTAACATGATAGCAACCGGGAGCTGTAGATCTTCCTGATCGTTACTGCGACAACGTAGCGTAGCGGAGTGAAGGTTGCGGCATCACATGTATCATAGCTTGATAGCATAACTTGCCCGAGTTTCACGAGGGTCTTAGATCGGAATAAATGTAAAAAAGGCACGGATTTTAAAGGGGTTTGCCATAACCCCTTTAAGCTTTAGCGGCAGCGTTTCTTTGGTGCTGCCCGCAGAGGGCAACAAATAATAACAATAAAATCTGATAAGCTTTTAATATTTTATCAATAATAAAGGGGCGCTTAATCGCCCCTTTATCTATCTTATATATCTGTAGAATCACCAAGTTTCATCTACGTATTTATATTTATCTGATGCCGTACTATTATGCTCAGCAATCATTTTTTCTCTTTGAGCAGGTGTTACATCAGGATCTTTCAACATTTCTTTTAGCATAGTAAGAGCCTGTGATTGAACTTTAGTATCACCTAAAACTAATTGGGCTTGTTTATTGGCCCCTAAAGTTTCTTTCTTATCTATATGCTTTTTAACAACGGGTTTAAGAGTCACTCCTGTTTTAATACTTTGTAATAACTCGTCTCTAGAGTTGGTAGGTTTTTCAAAAGACTTTGTTTGTTTAAGATTAAAATTACCTGCTTCAATTTGACTTAAAAAAGCAGGTCTTCCAGAATTTTGCTGCAGAAGCTCAACTTTTTGCGTTGAAGGAGCTTTTGAACCTGAAGCTTGAACAGAACTGCTTACTGATGAATTAGACGGTACAGAAAATTTACCATCCTTAAAAATTAGCGTTGGAACTGGTGGTATGCTTGGATTCTTTCCATAAACACCTTTAGCCGCTGCACCAACCCTAGGATTAGGGGCTGGTTTTTCTTTAAGCGCTCCTGCTGATTTATTAAGTTTACCTGCAAGTTGTGCTTCTGCTTGAGCAACCCAAGCATTTAATGTTTTTTCATAATCTTTATTTTTTATATCAGATCTGAATGCAACTTGATCTCTTAACTGTAAAACTTTTGCTGCTGCTTCATCAGTTAAAGAACCTCCTTTTAACGAACTGCTAATTGCATTTAATTCTCTTGCTATCAATTCATCTGGTTTATTTTGAGATCTTTCAGCTCTTACACCTGCTTCAAGAGCACTTCCTACCAGTTTTTTTACACTATTTTGTTCTGGTTTAGATAAAACTCTGGCTTCTTCTGCAGCTTTGGCAGCAGCAGCGTCTTTTGCTTCCCTTAAAGCGGCAGCTTTTTTACTCAAAGGAAACATTGTTCTTGCTTCTGCTATCTTTGCTTTTATTTGCGCCTCTTTTGCAGAATTTAAACCAGGACTAGATGGTTGAAAAGTTGTCATTGACTTACCCGCACCCCCCACTTTGGATGCACCATATAAATTAAAAACTAATAAACTTATAAGACCGATACTCAATTTTTTATTCTTCATCCCACACCCCTTATATTAAAAATTCACTATTTATTATATAAAAAAAAGAATCAAAACTGTTAGATTTTTACTATAAAAGATTATTAATAGATAAGGCCGATTATTAGATCGGCCTTATTTAACAACACTTTATAAATTATTAAATTTAAACTGCAGTTTCTGCTCTTGGTAAACTAGTTAGATAATAATGATGGTAATGATGGAGAATCAAATGCTACCTCTTTACTTACTAATTCTGCTCTTCTTTCAGCAGCTTGCTTTTTAAAAGCTTCATTTTCTTTGTCTCTTTTTTCTCGTCTTTTTTCAACTTTTATTTTATCTAATTCTGCTTGTTTTTCTGTTTTTTTGCGTAAAATATTTGCTTTCTTTTGCTCTTTTGCCATTTTTTCTTGTTGCTTCTGAAATTCTTTTTGTTCTTTTTCTTTATTTTTAGCAGCAACTTTTTCTAATAAAGGTCGTAATTTTTCTTCAGCTTTGTTAACTATTCTTTGATGACCTTCTGTTATAAGACCGGTATAATCTTTATTATTTATATAATTGTCCAGATAATTTTTTAATTTAGTTTCTATATCATTAATATATTTAACATCCTTATCAGATAACTTTTCAGAGAATTTTTTCTTTAATGCTAATTCCAAATCATTTGTAAGGTCTTTTGTAAATTGACCATCTTCACGACTATTGGTTCCTCTTTTCCCTCTCATATAAAAATCTTCTTTTTTATATGTCTTTGCGCTTTCTTGTCTTTTAAATCTTGGCACCAAACTACTTATAAATGATCGTTTTGTTTGACTTACAACAGAAACTGCTTCAACAGGCTTAGCTACAGGTGCCGCACTAATTATCGTCTCTGGCGCAACAACTGATGTAGCTACTGGAGCTTTTGGAGCTGGGGGAAGTGGTACAGGGAGTTGAATTTCCATCTCTTTTGCTAATTCTTTATAATCTTTTTTACCCTTAAGTTTTACGGCAGCTTCTACAACCCAATCTTCTAAAACTCTTTTATATTGTTGATCTTTTTGTGGAGGCATTCTAGTAATTTTATCTCTTAATATCAGTACTTCTACTGCAGCTTTCTCGGTAATTGGGCCATTTTCTAACGACTTGCTAATTCTTGTTAATTCTTTGTTAATTACATCATCTCGTGTTAATTGCTGACTGACTGATGTTGATCTTTCTCTTGACGCTGGAACCGGCTTAGACGGCAATGAGACTGACCTATTTCTTTGTTGATATCCTTCCGGCCTTGGATGGATTTCTGGACGTTCTCCAGAAGCAGTCTTTGTAGCTAGTACTGGTCTTGGAGGAATTTCTGGACGTTTTCCAGAAGCAGCAAGCTGGGCAGGGTTTGGAGGAATTGCTGGAGGTTTTTGAGAAGCAGAATGATGGGTAGGCCTTGGAGCTGGTACTGGTCGTGCAGCGTAAATGATTGATACTGTAAGCAAACTTAAAAAACCTATATACGATTTTTTATTTTTCATGAACTATCTCCTTTATATTTAAAACACTTTTTTTAAGATATTTTTATAAAAATAATTAATTTTATTTATTACTTTATTCATCTTTTTATTTAATTTTTAAGCAGCACTTGCTTCAAGTAAAATACGCTCTCGTCTAAGATGTTCTGGTTTTGCAGGGGGCACTGGTCTTTTTTGGGCAGATTGCAATTGAATTTCTCTATCTTTTCTTGGAGCAGGCACTGGTCTTTTTTGGGCAGCTGATTGCAAAGCTTCAACAATCTTATCATTTATAACTTCAAAATCTTCTTTCTTTGCAATTTTATTAGACTCAATTTTTTTAATCTGACTTGGTTTTAAAGCAACACCATCTGATGACAATAAATTACGTAAATTCTCAACATCTGATCTTTTATTTGGTTCAACTTTTTTACCTTGTATTTCTATAAAGCTATCCTCTACTTTTTCTTGTTTCTTTCTGATCCCAAGTTTTTTTTGAATAAAACGATGAGTTCTTCTTGCTAAAGAAGGATCTGCTGCACGCTCTGCTTTTTTAAGTAAATAATTAATTCTTTCTTGACTTTTACTTATATCAGCAGAATCTGCTAAAGAATTTTTTATGGTGTTAATTTGTGTTATATATTTATTTGGCTTTTCAAGTCTATCTAACCTCTCAGCTCTGTTTATAATTTTATTAATCTTTGTTTGAATTACATCATTAAATTCGATAACTTCCTTAGGCTTCTCACGACTTTGAATTTGTCTTATAACACTTGGATCTAATTGATGCCCCTCGTGTAACACTGGCCTTTCGGCTACAGGTCGACTTGAATATTTACTTATAAGAGCTGCGAACAAAGCATTATAAAAACAAAAAATTATTATATATTTTTTCATACATTATTCCTTTCTATTCAGTATTACTTGCTCTTAAATTACTGTTATTTGCCTTTACATTAGCAACCGGCACAGGAAATTTTCTTCCTCGACCTACAACTTTATCAACTAACCTTGCTGCAAAAGTATTACCTTTTTTTTGAATTGGAGCAGCTTTCTGAATGATCTCTTTTGATTGAACATTATCAGTTTTAACTTCTGAAGTTGAAACTGACTTTAAAGATTCAACAGGTTTAGTTTGATCTACAGAAGAAATCTTTTTAGCCTCAAAAGACTTTACTTCTACACTAGGCTTGGAATCGGATATATCAGTTTTAGAAAGCGCACTTGTAGTTGGAACTATTTTTTGAGAACTAGAAGCTATGCTAGATGGTGCAAGAGAAGACTTTGATAAACTTGCATCAGAATCATTAACTTTATTTTTATTTTGCAATTCTACTTTAGCGACCTGGTTTACTTGACTAGCAGCTACTTGATTTGTTTTTGGCTGGATTACTGGTACTGGTTGACTAACTACAACAGGCGTAAATACAGGCCCCCTTGCTATAGAAACAGATTGAATAAGCAATGCTACAATCAACACACTTTTTTTTATCATACTATTTCCTTTATTATATCCCGACCCAATCTTGCTGTCTTAAGGCAGAATTTACTTTACTTTGTTTAGGCAATAAACCTCTAGAAAGAGTATCTATTGTAATCATTGAGGTATTTTTTAAATTCAATGACCTTTCCTTTAAATTTTTTGGAGCTACTTGTTGAACAACAATAGTTGTAAATGGTTTTTCAAAAGTAGGACTTACTTTTACAGATCTTTTTTCTGCACCATTATTATGCGGTTTTGATGTTGATGCATAAACAACTCCTGATTTTGGAGGTAAAGAAATATCTTGAGTTGTAGGAATATCAACTTTTACAGGACTAGGCACTACAGAAACAGGCTCCTCTTGAATAATACGAGTTATTTGAATAACAGGGCTACTTTCTGGCTCTTTATCTTTTACCACTATGTCTTTAGATGGCTGAGTATTAACACTCGATTGAGTATCTTGTTTTTTTGGATGACTTTCTCTTTTTGAACGTTTGTGTGTTGTAGCAGGTGGACTTTCTGAAAGATTTCTTGAATAAGATGAGTCAGCAGTTCCTTTAACCTGTTGTGTAGTTTTACCTACTTGAAGAGCTTCTTGAGAAACTGAAGACTGAACACCAGTAACCGCAGAGCCTTCACCTCGAGAAGAACTTGGTATTGTTTTTGATACATCAACAACTTGAGTACTTGCAGGTACTGTTTGAACTGAAATTTGAGGGACTACATAAACAACATTTTTCGTTTTAACGATTGCTGTTTTAATTGATGTTTTTTTTGCTGATACTTCTGAAGGTTTTTTTTGGACCACAATTGGTTCTTCACGTTTCATTTCTTTTGGCTTTGGAGCAATAGGAGGCTTTTCTTTTGTTATTTTTTTGCCACTAGTAGCATCTTTATTGATTGATGAAGTAGGTGTTTCTGACTTTGCTATACTTTTAACTGATGGAACAGGTCCTTCGGGCAAAACCCTCACAATACTTCCTTTAAAACCAGTATACGAATGAGTTCCTCCCAATCGAGAACCTCCTGCAGTAGCGGTAAATGTTTTTTGATTATTTTTAACGGAAGTTACAGCCTGACTCTTTGCAGCCTCTTGAGAAGCTTTTGCAGCTTGTTGAGATATTTGAGATTGCACGTTTACAGATTCCACAGGAGCTCTTTTAACTGTCTTTGTTCTTAAAGAACCCGCTCTAGAACCAGCTTTAAGACTCAAGAAAACAAAACACTGCAAAAACAAAATTTTTTTTACCATATTCATTTTTCCTTTTTGATTAAAATCGTGCTGTTTTTTTAAAAAATAGTTGAAAATATTGTAAAAAAAATAAATTAGATAAAACAAGACTCTTTACAAAAACACCATTCAATTTAATAACGCTTTTATAATTTATTTTATAATTATTTATTTTAAAAAATTTGGCTTTGGAGGAATTGGCGGAGGAGTATTTTTTCTTTTTAAAGAAGGAGAGAAAGTTAAGCGAGCAGATTTTTCAGCAGTGGAACGAGGTGGCGGCAAAGTACTATCTTTTAAGGTATTTGTAGAGAATGATAAATGAGCCGGCTTTGGAGGAATTATTGGTCTAATACTTTCATTAGCTGAAAAATTTCTAACTGTAAATTTTACTGGAACTGGCTTTTCAAGTGTGATGAGTGATAAATTTTGTGGAACTACACGTTGAGACGGAGGAACTGCGTAAAGAGACTCTTGTGTAACTTTTAATACAGGACGCTCATAAATAGGTTCATTTAATTTTTTTTCAGCAAGAATTCTTGCGTCTTCTTTTTTTAAAATAGTATTCCAGTCTTCTAGCTTTTGTGATGAACTTACTACTTTTGGTAATACTTGCTGAACTGTATTTTCTTTGAATGTTGCACTATTGGTTAATGGATTATTAGTAGAACTTCTATTAATAAAAGTACCAGAAGACATTGTACCCTGATATCCAGCACTTGCTTGATTTGTTTTTTGATTTGAATTATTACCCTGCAATAACTTTGCTTGCTGACCTTCTATTGCAGCTTTTCTTGCAGCAACAGTACCAACTGTGATACCAGTTGCAACTTTTGAAGCTTCTAAAGGAGATACTGATTTTTTACCAAAAACAGTTGGCGTTGCAAACAAATATATTTGAAAAATAGCACAATATAATAAAAGTAATTTTTTAAATAGATTCATAGTTATCCTTTTTATTATATTATCAAAATCTTTCATTAAACATTTGAAGTTTTTTTATTTTTGTCAGGAAATGAATATAAAGGTTTATCCCCAACAAATATTCCATTTACTGCATTTGCAGCACTATTTTGATAAACTGGAACTTTTGGCTTTTGTTGAATAGTTGCATATTGTGTTGGTACTGTTACTTGAGGCTTTCTTTGAGAGCCTGAAGTAAAACTAAGTGTAGCATAATTTACCTCTGGTTGTGGTGGCCTTACTGAACTTACAACAGCACTATTTTGATAAGCTGGCTCAGCAACTAGAACTTTTGGCTCTTGTCGAATAGTTGAATATTGTGTTGCGTTTGGAGATGCTAATTGTTGTGACTTTACTGGCGGAAGCACTTCATATACTGAATTTTCTGTAGATACAGGTTTACCTGCTGGTGCTTTACCAGCGGCAAAAGTATCATACACACCTGCTGGCGTTCCAGGAACTTTTACTGTGTTTAAAGGAGGCGGAGTTTGAGGCAACGGTCTATTAGCCAGTTGCTGAGGTGAGGCCTTATACGGCTCTATCGAAACAGGAGGTCTTGAAGCAGCTTGGCCAGACGGCATAGAAGTAACTTGTCGGCCTCCATATAATGGATTTGGAGTCATTGGAACAGTGGACGAGTTTAACCGATTATCCAAACTATGTTTTTCTACTTTTGCTGCTGCTGCTTGCTGTTTATTAATAGCTCTATTCTCTAAAAATTTTCTAACAGGAGAAGTAATTTTAGTTAAAAAACCTTGTCTTTGTGGAGAAGTACCAGCAATTGGCTTAGGTGCAATTGGACGAGGAGGAGCAGCAGCTTTTAATAAAAATGAACAAATACTTATTAAAAAAACACTACACATTATTTTTTTCATATACGCCTCTTTTTTATCATTAAAAATTACATTTCTTAAAAAAATTTCACGCCACAGAACTTGAAGTTAGCTTACCAATAGTTACCGTTCTTACAGGCAAAGGGGGCGCTTCTCCAGGTTTTACCGTTCTTATAGGCAAAGGTGGAGCTTCTCCAGGTTTTACCGTTCTTACAGGCAAAGGTGGCGGCAACAGTTGCTTACTAGGCTTTAAATCTCTTCTTACTACAGGTGGTTTTAGTGTTCTATCTACAGCAGGCAAAGATGATGCAGACGCGCGATCATAAATTGGATCTTTAGCTGCAAGATCATAAATTGGATCAGCAGTTTTTTCTTTAACTGCCACATCATAGACTGTACCATTAACTGCAGTCTGCGTTTGCCTTGCTGGCATTGTCACATAAATAGAAGATGGAGTATCCAATGAACGAACAACTTCATAAATTGGATCAGCCGTTTTTTCTTTAACTGCCACATCATAGACTGTACCATTAACTGCAGTCTGCGTTTGCCTTGCTGGCATTTTCACATAAATAGAAGATGGAGTATCCAATGGACGAACAACTTCATAAATTGGATCAGCCGTAATTGGATCAGCCGTTTTTTTATTTGTCGGAACCTCATATGTTGTATTCTGCTGAGTTGTATTCTGCTGAGAAGAAACTTTTTTTAAAGATGGCCTTGCAGGCACAATAGGAGCTGTTTTTTTTGAAAAACTAACTTTTTGAACAATTGCCCCAACAGCATTTTTAAATTTTTGAACATTATTTTGAAAAGATTGTTTTACAGTAGATTTAGATCCACTGAAAGGAGGAGCTTTTAATAAAAATGGAGAAATACTTATTAAAAATAGAGCATACATTTTCTTTTTCATAACTAAGCCTTTTTATTTATCATTAAAAATAAATTTAAATATCAATATAATTTATATTTGTAATTAGAGTCAATAATATTAAATATAAAAAAAGAGGCCCAGGAGTTCCGGGCCTCAATAGTCAGAATACGCGACTTTTTTTAAGAAACACGCTTAAAATAAGCTAAAAACTCTTTATTCCCATCCATTCCTGTAAGAGGAGATGTTATTAAACCCTCTAAAGCAAATCCTCTATTTTTAATACCTTCAGTTACTTGCTCGATAACTTGTTGATGAATATCATCTTCCTTTATAATACCACCTTTTCCAACATCATCACGACTTGCTTCAAATTGAGGTTTAATCAAAACAATAAGAATACCATCTGGTTGTAAAACATTTACTACGGCATCCATAACCTTAAGAACAGATATAAAAGAAAGATCGAGTGTTACAAGATCAACTTTTTCACCAACAGTTTTAACATGTCTAAAATTAGTTCTTTCCATAACTATAACACGTGGATCTGTTCTAATTTTTTCATGAACTTGCCCGTAGCCAACATCAACTCCATATACTTTACTAACACCATATTGAAGCAAACAATCAGTAAACCCGCCCGTAGAAAGACCTGCATCAAGTGCTACTTTTCCTAAAATGTCAGGTTTAAATTCTTGAAGAGCTCCTTCCAATTTAAATCCTGCACGACAAACATACTTAGGAGAAGCAGAATCAACTTCAAGCACTGCATTTTCAAAAATTGGTGTTCCTGCTTTTGTTATTACAACTCCATCAACTTTCACTTTTCCTTGCATAATAAACCCCTGTACCTGGTTACGGGTTAAATGTGGATTTTGAGATTGCACCACTTTATCAAGACGTTCTTTTTTACTCATAATACAAACCCTTATGCCCTCCCTTGGCTACATTATGCTTTTGACTGCATTAATAATTCTTTAATAAATGGTGAAATTGGATAATGATACAATTTTGAAAGCTTTTCTTCTTCTGCAAGAATTTTTTTAACATTCAAAACAAACATCACACCTTCTAATGTTTTAAATGTTATACGTTCTTTTTTTATAGCCTCTCTAAATGCCTTACGTACATCTTCCATAGTTTTTACAGGTTCATTATTAATATGTGTAATAATACAACCTTCACGAATACGAGAAAGCCTATCAAGCTGCGAACCTGGAACAACATGTGTTATAATAAGAACTGGTTCTATTTGATTTTTATATTCAACAAATTTAATTAACGTTGGAGCTCCTTGAATCAACATTTGTACATGATTCAATGTAAGAGGCTGAATAAGCATTCCGCCAAAAATTTCATAATCCAGTTTATCTTCTCCTACAAATATTTTTTTAATAGGAGATAAGTCTGTTTGCCCAAAAGTAAAAAATATTTGCATCGGTTTTCCATGTCGATAAATCAACATCTCTACTTTTTCACCCACTTGCCAACGAGCAATATAATCTACAAATGAAATTTTTTCCTCGCTCCATGGCACACGCAAATCACCATATTCATCAACACTTATTCTATTAATTTCATAAATCATATCGCCTGCTTTAACACCTGCTTTATCAAGAGGTCCTTTAGGATATACATCAACAACATAACATCCACTTGGCAAAGGATTTCCTTCATGAAGCGCAAGATCTTCGCTTCCATTGCTTACCAGAACACCTAAATATGGTTTTTTAATAAGTTGCTTAATGCGTAAATCAGAAAGAATTAATTTAAGCTCATTGACAGGAATAATATATCCAACATTTTGAGCACTTAAAATTCCAGAAGAAGTAATACCAATAACCTCTCCATTTAAATTTACTGCAGGCCCACCTGAACTTCCTGGATTAATAGGAGAAGATATCTGAATATAATGACGACCATTCATATGCTCACGACCACTAACAACCCCTGAAGTACTTTTAAGAGATGCCTGCCCCAAAGGATATCCAAGCGCAAGAACTTCATCTGCTCTATTTACAAAATCAGAATCACCAAGTTCTAAGTATGGTATTTTTGCAAGCGTTGTTTTAATAGTTTTCATACCTTCTGGAGTTACTTTAAGAAGAGCCAAATCACGCTCTGGACATCTTCCAATAACTTCTACTTCTACAATTGCCTTGCCTAAAGAAGGGATTTTAATCCAAACACACTTTGCCTGATCAACAACATGCATATTGGTAATAATTTCACCATCTTGACTAATAAAAAACCCACTACCAGATGAAGCGTTAAGCTGAGGTGTTTCGTATGGCTTTAAAATATTAATTTCTGCAACTTGAGATAAAATTTGAACAACCGTATCTTTTGCTTTTATTTGAACAGGCCCCCACGGCTGCTGTGCAACAACTTTTTCTATGACCTTTACTTCTGGCTGAACAGGAATTTCATGACGTTCTCGAGCATCAAGAACGCTTATTGTATAAGCTAATTCTTTTTGATTTTGAAATATTACAAAAAACAATGAACCTATGACACCTAAAACAAGCATAACAAGGATACTTGTTAAAAAACGATTATTCATAATAGATGGCTATCCTTTCTTAACTCTTTTTTTTATTTCTAAATATGTATCTACATCATATATACAAAGGAAAAAATTGTATTGCAAAATAATTACTATTCAAAAAACATTAATGCCTTAAAAGATACGGTATCTACACATCTAAAAAAACAAATTTTAAAGATAACCAATAGTTCTGGTATGCTAATAAAAAATTAACTATGGAAGAACTATCAAAAGCAAAAGGTATAAACCAATGCAAACACCTGTAACCCTTGAAACGCTCGTTGCACTATGCAAACGTCGCGGCTTTGTGTATTCATCAGCAGAAATTTATGGCGGAATTAACGGAATTTATGAATTTGGCCATTTAGGCACGTTAATGAAAAAAAACATTCGTCAGAATTGGACTCGTTCATTAGAAAATAAATTTGGGAAAATTGTCCATATGGAAGGGGCTCTTTTAGGTCCAGAAGCAATTTGGAAAGCTTCAGGCCACGTTGCTGGCTTTCATGACCCTATGATAGACTGCAAAGCATGCAAACGAAGATTTAGAGCAGATGAATTTGACCTTTCAAAAGGATGCCCCGTATGTGGCAAAAATGATTGGACAGATATCAGAGCTTTTAACATGATGTTTAAAACTCAACTTGGCGCAATGGAAGATGGATCTTCTATTGCTTATTTACGTCCAGAAACAGCACAAGCTCTTTTTGTAAATTTTAAAAATGTTATTACTACCTCACGTGTTAAAATCCCTTTTGGAATTGCACAAATAGGAAAATCTTTCAGAAATGAAATAACTCCAAAACAATTTTTATTTAGAATGCGCGAATTTGAACAAATGGAAATTGAATGGTTTTGCAAAGAAGAAGATGCACAATCTACTTTTGATTTTTGGATTCAGCATCGCTTAGATTTTTACAAATCAATTGGCATTTGCATGGAAAAAATAAGAATCAGAGCGCATGAAAAAGACGAACTCGCACATTATTCTAAAAATTGCTCTGATGTTGAATATCATTTCCCTTTTGGATGGAAAGAGCTTGAAGGTATTGCATATCGCGGAAACTTTGATCTATCTCAACATAGCACTCATTCTGGCAAAGAACTTGCGGTATTTGATGAAGAAAGTCGTACATCTTATATTCCTCATGTTGTTGAATGCTCTGTAGGAACTGACCGACTGTTCTTAACACTTCTGTTTGACGCATATCGCGAAGATGAAATTGATGGAGAAAAAAGAATAGTACTTGCACTACATCCTACTATTGCACCAATCACTATTGCATTTATGCCGCTAACAAATAAACTTTCTGAACCTACATTAGCGTTATATGAACACTATAAATCAACTGGTATGTCTGTAGACTTAGATGAATCTGGATCGATTGGTAAACGTTACCGACGCCAAGATGAAATTGGCACTCCTTTATGCATAACCTATGATTTTCAATCGCAAGAAGATGGTTGTGTTACCGTAAGAAATAGAGATACAACCAAACAAGAACGTATCGCTCTTACACATCTTAATGACTACATTACAATGACACTTAAGAACTGGAAATAATTTTTTTAAAAAAATAAGGAAGAAAAAATGAATAGCATACGATGGATATCATCTAAAATAAGAGAACTTTATGACTGGATGGGGTCGTTTGTTAACTCTCCTTTTGGAGTTCCAATTTTGGCTGGATTTTTTTTCATAGAAGCAATCTTTTTTTTCCCTGCAGACCCACTTCTTATACTTTTTTGCGTAGAAAAACCTCGTAAAAGTTTTTATTACGCAACAATTGCTACAATTGCATCAGTCATTGGTGGAGTATGCGCCTATTACATAGGAATGTTTATTTGGCATTTAATAGGAGAACACTTAATTAATCTTTTTACTTCTCAAGAAACATTCGATTATTTATGTAATCAATACAAACTTTACCAAAACTGGGCTGTTCTTATTGCGGGATTTACACCTATTCCTTTTAAAGCAGTTACTTTAACTGCTGGATTTTGCAGGCTTCCATTAATACCTTTTATAATTTGTTCTTATATTGCACGAGGCGCACGATTCTATTTAGTAGCTGCAATAGTTCATCAATGGGGAAAAGTCGTTAAAAAATTTATTGATGAAAACTTTAATACTCTTGTTTTAACCTTCTTAATTTTGGTTATACTAACTGTATTAGTTTTTAAATAATTTTTAATAATTTAGGGACACAATTTTATGCAAAAAAGAATTCATATTTTTTCACCAAGTAGAACCATTTTGTTTTCTATAATGCTTACCATCTTTGCAGGCACATTAGCACTTTCTCTTCCCATTGCACGAATTAAAGAAATTCCAATCATTGATCTCTTTTTTACTGCAACATCTTGTACATGCGTTACAGGACTTTTAACAATTCCTATTGAATCATTTTCAAACTTTGGACTTGTAATTATTATGATCTTACTCCAGATTGGAGGACTTGGATTAGTTACTTTAAGTCTTTTTGTTGTATCCTTATTTGTTAATCTTGGTCTTGCAACACAAGTTGTAGCAGGAGAAATGCTTGATCTTGAATCATGGAAAGATACCCGTAGAATTATATTATTTATTATTGGAATGACTTTTTTCTTTGAAATAATAGGAGCAATTCTTATATTTTTTTCAATTAAAAATTTATACCCTTTAACCACAGCAATTTTTTATTCAATATTCCATTCTATATCAGCATTTTGCAACACAGGATTAACGCTTTTTCCAAACAATATGGTTCCATTTACTAGAAACCCAACAATGCTTATTTCATTTTGTATTCTTATGTTTGTTGGAGGATTTGGATTTATTTCATGGAAAGAAATTTTTAAAAAATTACGTAACTATTTTGACATAAGAAAAACCCAACTTTCACTACAAACACGAATTGTATTACATTATTATGGAATCTTTACATTAATTAATACGATTCTTTTTTGGATACTTGAAAAATCAAATACCCTTGCAGACTTAAGCGTTCCAATGCAATGGCTCAATTCATTTTTTATGGCTATTAGTTGCAGAAGTGGTGGTTTTTTAAATGTGTATATTAACGATCTACAAAATGCATCAATCTTAACTATTATGATTAATGCCTTTATTGGAGCTGCACCAGGATCAACAGGAAGTGGTATTAAACTTACAACAACAGCACTCATAATTGCTGTTATTCATACCGTTATTATGAGTAAACATTCGGTAGAAATAAAAGGTAGAAAAATAATGACCGATCAAATCTACAGAGCACTTTCTATCATTATACTGAGTTTGTTATGGATTATTGGAGTCATTCTTTTATTACTTATTTCAGATCGAGGACTCCCTTTTATTGATATTATTTTTGAAACAGTTTCTGCATTTTCTACATTAGGAGCATCTACAGGAATTACTGAAAGTCTTTCAAATGTTGGAAAAATAATCATTAGTCTTACCATGCTTGTTGGAAGAATTGGTGTAATATGCCTTCTGCTTGCAATTAGCAAACGAAAAGAACAAGCAGATTACAGCTATCCAGAAGAACGAATAATGATAACTTAAAGGAATATATAAATATGAAAGTATGTGTCATAGGACTTGGAAGATTTGGCTACAATGTTGCAACAACATTAAATTCAAGAGGAATTGAAGTACTTGCAATTGATAGCAATGATTTAATTATCGCTTCTATAAAAGATTACGTAACTCAAGCAGTATGTATGCGCGTAACAGATGAAACAGCATTACGATCAGTTGGAATTGAACAAATGGATTTGGTGATTGTTGCAACTGGAGAAAATTTTGCTCAATCAATTTTAATTACTGCACTTCTTAAGCAGCGTCTTAATGTTAAAAAAGTAATTACACGCTCTATTAATGAAATTCATGAAGAAATTGTAACACTAATAGGAGCCGATGAAACAGTAATACCAGAACAAGAAATTGGAGTTACTCTTGCAGAACGGCTCAGCTCTCCTTTTACTGAACATTTTTTTCATATAACGCCAAACTTCTTTATTGGACAAATAGAAGCACCAGAAAGCTTTGTGGGCAAATCGCTTGACCAACTAAGCCTACACAAAAATTATAATGTACGTTGCGTTGCCCGCATGGCAAACGAAGACTTTATTCCTGTAAGTTCTAAATACATTATTCAAGAAGGTGACATGCTCTTATTTGGTGGTAAAGAACAAGATTTACGAAAAATTTACAAATTATCTGAGTAAGTAAAATAATACTTTATAAAGTAGAAGTCTTTTTACAAGAAAGACTTTTATCTATTTCATTAATTTTTTGATCAATAAGAAAATTAAGCCTAGAATTAGGCTTCAAACTTTTTTTCCAACCTGCAAGACGAGATCTTTGTTCAATCAAAAAATCATATTCATTTGTAACAAAATTCAGAGCTCTCAAAATTCTCTCTTCTTTCGTCAAAATCTCAATAAATTCTTTAATACAATCTGAGTTTTCCATAGCATTACAAGGAACCCGACCTGTTACTATATAAACAGAAGGATAACCACTACTTAAAGATGATCTTCTCCATTCTCCCAACTGATCACTCGTAATAACTTTTGCATTATGTAGTTTACATAATATTTCTCTATTTGAATTTGCAATTACAGAAGAAAATCCATACACCAAAAAAATGCCATATCGGATTACATTTTTAACAGCCATTTCAACCTCACATTTTTTTAACCATAACATCCATAAAATATATTCAATTATAGTATATAAAAAAAACAGGCGCGGCGCAAATTTTACAGATATAAAAAAAGAACACTTATGCAAGTGTTCTTTTAATTTTTAAGCGTATACCTTAATTTTTCTATAAAAATCAGGCAAACAAAATGATGTTATCCACCAATTGTTTGAATACGTACTACTGTATGCAATTGTCTATGACCTTTTTTAACGCGATATTTATTACGACGTCTAAAGCGGAAAATAGTCACTTTAGGACCTTTAACCTGCTTTAAGATCACAGCCTTAATTGCACCCTTGAGTGTCGGTTGACCAATTTCAAATTGACCTTCACCGATCTTGCGGAACAGAACATCTGAAAATTCAACGATGTCCCCATCTTGTCCTTCAAGCTTTTCAATTTGAACAGTTAGCCCTTCAATTGCTTGATATTGCTTACCGCCAGTTGAAAATATAGCGTATCGCTCGAACTCAGTTACGTGTGCCATGCTATTAAACCTTAATTATGATGAGAATACATTTAACCTTTAAGAACCCTTATTATACCAGGCTTTTAATTATCTGTCTTCTACTTTTTATTTTAAACTCAAAAGAAAAAATAAGCTTGTTTTAATATATTAATACCTAAAACAGCGGTCCTTTTGCCTGAAAAAAAAATTTATATACACTGTATAGTTATAAAAATGGAGCTTTAAAATGATTTTTAAGCTTATGAAGGTATAGATATTATGTATTTTAAAAAAAATAGAGCTTTATTTTTACTAATAATTCTAACATCATGTTTTTCAATTAAAACAACCAATCAAGAAAAAGATGCTCTAAAAAGAGCTCTCATTAAAAAAATAAAACTCGCAAAACAATACGAATCTTATTGGGCCCATGTACAATATACCCCAATAAGCCATTTTTTAACTAATCTTACTAATTTACACATCAAGCGTAATTGGAACAAAGAAATAGAAGAAAAAAGATATGAGCTTATAGAAAGCATCAATCAATCTGCCACCATACTTGGAAACCTCTGTATTGAAGCAGATTCCCAAATTATATCAAAAAGTAAAAAGGATTTCTTACAAGAAAAAAAACGTATTCTATCTCATAAAATACCTTCTCATTTATCTCGAAAATGGCCTATCTACGCACTTACCAGCATAAGTGCTGCAATAATTTATTACACATTTACAAAAAAAATATCTATTACAGAAGTAAAAGAAAAATCATCGCTATTTTACGAAAAACAGATCCAAGAGCCTATTGATAACATAAAAAAATACTACAACACTCTATCTTCAACTCAAAAACATATTGAAAGCAATGAAAAAAACTATCAAGACAGCGTTAAACATATCGCTGAAGAAATCAAAAAAAATGAAACAATTCGCATAATTATAGAAAAAGATGGGATAGACCTTACAAGTCTTATAACAAAAAATCCAATAGAACAAAAAAGCACTCTCGATAGAATCAATCATTTAATCATCACTGAAATAACATCACTTAAAGAAGCAACACCTCTTGCACTTACATCACCTGCCACAATAGAAACAACCATCACTCCATCAGAAAGTGTGTCTCTTTCTAAAAAATTAGCAGAAAAAATAGAGGCTATGGGCTCAAACCTAGAAGGAATATCAACAAATATTCCAAATTTACAACATCATACTGATTCAATTACAGAAGAAATAAAAAAACTTAACCCTCAAACAGAAACATCTCATCAAAGCGATGGCTTATCTCTTTTTACAAAAACCGTTGTTGAATCATCCGGAATGGGAGAACTGATTAAACAAAGTTCTGAAGTGTTACTCTTACTTAAAGAGCTTTTAGAAAAAGGGAATGCTATAGGAAAAGATGGTATAATTATTAGCCATACTCTTAAAGAAGTATTACAAAAAAACGAAAACAATATTAATGCAATACTCTCCAATCTTCCCGATATATCTGACGATGTAAAAACAATTCTTTACAATTTAAAAAACGATTATTCAAAAATCAGACCACTTATTAACGATATATCAAATGATTACGAAGCAGTAAAAACTAACATTATTGCATATGAACCATTCATTAAAATCTTCATCAATCTTATAGATTTAGATGTTCAATTTTACAAAATTATTGCTTTAAGAATTAATTATCAATCCCAACTTCCTATTATTTTAATTGGTGCAATACCCGCTGGACTCGTTTTTTATGGTGCTTACAAAGCTCTTTCAAATACATATAGATCACTTACTGCAATGCAATCTGCAGAGCCTCTTAAGTACGACCTTTTACAATTTCAATTACATCTGAACAAATATAGATATATAAAAAATTCAGATCTTCCTGCTTTTTATTATGGAATGGAATGTTACTGGATAGCTCAACTAGAAAGTTATTATCCATCTTTATCAGATTGTTACAAAATATCGTACGCTGAATTTATTAGTGAATTAAAACGTTACGACCTTACTCCTGAACAAAAAATTATTATTATTGAATGTATGTTTAAACAATATGCTTTCTTACAATAAAAGAGGTTAATGACTATTTAATTTTAGTTTTTTATATTTTACAAATTGTATCTGATTTTAAATAAAATATTATTTGCTGTCCTCTGCGGACAGCACCAACAAGGCACGTATTTTAAAAGGGTTATGACAAACCCCTTTAAGCCTTAGTGGCAGCATTTCTTTGGCTCTGCAAAAATTAGTACAACAAATAATATTTGGATAAACTCTATGAATTGTTTTTTAATTCCCACAAAAGATCAAATGCTTTTTTAGGAGTAAGTTCCATAACATCACATGATTGCAATTGTTTAAATAAAATTAATTGATTCTCTAAATAATCTATTTTTTGTTGCAACTGCATAATTTTTTTAGTGCTATCATTATGAAAAGTATCAACTGTTTTATCTTGATGCTCCATAACAATAAAATGCGCTACTAATTCTTCTGCACGTTGAATTACAACATTTGGTAAATGAGCAAGCTTTGCAACTTCAAGACCAAAACTTTTTTTGCATATACCAGGAACAAGCGTATGTAAAAAAACAATACCATTATCTGTTTGCTTACTTACAGTAAAATAGGTTTTAATACCTTGATGCATCGTTGATAAGTGCGTTAATTCATGATAATGAGTTGCAAACAAACAACGAGCTTTTACCACACTATACAAATATTCAACAATTGCTTGCGCAAGAGCAACTCCATCTTGAGTACTTGTCCCTCTCCCTACTTCATCAAGAATTACCAAACTTTTATTGGTTGCATATCTACAAATATCTGCTGTCTCTTCCATTTCTACCAAAAAAGTACTTTTACCTGATGCAACATTATCACCAGCGCCAATACGTGTAAAAATTCTATCAACAATAGAAAGTTTTGCTGATGATGCAGGAACAAAAGAACCACATTGTGCAATGATACTCATAAGTGCTACTTGCCGAAGATAAGTAGATTTACCACCCATATTAGGACCTGTAATAATCCATAATCTTTCAAGCTCAGTTAAATAAGTATTATTAGCAACAAAATTACTACCAACTAACTGCTCAACAACAGGATGACGCCCCTGATCAATAAAAAGAGACTGCTCATCGGTAAGTAAAAGTGGTCGAACATAACCATATTCAAATGCACACGTAGCAAATGATGCAAAAACATCAAGATGCCCAAGCATTGTTGCTAGCTTTCTAAGATTACTTATATAACGACGAACCTCATATGTTACTTCTTTAAATAAAACTTGATCTTTATATTGGGCATCACGTTGAGCACTAGTAATACGAAGCTCTAATTCTTGTAATTGCACAGAAACATATCGCTCTTTACCAACAAGAGAATGTCTTTGTATATAACGATCAGGAACTAAATGCGCATTTGCTTTTGTTATTTCTATATAATAACCATACAAATTATTGTAACGAATTTTTAATGAGTTTATCCCAGTTTTTTTCTGTTCTTCAACTTCTAAATCAAGCAAAGCTTGTTTACTATTGATCATCAAAAAACGAAGTTCATCAAGCGCTGTGTCATATCCAGATTTTATATTCCAATCATAAGTAGCATCATCATTAATAGACCTATTTAAAATATCTTTAAGACCATCAAATCCAGAACATGCTTCATAAATATATTGTAACAACAAAGGCTTTTGGTTACGCACAATATCTTGAATATCTGTAAGCACTAAACAGACACGCAAAAGATGAAGATAATCATGCAACAATGCTCTATCAAGTGCTATACGACCAACTACACGTTCTATATCTCCAACTTTTTGCAACACCATTTTTATATCTTGAAGTATCACATAATTATTTTTGAAATATTCAACAACATCGAGTCTGTGATTAATCATTGTCATATCTATAAGAGGACGAACTAACCATTTTTTTAAAGTACGAGCTCCAGTTGCTGTTGCTGTTTTATCAAGAACGGAAAGTAATGAATAATTTCTTGAACCATCATATGTATTAGCAACTAATTCCAAATTACGCTGAGTTGCTTGATCAAGAATTAAAAAATCATCGGGCTCATAAAAATGAATTGAATTAAACATGCTAACTGAATTTGGATGATGTTTATACATATAATTATAAAGCGTATCTAATGCTTTTTTAAGTTGTTCTTTTTGTTGTATAACAACGCGTACTTTATCTTCAAATTGCGCATCAAACCATAAAGAACTATTTTCCTCTTCATGCACCAAAGAGGTAAAATACCCCTCTTTTTTTAAAGCGCTGACCATTGAATTATTTTGATAAATATCATCTACAATAATTTCATCGGGGAAAAATCGTGCAAGTTCTGTTTCTAATACCTTACTATCACCAGCTTTACACGTTGTTGCATACAATTGCGCAGTAAGAAGTTCTGCAAACAAAAGGCCCCATCTTTCTTTTTCTGGAACAAAGGTAAAAATATAAGAAGCAGATTTTTCATCAAGAAAAGCACTATCTGTAAGTGTACCTGGAGTAAGTACCTGAGTTACTCCACGCTTTACTAAACTGCCAGGAGTAGGTGATTCAAGTTGATCGCAGATAACAATACTAAAGCCACCCTTAATAAGTTTGCCTAAGTAATGTTTTACCGTATGCACAGGAACACCACAAAGAGGAATATCCAATCTTTCTTCTTTCCCTCGTTTGGTAAGTGTTATTCCTAAAAAATGAGCAGCTTTTTTTGCATCATCAAAAAAAAGTTCATAAAAATCACCAACTTGAAAAAAAACTAATGATTCAGGATAATCAACTTTTATTGCATGATATTGTGCCATTAAAGGAGTCTGTTTTGTTGACATACGGATACATATCTAAAAATATTTTGATTCATTAACGTTATACATCTGCATCAGCATAGTGTAACCGTTTATTATATTTGTGTAAAAACAAAAAAGAGAGTCTCTAAAAGACTCTCTTTTCACACACAAAATTGTAATTACTTTCTTATTTAACTTGTCCTACATTCAAATCAACATTAACCAATCTACGATTAGCATACCAATCTTTAAGACCATTCCATCTATTGCGAGCAGATTCTGATACATTTGATAAACCATTTGCTAAACTATTATAGAGTGAAGAGTTTACTATTGAATTGCCTAATCGATTAAGTCCTGAATAATCTACAGCATCTGCAAACTTATCTGCCGTTGCATTATAAGCACTTCTTAAACCTATTCTACTATCTGTAATCATATCTTTTCCACGACCAAGATATCCTATTCTTTTTTGAATTTCTGCTCGATTAACTTTCATAAAATCTTTTAAATATTGAACCTTTTCCGCTTGAGTATTAAAACCTGTATCAAGACCATTATGAGTTAATCTTTCTGCAACAATCGCTTCTCGTGCTGCTAACTCATTTAATAAAGCATTAGCTTCTTCTCTTCTTTCTCTCACTTCTTTAATTGAAGCATTTTTATCATTTATTGATGCTTCATAGTCAGCTTGCGCTTGATATGCTAAATCTGCTAAATCAACCAAACCATCTAAAGTGTCACCATAAACTTGTCTCATTTTTGCTTCTTTTTGATCCATAAGCTCTTTTCTTAAAGCTGCCTCTTCATCATTATAATTTAAAAAACCATCTACTATTTCATCTGCTGCTTCTCCTGCTGCTGCTCTTTCTGCTGCTTTTTGATTTATTAAATTAGAAACACCTGCTCCTACTAAAGCTGAACCTATTAAACCTGCTCCTGCTGCTGTATTAGAAATTGCATCCCCATAACCAAATCCACCCGCATTATCCTTAATTGCTTGATCCAAGGCCTCTGCTTCAAGAGCCGACTTTTTGATTGAATCTTGTAAAGACTTTTTGACAAACTGTCCATCTTGAATTAAAGCATTAGCTTCAAGTATTTTGTCTTCTTTCAGCAATTTAGAAAACTGCCTTTCACCATTTATAATATCATTTAATGTAACACCAAGACGAGCTCTTGCCCCACCATTAACACTTTCTACAATCAGCAAACTTCCACTCACTAACAACAACTTTCTTAACATTTTCATACACTCTCCTTTTTTAAGAAAATAATCACTTATTGATATAATAATTCAAATATAAAATAAAAAGCAATAATATTTTTAATAATTACAAAAAAAAGAGAGTCTTAAAAAACTCTCTTTTCACACACAAAATTGTAATTACTTTCTTATTTAACTTGTCCTACATTCAAATCAACATTAACCAATCTACGATTAGCATACCAATCTTTAAGACCATTCCATCTATTGCGAGCAGATTCTGATACATTTGATAAACCATTTGCTAAACTATTATAGAGTGAAGAGTTTACTATTGAATTGCCTAATCGATTAAGTCCTGAATAATCTACAGCATCTGCAAACTTATCTGCCGTTGCATTATAAGCACTTCTTAAACCTATTCTACTATCTGTAATCATATCTTTTCCACGACCAAGATATCCTATTCTTTTTTGAATTTCTGCTCGATTAACTTTCATAAAATCTTTTAAATATTGAACCTTTTCCGCTTGAGTATTAAAACCTGTATCAAGACCATTATGAGTTAATCTTTCTGCAACAATCGCTTCTCGTGCTGCTAACTCATTTAATAAAGCATTAGCTTCTTCTCTTCTTTCTCTCACTTCTTTAATTGAAGCATTTTTATCATTTATTGATGCTTCATAGTCAGCTTGCGCTTGATATGCTAAATCTGCTAAATCAACCAAACCATCTAAAGTGTCACCATAAACTTGTCTCATTTTTGCTTCTTTTTGATCCATAAGCTCTTTTCTTAAAGCTGCCTCTTCATCATTATAATTTAAAAAACCATCTACTATTTCATCTGCTGCTTCTCCTGCTGCTGCTCTTTCTGCTGCTTTTTGATTTATTAAATTAGAAACACCTGCTCCTACTAAAGCTGAACCTATTAAACCTGCTCCTGCTGCTGTATTAGAAATTGCATCCCCATAACCAAATCCACCCGCATTATCCTTAATTATTTGATCAAAAGCTCTTCTTGCTGCAGCTTCTAAAGCTCCTTTACTCAACACCACATCAGCAGGACCACTGTAAGTCCGCCCCTTAGCCATTGCAGATCCTGTAACGTTTTCTGCCATTGCAGCTTCTAAGAAATTCCTAGTTGCGTTATCCTTCCTTATTGCCTTTTGCAATTCTCTTGCTTTTTTTTGCTCTTTAATGCTTTGCTCTTGAACCAACTTAGCTTGCTTTAGTACTTCTGCTGCTGCTTCTGCTTCTGCTGTTCTTTGTTCCTGCTTTATCAAATCAGTTTTTATTGAATTAACGTAACCTTCTTCTGCTATTTTTGCAGTTTCAGATGCCATTTGACGAAATTCTTCCTTTTGCTTTTTAAAAGCATCTTCGGCGGCCAAACGATTTAATTCTTTTTGACGCGCGTTTGCGGATTGAGCTTGTGCTTCTTCTATTAATCCAGCTCTTATGTCTTCTGGTGTTGGTTGATTGACTTTTCCTACATTAACTTCTGTTTGTGATGAAACTAGATTTTTCCCTTTAGAAAAACCTTGCGTAACAGTAAAATTCTCTGAAAGACCTCCCAGAGCTGTAATATCTGATTGAGAACGCGCTCCCGGACGAACGCTGCGAAAAGCTTCAACACCTTTAGCAACCCTATGTAACACATTAGATGAACTATTAACACTTTCTACAACCAGCAAACTTAAAATCGCTAACAACAACTTTTTTAATATCTTCATAAAAGCTCCTTTTAAAGAAATAAAAAACGACTTACTCTTATAATAATTCAAATATAAAATAAAAAGCTTTAAAAAAAATACTTTTTGAAAAAATACATTTTTTTTTGAAAGAAAATTCTAATCACATTACACTTAAAGCATACGTATTGTTATAGAAACTGTTACCGAAAAGGCTACTATGAGCTCACCTACACGTTTAGATCTTTTTTTAAGTCATGCTGGATTTTGTTCTCGTCGCAAAGCAAATGAGCTTATAAAAGCGGGTGAGATCACTATTAATCATTGGCCAGTAACAGACCCTCGTTATGAAATACAACCAAAAGATACCGTACGTTATTTAAAACAAGTTATTACAGCTCAACCTACTGATGAACCTGTATATATTTTACTTTATAAACCTGCAGGATATGTAACAACTGCATCTGATGATAAAAATAGAAAAACAATTTTTAACCTTATTGGTGATGGAAAGTTTAAAAGTAGATTGTTTCCTATAGGAAGACTTGATATAAACACTACTGGAATTTTACTCATTACCAATGATGGTAACGTTACACACAAATTAGCCCATCCTCGCTATGAAGTAGAAAAAGTTTATCAAGTAATACTCGACAAACCATTAAGTCAAGAATCATACAAAGCTATAAGGCACGGACTACATCTAAAAGATGGTCCTATTACTGTTGATAAGTTAGAAATCGGCTATACACCATCATCTGTTCGTATTACCATTCACAGTGGAAGAAACAGAATTGTACGACGTATTTTTGAATCTCAAGGATACACTGTTACAAAACTTGAACGTATTGGATTTGCAGGCCTTACAAAAAGAGGACTTGCTCTTGGTCAATGGAGATTTTTAAATAAAAGAGAAATCGCTTCTATCAAAAAATTGAGCGCTGATAAATAAAATTAAAAACTCAATATAACTAAAACAAGACATATTGATTCTTTAAAATTCTTTACTTAAAGCTTAAATCATACATAGATTAAAAAGTTCTAATATTATTAAAAAAGGAGTTTTAATGAAAAAAATATTAATTATATCATTATTCTTATGCTTAATAAGCACAGAAACAAAGCAAAAACCTAAAAAGGCTGAAAAAAAAGAAACGACAACACAATCAAAAACAAAATCATCAACTAGACGAGCAAAATCCCGAAAAAATTCAGAAAACCCACAAACAACCCAACAATTAAAAAAAGAAATTAGCACATCAAATGAACATGATAATTTAGTAGACACTCAAAAAGAAGAAAGAAGAGAAGAAGTAATAACAAAAAATCAACAAAAAGCCCTATCCTCATTAAACAGTATATTTGAACCTCATTAATTATTCTCTTTTAAAAAGAAAGGGGTTTTAAATAAAACCCCTTTTTAAATTATACAAAAGATTCTTCTGGATAATCTTCATACATCATAAAACCACGCTTATGAGCATTTAGTTTTTTATAAAACTTTTTAGCAACTTTAACTAAATCTTTATGCTGATTTTCATTTTGAAGAATATTCTGAGCCGCTTTAACAAAAATAGTCGATTCATCAATAACATTATGTGCCATAATTCTCATGCCATGGGCAGCAAAGGCATAATCTTTTTTATGAATTTCATGCTTATACAACATAAAAGCAACAAGCTTTTCTATATCTGCAGTTAAACAATTAATTGCATGAACAATACTAATAATAATTTGCTCTTTTTCTTGTTTTTTTTCAGACAATTCTTCTTGATCTTCAATAGCAGAAAGTTCTTCTGAAAGAGCCTCCAACTCTGTATATATTTTTTTAATTCGCGTCTTATTCATAACATACCAAGTAATATTCCCATCATGAAAAACATTACTCCACCCTTTAAAAACAGGCTTTAATAAAAAATGAGTAGATCCAATCATTTGACTACTTAAAAACCCAACAATTGCTGAATTAACCAACATACCAACATAACCCGTAACTATTGATGAAAAACCTGGCATCCAATTCCATCTTGCAGCTAATTTTTTTTCTAATTCTTGATTTTTTAAATATAAACGATGTGCTTCTTGTTTTTGTTTTTTTAAGTGCGCAGGATCTATAGACTCCAGTTGATTTTTTATATCATTTGTCTTTTTGTTAGTGTCTAACACTGCTTTTGAAATATCATTTGTTGAAACATACGAACCATAGAATCTCTTGGTGAATATATTTTCAGATTCTAATAAAACCCTTGATTTTTCTAATGCTGACATCATCATTGCATGCTTAATAATAAGACCAGAAGCCAAAACAACTCCTGCCCCAATAGTAGAAACACATCCTAACCGAATATATTTATTTTTTTTAAATTCTGAATCAATATTCTTTTGCAAAACTGCAACACGGTCATTATTAAAAGAATTAAGCAAAGGAAAAGCATCAAATCCGTTACTTTCTAAAACAGAGAATATGAACATAAAATATGCCCATGCATTATTAATTTTCATAACTAACCTCACATATTAGATAAAATTGCTTTAAAAATATTCTATCTGAATAATAAATAAACACAAGTACCCTAATATTTTAAGCTTATTTATCTTTTAATGCTTTTTTCAAATAAGCAGCTGTAAAACTTATGCGTGATTGAGCAACCAACTCAGGAGTTCCCTCTGCAACTACTGTGCCCCCTTGCTGTCCACCTTCTGGCCCTAAATCTATAATATAATCTGCTGATTTGAGCATATCTAAATTATGCTCAATAACAACAACAGAATTCCCTTTTACAACAAGCTTATTTAAAACAAGAATAAGCTTTTGAATATCGTTTGCATGAAGACCTGTTGTAGGCTCATCAAGAATATATAATGTCTTATTTCCACGCTTTGCAAGCTCATTAACAAGTTTAATTCTTTGCGCCTCTCCTCCTGAAAGTGTTGTTGACGATTGCCCTAATTTTAAATAATCAAGACCAACTTCACACAACAAAGATAAACGCCTCACAATAGTTTTATGCGCAGCAAAAAACGTCATAGCTTCAAGTACCGTCATATCTAAAATATCTGCTATATTTTTACGTTTATAAGTGACTTGTAACGTCTCTCTGTTGTAGCGACGCCCTTTACACGCTTTACATACCATTGTAACGTCAGCTAAAAAGTGCATCGAAACAGTTATACTTCCATTACCCGAACATTCAAAACAACGACCCTCAGGCTGATTAAAACTAAATCGCCCTAATTTATATCCACGAATCATACTTTCAGGAAGCAATGCAAAAAGAGCCCTTATTTCATCAAAAACACCTAAATACGTTGCAGGATTTGAACGAGAAGTTCTTCCTATAGGCTTTTGATCAATAACACTTAATGTCATAATTTGATCAATACCAACCAAATCAAGTGTAGGAACTACCCTAGACTTATCTCCTTTTAAAGCATTTTCAACTGCTGGAACAAGCTCTTCCATAATCAAAGTGCTTTTCCCAGATCCCGAAACACCCGAAATACAAGAGAAAACACCTAAGGGAAAACGAACAGTTAAATCTTTAAGATTGTTTTTACGAGCATGTTTTAAAATTAAAAAACCTTGTGGAGTTCTTCTAAAATCTGGCGTTTCTATTTTTTTATCACCAGAAAGATATTTACCCGTAAGAGAATTTTTATTTTTTATAATTTCTTCCGGAGTTCCACATGCAGTAACAGTACCTCCATGTATGCCAGCTTCAGGGCCCATATCAATAATATAATCTGATGCCAACATGGTATCAGTATCATGCTCAACCACTACCACTGTATTACCTTGATCTCGTAATGCTTTGAGTGTTTTAATAAGACGATCATTATCTCTTTGATGAAGACCAATACTCGGCTCATCTAAAATATATAAAACCCCCGTAAGAGCTGATCCTATTTGAGTAGCCAACCGAATACGTTGACCCTCTCCACCAGAAAGTGTTCGAGCACTTCTATTAAGAGTTAAATACGAAAGACCAACATTATATAAAAAAGTTAATCGTTTTTTGATTTCATCAAGTAATGTTTTTGCAATCTCTTGCTCAGTTTCTTGCAGTTGAAGATTTTGCATCCAAACTAAGGCATCTTCTATCGAAAAATCTCCAAGCTCTATAATATTTTTATTAGCTATACGAACTGATAAAGCGTATTTATTAAGACGCAATCCATTACACCCTTTACAAACAAACCTACGTAAATATTCTTCGAGCAAAAATGAATTTTCATCATCAAAATACTTTTCTATCGATTGAAACCAAGGAGTATTATCTGAAACAACTCCTAATCCTAAACAATCTTTACAAGCTCCTATAGGAGAATTAAAAGAAAAAAAACGGGGTTCAAGTTCTGGAAATGAAATACCACATGTAACACACATACGCTCAGAAGAATACAACTGAATTGTTTTACCTGAGATAACTTTTATAAAACCAGTAGAAAATTCTTCTGCTTTTTCTATAGCTTCTTGCAACCTAGATTGCTCATCAACTGTTGGTATAAATGAATCAATAATAATATCAATTGTATGTTTATATGTTTTACCCAAAGAAAGATCTTCAATTTCATCAAGAGAGCTAAATGAATAATTTTTATTATCGATAATAGCTTGATAAAAACCTTGATTATAAAAATGGCGCAATTCGTTTTTAAATTCACCTTTTTCTTGCCGTGCAATAGGTGCTGTAATAATTATTTCTTTACCCTGAAAAAGATTTTGTATATGCAAAGCGATACTTTCTGGAGAAAGAGCACCTACTGCATGATTACAATTAGGACAATAGGCTTGCCCAATACGAGCAAAAAGAACACGTAAATAATCATAAATTTCTGTAATAGTGCCAACAGTTGAACGAGGATTATTACCTACTGTTTTTTGCTCTATAGCAATAGAAGGACAGAGGCCTTCTATATGATCAACTTCTGGTTTTTTATCAATACCCAAAAATTGACGTGCATATGTAGATAAAGATTCTGCATATCGTCGTTTTCCTTCTACGTATAAAATATCGAGCGCCAAAGAACTTTTACCTGACCCTGAAGGACCAGTAATAACAGTTAGCGTATGCTTTGGAATTGCAACATCAATATTTTTTAAATTATGCTCACGAGCTCCAATAACACGAATCCATGAATTAAATTTTCTTGCCATAGCTAAGCCCTTATTTGTAAAAGATCTTTTATTGCTCTTATCAGAAAGAAAATATAAAAAAACAACACACTACTATTTTATCATTTTTTTAAAATTACGCTTTGCTTTTTGCTTAAACATGCTCTATAATGGTCCTATTGATTTGAAATTCAAGTTTTTGGATGGTGAGTGTAGCTCAGTTGGCAGAGCATCGGGTTGTGGTTCCGAGGGTCGTGGGTTCGACCCCCACCACTCACCCCAAAAAAAATACGTCGGGATGTGGCGCAGCTGGTAGCGCACTCGCTTTGGGAGCGAGGGGTCGTCAGTTCGAATCTGGCCATCCCGACCATTTTTATATCAAAGATCAGCATCTTTTAAAAAAGCTTAATAAAAAAGGTTAAAGCTTTGTTTCCATTCAACATAGTAATTCATATAAAAAGAAAATATAGATCATATGTTATCAATTGATCGTCGATATTTAATGTATTTTGATTGGATAAGTTTCTTTTTAACTATTGCAATTACATCTATAGGACTTGCATTTGTATATAGCGCAACAAGCACAGAAAGTGTTTTGTATTCTTTGTTTTTTAAAAAACAACTTTTTGGAATATGTTCAGGCTTTGTTTTATATTTTATTTTTTGCTTTACTGACTACCGAACATTATGCAGAATAGGATATTTTTTATATTTTCTTGTACTCTTTTTACTTGTTTTCACCCTTATAAAAGGGAAAATTGGAATGGGCGCACAACGATGGATTGATTTAAAAATTGTTAAATTTCAACCATCTGAAATTGCAAAATTATTCTTTCCTTCATTTATCACTTATTATTTATATTCAGAAAATGACGTCCCTCTTTATACTATGAATAGTTTCTTACCTATTCTTGGAATGCTTGGATTCAGCAGCGTTCTTGTTTTAAAACAACCTGACCTCGGAACCGCTATAATATTATTTTCATCAGGAATTATTATGTTATGGTTAGCAGGAATAGGAAAACGTTTTTTTTATTGGGCAATTGTCATAAGTTTATTTATCGCTCCACTTGGATGGCATGTTCTTAAACCCTATCAAAAACAAAGAATTATGGTTTTTTTAGGAGAAGGAGACACTCTTAAAGAACGTTATCAAATTGAACAATCAAAAATCGCCATCGGTTCAGGAAAATTATATGGAAAAGGCTTTTGCAACGGAACACAAAATAAATTACTTTTTTTACCAGAAAGCCGAACTGATTTTATTTTTTCTGTAGTATGCGAAGAATGGGGATTTATAGGGTCATCTTTAATACTCATACTGTATCTTTTACTTTTTTTTAGAATTATGTACCGACTTAATTATGTAAAAACATTTTTTGGACAATTATTAGGCATAGGACTTTTAATTCCTATTGCTCTTTCTGCTGCTATTAATACAGCAATGGTGTGCGGATTGCTTCCTATTGTAGGAATTCCATTACCATTGATGAGTTATGGCGTAACTGCTTTATGGATAACACTTGCTAGCTTAGGGTGGATTCAAAGTATCGTAATGAGAATTTTTTAAAAAATACTTCTGTTTATATTCATTTATTGAAGATCATCATCGTTAAAAGCATCTTCTGATTCATTTAAAAATTCATTATCAAGAACATTTTTATATGTATTATTTTCATCTATATCTTCATCATATTCATCTAATTGGTTATCACCCCGATCAAGATCTTTTTCTGTAAGTCTTCTTTTTTTTAATACTCTTTCCACATCACGATCATCTAATGAAACATCTGAATATTTTTTTTGAGAAGTTCTAGTATTTACTGCTTTTCCTAATCTTTGATTATCAGGACGCTTTTTTCGAGAATTTATTTTATTATCACGTTTTTTTATAATCGCATCACGCTTTCTTCTACGATCTATATCTCGAGTTCTTTTATTTGTAACCTCTGCATATTTATTAAAAGCACTTACAGCAAGCATTGCAGCCATGTCACTTGATACAAGACTCGAAATACAAAAAATTAAAAATACATAACTTAAAAGTTTATATTTCATATAACACCTATTATTTATTTATTTATAGATGCAAATTATCATTCATGAATCAATACGCATTCTTTTTTTTGGCTTTACAGAGGGTAAAGCTCTGTTTTTTTGAACTGATTCATTGTTGGTATCTATTTTTTTTGAAGTTTTTTTAGATTTTTTATCTTTTTTTTGCCAAACAAATAATCCCCAAACTTTTTTACCTAATTTTTTATATCCTGATAAAGCATTTTTAGTAACTTCAATTGAATTATCTAAAATATCTCCACCTTCTTCATATTCATAAAACTCATACTCTCCATCTTCATTTTCAATAATATATCCAAGTGGCTCATCAGTAACTGAATCAAATATAATAATATTTTCATCATCATCATATTCTAAATCACCGCCATCATCGTATGCCAAAGGATCACCATTTTTATTAAAAAAAACACCCACGCCATCATCATGAAATCCATATAAATCAGCATCATCTAATTCATCTTGAGTATAATGATATTGCCCTTTAGCTTCTTGATCATGCTGTCTTTTATTAATATTTTTTTGTGACTTTTTATATTCATAAAAATCATCGTCCAATTCCAAAACAGCTTGAGAATACCCATATAAAAACAAACTTAAAAACATTATTTTTTTCATAGTCTTACCCCAAAATAACAGTTCTTTATTATTGTAAATCTATCACTTGAATGTTTCAAATAGCAATAAATAAATGTCTATAATTCATAAAAAAGGTACTCAAAAGAGTTTATAAGTGATAAAATTTATGCCTGTTTGGCAAAAATAAAAATAACAATAGACTAATCTGGTACAATATAATCTTAAAATTAGGAATCTATGAATGGAACATAAAGAACCTCTTGAAATTATAATGTTGCAAGATACTCCAGAAGAACATAATTATGACTTTACACCTCAATCATTTGATGACTATTTAGGTCAAGAAGCCCTCAAAGAAAAATTGCTCATTTATACACAAGCTGCTCATATGAGAAAAGAGGCCCTTGATCATATGTTACTTTTTGGACCTCCAGGATTAGGAAAAACAACACTTTCTCAAATTATGGCTCATATTATGAGAGTAAATATTAAAATATGTAGTGGCCCTATGATGGAAAGAACAGGTGACCTTGTTGCAATACTATCAAGCTTACAACCACGAGATATTCTTTTTATTGATGAAATTCATAGAATGCCCATTATTGTAGAAGAGGTACTTTACAGCGCAATGGAGCATTTTAGAGTTGATATTATTATTGGCCAAGGAGCTGGAGCTAAATCGATCAACTTACCTTTACATCCTTTTACACTTATTGGAGCAACAACTCAAAGTGGCAAACTTTCAGCTCCACTTAGAAGTCGATTTGGAATTACTGAGCGATTAGAATTTTATACAGATACAGAACTACAACAAATAGTTGTTCAAAATGCACACTTTTTAGGACTTACTATTGAACCTGAAGCAGCACTTGCTATTGGCAAATCTTCTCGAGGAACACCACGAATTGCAAAAAAGATAACTCGTAGGGTTCGAGACTTTGCTCAAGTACAAAATATAATCACAATAGACGAATCTATAACACGCAAAGCTCTCAATTTTTTAGGAATTGATGAAGATGGGCTTAGTACAATAGATAATCTTATTTTAAAAAAAATTATTGAAGATTGTGGAGGAGGACCTGTAGGTCTTGAAACACTTGCATCTTTAATCGGAGAAGACAAAGAAACCATAGAAGATGTATATGAGCCATTTTTATTACGAGAAGGATATTTAGAAAAAACAGCTCGAGGTCGACAAATTTCGTATAAAAAGCTACCTTTTCTACAAAAGAAATATTTTGGACAAAATACACTAATATAAAATCCTGTAAGGAGTTTTGGCATGGCAGGTCATTCAAAATGGGCAAATATTAAACATAAAAAAGCAAAAGAAGATGCTTCTCGAGGAAAAGCTTTTACTAAATTAAGTAAAGAAATAACAGTATGCGCTAAAGAAGCTGGAGATATACACGCAAATCCTAGGCTGAGAACATTAGTAGAAAAAGCACGACATATCAATATGCCTCTTGAAAACATTAAACGAGCAATTCAAAAAGGAACTGGTGAACTTCCCGGTGTTTCATATGAAAGCCAATCATATGAAGGATACGGCCCAGGCGGAACAGCAGTTATTATAGAAATGCTAACAGATAACAAAAATCGTGCTATTGCAGAACTACGCCATGTTTTTTCACGCAAGGGTGGAACTATTGGAGAAAATGGATCAGTAAGCTGGATGTTTAATAAAAAAGGAGTAATAAAAGCAACAGGAAATCTCTGCGAAGACGAACTCCTTGAAACACTTCTTGATTTTAATATTGATGAAATTTCTAAAGATGAAGATCTTTGCATTATTACATGCGATCTTAAAGATCTTGAAAGTGTTAAAACAGCTACAGCTGCTTCTGGCATGAAAATTGAAACAGCAGAAGTTGAATGGGTCGCTAAAAACAAAATGGAAATATCTTCTGAAGATGAAGAAAAAGTAATGGATTTTTTATCAGCTATTGATGAACTTGATGACGTTCAAAACGTTTATTCAAATGCTGCATAAAGTATATCTTTAAATAAATTTTATAAATCAGATGCTTTATTTGCATAAAATAGCAGCACCTTTACACTTACTATCCTATGGAAAATCATTTTACGCATCTTCACTTACATACTGAATTCTCTTTGCTTGATGGCGCAATAAGTCTTAATAAACTTATTGATTATGGTAAAAAACATAATTTAAAAGCTTTAGCAATTACTGACCATGGTAACATCTTTGGAGCAGTTGAATTTTTTCAAAAATGCAAAAAGGCTGGAATAAAGCCTATAATTGGTATGGAAGCTTACTTATGCGAAAACGTAAATATAAAATCTGTAGATAATAAATACTACCATCTTATCATTCTAGTTCAGAATGAAATTGGATATAAAAACCTTTGTAAACTTATAGCTTTTTCGTTCAAAGAAGGCTTCTATTTTAAACCACGAATAGATTACGCTTTGTTAGAAAAATATGCTGAAGGACTTATTGTAACTACAGCATGCCTTGGTGGACATATTCCTAAGCTACTCATGGCTGACCAAATGGAGACAGTACATACTCAAATTGACTGGTTTTTACGCGTATTTGGAAAAGAAAGATTTTATCTTGAAGTTCAACCTGAAGATCAAGATGAACAAAAAATTTTAAATAAAAAAATTTTTGATCTTGCTGCTGAACGTAATTTACATGTTGTTGCAGCAGGTGATTGCCATTATCCTACACTTGAAGATCATGAAGCTCATGAAGTTATGCTCAGCATACAAACTCATGGAAAACTACATGATCCTGATAGATATACTTTTGGAGAATGCCGTGCTTTTATGCGATCACCAGAAGAAATGCTTTCTATTTTTCATGAACATCCTGAAGCAGTATGGAATACAGGTAAAATTGCAGACATGTGCAATTTTGAATTCACTATGGGAGTTCTTCATTTCCCAACATTTAAAGTCCCTGAAGGATTTACTCAAGATTCATACTTTGAACATCTTTGCCAAAAAGGTCTTCAAAAACTATTTCTCGATGGTTGCATTAAAAATGAATACCAAGAAGAATACCAAGCTCGTCTTGATCTTGAAGTGCAACTTATTATCAAAATGGGTTATGTTGGATATTTTCTAGTCGTAAGTGATTTTATACAATGGGCAAAACTAAACGCTATTCCCGTTGGCCCTGGTCGCGGATCTGCAGCAGGATCTCTTGCAGCATGGGCTTTACAAATAACCAATATTGATCCAATAAAATACAATTTACTTTTTGAACGCTTTTTAAATCCTGAACGGGTTTCTATGCCCGATATTGATATTGATTTTTGTATTGAAGGAAGAGAAAAAGTTATTGAATATGTTAAAGAAAAATATGGTCATGATAATGTCTGCCAAATTATAACATTTGGTACTATGATGGCAAAAGGCGTTATTAAAGATATTGCAAGAGTTCTTAACGTTCCTTTTGAAGATGCAAATGCACTTACCGATTTGATACCAAATCAACTTAATATCACTCTTAAAGAAGCAAAAGAACAAGAACCAAAACTACAAGAAATGATCAATAACAATCCAGAAGTTTCACGTATTTTTCATATTGCTGAAAAACTGGAAGGATTAACTCGACATGCATCAAAACATGCTGCTGGTATTGTTATATCTCCTGAACGGATAGATGATGTGCTTCCTGTTTATATTCCTTCAAAAACAACTGACCTTGTTGCTCAATACGCAATGACAGAGCTTGAAGCTTTAGGCTTTTTAAAAATGGATTTTTTAGGTTTAAAAAACTTAACACTTATTGATCGCACTTTACGCATGATAGAAAAAAATCATGATGTAAAAATAAATATTGATATGATCCCGTTAGATGATCCACAAACCTTTTCTTTAATTTGCGCAGGCAACACATCTGGAGTTTTTCAATTAGAATCAAACGGTCTTAAAGAAGTACTTCGAAAACTACAACCCAATAAATTTGAAGATATAATTGCCGTTAATGCTCTTTATCGTCCAGGTCCTTTGGGATCTGGAATGGTTGATGACTTTATTGAACGACGACATGGTCGACAAAAAGTTGTTTATTTAGTTCAAGAAGTTGAACCAATACTTCAAGAGACTTACGGTGTTATTGTTTATCAAGAACAAGTAATGAAAATTGCTTCTGCTGTAGCAGGATATTCATTAGGAGAAGCTGATATTTTACGCCGAGCAATGGGTAAAAAGAAAGCAGAAGAAATGGCAAAGCAAGGTGCCATCTTTGTAGAAAAATCCCAACAAAGAGGCGTTGATGGCAAAAAAGCACAAGAACTTTTTGATCTTATGGCATATTTTGCTGGATACGGATTTAACAAATCTCACTCTGCTGCATATGCACTTATTGCTTATCAAACAGCATATTTAAAAGCAAATTACCCTGCAGAATTTATGGCATGCCTACTCTCTTTAGAAGCACAAAACGCAGAAAAAATGGCTTTTTATTTAGAAGAAGCAAAAAATAGAGATTTGACAATTATACCTCCCGACATTAATCGATCAGGTATTGATTTTACTGTTGATAAAGGCTCCATTCTGTTTGGACTTCAAGGTATAAAAAATGTAGGCTCTACAGCACTTACCAATATTATTGAAAAACGCACAGAAAAACCTTTTATAGATCTATTAGATCTTTGCATTAGAGTTGACTTAAGAACAGTTAACAAACGAGTTCTTGAGCATTTAATTTTTGCAGGAGCATTAGATACATTGCCTGGTAACCGTGCTCAAAAATATGCAGAACTCGAAATAATTATTGAAACAGCAATAGAAAAAAAACAAGCACTTGCAACTGGTCAAATGGGCCTTTTTGATAGCCCTAAGAAAAAAAACAATGAACATGAGTCATATATATTTCAACCACTTGAACCATGGACTGATAAAGAAAAATTAGAAAAAGAACTTGAAGTTGCTGGATTTTATCTGAGCGCCCATCCCCTTGATAGTTATAAAAAACAACTCAAAAGAATATCTATTGAATCAATAGAATCAATTTTTCAAAAATCACTCAATACTAAATCACTTGATGCAATACCCGCTACGCTATTTGGATTAGTAAAAAACAAACGTACTATTAATACTAAAAAAGGTGATAAAATGGCGTTTGTACAAATAGAAGATTATAGCCAACAATGCGAATTAGTTATTTTCCCTACGGTTTATAAAAAAATTGAATTCTGGCTTGAAAATTACACTGTTTTTATAGTTAAAGGAAATGTTGATTTAAGCAGTACTACTCGTTGCAAAATACTCGTTAATGAAATGGTTCCGGTAGAATTATTTTTTAAAGAGTGGAAAACGTTTATACATATAACTCTTGAATATGAAGAAAATCAAAAAAATATAAAAACTGATCTGAAAAATATTTTACCCGCAGGAAAAGTTCCACTTTCTATACAATTTACAGAAAATGGGAAAAGGTTAAGATTACAAACATCAAAAAAAGTACATTTAACAGAAAACGCTATAGAAACGTTAGAAACAACCTGCTCTATTAAAATAAATATTTAATTTTAAAAATTTGAATAAAAATCAACTTTTTCTTGATAACCTAATTGCATAAAAAAACTTATTACTTTTTGTCGATACATATGATTATCAGGAGCTGTACATAATAAATATTCATAAATAATAGCAGCTTCAAAAAGTTTACCTTCTTGAAAATATAATAGAGCTGCTTGTTGATAAGCATTATCTGCATTATTATCTTGAAAAAATGCTAAAATATCTGCTTCTAGTTTTTTAATAAAAGCAAGATCGCTGTATGAATAAGTAAGTAACCTATGAAAGGCAAGAGCCTTTTCTTTTTCGCCCCTGCCAACACACTCTGCAAGTCTAAACCAAGCGACACTTTGTCTAGTTTGAGACATTGTTTTCATTCATACCCCTTTTTTACTCTCTATTATTGAATACTACCTCATATAAAGTACCAACCATAATATAATAATAGAAATATGAGAAGTTGTTTTTATTAAAAAATAAAGTATAAGAAAATGATATTAAAAGATGGTGCCGGGAGACGGAATCGAACCATCGACACTCTGCTCTTCAGGCAGATGCTCTACCACTGAGCTACCCCGGCATATAATCTGAATGCATATTTCAAGTAAATATGCTCATAAAAGTACTATTATTAGCAGTTTTGTCAAATATTACTTTTTTATATATGCTTATTAAAAATAACCTCTTATTTTATGGGCAAAAGATCTGATTATCAGATTTGTATAATTACTCATAAGCTTCTTGTTTGCTAATAATAATTACCTTTGTTACTCTTTATATAAGTTTAAAATATAAAAATATTAACTATTAAAAAATATGAAAAATATATCATTTCAATTTGAAACCATAAAAGAAACCGTTAAATCTCTGATTATAGAAAGCAAAAATCTTGCAGAGCTTGAAGCTGTTCGAATTGATTTTTTGGGAAGAAAAGGTCAATTAGCAACACTTATGAGCACTTTAAAAAATTTATCTATTGAAGAAAAACGAGAACTTGGACCACTTGCAAATAACATAAAATTTGAACTTGAAGATTTTTTCAACACAAAAAAAAGAGCCCTCTTTAATAAAAGCTTAGAAGAAGAAGAGAATAAATTTTTACATTTTGATGTAACCGCATATAAAACTAATCATACAAAAGGATCGCTGCATCCACTTACACAATTAACTCAAAAAAATATTAATATTTTTAAATCTCTTGGCTTTTCTATTGTTGACGGCCCAGAAATAGAAACAGAATTTTATAATTTTGAAGCACTTAATATACCTGCTCATCATCCAGCACGAGATATGCAAGATACTTTTTGGATTGATGTACCAAATATGCTTTTACGAACACAAACATCAAATGTTCAAATCAGAACCATGCAAAAAGGAAAACTACCTATTGCAATTGTTACCCCAGGAAGAGTCTTTAGACAAGAAGCTACAGACGCTTCGCATGATTTTATGTTCAGCCAGCTTGAAGGACTTGTTATTGATAAAGACATTTCTATGGCAAACTTGCTTAGCACACTCAAAACCTGGTTACGACTTCTTTTTAATAAAGAAAATCTTTCGTTACGCATAAGGCCAGGATATTTCCCTTTTGTAGAACCAGGAATAGAAATTGATATTACCTGTCCATTTTGCACTGAAGGTTGCTCAACTTGTAAAAAAAGCTGCTGGATAGAAATGGGAGGAGGGGGCCTTGTACATCCTAATGTATTACAAGCTGGTGGAATTGACCCTACAGTTTACAGAGGATTTGCGTTTGGATTTGGAACAACTAGAATGGCAATGTTAATGTACAAAATACATGACATTAGATTGCTTCATTCAAACAATAAAGAATTTTTAAAACAATTTTAATGAAATGATGAGAAGTAAAAAAAGGAGTAGTTACTGTGGATATCACAAAAGTAGTAATACCTGCTGCAGGAAAAGGAACACGATTTCTTCCTCTTACAAAAACAGTCCCTAAAGAAATGCTTCCACTTCTTGAAAAACCTGCAATACAACATATTATTGAAGAAGCTTTTCTATCAGAAGTTAAAAACTATATAATTATTAATAGCAAAGGAAAAACTTCACTAGAAGATTACTTTGACAGCAATAATGACCTTTCATTGTTTTTAAAAGAACACAATAAAGAAGCTCTTTTACATACCCTTAATAAAATTAATCGAACTTCCACTTTTACTTATATACGGCAAGCAGAACAAATTGGACTTGGACATGCAGTTTCTCTTGCAGCTCAATCAATTCAACCAAAAGAATATTTCGGTATTATGCTTCCTGATGACATCATTGAAAGTAAAACCCCTGGACTTGAACAACTCATAAAAATTGCACGGCAAGAAAAAGCAAGCGTTATTGCAGTACAAGAAGTGCCCATTGAATGCGTTTCTTCTTATGGAATTATTGAAGTAAAAAAACATATAACACCAAATTTATTTCAAGTTTCTCATATTGTAGAAAAACCTCTTCAAAAAGATGCACCTTCTAATCTTGCAGTAGTAGGTCGCTACGTTTTATCTCAAAAAATATTTGCTTCATTAGATCATCTTAAAACTTATGGATCAGAAGAAATTCAACTAAGTGATGCAATCACTAATATGATTCAAAATAATGAAAAAGTCTTTGCTTATAAAATTCAAGGACTTCGCTACGATATAGGAACACCTGTTGGATGGATAAAAGCTATTGTTGGAATGGCACTTCAGCATCCATATTATGCTAGCCATATTAAAAACTTTTTAGCTGATATAGAAACAACAAATTCATATATTTATAAACCAGCTAAAATAATTCAAAATTCTTTATAATATAAAAGGGGCAGTGATGCCCCTTTTATATTAGTATTTAATAAATTATCTAATACAAATTTTACTACTTATTAAACTTTATAACTTGTAATGCTTTTGATAATTCCTGCTTTATACGTGATGCTTCAATTTGAATAGCACTATCTTCATGTTTTTTAAACTCACTATTTTAAATGTCCATCCTAAAAAAAGCCTATCTAGACTATGTATTTTTTTAAATAATTCTTTTTTTTAATTCTTCATCCAATGATTCTTTATTTAATCTCACAAATTTATTTTTTTATTTTTAATAACTAAACAACAGCTTATTAATTAAAAAAACCAATCATAATATTTTTTATTATTGCAGTTTGAATATAAAAACAAGTAGTATTATTGTTAAAAATATAGACTAATAAAGGAATTATTATGAAAAATAATAAAAAAATAATAAAAATTTTAATTCAAATATATCTTTTATGCCCAACTATTTTAAATCATGCTTCAAAACGCAGACCGCAAGCACAAAGTCTTTTAAATGTTCAACAAAAAAATAACGCTGGGATTTGTAAAAATAGCGCATTAGAAAATAAAAAAAATAGCTGCACTCATCCCAAAAAAAACTCTAAAAATAAACCTTAAAGAGGAATTATGAAGAAAAAAATCTTATTATTAACACTATTTATAACTTACAATTCCATAAAAACACGAGAAGACTGTGTTGGTATTTATTATAAAGATGAAGAAGGCATTGGTCGAAATAACCAAACTAAAGACTTAACGTTTCATGGATATTCGCAATGTTTATGCTCATGCAAAGGAGAATGGACATCTTGGGGAATGTGCAAACAATGCAAACATCCAAAAAAACCTAATTCTTCATTAAAAAAGGCAATACAGAGTCGGGATTAAGAGATAGCGAATCAATACCACAATTAATCAAAAAATCTGCAATAGCAGGATGATCCGATGGAGCTTGCCCACAAATCCCTATTTTCCTACCTGCTTTATGAGCACCTTGTATTGCCATTTGAAGCATCATCATAACCGCAGGATCTCTTTCATCAAATAAAGCTGTTAAAAGACCTGAATCACGATCAACCGAAAGCGTTGTTTGAGTTAAATCATTAGAACCTATAGAAAAAGCATCAAAATATTGTGCAAATTCTTCTATTAATAAAACATTAGAAGGTATTTCACACATCATATAAATTTTAAGACCATTTTTTTGAGACTTTAGACCCTGTTGCGCAAGAAGATCAATTACTTTTTTACCTTCTTCTACCGTTCTTACAAAAGGAACCATAAGATTAACATTGGTAAAGCCCATAACTTCTCTAACATAATGCATTGCCTTACATTCTAATTGAAAGGCAGGTGCATATAACGAATGATAATAACGAGAAGCTCCTCGTAAACCCATCATAGGATTTTCTTCATCAGGTTCAAACAAATCGCCCGCCAAAAGCCCCCTATACTCATTACTTTTAAAATCAGAAAACCTTACCAATACTGGTCGTGGATAAAATGCAGCAGCTATAGTAGCAACCCCCTGAGCAACATTATGAACAAAAAAATCAGCCGGTGATAAATAATTACGAGAAAGATAATCTACTTTTTTTAAAATATTTTGATGAGTAATTAAATGAGGAGATGCGCATGCCATAGGGTGAACTTGAATACCATTAGTAATAATAAATTCAAGCCGAGCAAGGCCAACTCCATCAACAGGAAGTTTAGACAAACTATAAGCAAACTCAGGAGCTGCAATATTAACATTAACCTCAACTTTTGATTTTTTAATTGAACTTAATACAGTATCAGATTTATAAATTTCAAGTTGACCATCATAAACTTTACCTTCTGAACCAGAACTACAATCAACTGTTATACCAATGCCATGTTTTATTTTTTTAAGTGCCCCCGTAGCTCCAACAATTGCCGGAATACCAAGCTCCCTACTTACAATTGCAGCATGGCATGTTCTGCCCCCATTTTCAGTAATAATAGCTGAAGCTTTTTTCATAACAGGAACCCAATCAGGATCTGTCATACGAGTTACCAGAACATCGCCCTCTTTAACTTTTTCTATATCATCAATACTAGCAACAAGACAGGCCTTTCCGATTGCTATTTTTTGACCAACACTTTGTCCTGTTACCAAAACTTTTGCCTGAGAACTATTTTTAAGATGATAACGAGTAAAACTGTGAACTCCGCCATCAAGACTATGTATTGTTTCTGGACGAGCTTGAACAATATAAATCTCTCCAGAAAGACCATCTTTAGCCCATTCAATATCCATAGGAGACCATCCACCTTTAAGAGCTGAATAATGATCTTCTATAACAATAGCCATACGAGCAAGTTGCATAACTTCAAAATCTGACAAACAATATTTTTGAGCATCTTTCTTTAAAACGTTTTTTACTAAAACAGGTTTAATTTGAGACTTTCCAAAAATACGTTTTGTTTGTTTTAAGCCACAATCCTTTTTAATAATTGCATTATACCCTTGCAAAAGAGTCGGTTTAAAAACATGAAATTCATCAGGAATAACTTCGCCTTGAACAACAGACTCACCAAGGCCATATGAACCTGTTATAATAACGCTGTTTTTAAATCCACTTTCTGTATCAATAGTAAACATCACACCAGAGCATGCCAAATCAGATCTAACCATCAATTGAACACCAACTGAAAGACCTACTGAAAAGTGGTCAAATCCTTTTTCTATGCGATATGCAATTGCACGATCTGTAAATAAAGAAGCTAAACAATTTTTATAAGCAGATAATAATGATTGAAATCCTTTAATATTTAAATACGAATCTTGCTGTCCTGCAAATGATGCATCTGGCAGATCTTCTGCAGTTGCAGAAGATCTAACTGCAACAGAACAATCTTTAGTTCCAGCCTCTTGAGACAAAAATTTATATGCTTTATATATTTCTTCTGAAATCTCAGATGGAATATCAAGCGATTTAATAAGCAAACGAGCTTTTTTACCTGTTTTTTGTAAAATTTTTAAATCAACATTTTTTTGGCAATCATGTAATGGAGAAAAAATATTTTGTAGTAAAGATCGAGCTCCAGCATTATCTAAATAATACCAATAAGCATCAACTGTAATAGCAAAGCCAGAAGGTACTTTAATGTTTTTTTTACTAAGATCATTAATCATCTGACCCAATGAGGCATTTTTACCTCCCACTAGCGCGCTATCTTCCAAACATATATCTTTAAAATTTTTACAAAACCTCATGAAGCAAAAACCTTTATACTAAAATAAATATTTCATTACAAATACCGTAATTAACAATTGTAAATGGAGTGCAACTATTTGTCATTTTTATATAAAGAGAGGGATGATTTCTTTTTAAAATATAAAAAGAAATCATCCCTCTTAAAATTCAACTGTTACTTAATATACCTATTATTTCTTTGCAAGATAATATTTTATTGATGCAATCATATCACTATCCTTAACAGCAACAACCTCCAACTTTTTTGTTCCCGAATCAGTATAAATTTTAACACCGGTTCTAGAATAAATATTCCAAACAACTTTTTGTACATTAAGATTCATTAATACAGCTTCAGCTATATCAGCAACTGTTTTTCCTATATTATTTTTGAGAGTTAAATCAGGATTATGAGCTAATAAAAAATCGACAACAACATAAGAAGTTGGATAATAATATTCTACTTGATCTATTGGATATGTACTGGAATCATACGATTTACTAACAACAGCATTTTCTGTATATTTCTTAACTAACTTTCCTTGATTTAATTGAACAGCTAAATGAAGAGGAGTATTTCCATCATTATCTTTGATAACTGCTGGATCAGAACATATTGGCCATAATATATCAATTATCTTCTTATAATCTTTCAGCGATTCTGCCACAACATTTTTAGCTTGATTTTTAAAATCAATCACATTTGAAGAATTAATAATTATTGGATCTACCTTTTTTTTCCTTAAAACTGTTAAATGTAAGAGATTTCTTCCTTGAACATCTTTTACATTAGCTATTTCTTTGTTATTAGAAAATTGATTAATTTTTTTAAGTAAATCAACATCAGAAATACTTTCATTAGTAAAATCTGATATCAAAGAACGAATGTCAGATTTATTATAATTCTCAAAAAAATCTTTCATACGTTGATTATTTGCAAACTGAAGAGGACTTTCACCTTGTACATTATTTTTAATGAACATTCCTTTATTTAATAAGTTTAATGCACAAGTTACTGCTTGATCATTATCTTGTTTGGCAAGATAATGAAAAATAGAATTACCAAACTCATCAAAATCTTTAATACCTTTATTCATAAAAAATTCAGCTAATGAATATTTACCAGCTTCAACAGCAAGAAGTGGCAAAGATTTGCCATTCCAAAGAACATCTAACTTTGCATTATTGTCAATTAAAAAACGAATAAGATCATCAGACATTTTATTAAATACACAATACTGTAACGGAGTCATTCCATTAGATAATTTATAATCAACCCCATTACTCTTTACAGAGGACAATTTTTGATATTGCGTTAAAAGCACCCTTAAAACATCTAGCGACAATTGAACATTCTTAAAAGACGCTAAACAAATTAATGTTAGCAATGTATTGCCATCTTCATCATGCCTATTTAAAACTGACGATAAATCATCGGAAGTCGTTAAACTCTGTATCCATGTGATTGCCTGATCTGTTTTTAAAGAATTAGCAGCAATTTTAATTTTATTAAATTTTTCTAAAAAAGAATTATTAAATACAATTGTCAAAGAAGCCATAACATTTTTAGAATTTTTAATCTTTATATCTTTTTCTATTTTTGCAGAAAAATTTAAAACAGCTTCTAAATTATTATCAATTACAATGCCCAACTTTAAAGAAGGAAAAATATTATTACTGCTATTACCATCAACAATAAAACTTTTGTTTTTACTTCCTAATCTTAAATTAAAGGCTTTCCCATTACTAGACGAACAAACTAAGGTATCGATTCCTTTCATTTTAAATTCTGGAATAGTCGCAACACTAAATATCAAGTCAATTTTGCCGCTTTTGCCACTTTTTTCATAAGGAGAACTAAAAACTTTATATTCATTTGCAAAAACTTTTACTGAAGCGAAAAGCATTACTAGAAAAAAAACACTACTTAATTTTTTGATCACAATAACTCCTTCAAAATTACATTAAGCTACAAATAATTTTTATATAAAAAGAAAGCCTATTTGATTTTTAAAGATAATGATTTAAAATTATATATTTATTTAATTATTAAAACTCAAGGTTTGCATGAAAAAACTTTTTAAATCAACTACAATAACAGTAGGTCTTGCAATATTTTCTATGTTTTTTGGAGCTGGTAACTTAATTTTACCTATCCAAACAGGATTAGTCTCTGGAGATAAATTTTATTATGGTATTACAGGTTATATGATAACTGCTGTAATTTTACCACTCATTGGCCTTATAGCTATGATTCTTTTTAACGGCGACTATAAAGCTTTTTTTGGAAGACTAGGAAAAATCCCAGGATTTTTAACTATTTTATTTTGTATGTGCGTTATTGGACCATGTATTGCAATGTCTCGAATTATTACACTTTCATATGAAATGCTTTATCCATTTATTGGATTATTCACCTATAACAACATTCAATTTTCTATACCATTGACTACTTTTACTATTTTATTTTGTCTTATAACTTTTCTTGCAACATATAAAGAAAATAGCATTATAAGCTTTTTAGGAAAATGGATATCTCCTTTATTATTAGGATCTTTAGGAATTATCATCATTAAAGGAATTGTACACCCACAAGAATTATTACCAATACCAGAATCTGCATCTACAGTATTTTACGAACAAATGAAATTTGGATATGCATCTCTTGATTTATTAGGCGCACTTTTTTTTGCATCAGCAGTACTAACTATCTTAAAAAAGAGTGTTTCTGATGAAAAAGATTATAATTTACGCACACTTGCAGTTACAGGAATGAAAGCTGGAATTATTGGATGCTTACTTCTTGCAATAATTTATTATGGCCTTGCTTTATTAGGCGCTTACTATGGACCACTTTTTTCAAAAACTTCAAATTCGGCTGCACTTTTTAGCCAAGTTTCTTTTGTAGTTATGGGTGAACGTGGAGCTTTAATAATAGCTCTTGCTGTTGCAATGGCATGTTATTCTACCATAATTGCTCTTGCTTTAGTACTTGCTGAATATATTCATAAAGAATTAACGCTTGGGTTTATGAAATATAGTACTGCACTCATTTTAGTACTTGTTTCTACTGGATATCTATCATGTTATGGCCTAAACACTATAATGAAAGCCTCTTTACCTATCATAAATATATGTTACCCAGTGTTAATTGTTATTACCTTTGCAAATATTGCCTATAAATTATTTAATTTTAAACCAATAAAAACACCTGCTTTAATAGCACTTATTATTTCTATTTATTATAACTTTGATCAATTACAATTTTTTCTTAATTGATACTTATGCAAGAGAAAATAGTTATTATTTATGATGGAATTAATCATTCAATTTTTGAAAGCCAAGTTCTTAATCCATTAGTACAAGAACTATCTACTCAAAATGATATATCAATTACATTAATAAGCTTTGAAAGTGAAATAATTTCATTAGAAAAATTACATTTTCTTAATACTATTAATCCAAAATTTAAAGTTTTTATTTTTAAAAAAACCCCTTATTTTTTAGGTTTTTTTTCAATAATTTTTGCAAAGATTCAATGTGAAAACATAATTTCATCTTTATCATCATATACTATACAAGCGCGAGGACCAATTGCAGGAGCAATAGTACAAAGTATTATTTCGCCATTATGTAACCAATTTACATTACAAGCGCGCGGTCTTCTTGCAGAAGAATTTTTATATTCCCAACATGAATCTCTTTTAAATAAATCTTGGTATAAAAAAATTTTTATATATCTACGCTATAAACAACTTTTTTATTTTGAAAAAAAAATATATGAATGGAAAAATCCTTATAACTTTTCATTCATTATTGAATCAGTTTCTAAAGCATTAGAAAGTCATTTACAAAAAACTTATAGCTTAACTACAAAAAAATATACCCTTGCAACTCAAGATATTCCTTCAAGAATTCCTTTTGCTCAAAAAAATATATGGCGCCAGCAGATTCGATCCCAACTTAAATTAGATCAAAATCAACATATTTACATTTACAATGGATCTTGCAAACCATGGCAATGCTTTAAAGAAACAATCATCTATTTTAAAGAACATTTAGAAAAAAAATCTTCTTATCTCATTATTGTAACACCAGACATCAAAGAAGCTTTAAAAATTATAAACCATGAATCTCTTTCTAAAGATGTTTTTTATATAACATCTGTGCCTCATTCAGAAATATATTCATATCTATGTGCAAGCGATAGTGGGATTATATTAAGAAAAGAGCATATTGTTAATTGGGTTTCACGACCTACAAAAGTTCTTGAATATAAAGCAGCTCATCTTTCTATTATTCATAATAATACAATCGCCTATCTACAAAGTGAAAATGGTAACAACCTTCCATTGTAAAAAATCAATATCATCCAATTGTATTGACACAAAAGCATGTTTTTTGCAAAAAAATAACAATAATAATATTAAAGAAAGGAAATTATGAAATATATTATAAAGCTACAATTTAGCTTACTGTTTTTATGCTCATCACTTTCAAGTGCATCAACACCTTCGATGATGAATGCATCAGCAAAGCCTCAGCTTTTTATGATGGAAACAGATACATCACTTGAAAAAAAAGAAACACAAAACGAATCAATATCTAATAATCCAATTACAATCTTACCAAATCCAGCACTTGCAACAATAAAAACACCTTCAGCTGAAACTACCCCAACAACTCCATCAGAAAATGCTCCAACTTTACTTATGGCGAGTCAAACAACACCATCTACAGAAAAAAAAGATGAAATGGGAAATTTAGAAAAAAAAGATGAAACAACTACAACTCAGTCAGAAAAAGAGCCTATGTTAACTAACGATAGCTCTACCGAAAAAGTAGAATCTACCGAAACAGATAATGAAAAAAAAGAAACAATACAAGAAGAATCCTCAACAGAACCTCTTGATGAAAATGTTTCCGCTGATGAAAACCCTCTTTTAAACAATAATGCTTCTGATACTTCTGATGAAGAAAAAATTTCTACAGAAAATCAAACGCCAACAGAAGAATCTTCTGAAAAAAACACAGAAGTTATGGATAATGAAACTGAAAATCAAACTATATCAGAATCAGAAAATGATGTTGAAGATGCAGTTATAGAAGAAAAAGAAATTATTGTAATGAATAGCACAAATAGCAAAATTGCAATATATGGACAAAACAATGAAGAAAATGAAATCTGCATTGCCCAACACCTTGGACCTATAGCAAAAATTGTTATACCTTCAACAATAAGTCACTTAAGAGTTTTAAGCGAAGACCCTTCTTATATTGAAACTCCAGAATCAATTATAGAAAATAGCAATCTTTCAATAATCGGAATACAAGATACAAATGATTACGATGCTCAAGAAAAAACACTTCAAATTCTTTCACTTAAAGAAGAATCCGAGCAAGGACTTATAGTTTATAATACAACAACAAAAACCCAACAAATAAAAGCTGTTTATCCTGATGATGCAAGCTTCTTTTATACACCAAAAATTTATTATACTATTCCTGCTTTATCAGCACGTTTTATGACACTTCCTATATTTAATCAAAAAGGAAAACAAACAAGAATTCATGTAACGCTTGATCACAGCAAAAAGAAAGTTTTGATTCCTGCAGGAACACATAATACTATTTGTGCTCTTTATCAAGAAGATGGTTTAATTATGATCGACAATATCACAGAACATTTTATGTAAAAGAAATATCAAAAAATTAAAAAGCCGCTTATTAAAGCGGCTTTTTTTATATATATTTATGTAAAAAATTATAAAAATAATCCTGCAATCATAGCAGTTAAAAGATTAGAAAGAGCTCCTCCTAATACAGCTGTAACTCCAAGCTGAGTAAGCCATACTCTTTTTTCTGGCACCAAAACTCCAATACCTCCAACTTGTATTCCTATACATGCAAAATTAGAAAAACCACAAAGAGCAAACGAAACCACTGCTGCAGTTCTTTCAGAAAGATTCATTCCTACTAATTTGTAATATGCCAAAAATTCATTAATCCCAACTTTAGTCCCTAAAAGCTCCGCAACAGAAAGAGCTTCTTGTCCCGTAAAACCAAGCAACCACGCAAAAGGATAAAATAATTTTGAAAAAATATAATCAATAGTCAAAATAGGAAAATCTGTATGTAATAAATGATTAACATAACCAGACATACCAGATAAGATACCATTTACCATACTCATAAGAGCTATAAAAGCAATAAGCATTGCACCAACATTAAGAGCCAAGCCAAGCCCGTCAGATGTTCCAGAAGAAAGAGCATCAAAGATATTTGCTGTTGTAGCTTTATCTGCTACAACAAGATCATTATCAGATTTTTTTTCTATTTCTGGAAGTAATATTTTAGCAATCATAATAGTTGCAGGAATTGCCATAACACTTGCTGTTAGTAATGATTTAACAGGAGCTCCCATAGAAGCAAATACTACTAAAATAGAACCGCTAATAGTTCCCATTCCACTCACCATAACAACTAACAATTCAGATTTAGTCATATTTTTTAAATAGTTACGAATAAGAAGCGGAGACTCTGTCTGACCAAGAAAACTATTAGCAATTGCACAAGTAGTTTCTGGTCCAGAAACTCCCAAAAGAGGACGGACAAAACGACCGACAATATTTACAAAAAATTGCACAATCCCCATATGAAAAAGAAGAGCCATAAATGCACCAAAAAAAACAATTAATGGCAAAATTTTAACAGCAAAAACGGTACCCCAAGGAGTATTTACATTATTTGCTAAATTACCAAATAAAAATTTTACACCTTCATCTGCATACAAATATAAATAAGAAACACCTTGAGCGCAGCTCTCTATAACTTTATGCCCACCCGAAGTTTTTAAAGCTAAAAATGCAATAGCAAATTGCATCAAAAGAGCATTTATAATTAATGCAAAATTAATTTTTGAACGATGCTTAGAAAAAATCATTGCAATACCTATTACAACAAAAATTCCAAGTACATTTAAATATCTATTATGTTCAAGAAGATACGAAACAATTGACATAAAACCCCTCTAATTAGTTTATATATTTTACAAAAATCCTAACACGTTAAGTATAAAGATCATAACAAAATAAAAAAGGGCATCTTTATAAAAGATACCCTTTAATAACTAATAATTATTAAAATCAATTATTAATTTTTTGAAGAACTAATTTCTTGATCGTTATTAACTACACTATTTTGCGCAATAACTTCTTTTGCAGCTCTTGCAATTTTTGCATCTTTTAAAAATTGAGTTTTTTCTTCAGCTGATTCAAGCGCATCAAACTTTGCTTTTTCATCTGCTGTTAACCATGACAAATCAACAGCTTCTACTGAACAAGAATTACATACTACTTGTGTGTCTTCTGTTGCCACTACATCTTCTGCTACTACATTTGCAGCAACAAGCAACGCTACTGTTAATAATGCTTTTTTCATAAATTCTCCTTAGAATTATTATGTAACTACTCTTATATTTAACTTTAAAATATAACTAATGGCGACAGTATGATAATAACTAAATTACATGTCAATCTAAAAAATAAGGCTAAAAAATATAGTTCAATTAAAATACGTAATAATAAAGAGTTTTTTTAAAAAAATTCTTTTAATTAGAAATAACAAAAGGACGATTGCGACGATCTTGGCGATCTTTTTGAATAAGTGCATCAATGATTTCATCAAGCGCACCTTCTATAACAACATCAAGCTTTTTAAGCGTTAACTCAACTTGATGATCAGTAACTCTATTTTGAGGAAAATTATAAGTACGAACTTTTTCTGCACGCATACCAGAACCAACAAGTTCTTTACGTTGTTCACTTAATTCTGCATCAATTTTTTCTTTTTGCGCTGCAAAAATCCTTGATTGCAACATTTTCATAGCTTTTGCTTTATTTTTATGTTGAGATCGTTCATCTTGGCAAGCAACCACAACTCCGGTTGGTATATGAGTAATACGAACTGCAGAATCAGTAGTATTAACATGCTGACCACCTGCACCACTGGCTCTATAAACATCGATACGTAATTGATCTGGTGTAATATTGATATCAACTTCATCAACTTCTGGAAGAACGGCAACAGTTGCAGTTGAAGTATGAATTCTTCCCGCAGTTTCTGTAAGAGGAACACGCTGAACACGATGAACACCTGATTCATACTTTAAATGACCGTAAACATCGTCACCTTTAATATCAAGAACAACTTCTCGAATACCACCTAAATCAGTATGACTCATGCTTGCTACTTCTACCCTCCACCCCTTGGATAAAGAATAATTTGTATACATAGTAAGAAGATCACTAGCAAACAAAGCAGCCTCTTGTCCCCCAGCCCCCGCTCTAATTTCTAAAAAGACATTCTTTTTATCAAAAGGATCAGATGGAAACATAAGAAGATCAAGTTCATCTTCTTTTTGTTTTTTTTGAAAAAATAAATCTGCTAATTCTTCTTGATACAGAATCAAAAGAGATTGATCGTTATTTTCTTGAGACTGACGCTCAAGATCAACAATTTCTTTTTCTAAATCATGAATAGCAGATTTTTTTTCTAAAATACCGGAAAGTTGAGAAAGTTCTTTTTGTAAAGCATGGCGTCTACGAGGATCAATATTATCTGATAACTCATTTCTTAAATTATCACATCGTTTTTGTATATCATCCCACGCAATAGCCATGCACACTCCAAAGACTATAAATTATTTCTTAGCTTTATTTTGATAACGTTGTGCAAATTTATCAATACGACCCGCTGTATCAACAAACTTTTGAGTGCCTGTATAAAACGGGTGACAAGCTGAACAAAGTGTTGAACGAATTTCTGCTTTTGTAGAACGTGTTACAAATTCGTTACCACATGTACAATGGACGGTAACGTCAAACAATTCAGGATGGAGATCCTTCTTCACGGTGCACCTCTTATTAAACAACTAAAAATATGATCTTTTTGGCTCAAATATTACTTGGTTTTTTGAGCTAATCATTAGTTTGAATGATTAAAAAACAAATAAAACTAAGAAACAAGCTGAAGATAAGCGTATCAGAACCTGTTTTTTTGTAAAGCCATAATATTAACAAAAGATTAAGCCATAAGGCTACTATCGCATATTCTGCCAACATTAATTTTTTACAAAAAACAAAGAGTATGTTAAGTTTTGCCAAGAAACTTGGAGAATTAATAAGGAGCTATCATGAATAATAGATTTTTTTATTATCTAGTAATTCCACTTTTCTGTGCATTGTGCGGAATTGCTGGAGCTTATTATTGGAAAAATAATGTATCACCAAATAAACACGCAGAAAGTTATATGTCACAAAACGAAAAAATAACATTGCCTTCAGGACTTGCTTATATCATCACACAAGAAGCTCCAGAATCATCTCAAAAACCTGAGCCAGGAGATATTGTTAACGTTCACTACACAGGCTGGCTTGATGAAAACGGAACTCCAGGAAGAATGTTTGACAGCTCAGTTGAAAGAGGAGAACCTTTAACATTTCCTATAGGAGTAGGATACGTAATTAAAGGTTGGGATGAAGCAGTTCTTGATATGAAAATTGGAGAAAAACGTCGTATTTTTATTCCATCAAACTTAGGGTACGGCGCTCGTGGAGCTGGAGCAGCAATCCCTCCACATGCAAATCTTATTTTTGATGTTGATTTAATCAGCTTAGAAACTGAATAACTCTTCTTAAAATTAAATTTCAAAAGGCTCTTTGATTAAAGAGCCTTTTTTATTACTTTAAAACAACTTCTCTTTATTTTGAATTTTCTCTTATATCCCTTATCGCTTTATTACCAGAAGCAGACGCAATATAAGACAAAAACTCTGGAGCTTTTTGCAACTTTGTAGTTGTTTGTAAAAATCTTGCAATAGGGCTAATCATAAAAAACGGTGTTAAAAGAGCTGTATCAGTAGCACATGCTGCATATGTTTTATAATCAAAGTTATCTTTAACTCGTAAAATTTGATCTTGTAATTTTTCATGAAATTCAGCAAGGGCCTCTTTATCTTTATCATGTATTTTTTGAGCAAAACCAGGAGTAATTCTTATATTTTCATCTTTATCAACATAAAAATCAGATACAGGAAACAATCCAATTATATTACGCCAAAAACCTTTACCATTAACGAGCCATCTATTTTCTGGATTATTTCTATTATCCAAGTAACTATTTGATAAAGGAATAATTTTTTTACCCTCTAATACCCCTGCCTCTTTACTCACTGAATCAGAAACATCTTGAGGAATAACAACACTATCATCAGGCTCAAGATTTTTTAATTTATCCAAACCTAAATACCATAAACCAGAAAAACCTCCCCATTTAAGGCCTTCTTTTGTTAATGTTTTTTTATTAGCAGCAATATCTTGCGCAACTTCTCTTGCAAAAGAAGTCGCCTTATTTAAACCTTTTCTAGCAAAAAGAGCACTTTGCGCTTGCAAAGAAATAATACCTACAAACAAAAACATCAAAAAAACCATCACTTTTTTTACAGTTATAAACATTCAGACCACTCCACCTTATAAAAATATTTAAAAAAATAATTTCAAATTGAATATATCAAAATAACAGATATATCATCAATAAAAAGGTGAGTTTTTATTATTATTTTCAAATAAAATTAATAGCGGTTTGGTTTTTTAAAAACAAATTTAAGCGAATCAAGGTTGTTTTTTTATTTTTTAAAAAAAAGTGCATAAACAAGCTAAAGTTTTTTGACTTTCTTATATCTTTGCTTTACAATTCTTTTCCATGGTAGGGGCGGTTAGCTCAGTTGGTAGAGCATCAGTCTTACACACTGGGGGTCGCAGGTTCGAGTCCTGCACCGCCCACCAAAATTGAAATAAAAATGTGTTTCCCTGGTAGCTCAGTTGGTAGAGCAAACGACTGTTAATCGTTTGGTCGCAGGTTCGAGTCCTGCCCAGGGAGCCAATATTATGGTTGAGGAGCTGTAGCTCAGTTTGGTTAGAGCGTCCGCCTGTCACGCGGAAGGTCGCGAGTTCGAGTCTCGTCAGCTCCGCCATAATTACATCAAACAAAATCTTATCCAAAAAAACCTTATTTTCTTATAAAAACAAAATTTAAGTAATTATAAGGATTCAAATGATAATTAAAAAATATTTCATGTTAATAGCTTTGTTCACATCGCTTTTGATAAAGACTGAAGGATTTAATAATCAAAGCCCTACAGGATACCCAGAGGACGAAATAACTCCCTACAAATGTACTGACTCGGAAATAGAAAATGGAAACTCATTCTATCAAATTCCTTCTTCATCACGTTTTACTACCAAAAGAATTGATCCAAAATCTCCAGATATTATTTATTATTTTAGCAGACCTTCTAAAGATACTTTTCCTATTGTTCTTTTAATAGGTGGCTCGTCTTTGCAAGAAAACATTCAAAGTATTATTTTTTTTCATCGTTATTTTTTAAAAGAATTTTTAGATTTAGGCATTGGGGTTATAACAATTGAGCAGCGAGGAGTTGATGGAAATAAAATTAATATAGATGAATTTATGGAATATTACACTCGATCAAATCGATTAGAAGACCATTGCACAGTTATTGAACATCTTAAAAAAAATCCGCCTCAAGGATGGAATAGAAAATTTATAATTCTAAGTGCGTCAGAAGGAGGCCTGCTAGCAACAACTTTAACTACTCATTATGCAGACATGATGATTGCAACAATCAATTGGTCCGGTGCCGGAGATTTTTCATGGCGTGATGAACTTTGGATTTTTATACAAGATGCAATACTTAACGCTCCTTGGTATATAAAACTAAGAGCGCAACTTCCTTTATGGATGCCATATTCATTTGGGTTATATATTTCAAAATCTCAATATGACTCCATAATGGATGAAGCTATCAAAAACCCAACCACTTCAAAAAAATTTATGGGTATGACCTATAAATACCATGCAGATGCCTTAAATACTTATCCAAAACCAGAATATAAAAAGATCACAACTCCTTATTTAGTAGTAGCTGGCACAAACGATTCTGCTATCAATTCATCCGATGCTTTTGTTTCTAAAGCGCAATTAACAGGAGCTCCTATAACTTATCTACGCATATCAGGCATGGATCACTATGTAAGAAAAAGAAAAGATGTTATTGATCAATCATTTTATTGGCTTACAGAAAAATTATGAATTTTTACATTATAAAAAAATTTAAGTAATCATAAGGGTCAAATGATAATTAAAAAAATTTTTTTAGCATTAATGCCGCTGTATATAGGCATAACAAATTATATTTTACTCTCTAATCCCTATACAGAGCATATCAATTACTCATTAAGAATGCTTCCATGGATTGGGGCTCTTATTTTATTTTTTTATAATAATTTTGAAAATACAAGAAAAAATTTTCTTGTAACAATTGGTACCTATACATTACCACTTCCTTCATGGAAACTTCTTATTTCTATTCCTATTGTTTTAGTGCTTATCAACGATATTTATAAATGTAATAATCTTTTTATACAAAGTATTATTTATGGAGTTTTTGCATCTGCATTCTTTGAAGAAATTTTTACACGCAGTCTATTTATCAAATATAAAATGGGAACTTTTGAATTTATTTTTTTTAATATAATTAGTTCATGCGCTTTTTCTTTGATGCATGCAGGATTTATAGCATCACCATCTCATCCTATGACCTATATTTTTAATCATTTTGGATGGAGTTTTATGGTAGGGTTAATCGCATATAAAACTCAAAGAATAGAAACTACCATGATTTTGCATAGCATCTCTAATTTAATTAGATACACAATTCCTACGGTATTATTTGGAATTTACTTACCTCAAGAAATTCAAGTTGTTTTTTATACTATTGAACTAATAATACTAGGACTATGCTCACACAAAACAACCAAAGAAACCCAAAATTTTATAAATTAAATATAGTAAGATATAATACTTCTTTTAACTTTCACTATTTTTAAAAAACAGAATGCTTTTATTATATTTTAAAGAAATTCATATGAAAAAATTAATAATTACAATTATCATCTTAACACTTTCTTCAATTAAATGCGCTGAAATTCATCCATGGTCTAAAGTTACTATAGCAAGTGATAATAATTGGATTATATTATCAACATATACTGCAACAGAAAAACCTTTAAAAATTACTGCTTGCTACCGATGTCAAGAAGAAATGTATAATGGAAAAATGTATGTTACAAGAACATATGATGCAACAGTAAATGGGAAAAGCTTATCTGGCATACGCAATAAATCAAAATTATTATTTAATAAATTGCTTGATGAATATAGAAAACAACAAAAGCAATAAAATGTTGCCTCGATACTGTTTATTAAAAACTATCTTTAGTTACATAACCAAATATAATAATTTAAATAACTCGCAAATAAAATCCAAACTGCATATGGAATCATAAAAAAAGAAACTGATTTTATTTTTGAATATGATAACCAGATTATCATAGCTACTAAAAAATCTATTGCGCACAAAATTATAAATGCTGCACCTATTAAATGATATTTAAAAAAGAAGAATGTCCAACTCCAATTCAAAACAAGCTGCATGCAATATAATATTTTAAGATTTTTTCGATCCAAAAAATTACTACTCCAAATAAGCCATCCAGAAGCCCCTATTAATGCATATAAAATAGTCCAAACTATAGAAAATACATAATTTGGAGGTGTCAAAAATGATCTATTTAAATTATTATACCAAAAACCAATTTCTGCTGTTGTTAACAATCCAATAAAAGCTCCAATAGCCATAAGCGCTACCATCCACATTATCAAAGAAAAATATTTTTGAATTTTCATTAAAACTCCTTATTAAAATTAAAAGGTATTATTTAAAATAAAACAGTTACTGCATACTAACATAGCCACCAATCAAAAATTGTATTGTTTTTATATCTAGACAAAACTATTATTGTACAGAAATTTTAAAAAATATATTCTGATATAAAATAACAAAACAATATAATAAAAATATAATAAAAAGTTCAATATGAAAAAAATAATTTTAATATTTTTAACAATTACATCCTATTCAATTAAATGTAGCGAATCTATAATAATCACTCATCTAACAAATGCAGATGCAACTACGTATGCTCTAGAAAAAAAAACAACCGATACCCAAGGAAACTTACTATCTTATTCTTATAAAGCAGCTCATCTAAGTCATACTAATCCAAGTTTTTCAGCATCAGAAACAACACTCTCTGGCTGTATTGATTTTGTAAATCCACAAGAATGTTATGAATATCTCAAGACCACATTTGAAAAGGCAAGAATTTCTCTTATTTTAAAAGGAAATAGCAATCTTTGTAAGTATCAGAACGTAGGTATTAGCGGATTAATTTCATCACTTAATATGCATACTCATAAATAATGATTTATTTAAATTATATAAAATATTTGATACTTTTTATCGATCTATAAATAAACTGAAAGAATATATGAAAAAAATATTTATATTTTTATTGCTACCAATAACTATTTCTTAACAATCAAATGATTTTTCTATTAAAAATACTTTGAAGAACAATACCCTCACCGTTCAAACATACGGTCTATATACCAAAGAAGGTACTTTAATAAAAAAATTAACATTAGAACCTGGAAGTCAGAAAGAAGTTAAAACTCCATACTTCATACAAAGAATTAAAACTCAAGAAGAATTAAATTATAAAGAAAATCCTAGGAATTGTTCTTTATCATGAAAATCTAGTACAAAATCATTTTTTAAAAAAGTTACAATTGTACTTGCAATCTTAAGTTTTAATATGAACGCAGCTTCAAAAAGCGATGATTGCGAAAAAGTTTCTTGTTTCACAATGAAAAATTTTAAACTATATTCTATGAAAATTCAGCCTGATATAACTGCAATAGCTTTTCGCTTTTATTTAGATGATGCTTGGCAATATGATTCTAAATTTATTTACCCTAATAAACCAACAATACGTACAAGAACTCCTAAGGAAGATTTTTTATATTTAGAACGTCTATATGACGAACAACGCCCAACATGCTTAAAACTTCTTCAAAAATTTTTCGATATTTAATCTGTACCAAAATTAAAAGACTTAAAAGTTATTAACAGGAATACATTTATGAAAAAAATATTTTACATATTCGCAGCATTATTTACTACTATTATTTATTCGTCAGAAAAACCTTTTACAAGTCAAAGCGAAGAAGAAATAATTCAAAAAATTTCAGGTCTTAAAAAGGCTAATACCAAAAAATTTGATGCTGAATATTTTAAAGCTCATACTAAATGTGCTGCAGATTGTCCGGATTGCACAGAACGAATGAAATATACTTTTGAAATTAGCCTATACATACAAGAACTTGACAGTCGTAAAAATATTAAAAAAAAATTAGCCGGAATAAGTGAAATATTAGACCGTATTAGTTAAATACAGTCTAATATTTTATGTTTTTAAAAAATTATTTTTAAATTTTATTAGATCTTCTTCTGACTTAATAAAAATAAATTTTGTATTTATATAATTTATTTTTATTATATCTAATCGTTTTTCCGTTTTATTTTTATATGACAACATCGACTTTAAAAAGCCCCAAGAAAGAATCTCCTTACAACCTTTTGCTCTGTCATCAATTGTATTATCTTTAAAAAAACGTCTTTTAAAGACCCTCCAATAACACTTCCACAAAGGAATATCTATATAAACAATAAGATCTACGGGCAAAAACTTTTCAAGTAATATTTTTGATACATTTCCATCAATAATATACTGTTTTTGCATTGCAAAATTAGATATATCTGCTAAAAAATCATCTTGAGGTCGTGGTTTCCAATTATTGGTAAAATAATATTTATCACAATGATAAAGAGGTATTGAAAGATTGAAAGAAAGCCACTGGGCAAGAGTAGACTTGCCGCTTCCAGGGCATCCAAAGATCATAATTTTATAATGTTTTTTCCCCATCATGCTTTTTCTAGATATTTTTCTGCTGCAGCAATTCTATCTTTATTGCTTGGATGAGCGCCAAAAGGAGTATTATGGTAAATCCAACGATTTAATTTATCCAGAGAATGCCATATCTTTGCCATAAAATATCGTCTATATAACAAGTTATAATCATATAATGAAAGCTCATTCTTATTAACCTGAAGTAGTTCTTTTACTTGCTCAAATTCAGCCGCCTTAGCTACTTCTTTAGATTCTAATTTTTTAAAAAATTTTATTAACCCTTTAGCCTTACCAGCTTGCTGACATGCAAAGTTATCAGCTTCTTTTTCAAAACTTTTACCTATTACTAATGCACGCGCACACAATAATAATCCGTACATTTTCCAGAATTTTTTGTATTCTTCTATGATGATATTATTTTTATAATAATCATCATTTGTATAATACGTAGTAGTGATGTAACTATACAGCACAACCACTAAAATATTTAAAGCAAAAATTTTATTAACATGATTATGTTTTATATGACCAATTTCATGTGCAATAACAGCTTCAATTTCTTCGTCTGAAGATTCACTTAATAACTCTTGACCCAATAATATACCTCCTGAAGATGTAAACAATTTTAATGCAAATGCGTTAAAAATGCTTTTATCTTTAGAAATAAAAACAACAGGCATTTCAATATCATTATCAAGACATAAATTTTTTATGTAATCATACATTTTTGGCATAGATTCTTTATCAACAATTACCCCCATGCCAGAAAAAATAAATCTTACTAAACGACTAGGTATAGATAATTTTTTATAGGTATTAATGTCATTTACAATCTGTTTTAATTGTGGATTAGCTTTATCATTAAAAATAAAAGCTACATCTTGTTTTCTCTTAAAGACTTCTAATTCTTGATAGTAAGTACCTGCTTGTATATTAAAAACAAAGAAAAAAGCAAAAAATCTAGAAACAAGTTTTGCTACATATTGTGTATTTTTCATAATTACTCCATTATTTTATTATTTTTTAACAAATACCACTTATTTTAAACTATCTATAACCAAAAATTGCATTCCCAAAATTTTATTATTATAGAATAACTCAATTATAAATTTTTTTAGAAAGCTATATTATATTATTTTTAATAAGCTTAAATTATATAAAAGCACAAAATTAAGGCACGTATTAAATATGCGTGCCTTAATTTTATTTATCTAGAATTATGGTGGAGAGAGAGGGATTCGAACCCTCGATACCCTTTTCAGAATATACACGATTTCCAATCGTGCTCTTTCGACCACTCAGACATCTCTCCATAGAGGTAAATGTATTAAGGAAAATAGTCAATATCATCCTTAATACATTTATTTATAGCTTATTTTTTAGAAACAGCTTTAGGTGCAACTTTTTTAGGAGCAGCTTTAGCTTCAGTTTTTTTAACTTCTGTAGTTACTGATGAAGCAGCTTCTACTTTTGTTGTTTTAATTTCAGCTTTTTTGCTTTGCTCAGCAGCCTTTATTTCTGCAGCTTTAAGCTCAGCAGCTTTTCTTTCTGCTTTCTTTTTTTCACGCAATAGCTCTTGTTCTTTTTCTATTTCAGCTTTTTTAGCATCAGCAACTGCTTTACCACGAAGTGCAGCTTCTTGTAGATAATCAACAACAACCTTAATTGCCTTAGGGGAGTCATCGTTTGAAGGAATTACATAATCAATTCCCAATGGATCGCAATTAGTATCAACTAATGCAATAACAGGAATACCTATCATTGCAGCTTCTTTAATAGCTGACTGCTCTTTGCGAACATCAACTACAACCAAAGCACCAACAGGCCAAGTCATATTAACGATACCACCAATATTTTTTTCAAGACGAGAAACCATTTTTTGAAAAACACTGAACTCTTTTTTTGTATAACGAGTTCTATCTGCTTTTGCTATTACATCCTTAAGATGCAAATACTTTGTTACAGATTTTCTTACTTGAGAGTTATTTGTTAAAGTTCCACCAATCCAACGATGTGTTACAAAAGGCATACCTACCGCTTTACCAGCTTCAGTAACAATAGTTTGCGCAGGTTTTTTAGTACCAAGCCACATTACTGTCTTACCTTCAGCAATAGTATCTTCTAGGAATTTAGCTGCCTTTTCCAAATTAACTGCAGTCTTTGCAACGTTAATTAAATGAATGCCACCTTTTTCACCCCAAATATAAGGAGCCATACGAGGGCACCAGCGAGATGATTGGTGTCCAAAGTGGACGCCAGCTTTAACAAGTAATCTAAAATCTATCATGTCAGCAACCTTCTGCAGGGTTTTATCCTTCACTTTCCGGCTTTTATATTTACAAAATGCCACCCTGATAGGAAAAGTGAGAGTTTTAATAATTGTTTAAATAATACCTAAACGCTCTTTTTTTGCAAATCTTATTGCTCTATCTCAGCGCCTATAACCTCACCATTTTTAATAGCTTTATCATAACGGCTGCCTAAAAAGTATGCTACGCCCCACCAAAGACCAACAATAACTCCAAAAAAAGCTCCATATGCTGAAGTTGAACCACCGCCCACTAAAATATTAAATGTTGACCCAGTACCACGAGCAAACTTTTTACCAAATGTATCAATCCAAGATTTTGATTTAAATTTAACATCTTTAACAGTTGGAATATAAAGAGCCTCTGTAACAGGCTGATTAAACGCGTAATAAATACCACGAAGAGCAATAAATGCTATCACTATCCCCATAGAAGAATCAGCATAAAAAAGATACCACAAAAGCAGCCCTATAACTGTTGGCATAACAAATAAAGAAAAGCGCTCACCCAAGTAGGAAACAATCAATCGGGTACCTAATAAAGAAATAATAAGACCCGTAAAGTGAACATAAAAAACACTTTTAAAAAGAAAGCAACTTACCCCAGACACATCTGTTGCCACACCCTCTGCAACACCAAGACGTAAATAACTAAGTACAGCACTAACTACTTCGTAAAAAAAGATAGTAGAAAAAATACCAAAAACATATGGATATTTTAAAAGCAGCGCAAGACCTGACCACATACCAGTTTCATCTTTACCTTCTTTATGTTGTAACTTTTCAAATTGATATGCAGCCTCATACCCATGCAAATATTGCCCAGGAATAGCACGCATCATACGCCAAATAATAAGAGGAACAATCATTAAAAAAAGTGATGAAATAACCATCAACAAACCATGAATTCCTGCTTCTGAAAAACCAAACCCATTATTTTGATTATGATATAACAACATCCAAGCAAGGCCTGAGGTAACCATACCACCAAGCTTTGAAGTTGATATCAAAAGACCATAATTTCTTTTTGCACTTTCAGGAGTTGTAATTGAATTTAAAAAAGCCCAAAAAACACTCACAACAAAAGGAGAAAAGCTTTCTATATAAAAAAAATAAATCCATCCAAAAAACCAATATAAAGAATATGGTTCAACTGGAGCATGATTTAATCCTTGCGAAATAACAACAGCAGAAACAAGGCCTATCATGCTATAAATAAGCGTTAAATAACAGAGCAATTGATATCTTCGAACTTTATCAACCATTTTACCATACAACAAAACTAAAGGGATCAAACCCAAAATAGTTAATAATTTTGCATAAGGAACAAACGTTTTACCACCTACGATATTCATAAAAAGCGAATCTTTAAGCTCTTTTGTAATAGTGTATGAAGCAATAATTGCAAAAAACGCAGCACCTAAATACAAAAACTTTGTACGCTCTTTTTTATCAATTTGCCACAATGATGTTATTGTTTGAACGATACCAATACGCATTAATAACCCTTTACCTTGTAGAATAAACCAACTCTATAAATTCTTTTCAACTCTAGGGCTTCACTCAAAAAAAAAGGCTTGCATGAAAAAACATGACAAGCCTTTAACTTTGAACTAACTTTTCTTTTTTTTAAAATTTTTTCCGACTTATTACAATCGATTAACATACAAGTTTATTCTCCGAAACAGCTCGCTTATGCATTCTTGCAACATACACAGCTGCAACAATCCAAACGCCAACTAAACCTAAACATAACAATGAACTTACATATACAAATTCAGATTGTAGCACAGGTCTTAACATATGAACAGAAGAACCTAAACCTTTTGATACACGAGATCCAAAACTATCAATCCAAGATTTTGCTTTGTACTTTACATCTACGGATGTAGGAACATACAATTGTTCTCTTGTTGGTTTATCAAGGGCATAACTTATCCCTTTAAGAGCAACAAGCGACATCATTAAAAGTGGCAAATGCTCTGTACTTCCCATAACAAGAACACCTAACGCAACAGCAACCGGCATTAATAAAAGCGATCTTCCAACTCCCAAATAACGCCCAATAGCACCAGCTCCAAAAAGCAAGCTTATTAAAGCAACGCTATTTGCATATAAAGTAAGCCTAAAAAAGAATTGCATAAGTTGATTTGTATCAATATAAACATGGGCTGCTTTGATTTTTACATGATATTCTAAAATAATAATAATCATGTCACAAAGCGTAATTATACCAAGAATACCAAGCAAATAAGACTCTTTAACAATAAGCTTAAGCCCCTCAAAAAAGCTCGCTTTTTTCTTAACTTTTTTATGGGCTTCTTCATAACAAAATCCTTGCAACAAAGCAGCTGGTGTAACACGCATAAACCAACTCATTAAACTAGCCACAATTAAAAGGCTAATCGCAATGATAGATAAAATTAATAAAGGTCCACAAAAAGAAACAAATGGATACAAGCATAAAGGTGCCATAACCCCACCAAGCTGAGCACCTAATATAATTAAACTATAACCTTGCTTAGCATCCTCTGGAGTTGAAATATCTGCAACAAATGACCAAAACAATGCGATCAACAATGAAACAAAAACTTCTGAAAATGCATACCATGCCCAACCAAGCAAAGCAGACTGTGCAAATTTGATAAGAATCATAAAAAGTGCAAGCGCTGCAACCCCAATAAAACACAAGCCATAAAACATTTTATTACGAGGAAAAATATCTACCATTCTCCCATAAATAAGCAATGCTGGAATAAGAAAGAAAAGAGATATCCATCGAGCATAAGGAAGCCACTTCACACCTACCATAGTTATAAAAATAACATCTTTAAGTGGATGGAATAAAGCACATATAGAAATTATAAAAGTAAAAATGAGTGCCAATCGTAAAAACTTTAGGCACTCATCTCTATTTTTAAAATTTCCCCACAAGGCGAAATTAAAAGACATTGGGACAACTTTCTTTAAAAACAGTGTCCCAATATAGTAACAGATTTTAACAAACTGTGCGATTTTCTTTGATTGCTTGTTTATGAGTTTTACCCAAGAACAATGCAGCAAACACCCAAACCCCAATTAACCCAAAAGAGGTAACCAAGATAACAAGTGAGAAAAGATCTGCACCAAGCGCAGACTTACTGTCATTAACAATAGATCCAAGCCCTTTTGAAAAGCGTGAACCGAATGCATCAATCCATGCTTTTGCACGATACTTAGAATCTTTTGTTGTTGGAATGTAAAGTTGCTCTTTTGCTGGCTGGTTAAGCGCATAGTTAACACCTTTTGAAAACACCATAATTAAAAATGCAACATTTAAAATAGGATGCATATTTAAAGTAATAACCGCTACACCAACTAAAATAGGCAATAACATAAGAGTTTTTGCAAGCCCAAGCTTACTACCAATTTTACCTGCGCCAAACATAATACAAAGAAAAGCAACAGCATTAGTCCAAATAGCATATTTAAATAAATACGCTGTAAGCGCGTCACCAGTGTATGAACCTTTTGCAAGTACTTTAAATTGGAAATCTAAGAAAGTAACAATAATTTCATAAAATGAAACAACTACAAAAATACCAAGAAGGTAAGGACGAGTTACTAAAAGCTTTAAGCCTTCCATAAAACCTGGTTTTGGCTTTCCTTCAAGAGGAGCTTTCTTTTCATCTGCTTGGAAACCTTCCATTTGTTCTTTAGAAACATTGTTCATAAAGTACCAAACAATTAAAGGAATTAAGCATAATGCAACAACGCACATTAATGTTGCAATACCAGAACCATTAACAGCCGCTTCTCCACCTTCTTCTGGCATTACCATTTGACCCATTAATGGACCAGCAATACCCCCGATTTGCGCACCCAATACGATAAGAGGGTATCCACGTTTTGCAGATTCTGGAGTTGTTGTATCAGCAACAAAAGACCAAAACAACATAACCATAATAGAACCAAAGCTTTCTACAAATAAGTAAAAAGTCCAACCTAAATAACGGTCAGGACTTGCTACAGTATTTTGCATACCGATAGCAGGATCCAAAATTAATGCTGCAAATAAAGCTGCACCAATAGCATAAAAGATTGAAAGCCCATAAAGAACTTGATGACGCTTAAAAGAGCTTACCAAGCGTTCGTAAATCATCACCAATGGAATAACTACGAACATAGAAAGTATTTTTGCCTTTGGTTGAAATTCTGATCCAACCATAGTTAAAAACACACCGTCTTTAAGAGGACGGAACAACCAATACGCACCAATGGTTAATCCAAAAAGCACAGAGAGAATCGAAAACTTTTTACGTTCTTCTGAGTTTTCAAAATTACTCCATATGGAAGTAAAAAACTTAACAACCATGAATTTTCACCCTTTCAGGTAGTTGTGGAGTTGTATATATACTGTGCATTTTTAAAAAAAAATCATTTTTTATTAAAAATACTAACTGCTACCGCTTTAGAAAGCTTTAAACCAACTCCTACTTATTTAAAAACTTTCTAAATTTTCTATTTCAACTTTTAAATTATCTTAAAAAAGAAGAAGCAACCATTTTTTACTAAAAAAAACGATTGCTTTAGCAATTGTATCAGATTATAAAAAACAATGCGATTTTCTTTAAAGAATTGATCATTTTTTTGATAAAAATATATTTAAACCTCATCTAAAAATTTAAGGATTAAGTATTTAAAAAATACTTAATCCTTTTTTGTTTAAATATAAGCAAATGGTATAATAATAAGGTCATATTTATTTTTAAAAACGATCAAATCATTATGAAAAATATAATACTATTAGCTTTATTAATGAATTGCGCAAACATTCATTCTCATTATTATGGCACCTATTCAAAAAACATCTTACAAGCAATTAAAAATTTAAATACCCTCAAAATCCCACCTTATGTTTATCAAGAAGCAAAAAAAACAAATGAAAGCTTTTATAATTTTTTCAGAATATCATCAGACCCAAAACAAGAAATCTTAAGGTCAGAGCTTTACAATATCTATAATTATCTAAAAACACCATCACAAAACAGGGTTCCTTTATACCTTTATAAAACACCTATTAACTATCCTATACTAGGTCAAACAAACGGATTTGCCTCAACCCATGCTCTTTTTATACGAAAAACAGAAAAAGAAAAATCTATAGGGAGTATAAGATCAACCATAGCGCGAGCAGCAGTTTATGCGCACAATAAAGATGCTATTCTCAGATTTACTTTAAATAAAGTACTGAGTGGAAAAGAAAATTCTGAAACAATAGAGCTTAAAAAACTTATCCATCGTGCTATAAAAGAGACCTGTATCCCTCTTTCAACAATTACTTTGGCACATAAAAACATAGCTCTTTTAGATGCAAATTTTTATGGATACAGAGCAACACAATGTTATGAATGTTTATCAGAAGAATTAAAAGATAATTACGAAAAATTAAAATTAACCAACAAACATCAATTAGAAACGCTTAAAAAAGCTCATAAAGAATTAAAAGGAAAGCAATTATTATGCCTTCACCATTCAGATCAAAAAATTGATTTTACTATTCCTTAATAAAAAGTGCTAAAAATATGAATCGAACCCAACTTCTTGATTTACTCAAAAGATATAATCCTACCGATCCTCAAGAAATCGAATATAAAAATATTATTTTAAACTTTGTCATTAACCATAAAGAGTGCTTTGAGCGATCGCTTTTAATTGGGCATGTTACTGCCTCTGCCTGGTTATTAAATAATGACGAATCGCAAGCTCTTTTAATGCATCACAGAAAACTTGATCGATGGTTTCAACTAGGAGGTCATTGTGATGGAGAGTCTGACACATGCATGGTTGCAACAAAAGAAGCTCAAGAAGAATCTGGCATTACAGGAATTGAGCCTATTTCTTCAGAAATTTTTGATATAGATGTTCATCTTATCCCTGCAAACAGCAAAGAACCTGAACACTATCACTACGACATACGTTTTTTACTTAAAGTAACCAGCTTAGAACAGATTGTTCAAAATGGGGAATCCAAGGAACTTCGATGGATTAGCAAAAATCCTCATGATTTACCAACTCATGAAATCTCAGTTACTAGAATGTTTTATAAATGGCTTTCTCGTTGTTAAAATATTGCTTAAGCTTAAAATAAAAGGTTAAATGTTTACATTATATTTTTTATAAAAATGATGTAAACTTAACCCATTATTAGGTATAAATTCCTTTAAAAATTTTTATACAAGTGGTGAACAATGTCTATCAATAAACAAAAAAAACAGAATACTGAACTAGATCTTCTGCTTGAAGATACCAATGATCATGTTCTTCCGCTCTTACCACTTAAAAACATGGTACTCTTACCAAAAAGCATTCTTCCTGTAATCGTAGGAAGATCTTCTTCTATTAAAGCAGTTGAGCATGCACTTAAGCTCTCAAAAGCTATTTTTGTTACTGCTCAAAAAGATCCTGATACAGAAAACCCATCAATCGAAGATATTTTTGAAACAGGAACTCGCTCTACCATTTTACAAGTTATGCGGATGCAAAATGGTTCTTTAAAAATACTTGTTGAAGGCCTTCAGCGTGCAAAAATAACCGGCGTTCATGATATAGACGAATTCACTTCTATTTATTGCGAAGATATTGAACAAACAAAAAAAACAAAAACTTCTGATTTTGAAGCATCTTGGAGATTATTCCAAGAGCTTTACATTGCTTATGCAGCTTTAAATGAAAAAGCACCACAAGATCTTATTGGAATTGGTCCAGACAGAACGCTTGAAGATATTGATTATATCGTCGACACAGCAGCTGTTCATTTAAACTTAGCGTTTCATGAAAGACAACATTTACTTGAAATGCCTGACTTAAAAAAACGACTGGTCAAAATTTGCGAAATTTTAAAAAAAGAAGTTGAAATTCTAGAAGTTGAAAATAGAATTCGAGGAAGAATTCAAAATCAAGTAGAAAAGAATCAAAGAGAATTTTACTTAACTGAACAAATTAAAGCTATTCATAAAGAACTTGGTCGAGAAGACCAACAAGGCGAATTTGAAGCTTTAAGAAAAAAAGTTCTTGCTTTAAAACCTCCAAAAGAAGCTATTGAAAAAGTAGAAAAAGAACTTAAACGACTTGAGCAAATGCCTCCACTTTCTTCTGAAGCTGTTGTTAGTAGAAATTATATAGACTGGATAGCATCGCTTCCTTGGTCTAAAGAAAGCAAAGACCGTATCAGCCTTGAACAAGCAGAAAAAATTCTTAACAAACATCATGCTGGTCTCAAAAAACCTAAAGAACGTATTATTGAATTTTTAGCGGCTAAAAAATTCTCTAAAAATCTTGAACGTTCTCCTATTATTTGCTTAGTAGGAGCTCCTGGTGTTGGAAAAACATCATTAGGAAAATCTATCGCAGAAAGCTTAGGACGCGAGTTTGTACGTATTGCGTTAGGCGGCATTAAAGATGAAGCTGAAATTAGAGGGCATCGCCGTACTTATATCGGAGCTTTGCCTGGAAAAATTATTCAAGCTATGAAAAAAGCAAGCACTATAAATCCCGTAATACTGCTTGATGAAATAGATAAAATGTCTATGGATGTTCATGGAGACCCTGCAGCTGCACTTCTTGAGGTTCTTGACCCAGAACAAAACAAAACATTTCTAGATCACTTTTTAGACATAGAATATGACTTGTCTCATGTAATGTTTATAACAACTGCAAATCATATAGAGGGAATTCCTTATCCACTTTTTGACAGAATGGAAGTTATTTCTCTTTCTGGTTATACCAATGAAGAAAAAGTTGCTATTACAAAATCATTCTTACTTCCAAAAAACTTAAAAGAGTACAGTTTAAGCATTACTCAATGTAAAATTTCTGATGATATTATTGAATTTATCGTTAATGAATACACCAAAGAAGCAGGTGTGCGACAGCTTGAAAGAACTATTGCAAAACTTCTTCGTAAAGTTATTCAAGAACTTTTAAAAGACAAATCTCTAAAGAGTTTTACCGTTACTAAAGACAATGTTAAAGAATGGCTTGGAAACCCTCCTTTTAAACGTCAAAAATTAGAAACTGGTGAAAAAATTGGGCTTGCAACAGGCCTTGCTTGGACAGAAATTGGTGGAGACGTTCTTGAAATAGAAGTATCTATCACTCCTGGAAAAGGTGGTGTAACATTAACAGGTCAATTAGGCGATGTTATGCAAGAATCAGCTCATGCTGGGCTTACCTATATACGATCACGCGCAGAGTCTATTAATGTTCCTAAAGCATTTAACACTAATAAAGACATTCATATTCACCTTCCAGAAGGCGCAACTCCAAAAGATGGCCCTTCTGCTGGTATTTCTATGTGTGCAGCTGTTGTTTCTGCATTAAGCAAAAATCCTATTAAACCTCATGTTGCTATGACAGGTGAAATCACTTTACGAGGACGTGTTATTGGCGTTGGTGGTCTTAAAGAAAAATTACTTGCAGCAAAACAATTTAACATCAAAACTGTAATTGTTCCTGAAGAAAACAGAGATGATATAGAAGAAATACTCAAAGAAGTAAAACATAATCTTGATCTTGAAATTATTTATGCTGCAACTATGGATGAAGTCTTAAAAGCAGTACTAAAAAATGATCCATTTGCACAACCAAACAAATCATTAAAAAGTACCAAAGCTAAAAAAGCGCCTGCAAAAAAAATTAAAAAAAAGACGGTAGCAAAAAAAGCACAAACGTAATAACAACTATTCATACATAATATTAGGGATTGATCCTATGAATAAAAATCTTTTTTTCATGCTTGCTGTAACACTTGTTGCTCTTCCTGGTTGTCTTAAAAAGAAAGATAACAAACCAGAAGTTGAAATAATCAATAATGAAGCAACATCTGTAGATGTTAAAGAAGTTATTGAACAAGAGTAATCTGTTGTTTAAATAAGATATTAAAAAAGGGCTGATTTTAATCAGCCCTTTTTTAATATCTTAAAACTATTATTCAATCTTAAACAGAATGCAAAAACGCTTTAAAAAGAGGATGCGGTTTTTGAGGGCGAGATAAAAATTCAGGATGAAATTGACTCGCAACCATAAAAGGATGATTCTGCAGCTCAATAATTTCTACAAGTTGCCCATCTGGAGATTGCCCTGAAATAATAAGTCCTGCATCTTCAAGCTGTTTTCTATAATTATTATTAAATTCAAAACGATGCCTATGTCGCTCAGAAATAAGCAAGTCTTGTCCATTATCTTGATAAGCTAATGCAGCTTTAGTTCCGGCAATTAACTTACACGGATAAAGACCTAATCTCATGGTACCACCTTTATCAATAATATTTTTTTGCTGATCCATAAGAGTTACGACAGGAAATTTTGTATCTTCATCAAACTCTAATGATGTTGCAGCCTTATTAATAACTTCACGTGCAAATTCTATGCACATTACTTGCATACCAAGACACAATCCTAAATAAGGAATTTTATGTATTCGAGCCCATTTTGCAGCAACAATCTTACCTTCTACTGCCCGATGCCCAAAACCACCTGGAACAATAATTCCTTTACAATCTCCTAAAAGATGCGAAACATTTTCTTCTGTTAGCTGTTCAGCATCAACCCATACTATTTCTATTTCTTTAATCAATTCAAAAGCAGCATGTTGAAGCGCCTCTGTTACACTAATATACGCATCATGCAGACCAACATATTTACCAACTAATGCAATTTTAATTTTTCTTTCTGCGCTATATGTTGATTGAGCTAAAAGCATTTTCCAATCAGACCAATCTGCTCTTTTTGATGGCAACAATGAAAAATGATTGACCAAATAATCGCCTATTTTTTCTTCTTCTAAAAGCAAAGGCACTCTATATGGATTACTTTCAGTAACAATTGGAATAACTCTTTCACAATGAACATTTGAAAATGAAGCTATTTTATAACACAATTCACGATCTATTAATTGATCTGCTCGAGCAATGACTATCTCGGGAATAATACCTATTGAACGCAACTCACGAAGTGAATGCTGCGATGGCTTTGTTTTTAACTCTTGGGTTGCTTGAACATAAGGCAACCACGTTACATGAACAAAAAGTGTATTATTTTGACCTTGCTCATATTGCATCTGCCGAAGTGCTTCTAAAAAAGGAGCTCCTTCAAGATCTCCTACTGTCCCTCCAACTTCTACAATCAAAACATCTGCTTGCATACTTTCTGCTGCATGCATAATTGCTTTTTTAATTTCATGAGTAATATGAGGAATAACCTGAATAGTTTTTCCTAAATAACTCCCTTTACGCTCTTGATCAATAACTTGTGCATAAATCTTACCTGCTGTAACACTGCAAAATTTAGTTAAATTTATATCTAAAAAACGTTCGTAATGACCAAGATCAAGATCTGTTTCTGCCCCATCATTAGTTACAAAAACTTCTCCATGTTGATAAGGAGACATTGTTCCTGGATCAACATTAATATAAGGATCTAATTTTTGAATAGCGATTTTAACACCGCGCTTTTGTAAAATTTTACCAAGTGATGCAGCAACAACACCTTTACCTACAGAGCTAATAACGCCACCTGTTACAAATATATACTTTGTCATAAGCCTCTCTTTTATTATTTTTAAATTTATACCTTTAAGATAGTACCTTAATACTATAATTAAACTATATTCCCTTTACTCAACCTTGCTTAAACAATCTCAAAAATATTAGATTTATTTCTTTCATATTACAAAGGAGTTTTTTATGAAAAAATATTTAAATATTATAAAAAAATATTGGATTCCTGCAGTAATTATTCTTGCTATTGCTCTTTGGTACAATAAAAAAAGAAAATCTTACTGTGGGCCATGCAAAGAAAAAGGAATAATTATTAAAAAAGGCAAAGCCCCTTACTCTCAAGAACTTAATAGGAATGCTCTACGTGCAAAACAAGCAGCAGCAGCATTTAAATCAACAGGATTTATGCCAAGAATTTCATAAAAAGCAACATGAAAAAATTAAAAGGCGTCTTTATGGCGCCTTTATTTACTTATATAAAGATTTGTAAGGTATTTTAAAAAAGCATTAATTGTTTGATTAAAATCTAATGCAGTATTATCAATAACAATGCCACCCTGAGGAATAAGAAGCGGAGAATGACCTCTTTCTGAATCCTTTGCATCACGAAAAGCAATACGTTTTTTACATTCTTCAAGAGAATATATATTACCTCTTCTTTGTTGGTCTTTTTGCCAACGCAAACCACGAATATCAAGCGATGCTGTTAAAAAAAATTTATATTCTGCTTGAGGAAATACAACAGAACCAGTATCTCTTCCATCTGTTACAACATCATACTGCTGAGCAAGTTGACGCTGAAATTCACACATAGCTTCACGTAAATATGGTTGTGGAGAAATCAAACAAACCGCTTCATCTATAGTTGCATCTTTTAAAAAAGGAGTAATATCACTATCATCATATAAAATTTCTACTCCTTGCACTGCATCATAATGATAAGAAAAACGACTATGATCTGTACACGCTGCAAGATCTTTTGGATCAACGTGAGTTAAATCTTCAGATGAATAATGGTACCGTGTAATAAGTAAATACGTAACAGACCTATACAACATACCCGTATTTAAATAATACCAACCTAATTTTTCTGCAAGAGCTTTTGCTACCGAAGATTTTCCACTTGCTGTTGGGCCATCAATAGTAATTATCATAATACAATGCCTTTCTTTGAAGTAGTTACTTTTTAAGATCCGCAATATCAAGTCCATATAACTCTACCGTTGTTCTACCGTTCCAAGAATTTTCACTTACTTGTACTGCAATAGAAAAAGGCTCTTCTTTTTGATCTAATAACAATGGATAAATATCGGGTCTATTAAAAAAAACTAATGGTTTTATAACACCTTCTGCAAAAACCATACATTTAACATGCAAATCTTTTAAAAGTGTAGGAGTTCCTACAAGAGAAACCCCTTCCATATAAAAAATTGGTTGATTATTTTGCGCTCCAAATGGCTCAAACAATTGCATATCATGCATTAATTTTGCAGAAACATCCCCCATCCCCAAAAAAGCATCACATACCAATGTTTGCTGCAAATCTTCTACTGTTAAAAGATTTGATAAATCATTTTCAAAACGAGCTTTTAAATCCTGTAGCTTATCTTTTTCAAGAGAAAGACCTGCTGCCATTGCATGACCACCAAATTGATCTAGCAAATCTTTATTCTTTTCAAGCAAATTAAAAATATTACATGCAGGAATAGAGCGGCATGACCCTTTTGCTTTTGATTTAGTAATATGAAAAAGCATTGTTGGCCGACCATATTTTGCAACTAAACGAGAAGCAACTAATCCTATTACACCAGGTGGCCAATCTGATGATGCAGCCAAAATGCAACGCTCTTTAGTAATATCGATTGTTCCATTCTGTACAAGAGCATCAACACTTTCAAAAATTTTACGTTCAATATCTTTACGAGTTTCATTTAACTGAAAAAGAACTGTTCCTATTCTTTCAGTTTCTTGTTTATCAGACCCAAGTAAAAAACTTACGCCTTGACGAGGATCTTCTAACCTACCTAAAGCATTAATTTGTGGTGTAATTTTAAAACCAATATCAGTAGCAGATAATTTTTTATCAGAACATTTACCATGATGTTTAAGTACTTGAAGAGATAAACTTTCATTTTGAGAAGTATAATTCAATCCATAACGAACCCAAAACCTATTTTCTCCAAGTAATGGAACCACATCAGCAACTGTACCAAGCAAAAGCAACTCATACGTTTTATTTGGTAAAGAAACATTCTTTTTTTCATACAACAAAGAAAGTACTTTAAAAATAACACCCACACCTGCAAAATCCTTAAAAGGATACGGACAATCATGTTGATGAGGATTAACAATTGCATATGCATCAGGAAGATGATCATGCGGCCTATGATGATCAGTAATAATTAAATCTACGCCTCTTTTTTTTGCAATATCTGCAGGACCAAAAGCAGTAATCCCATTATCTACTGTTATAAGAACTTTATAATTATTATCTGCAGCGCGATTAACTATTGTTTCAGAAAGGCCATATCCCTCTTTTACACGATGAGGGATATAAAAATTAACATTTGCGCCTAATGGTAATAAAGCTGACATCATAAGCGATGATGAAGTAATACCATCAACATCATAGTCGCCTATAATAAGAATTTTTTCACCTTCATCAATTGCTTTAATAATACGATCAACTGCTTTTTGAGCATCTTTCATTATATAAGCAGCTGCAACATCTTGTTCGTAAGAACTAAATAAATATTTTTCTATACTATCTTTTTCTTTATAACCACGAGTCACTAAAGTTTGAGCAAGAGGAATAGAAAGTGTATATGATGCTGCAATATCTAAATTTTTTTCAGAATCAAAAATAGGCAACTTCCAAATATACTTCACGCCTTGTTTTGTACCCTTAAGATTTTGCACCATATAATCCTTATGCTTATTTCTTATTTTTTTCTGAAAGTTTTTCAATAATTGCTAATCCAAAGTCTTGAGCAGCTGAAGGTCCATTTGCAGTAATTACATTACCATCAACAACAACAGACTTTTGAACAGGAATAACATGATTTTTTTGAAATATGTCTTTTAGTTGGCCATCTCCATCCCAACCAGTTGCTTGCTTATTCCTTAAAACTTGAGCTTTAGCAAGCACCCGAGGGGCCAAACAAATAGCACCATAAGAAATATTAATTGCAAAAACCTCATTAAGAACTTTGTACATCATAGAATTATCAAGACAACTCATTGTTCCTGAACCTCCAATAAGATATAACCCTACATATTCAATTGAATTGACATGAGCTATATCACTATCAACAACAACGTGCATTCCATCATGTCCAATGGCAATCCCATCTTTATCAGAAACTATAGATACTTTATATCCAGCGTTTTCGATAATTGTTCGCGTCTCTTGGTATTCATATTCTTGAAAACCTTCACTTGCTATAACAAGCGCTACTTTTTTTTGCATTACTTCTTCTTTGACTCAGTTTAAATAAAATATCTTTAACTAAAATAACAAAGTTCTACTTATTTTATTAATCTCTACGTTTTAATGTAGGGAATAAAATAACATCTTTAATAGATGTTGTATTAGTAAGAAGCATTGCAAGACGGTCGATACCAATACCACAACCAACTGTTGGAGGAAGGCCATGCTCAAGTGCTTTAATAAAATCTGCATCATAATGATGCGCTTCATCATCACCTGAATCTCTATTTTTTACTTGTTCTTGAAAACGCTCTGCTTGATCAAAAGGATCATTAAGCTCATTAAATCCATTTGCAAGTTCCATACCTGCAATAAACAACTCAAATCTTCCAACTACAGTTGGATTTTCAAAATCCCGCTTTGCAAGAGGAGACATTTCAACAGGAAAATCTATTAAAAAAGTTGGTTGAATAAGTTTCGATTCAGCAACTTCTTCAAATAAAGAAAATAATTTTTGAGCATAACTCGCATCTTTATTTGCAATATGTACTTGTGCTTTTATAAGCGTAGCATCAATAGCATCTGGAGCTATATCTTCAATAGTATAATTACTATAAGATGTAATAGCTGTTTGAACATTTATGCGAGCAAATGGTTTACCAAAATCAATAACATGATCTCCAAAAGGAGCAAGTGTTGATCCACATGATTTGATAATCACTGATCTAAATAATTCTTCTACAAAATTCATCATATACTTATAATCATGATGAGCTAAGTAAAACTCAAGCATAGTAAATTCTGGATTATGTCGCGTAGAAACACCTTCATTTCTAAAATTACGGTTAATTTCATACACACGTTCAAACCCACCAACTACTAATCGCTTAAGATACAATTCTGGAGCAATGCGAAGATAAAAATCAGACCCAAGTGCATTATGTTTGGTAATAAATGGCTTTGCTACAGCACCACCAGGAATAGGATGAAGCATAGGAGTTTCTACTTCTATAAAATCATGGCTTTCTAAAAATTGACGTATTCCACTAATCAATTTTGAACGAACTACAAATTTCTTTTTACGCTCTTGATCACTAATCAAGTCTAAATAGCGCTGACGATATCTAATCTCTACATCAGAAATTCCATGGAATTTTTCAGGTAGTGGATGTAAGCATTTACTCAACAACTCAAACTCTTCTACTTTAAGAGTCACTTCTCCTGTTTTAGTAATAAATGGAGTTCCTCGTACCCAAATAATATCACCAAGATCGATATATTCATGCAACATAATAAACGCATTTTCACCAATCACATCTTCTTTAAAATAAACTTGTAATTGGCCAGATCGATCTTGCAACTTTGCAAAAGTGCTTTTACCATGAGCACGTAAAGCAACAATCCTTCCAGAAATCGTGTACTCTTGAGTTGCGCCTGCATCATAAGAAGCTAACACTTGTTCTGTTGTTGCATTAACCTCTTTTTGTGCCGGCCAAGGTTCTATACCCATCGCTCGTAATTTTTTTACTTTTTCAACACGAATGTGATGCTCTTGCGATGCATCTTGATTACCATTAAATATAAGATTTTCTTTATCTATCGCCATAATAAGGTCTCCGGAGATCTAGAATATGATTGATGAAATAGTATAAAACTAGTATATCCGGTTATTATTTTTATTAAAGAAATTATAAGGACTATAATATAGAAAAAATGCAGTTCAAATATAAAAAGGACCCTGTAAAAAGTCCTTTTTATACAATAATTTATACTCATTTTATTATATTATATAAACTATTAATTTCTTGCATTTTCTCGAGCGCTGCTGTTTGTTCTTCTGGTGTTTTATCCATAAGTTTATCCGGATGATTCTCTACAATATATTTTTTATAAGCTTTTTTAATATCACTTTCACTAGCGTTTTTTGGCAATTTTAATAAAATAGCCAAGTTTTCATATGGAGTATATTTCTTTGCTTCTTCTTCTTGTTTCCTCTTTGCTTCTTCTTGTTTCCTCTTTGCTTCTTCTTGCTTCCTCTCTGCTTCTTCTTGCTTCCTCTTTGGTTCTTCTTCTCGCCATTTTTTTTCTTTTTCTAATTCTTCTTGTTTTTCTTTCCTTACTTTGGCCTGTCCTTCTTTTTCCTGTTTAAAAGTACCTAAAGTTTTTTGACTAAGAACTTGAAATGGTGCACTAAATGCAGAACCAATATTACGAATGCGGTATACTGCATCATTAAATCTTTGGGGAGAAAATGATTCTATTTTGTTATTAGATCTATCCCCTCTATAATGTTCTTCCTTTACAAATTTTTCAAAACGATATTTATTTATATTATTTAAAGCTTCAAAATCTCTACTAGAAACATCGTCCCGCTTTGGTTTTAGACCCTTTCTATATCTTGTTTCGATATTGAATCTATATTGATCTTTAATTTGACTAAAAATTTCAGGTTTTTTAATCTTAAAACCAATACTATACAATGGTAAAAACAAACTAAAAAGAATTATTTTTTTCATAAAAATTTCCTACTAATGAAATATTAAATTCAAAAAAATTAATTAATTCAAAATATCTTAAAAAACAAAGACCTTTTGCAAGATTTTTAAAAAAAATTATTCCTAATTTCATCACCCTCATACAAATAAACTACTCACTAATTTAGAAACGATTCACACAATAAATGATCGGAATTTGGCTGCTGAAATTATAAAAAAGATAAAACAAATTCTTGATCATAAATCTCCGTACATCTGGATTGATAGAAAGATTGATAAATCTAATTCAATACTACTTATAAAAACTTTTAGTAAAAGAATTATTAAAATACTGAACTAAACCAAATGTTGATGCTCAAGAAACTAATGAACACACAGCTTTAATAACCACAAATTGTGGAATCTGTTACAAAACTACTTCTTGATGCACAAGCAGATACTTACTATTAAAGATAAATATGAAAAAAACGCTTTAGATAATCCAATTGTTGCTGCTAAGAAAGAGCTAAAATACTTATTGGCCACATATGTTTTAATCAATATGAGATTGATAATTACAAAGCACTTATCGATAAAAAACAAAAGACTTTGAAGATAGAGAATTTATTGAATTAGAAAAAATTATTGCTCAATTAGAAAAAATTAAAACAACTTTAGATAAAAATACCTTCAGGGCTTATATTTGCAGAGTAAAAATCTAAAAAAAATAAGGGCCTTTTTAAGGCCCTTATTTTTTTTATAAAAAGATTATGAACGTTGTTGTAACCAAAAAGGTTCTTGTGAAAGGTCCTTTCTTTTTGCATTACTTAATTTCAAATCATTATTTTGAGATTGTTCTAATTCTTCTAACTCAGGATCTTCTTCAATATTTTCATAAACTACAATTTGATCAGTTGGAAGCATTTCTGCATTAACCACATCTCCATCTTCTGTCTCTATAACCATTTCTACTTTTGACTCTGTAGAGGATGAGAATAAATTTTTAATTTTTTTTATAAAATTCATAAAAAAACTTTTGATTGCTTCAAAAAATTTGCAAAAAAAACCTTTATATTCACAAGCGGTACCTACTTCTTCCACAACAACTATAGGTTCAGCAACTTCCAATGGCTCTTCAACTATCACTTTTGTATCAATATCTGCAGGAAAACTATCAAGAACCTCTTGAGTCATAATTTCTGTATAAGCAAATACAGACAATGCAAGTAATATTTTTTTCATTATTTTTCCTTTTACTTTATAAAACTACTATATCGTTCTTCTACCTTTTCCCAATTAACTACATTCCACCATGCAGTTACATAATCAACTCTTCTATTAAAATATTGAAGGTAATACGCATGCTCCCATACGTCAAGAGCAAGTATTGGAGTAAGACCATCTGAAAGTGGAGTATCTTGATTAGCACTAGAAGTTATCAATAAATGTTCACTTTTTGGATCTACAGAAAGCCACACCCATCCGCTTCCAAAGCGATTTTTTGCAGCAGTAGAAAAAATATTTTTAAATTCATCATAAGAATTAAAAAATGTATTTATTTGTTCTGCAATACGCCCAACAGGAGCTCCCCCACATTGGGGCCCCATACTATCCCAGAAAAAAGTATGATTTTCTACACCACCGCCATGATTTCTTACAGCTGTTCTAATATCTTCAGGAACTGCTGTAAGATCTTTTAGTAATGTAATCAATTTTTTTTCATATAACTCAGGATGTTTCAACAATGCATTATTAAGACCATCAACATATGCTTGTTGATGTTTTGCATGATGCAATTCCATAATATGACTTTCTATATAAGGCTCAAGCGCTGCATACCCATAGGGAAGTGAAGGCAATTGATACATGTATTATACTCCTTAAACTAATTTTTATTGATCTTCTAAAATATACACTTGTTCTTCTGGTCGCGCCATTTGTAAATCTTCTCGCGCTATTTTTTCTTTATAAAAATCGAGCAAACTATAATTTTTAATTTCTGCATCTAAAGAATTAATTTCTTTTTTTTCTAATTCTATACAAGCAATTAATTGAAAATGCTCTGCATTTTTTTTAGAAACTGCAATTATACCTTGCGATCCAAAAACAAAAAAAACAATTGCACTTATCACCTCTGCTAAAAGCACTAAACGTAAAATTAAATGCTTGGCAATAAACATATTTTCATCCTTTTATTTACAAGCTCTTCACATCATATTTTTAATCAGTGTACGCTACAAATTTATCAATCACTTATTGAAAAAGGAAAATTAATGAAAAAAAGAATATTTCTATTCATATCACTTTTTCTTTCAAATATAGAATCAAAAATTATTAAAACTACATTAACAGACTCTGAACAAACTATTGTAAAAATGTCTTCTGCTATGAATGAAGTAATTAATTTAGTGCAATACCGGTACTATAAAGCACTAGAACCCGAAATAATCTCACAAGCAATGGAAGATACACTACAAGCATATGTCCACAGAGACCCTCATTCAGGATACTTAAGTGCAAAAGAACTTCTCAATTTAACCTCCAGTATGAGTGGTGAGTTTTATGGCATTGGAGTAGTTCTTCCAGGAGATAAAGAAATAGAAGAAGAAGCACTGCCATTTATAGAAATTATACCAGATGGACCTGCAGATAAAGCTGGCCTTAAAGCTGGAGATAAATTAATAGAAATTGATAACCATGCAATTAAAGGGCTAAAAATTGATGAAGTTATGAGGAAATTAAAAGGTGAACGCAATACAAAAGTTAAACTTCGTATTATGCGAGAAAAATATCCTGATGCTCTTGATATAGAAGTAACTCGAGATATTATTAAAGATGAAGTTTCTCTCTCTTTTTACTTGCCACAGCAAAATATTTGCTATCTCTTTTTACCTCTTTTCGGTGAAAAATCTGCAAAACATATCGAAGATCTTTTAAAATATGCTCAAACAAAAAAATGCAAAGGCATTATTATCGATTTACGTAATAATACAGGAGGTCTTTTTGAAGGAGCAATCGACATAGCATCACTTTTTTTACCAAAAGGAACAACCGTAGTTGTAACAAAAAATAGAGATCACAAAATCACACAAACATGGAAAACAAAAAAACATCCCATTAAAAATATACATACCATCCCTGTATTTTTTATTGTTAATAACTATACAGCATCAGCTGCAGAAATTCTGGCAGGATCACTCAGATTATATGCAGAAGAAAATAGTAAAATTTCTGTCTTTATTGTTGGATCTCAAACATTTGGTAAAGGATCTGTACAAGAAGTTATACCCCTAAGAGAGGGAGGGGCTTTAAGACTTACAACATCACTTTATTTTTTACCAAAAAATACCTGTATTCAAGGACAAGGAATTGAACCTGATTTTATTATCGAAGACAGACCTCTTCCAAGTGCAACAGTTAAATGGATGACCGATCACTATGGAAGAGAAAGTGCTCTAAAAGGATCAATTAAACCGGTAACTAATGAAGATAAAAACAAAAAGAAAAATGAAAAAATAAAAAAAGATAGCTCTAAAGAAAAACCATGGAAAGAAAAAAGAAAAGAATATTTAGCAAATAATTACTTACTACAAACAACAATAAATTTGATTGATTTGTTGTTTATTGGTAGAAAAGCTAATCAAAATATGAAATCTTATAAAGAACAAAGAATATTTTTAAAAGAAAATTATATCATCGATAAAACATTAGAATTACAAGAAATTTAAAAAGAGAAAAAAATGAAAAAAATATTATTAATATTGGCATTAACAACACAAACAAATTTAATAAGCAATTCAAATTTAAAAAAAATGGCTGAAAAAATTGAATTTTTAAAAATAACACTTGAAGGTGAAAGATTAAAAAAATTGATTAATTCAGGAGTAGAATTATCGTTTCAACAACAACTACGCTGCCAAGAACTTGGAATTAAATATAGAATAGATTCTGACGCTATAGACTTTGCTCAATTACGAGCTCTTGGATCTAAATAAAAATTTTTAATAAAAATAAATTCTTATTACTCAACAGTAACTGATTTTGCAAGATTACGAGGCTTATCAATATCACACTCACGAACTCGAGCAATGTGATATACAAGAATTTGAATAACCCCTATCATTGCAATCACTGAAAGATGAGGCAATACCTTTGGTACAACAAAAACATCATCTGCTAAATCAATAAGTTCGGTTTGCCCAGCAAATGCAATAACCAATAATCTACCTTTTCGTGCTTTAACTTCTTGAGCACTTGATAACATTTTTTGATAAATAACTGGATCAGGATGCGAAAATAAAAAAACAGGAGTTTTATCATCAACAAGAGCCAATGGCCCATGCTTTAATTCTCCAGCTGGATACACTTGAGAAAAAATATACGCTATTTCTTTTAATTTAAGAGCAGCTTCCATAGCAAGAGGATACGTTATATGACGACCAAGAAATATAGATCTATCAAAATGTGCATAATAAGGAGCAAGCTCATCTATGATATGATGTTTATAATCTTCGATCATATTTTCAAGAAGAACGCCAGAAAGAAGTAAATCTTCTTCTGCTAAAGCATAACGATCATACGTAATAACATTACGCTCAAGGGCAATTCTATTAGCAAGCCAATACAAAGCTGTTAATTGAGCAGTAAATGCTTTTGTTGAAGCAACAGCAATTTCAGGGCCAGCTTGTGTTAACAAAAAACCATCACATTCACGAACAAGCGTACTTGAAGCAACATTTGTTAAAGCTAATGTGTATTGATTGTGTTCTTTTAAAAAACGAACAGCTTCAAGAGTATCGGCCGTCTCTCCAGATTGTGATATCGCAATATATAGAACATTTTCCTGAGGGAAAAAGGTTCTATATCTAAACTCAGAAGCAAGCACAGCTGTTGCAGGAATTCCAATAATTTCATCAAAATAAAACTCTGCAATTCTTCCTGCATGCCATGAAGTACCGCATGCAACAATAACTACTTTTTTTAAAGAAAGTATTTGATCTCTTGTACAACCAATAGAGCTCCAAAATGTTTCTTGCAACGTTCTAAAAAACCTTACAGATCGATCAATAACACTTTTTTGCTCATAAATTTCTTTAAGCATAAAATGCTCATGTCCATTTTTTTCTACAGCAATCCATTGAGCATCAAGTTGTTTAATTACAAAATCTTGTTTAGCTGCAAAAAAATCATATAATTGCATATCATCTTTAGTAATAACCGCAAATGTCTGTTCTGGCATAAAAACAATTTTATCAATTTTTCCTGCAAATGCTAATACGTCAGACGCAACAAACATTTCACCATTACCAACACCAACACACAAAGGAGAGCCTTTTCTAACAGCAATTATAGTATCTGGAAAATCTTGCATCACAACCATAAATGCATATGCACCAACTAATTGCGCAACAACATTACATATTAATTGAGCAAGAGTAGCACCAGAACTTTTCTGAAACTCTGACTCTATAAGATGAGCTATCACTTCTGTATCTGTTTCTGAATGAAAAACATGCCCCTCTAAAATGAGGCGTTTTTTAAGAAGATTATAATTTTCAATTATACCGTTATGAACAATTGATATTGTCTTATGACAATCAAAATGGGGATGCGCATTTTGTTCATTGGCAGCCCCATGAGTTGACCATCGGGTATGGCCTATACCAACCCGACCATCTATAGGATTTTTTTCAAAAATTCGTATGAGATTTTTTAGTGCGCCTTCAGCTTTTGCATACATTAATTGATGATTTTTTTCATCTAGACATGCATAACCAGAAGAATCATACCCTCTATATTCAAGTCTTTTTAGACCTTCTAATACAGCTGAACGACTTTTCTGAGAGCCAACATAGCCTACAACGCTACACATACATCCCCTTTGCAAAACAATGAGAAAAAAATCTCGATTAACGTTTTACGAATTGGAATTTTCTACGAGCACCAGGTTGACCAGGCTTTTTACGCTCTTTGTTACGATCATCAACTGTTAATGCACCATGATCACGAAGAATAGCGCGGTAAGATTCATTGTCTTTTACCAAAGCACGAGCAATACCAAGCTTAATCGCGTCTGCCTGAGCACAAAGACCGCCGCCTTGAACATTAACAACAACATCATAACTTTTTACTGCATCACACAATAATAATGATTTAATTGCTGCTGTTCTTGTTTCATCTGTTTTAAAATAATCAGCGCAACGAACAGAATTAATAGCAATTCCGCCTGTGCCTTTACGAAGCCACACACGAGCTATCGCTGATTTACGACGACCAACTGCTCCAATTGGCAATCCAGCTTTTACTGCAACATCTTCTTTGGTTTTTACCTTGATCATAAACTTTTACCTTATTATGAGCCTAAATGAGCCATTTTTAATGAAAATAACGTACAGCAATGGTATCAAACAGTGATTAATTGTCAATAAGAACAACCATCTAAATTAAGTTTAGATAACGATAATAAGATTAAAAATCTTTATTTTTTTCTTGCTCTTCTACTTTCTCCTGACACACAATACATCGAGATGCATTATGAAAAGAAACAAGTCTACGCTCTGAAATAGAATTTCCACAATCAATACATATTCCATACGTACCATCTTCTATCATCTCAAGAGCCTTAATAATCATTTTATATTCAGCAAGCTCATTATGTTGAATAGAATTTTGCAAAGTTTCAAAAACTGCTGAACTTGCCTGATCCGCAGGATCTTGAGCCTGATCATCATATTTCTCTGATTGCAAATCTACAAGTTCTTCTTCAAGCTCTTGTTTTCTTCCCAATAATGAATTTTTAATAACATCTAATGCGTTATTTTTCCCCTTTGAATCCTTCACTGACTATCCTTTTTTTTTGAAAAAATTTTTTTAAAATATCACTACACTCTTGCTGTAACACTCCTGATCGAATTTCAAAAGCATCACTGTTGTATAATGAAATAAAACAATCTTTGTCAAGCCGAAATCCAAAAACAGGCGAATCTGCTCCATATACTACTTTTTTTATTCTACTTAACTTAATTGCACCTATACACATTAAACAGGGCTCGAGTGTAACAAATATCACACAACCATCAAGTCTCCAATCATTTTTAAATCGCCCTGCTTCAACTAAAGCAATAACTTCTGCATGAAAAACTTGAGAACACTTTTGTTCAGTTTTATTATATCCAACACCAATAACATCCCCATTATCATCAATAATAACTGCTCCTATTGGAACTTCATCTTCTGCATATGCCTTTGCTGCTAAATCCAAAGCCTCTTTCATATACTCTTGATCTGGTTTTTTTTTATTATTCATAATTTAACACCTATATGATTGATTACTGTTTGCATTTTAAAAAGACATTTTGGCAAAATTATAGTTCTTCAGTTACACTATAATGATATTAATTAGAATGGTTATTATATCAATTTTAGTAGCTAAACTAAATGATTATATAGACAACCCCGTTTTACTAAGGAGAAGCCAATGGCTCAAGATCAGGACAATAAAGAATATGGTGCCAAATCAATTCGTGTAATGGAAGGCCTTGAAGCCGTTCGTAAAAGACCTGCGATGTATATCGGATCAACAGGACTTGGCGGACTTCATCATTTAGTTTACGAACTAGTTGATAACTCGGTTGACGAAGCGCTTGCTGGCCATTGTAAAACTATAACAGTGATTCTTAATACTGATGGATCATGCTCTGTTGAAGATGATGGACGGGGTATTCCTGTTGATATGCATCCAACAGAAAAAATGTCTGCCGCCGAAGTTGTAATGACAAAACTTCATGCTGGTGGAAAATTTGATAAAGATACCTATAAATACTCTGGGGGGCTCCATGGTGTAGGGGCATCTGTAGTAAACGCTCTTTCTTCAAAATTAGATTTAACCATTTACAAAGATGGAAAAATATACCAACAAGAATATGCCTGCGGAAAATCTCTTGCACCTTTAAAAGTAACCGGTGAATCAACAACTAAACGTGGGACTTTTATAACCTTCTATCCTGACGGTTCTATTTTTTCTGATACAACGTTTAATTTCGACACTCTTTCTGCACGCTTGCGCGAACTGGCTTTTTTAAACAAAGGTCTTCATATAACAATTATTGATAACATCAACAAAAAAGAACATGCATTCTTTTTTGAAGGTGGAATAAAATCATTTATTCAACATATCAATGAAAAAAAAGCTCCTCTTTTCCCTAATATTATTTATTTTGAACAACAAGACAGCAATTATGTTGTTGAAGTTGCAATGCAATATAACGACACCTACAACGAACAACTTTTTTCATTTGTAAATAACATTAATACAGTTGATGGAGGAACTCACGTTGCAGGATTTAAATCAGCTTTAACTAAAATTTGTAACAAACGAGGAAAAGCTTTAGGAATGCTGAAAGATGAAAACCTTTCAAGCGAAGACGTAAGAGAAGGACTTGTAGCCGTTATTAATATCAAAGTCCCAGAACCTCAATTTGAAGGCCAAACAAAAACAAAACTTGGTAACAATGACGTAAAAGGAATTGTAGACTCTTGGACATTTTCTGAACTTGATACATATTTTGAAGAAAATCCAAGCGTGATCAAAAAAATTATCCTTAAAGCAGAACTTGCTCAACGCGCTCGAGAAGCAGCAAAAAAAGCTCGCGAACTTACCCGTCGTAAAAGCGTACTTGACACCATGGTCTTACCTGGAAAATTAGCTGATTGTACCAATGAAAACCCTATAGAAACAGAACTGTTTATTGTAGAAGGAGATTCTGCAGGCGGTTCAGCAAAACAAGGTCGCGATAGATTCATTCAGGCAATTCTACCATTAAAAGGTAAAATTCTTAATGTAGAAAAAGCACGTCTTGATAAAATGCTTTCTAATGAAGAAATTAAAGCACTTATCGCAGCAGTAGGTGCAGGCATTGGAGAAGAATTTAATATAGAAAAAACTCGTTATCATAAAATTATTTTGATGACAGATGCCGATGTTGATGGATCTCATATTAGAACATTATTACTTACTTTTTTCTTTAGATATCTAAAACCAATTATAGAAAAAGGATATCTCTACATTGCTCAACCACCTCTTTACAAAGCAAAATTAGGGAAAAAAGAAGAATATTTGAAAAATGAAGCCGCATTAAGAAACTTTTTATTTGATTGGGCAGAATCAAACTTGATTTGTCGACTCGAAGGGCGCGCTCTTTCTGAAGTTGAATGGAAACAATTTTTAATTAATTTAACAGAGTATGAAAATGCTTTAGAAAAACTCTGCATCACCTATAAATTAGCAGATATGCAGGCTCATAACTTACTCTCTTTTATTCACACACATCCAACAATTCATACTGCAACTTCAGAAGAATTGATCGCTCAATTAAGTAATTATTTTAAAAATACTAAAATTAATGCATCTGTTCATCAAGCTTCAACTGAAGGCTTTATACCTAAAGAAGTTTTAAAGTTCACTGTATTAAATAAAACATGGGAAGTTTCAAAAGATTTTTTCACCAGCGACGATGTATTAAAAACACTTCCTTATCTTAATAAATTAATAGAAGCAAATCATCAATGGACCCTCGAAGTTATAGAAAAAAATCGAATAACTTCAGGAACAGGCCTTATGCAACTTGTTCGTGGGATACGATCTACCAGCTCTCCTTATCTTCATGTACAACGATACAAAGGGCTTGGAGAAATGGATCCAGAACAATTATGGGAAACTTCTATGGACACAACAACTCGATCTTTACTGCAAGTTTCTGTTCAAGATGCCCTTGAAGCAGACTTTTGGTTCTCTACCTTAATGGGTGATGATGTAAGTGGCCGTAAAGATTTTATCGAAAAACATGGTCGTTTTGCAAAAAACCTTGATGTATAAGCATTTTTACATATAATTAAATAAAAAAAAGGGCTTTTTCATGTTGATTGAAAAGCCCTTTTTTAAATAAAAATATATTTGGTTAAAATTATATGAAATATTTATTAAGTTTATTGTTCTTTTCACAAATTGTTTCAGGCGCTAGTCAAGATCCCGAAATTAATAAGGATAATACCCTTATTGTAATAAGAAATAACACACCTATTGAACAAATCTTATCGCTTCAACTTACTAGGAAGGGTGATAGCAAAAAACCAATACACCCTGATCATTTTATACTAAAACCACTTGAAACAATAACGTTGTCTTCTAGATTAGCTATAAAACATGTAACTACACCAACCATACCCGTTATATTACAAATGCCCTTAGAAAAAAAAATCGATTATCTTATTATATTAAATACTACATTCAAGCCGAATAGAACAAGAAGACATAGACGAACAACTACTGTTACTATCAGAAATCAAAAAACAAATGAATATTTAAAAGGCATCTCAGCCGTTTTAAAAAAGAAATATTTAGAAGATAATCCAAAGGCTCAATTGTTATTTAAAATAAATGAAAACTTCGTTTACGAAAATTAATAAAAAAACCTAGTCATGAATAACGATCTTATAACTTTAAATTCAATTATCATTATTGGCCTTTCTGGCGGAGCAGATTCAGTATATTTGCTATATAAACTTGCATCATTAAAAAATGAAAAAAATCTAACATTATACGCAGTGCACCTTGACCATGAATGGCGAAAAGAATCTCATCTTGATGCAGCATTTTGTGCACAATTATGCAAAAATTTAAATATTACTTTTATCACAAAAAAAGCTTCAGAACTTGATTTTATTGCACAAGAAAATGGGTCAAAAGAAGATATTGGAAGACAATTACGACGTTACTTTTTTGAAAAAGTACGAAAAGATTATAGTGCTCATTTCATTGCTCTTGCACATCATCAAGATGATCAACTTGAAACATTTTTCATTCGTCTTTCAAGAGGAAGTTCTTTAGAAGGCCTTTGTGGAATTAAAGAAAAAAATGGCTATTACATTAGACCACTATTACATCTATCAAAGAATCAAATATTAGATTTTTTAAAAAAACATAATTATGCATATACAGAAGACGCTAGCAATGCATCAGATATTTATTTGCGTAATAGAATACGCCAAAAAGCTATTCCAACACTGCAAGAATGCGATGATCGTTTTACAAAAAAATGCTTAGAAAGTATTTATCAATTACAATATGCCGAATCTTTTTTAAAAGAACATACAGAAAGTCTTTATCAGGATATTACTTATAAAGACTTGCAACAAAATATAATTGTTTTAAATATAAAAAAATTGCTTACATTTAACTCATACATTCAAAAAAGAATTATTCAAAAATGGCTCATCGAACATTCTGTTCCTTTTACCTCATCAAATAGTTTTCTCAATGAAATTATAAGATTTATACAATCAAAACAAGGCGGTTCTCATCAATTAGGGACTTCTTGGAAAATTACAAAAAAACAATCGAAGATTTTTATTATTAAATAATTCACACCTATTTCTCTTTATTACTATATATAATTTTATTAGTTAACCCCTATTTTCAATAATGTGAATTAATGAGATCTTTCACTCTATATGAGAGTAAGGTAAACTAAATCATTAAAATGATATTTTTAAAAAAAGAAATGTAATGAATAAAGAAAAAGAACAAAAAAGCAGCTGGCTCATATACTCCATAGTACTTCATAGCATAGTAATTGTTGCATTATTATTATCACTTAATGAAACTTATTTAATTAAACCTCAAAAAAAACCTGCTCCTATCATCTTAATAGACGATAAAAAACGTAATGAAAAACAAGAAAAAAGAAATAGAACCGATATTCAAAAAAAAGAACCAGAAAAACCAAAACCATTAGATCCCAAAACTTTTACCGTACCAGCTCCTGTAATGTATTACGGTCATGAAATTGATCCTAATAAAAAACCTGGAAATCCAACTGAAAAAAAAATTGAAACATCTCATGATAAAAGCATAGATAATTCTAATGAAAAAAACATTCCTAGTTCAGAATCAAACACTTTACCACTATCAATAAAACCTGAAGAAAAATTAGAAACATTATCTAATAAAGAAGATCTAATAGTTGATAAAAACAGTACCGTAGCTGATACAATAATCGATAAAAATATTTTTATCGATTATAAAAAACCAATAAATCTCAAAAGGACACGTAATCGATCAATCATTCCTTCTTCTGACACGCAACAACCTTCGGTAAAGAAACTAACACTCTCAGATCTTTTTAAAAAATCACCCCTTGTTTCAACAGAAACTCAAATAATAGGAGAAGGATCCGGACAACCAATTGTCATAAAAGAAGGAGATATGAAATATTACAGCGTATGGACAAAGTTTCTACATCATCTCAATCAAACTGCACGATTTAATAGAATTAAAAAGAAAATACCACTTATAGAATGGATAAAAACTGGCCAACTTAAAAAAGATCTTTTTTGCGGAATTACCGTAACTAAAGAAGGAAAAGTACTTTCAATAGATATAATCTCATCATCAGGATTCAAACCATTTGATGCACTATGCATTGAAGACATTTGGGCATCATCACCCTTTCCCCCTCTTCCAGAATCAATGGGTAAAGAGCAAGCCCGATTTGAAGTTAGATCATATTTATAAAAAGAATAATAAGCTTATTTACGCTACCTTTTTGTAAAAAAAGAACCTCTTTTTTTTGGTTTTTTGTTTATTCTTTATAGCTTTAATTCCTCTATGCTACACTTACTGACAGATTTTATTTTTTAGAGGGGAGAAAATCTATGAAGAATATATTTCGTAAAATTCTGTACTGTTCTTTATTTATAACATTACTTATCAATACAAAAGTATGTGATATTACCATACAATCAATATGGAAAAACCTTGAAACTCCACGTGAAACAAAATTATTTGGAAGCCAATGGATTTTAGCAGCAATAGTTACATTTAAAAGAACTCCAGAACTTAAAGAAGCAATTGTTATAAACAAACTTCAATTTGCTTGGGATGGGCCAATGCTAACAAATCTTTCAGCATCTCTTTATAAAAAATCCCCTAATAAAGATTTTTTACCAACAGAAGACTCTCTCATCTGCGATGGAAAATGGAACAACACGAATCAAAAACTATCTTTTAGTTTTGATGATGAACGACTCGACGCTGTTACACGTTTTTATATTGTCGTAACGATTCCAGATATAATTGCCAATCAGCTTCAAGAAGGTTCTTTTAATTTATTAGAAAGCTCTTTACCAGAAGAACTTAAACAACAATCTGAAAATAATGGTGCTGAAGAATCAGACACATCTTTATTACTTGGATTATCTTTTAAAGTGCATCCTTTCATTGAATCAACATCAGGACAACGCTCATAAATTAAAAACAATTTTATATAACTAGACATATATATACTTTTTTTTTATAGCTATACATTCATTATAAAAGCTTTATTAAGGAGAATATATGGCAAAAATAATCATACTTGGCGCTGGACTCACAGGAATATCTACAGCATATCATTTAGAAAAAGCAGGCTTTGATGATTATGTAATGTATGAAAAAGAAAATGAAGCAGGAGGACTCTGTAGATCAATAGAACAAGATGGATTTACTTTTGATTACACAGGCCATTTACTACACAGCAATAATGAATATTTTAGTAATTTACTCAATTCAATTGTTGGACTTTCTCATTTTAATATTATCAATAGAAAATCTTTTATTTATTCAAACAAAACGTATACCAATTATCCGTATCAATCTAATCTTTATGGACTACCACCAGATCTTATAACAAATGCAATTATAGATTTTATAAATAAGCCAACAAAAATTAAAAAGAACCCTAATTTTTATGAATGGGCACTTTTTATGTTTGGTAAAACTATAACTGAACAATTTTTTGTACCTTATCAACAAAAAATATTTGATTATGACATCAAAAAACTTTCAAGTTCATGGACGAGTAGATTTGTACCTCAAACAAATCTAATTGATATTATAAAAGGATCATTAACACCGTCTATCCAAAACAACATCGGCTATAATGCTCATTTTTTATATCCAAAACAAGGAGGAATTTTCTTTTGGGTTAAAAAATTAATTCAACAAGTAAAAAAGCCTATAAAAACAAAATACTGTGTAGAAAGTATCGATATAAAAAATAAGATTGTTACCTTCACTAACGGTGATTTTGAGCATTTTGAAAAACTTATAAGCACCTTACCTCTCACTACATTAATTAAATTAATTAAAGAAAAAAGCTCAAGCTCATTAAAAAAAGCTGAATCAAAATTATTATGTAACAGCGTACTAAATTTTAATTTAGGTATTCAAAATGAAAACCTCTCAGAAAAGCATTGGATCTATTTACCAGAATCTGAATTCCCTCATTATAGAATTGGCTTTTATCATAACTTTTCACAAGCTATGACTCCTGTAGGATGCAGTTCTGTTTATGGTGAATACGCATATTTAAATAAAGATAAAAATGAAATATCAAAAAAAGTAAATGAAGCTATAACATCAACTAAAAAACTCCTTTCAATTTCCGATGCACAAGTTATTACTGAAAGAATTATTCATATTCCTCATGCATATGTCATTTATAATGATTGGAGAGATGTGCATGTTCCAAAAATCTTAGAGCGCTTGGAATCTTATAATATACACTCAATTGGCAGATATGGAGCTTGGAAATATTCTAGCATGCAGGAAGCTGTTTTAGATGGAAAATTAATGGCAGAAAATATTACTCATACTGCAGAAATAAATACTTTTTATGAATTAAAAAGACCAAAAAAGGAATTACAATGAATTATAAAAATACTAACGTAGTAATTACTGGAGGGGCAGGGTTTATAGGTTCACATTTAACAGAAGCTCTCGTTTATGCAGGAGCTAACGTTACGGTTATTGATAACTTAAGCACAGGTAAATTAGAAAATCTTAAAGCAATCAAAGAGAAAATAAACTTTATACAAGGAGACATTGCCGACAAAGACCTTTGTCTAAAAATATCTACCAACACTTCTCATATTTTTCATCTTGCAGCATGCGCTTCTGTTCCATTAAGCATGAATGATCCAAAACTTTGCCATAATTCAAACGTGCAAGGACTTTTTAATATGCTTGAAGCTGCCCGAATTAATGGAGTTTTTCGTTTTATTTTTTCATCATCATCAGCAATATACGGTGACCATATAAAAAAATGCTCTGAAAATAGCACTCCAAATCCGACTTCTACTTATGGATACTCTAAACTACTTGGAGAAATATACTGTCAACAATACGCTCAGCTTTATAATGTTCCAACACTCTCTTTGCGTTATTTTAATGTTATTGGAGAAAGACAAAATCCACATGATTCATATGCAGGAGTTTATGCTAAATTTATGTATAATATGAAACATAATTTACCTATAACCATTTATGGAGATGGTACGCAAACCCGTGATTTTATAACTGTTGAAAATGTTGTTAAGGCCAATATGAAATTAGCCCAACTTCCCACTACATTATGTGATGGAAAACCTATTAATATAGGAACAGGAATACCAACAACAATTAATGATCTCTTTATAGCAGTAAAAAAACTTTATCCCCTTTATCAACTTGATCCTTTATACAGCTCTGAAAGAGCTGGTGATATAAAATTTTCAACAGCAGACTGTAAACTTTACAGAACTTTAGAAGAATTACTCCTTTAAATAAGCCTAGAAAAACTTCTTATTTATTGATCCAAAGTACCATTTTTATCTTTTTATGATAGAATAAATGCGTTGAATCAATAATTCCAAACGTGTTATATGAGAAAAATATTATGAGCAAAAAAAATTTTTATTCTATTCTTGGTGTTAATCAATCTGCCTCTAAAGATGAAATTAAAGCTGCTTACAGAAAATTAGCGCTTAAATACCATCCAGACAGAAACCCAGACAATAAAGAAGCTGAAGAAAAATTCAAAGAAATTTCTCATGCTTATGAAATTCTTTCAGATGATACAAAGCGCCAACAATATGACCAAGTTGGTCATGATGCATATCAAAATATGGGATCAGGAGGTGGTCATGGCTTTGATATGAATGAAGAAATGTTTGAACAATTTGGAGACATTTTTAGCGCTATGTTTGGAGGAGGAGCTCAACATTCTAAAAAACGACGTACCAATGCAGGCCCTGCTCCAAAAAAAGGCCATGATCTTTATAAAGAAGTTTCCATAACACTTAAAGATGCTTTTTTAGGGAAAAAAGAAGATATTAGCTTTTATCATTTTTTTACTTGTGAAGCTTGTAATGGTAAAGGTCTAACTACAGGCACTTCTATCATAAGCTGTAAAACATGCCATGGAAGCGGCTCTATAGAAATGCGCCAAGGACCATTTGCTTTTGCACAACCATGTAGAGCATGCGCAGGAGAAGGTTTCACCATTCCATCACCATGCAGCTCATGCAAAGGTCAATCACGGGTTCAAAAATATGACAAATTTAATGTCACTATTCCTGCTGGAGCATACGACGGAGCTGAACTACGCATACCAGAAAAAGGTGATGCTGGTGTATATGGCGGAAAATCTGGTGACCTTTTCTTAAAGATAAAAGTCTCTGCAGACAAAAAATTCTCACGCATAGAAAGCGATTTACACTGTTCTCTATTAGCAACTTATCCTCAATTAGTATTTGGCTGCCAAGTAGAAATTGAATCAATTGACGGTTCAAAAGAAATGGTCAAAATCCCTAAAGGATGCTCCGTAGATGAAAAAATAATCATCCCAGGTAAAGGCTTTGTAAATTTAAGAAACAAAAACAAAGGAAATTTGGTAATCACTATAAAATGTCATATACCAACAAAAATTTCTGCTGAGGCAAAAGAAAGCCTCACTAAATATTCTGAAGAAATCGGAACCGATGCAAAATCAGATAACAGCTTAATGGGTTTTTTTAAAAAATTTTTAGGTTAGTTCTTATTAAAAAAGGCTTGATATATAAAATACCAAGCCTTTTTTTAAACAATTATTGACTATATGAAACTTTTTAAAATATAATAATATCATTATAATAAGTTAAAACTTACACTATATTAACATATAGTACTTTTGGGGGTTATGATGAAAAAATTATTGTTTTTAAGTTTTTTAACACTTTCAATTAATTCAACTTTATATTCAATGAATAGAAGCATAACAATAATTCCCATTAATCAATTAATGAAACTCCAAAGAGATCTAGCTGAAGCCAATAAAAAAGTAGCAGAACAAGAGCTTTTAGCAGCAAAACAAGAGCTTTTAAAACGAAAACTAGAAAATCAATTAGAAATAGAAAAACTCGAAGAAGATTTACGCCAAAAAAATGCTCTAGAAAATCAAAAACACGAAGAAGATTTAAGAAAAATAAGAGAAGAAGGCGAAGAAGATTTAAGAAAAATAAGAGAAGAAGGCGAAGAAGATTTAAGAAAAATAAGAGAAAAAATAAAAAAAACCATAGAAGAAGAAAGAGAGGCTCTTTTTTTTGAAAAACTTAGCACAGGATGGAAAAAATTAATAAACAAACAAGAGATACCTTATGAACTTGCTCTTGCTCAAGAAGAAATCAATTAAAAAGATAATTAATTATTCTGACTCTCTTTTTAGCTCTTTAATATTTCCTTTTTCTGGAAATGCTGTATTACTTTCTGGAAGCAATGATGTACTGCTTGAACTTGATTTACGACGAGGCAATGGAGATTTTTTCAACAGTCCTTTTTGACTTTGAGTAGATTCATTTTTCAAAAATTTAATTGGCATTTTCATATCATGTGCTTTTAAAGCGGGACTCATTATTAGTAAAAAAAATAATTTCTTCATAGACATACTCCCCTAAAACTATGAATTTAATTTATAAAAATTATTTTTCTATACTATCTAAATTTAAAAAACTAGATCAATAGATCAACGAAATATGCTCTATTAAACATTCATCCTTCTTTTTTTTATATTTTTTTGAGAAGGAATAATAGCTCTTTTTTGCTGAATCGCTATATCTTTGACCATTTGATAAAACATATTACGATCTTGAGATTTTACGACTGCCTGTTCATGCGCTTCTGCAATTGCTATAGGGTATCCTTGACCTTTTTCTATTTGATTTTTTATTAAAGATGCAATGAGTGTAATTTTTTGCTCATCACATGCTATATATCCAGGAATTTCGATACGTACAATTTCATCTCCTGTATTATAATAAAAAAAATGAGGATGCAACTGAAAAGGCATATTTTGGGTAATAAGCGCATTGCTTTTAAAAATTGTAGAACGCATATTTTTTTTTAAAAAAAATGTAGCCAATAACCCATCACTAATATTTTTATATTGCTTTGTTTTATCCAAAGATACTGATGCAAAATTATTACTAAATGCCTGCACTATATTGGAAAGATCTCTTCCTTTAGACAAACTTAAATAACCAGCTATAAGAATATCTTGCTTATAAAATTGATCTAAATAATAGATATATCTTTGTAAAAAATAATCCTTAATAAGGGAATCTTTACCTTGCAAATGCCAAAAAACTAATGATCCATCAAATAAAAAAATTAATGGAATGTTTAATAATTCATTTTTACGCTTTAAACAATGCTCTAAACCTACTTTAAACTCAAATTCTTCACGTTTTCCATTAACAACATCTATTGCACGGCCAAGTTCGTCATCAATCTCTTGTTCGGCAAAAACAAAAGGCTCTGACCACAAAAAGCTTGAACCTTTTTGATATTGATAAGTTAAACAAATACCCCCAATATTAATTAAAAAACAATGAGTACCAGTATGCTTATCAGGGTAAACCTGAGATCCATCAACAGAAACCACCTGATAATTATTAACATGCTGTTCTACATAATAAGCATCATCAATAGAACCTACCCATGTGGCAAGACCAAGATGCGGTAAAGACTGAACCTTATGCAATAACAATTTATCTTTAACCATCGTATCCCACACAGAAGAGATTTCATCAATTTGATATGAGATATCTAAAAATAGTGTTTTTGAAGTAGCTTGTAATTCTTGTAAAACTTTTGACTTATTAAGCACTTTGAGACTCATCTTGATATTGCTTAAAAATGTTCTGCAACGCTTCAATTGTTATATAAGCACAGCGCAATCTATTAGGGCCTAAATTCATTCCTATAACAGAAAAAATAGCTTCTTTTGTAAAATTCATTACCTCATTTATATTCTTTTCAAGAAAGAAATCTACTAATAAATCTGCTGCTCCTCCGCTGATAACACATCCTTCAGACTGATATGCTATACTTATAATTTTACCTTCAGATAAAACTACTTGAATATTAATCTTATCACCACATGATGGATTATAAATACCTGATTGAAAAGAATATTCTTTAAGTATTTGTTTATATTTTGGATTGTTATACCGTTCATATAATTGATTATTATAAATATTTTTTAAGTTCATATCTTTATTTAACTCCTACATGATACAAATATACTTCAGCTTATAGACAAATCGATCATTTTTTAAGGAAACATCATGAACACTAAATCTTTTTTTTCACCAATTATTTTTCTTATCACTTTACATCTATGTTTTTTAAAAATTTCTAGCTCAGATCTTGAATCTTCATCAAACTTTTATCGAGCTTCTAGTTCATCAGATGATGTATTTTTATCAAGATCTACATTTTTTGATTACTGCAGAAAATTACAAGAAACTTCATCGTATCGTTTAATAATGACTGATAAAAAATCTTATATAAAAGCAACTGGTACTATTATTGCTGGAATAACAGCACAACAAATAGCAAGTCAGTACGTACAAGTAACAAAAAGTTCTTCTAAAAGCCTTATTAGTTCGTTTTTAGTTGGAGGATGTGTATCTGCTGCAATAATGTATCTATGGGTAAATAAAGAACTAGAAACAATTAGTAGTTATAAAAAAAGTATGGATCATTTTGGAAATCAACTAACAAATTTAAAAGAAAATATTAATGAAATAAAAAAAATCAATAAGCCTCTTTTAGAAAGAATTGCCGATGCTGAAAAAATGATTAATGAAATAGATTCTGTTGTTGCAAACCTAACAGACAAAACTTACACATCTATACAAAAGCAAGAAGAAATTATTCAAGAAATGCGTGTAACTCGAATATATATACAAAAAGAACTTCAACCAATACTTGAAACTATAGAACAAGATCCAAAAACATCAGATGTTATTAAAAAAACATCTCGATCTTTAATTCAAAAACTACTAGGTCCAAAACCATCACCTTCTAGCCATGAAAAAAGAATTTCATGTATATAACTTTGAGAAAATAAGACCAATTACTCTTTTTTATCAGTTCCTTGTTGCTGAAATCTAACTGGATTGCTCGAATGACTTGGGTATCTACGTCTAGAAGCATATGTACCAACATATGGCCAATGGCAGTTATCCAAATGACTATCTAAAATAAATCTATGTAAGAAATATTTCTTACATACAGGGCATGGAAATTTTTCTTGATTTTTTGTTTCTAATTTAGCTCTTTCTTCTGATTTTCTTCTTGATTCTTTATTTTTCTCGATTTGTTCTAGTCTCTCTTTTATAAATCTTCTAAAAGAGAGACTTTCTTCTGAAGAAGGGTCCATAATAATAGGATCTTTAGAAACATTTAATGAAAAAGAAAGTTTCAATCTTTTCATTCCATTTCTTTTATATTGTAAATAAAAATCAAATTCTTCTTTGCTCAAAAGAGGCGGAATTGGTGGAAACTTAACTTTTGGCATCCCCTGAAATTGCGGATCTAGATGCGGAAAATATAACAAAGGCGGCGGAGGCGGCACTTGAAGCGCATTACCACTACCTATAAATGCCAAAGGGGGTATTTCTGATTCACTTATAACACTATCACTATCTAAATCATCTATATCAAATGGTTCTATAGAATTAGCAACTAAAAAAGTTGCTGTACAAAAATTAACAACTAAAAATAATATGTTTCTATTTTTCATAAAACCCTTAATGCGCTTTTAAAATTAAAAAATTACTTATAAATACAAACTGTATCAATAAATTACAGTAATTAATTTTTTTTTAAAGGTAATACTTAATAAAAATAATTATTATTTTCTTTTTTCAGCAAACACTTGATGTTTTAAATCTTTTTTTAATTTTTTAGTTTTTTATTTTTTTGATAATAAAATTCAACAAATTTTTTTGTACGAAGATCATTTACTGAAATAGTAAATCGAGATTCTTCTTCAGAAAAATCTACAACAACTTTACTATTAGAAAATTTTTGTAATATTTTTTCCTTTAATTGGATAAATCGAGTAAAATTTTCTCTCGTTAAAAGATATGGATTAAAATTCAAAGTAACAAAATCTGGCATTGATGATGCAGCTTTTGATGAATCAAATTCTTTTTCATTCGATATACCAAAATCAGAACTCAAAGATACCTCATTTACACCACTCTTTTTTGAGCTTTTTGGTTTAAATTCTTTTTTGTTCTTTTCTATATTCTGCATACCAACAGAAAAATCACTTAAAGATGACAAACCCTCTTTTTGTGAATTATCCATTTTACGGCGTTTTGATTCAAATTCTTCACATAAATTTGTTCTGCTTATATTTTTAGATGGCTCAAATGCTGATTGAGCTTTAGAAGAATTTTCTGATGGACGAGCTTTTGCAACAAACTGAATACCATCAATAATGGTAGTTTCTTCTAAAAATTCAATATCATTAACCTTATCAGTATTTGCAGCATATAAACCTACTGATAAAATATATAAGAGTAAAATACTTTTAATTTTCACAAGTATCCTTTTTAACAATGTGGTTTTTAAGAATATGGTCATCTAAAGTCCCCTTTTGAGTATATGCTCTACCACATCCATCAACATTACATACAAAAGGCCTCTCTTTTGTATGTACAACCGAATGTCTTTGAAGCTTAGATTGAGAAGGAAATCCTTTTCCACACTCAGCACAAATATGATTTAAACGAGTATCTTTATTCATTTGAGATTGAGGATCTTCGTATTGATCTTTCTGACCAGCTACAGGCAAAGAATCATTTACTGATTGTATTTTACGATGTTGCTGCAATGTTTCTAAAAGCCCAAATAACCTAGTATTATCAACCTTTTGATCTCCTTGAGTAACTTCAGTATGTTGTGCAGCTTGCCATGCCATAAAAGCAGCATACTGTTGGTGAATATCTAAATAAGATAAAACTGGCTGCATATAAGGCATAAAAGGTTCAAATTCTTTTTTGTTCTTTTCTATATTCTGCATACCAACAGAAAAATCACTTAAAGATGACAAACCCTCTTTTTGTGAATTATCCATTTTACGGCGTTTTGATTCAAATTCTTCACATAAATTTGTTCTGCTTATATTTTTAGATGGCTCAAATGCTGATTGAGCTTTAGAAGAATTTTCTGATGGACGAGCTTTTGCAACAAACTGAATACCATTAACATAGGTAATTTCTTCTAAATATTTAATATCATTAGTCTTAGGACTATCCGAAGCATATAAACCTACTGATAAAATATATAAGAATAAAATACTTTTAATTTTCATAAATAACCTCTAAAAATTATATAAATGATAAAAAACAATATAAAAAATTTTATAGCACAACAAGCTGTTTCATTACTTTAATAAAATAATCAACTTCTTCTAAAGTGTTATAAATAGAAAATGAAACTCTCACCGAAGACTCATAATTTAATGCCTTTGCAAGAGGCTGAGCGCAATGATGTCCAGCTCTTACACAGATACCTTCTTTGTCCAAATATGCAGCAACATCATGTGCATGAACACCATCAATAACAAAACTAACAATATGCCCTGCTCCTTTTAAATGCTCTGCGGAGCCTATAATACGAACCTTAGGAAGCTTTTTTAAGTCATCTATAAGCTTAGTTGTTAATTTTTTTAGATGTAGTTGAACATCTTCAAAAGAATGCCTAAAAATATAATCTATTGCAGCTCCTAAACCTATAACTTGCGCAACAGGAGGAGTGCCAGCTTCAAACATCATCGGCGCTGGCAAAAAACTAGTCTTTTCTATAGAAACTTCATGCACCATACCACCCCCAAATAAATATGGCTTACATTCTTTTTGAATAAATCTATTAAGATACAAAACTCCAACACCAGTAGGTCCAAACATTTTATGAGCTGAAAATACATAAAAATCACACCCTAAAGACTGAACATCTACTTTTTGACAAGCCACAACTTGAGCTCCATCAACAAGGACTTTTGCTCCAACTTCTTTTGCTCGTTTAATAATAAGAGACAAGTCATTATTAGTTCCTATTGCATTAGAAATTTGAGTTATTGCCACTAATTTCGTCTTTGAAGTAATAAGATCTTGAGCAGACCTTATATCTAAAAAACCATCCTTATTAACAGGAATAATTTTTAAAACTGCTTTTTTTTCCTGAGCAAGCTGCTGCCATGGTACAAAGTTTGAATGATGCTCCATTAAAGAAACAACAATTTCGTCCCCTTCTTTTACTGCATACTGAGCCCATATTAAAACAACTGTATTTATGCTATCAGTTGCTCCTTGGGTAAAAACAATTTCAGATGATGATTGAGCATTAATAAATCGAGCTACATTATAACGAACGCTTTCATAAGCTTCAGTAGCTCGCTCAGCAATTTTATAAATACCTCTACTTGCCGAAGCATTATAAGTCATATAAAAATGAGAAATCGTGCTTAAAACAGCTCGTGGCTTTTGAGTTGTTGCAGCATTATCAAAATAAACTAAAGGCTTTTCTGAACGCTGAAAAAAAATAGGGAAATCTTCACGTACCATTTTCATAAAAACTCTCTAACTCTAAAACTACTTTTATGATTATATTTTAATAAAATTAGTATAAAATATTATACTAGCACGCTTATTTTATTTGTCAATTAGAATAAAAAACAATCAAAATGCTTATAGAATGAAAAGGAGTTTATGAATATTTATTTTCATAAAATGATAGAGATCTTGAAAATAATCGCGGTTTATCTTACTTTTAATATAAAGTAATAAATTTAAAATAAAATAAAAGAATTGGAATATATTGAAGAAGATAATGTTTATTATATTGCTTAAATTTTCATATAGCAATTCAGCATCATCCCATCCATTTTTTAATTGGTTTAAAAAAAAATTACAACCACAAGATACTTTAGAAGTTCCGTCTATAACCAAAGACCTCAGCATCTCTTTAAACCCTCAACCTCTACAAAAAACACCTACCCTTACAACTTTTAAATCAGAATTTATATCTACAGAACCAACAATTTTTAAAGATCAAAAAATAAAAGAATCAAAAGAGCCTCAAGTAGAACAAATACAAGAAACTGATGCAACAGAAATGGAAAATTTAACAAAAGAAGAGAGAGTACAAGATTTTTGGAATTTAAAAATAAAACACTCCCCGCTTTTTCAATACATGCTCGCAAAAGAAAGCCATAAAAAAAAAAGTGAAATGCCAAAAGGACCATTAATGCTTGAATCCTTAATAAGAGGAGAAAGATGGGAAAATTCAGAAAAAATAGAACAAGAAGAAAAGGAACGTAAAGATAAAGAAAGAAAAGAACAAGAAGAAAAAGCACGTGTGTATCAAAAGTTGATAAAAGAAGAAGAAAAAAGAAGAAAAAAAGAAATTCAAAAATTCTATGAAAATCAGCAAAATCTATTAAGAGAAATTGCTATAAAAGAAAAAGAAGAAAGAGACCGTAAATGGAAAGATAATTATAGCAACCTAAAAAAATCACTTCAAAAGCTACCTGCAACAACAGATTTAACAAATTCAAAAGAATCAACTTTAGATCTAATAGATTGATTAATAAAACAAAAATGCTTGAATAATGATTTCTTCTGCTACTTTTTGAGAAATACCACGACTCATAAGATAATACATTTGACTCTGATCAATATATGAAATTGCACTACCGTGGCTACACATAACATCATGAGTAAGAATTTCTAATTGAGGCTCAGAAATTGCACATGCCTGATCACTTAAAATCAAAGCTTTATGCGATTGCAAAGCATGTGATTTTACACCTTCTTTTTCAATTAAAATCATTCCTTTATAGCTAGATTTAGATTGATCATTTAATACCATTTTAATAATTGAAGAACTTTTTGTATAAGCTGCTTTATGAAATTGATTAATAACTAAATTATAAGATTGATGATTATTAAAAGCCATTTTACCAAAACAAATAGCTTGTGCATGCTCACCCTGCAATATAAAACTTATAGTACGATGTACTAATGGTTGATGCACTTCATTTAAAATATATTCAACTGATGCATGCTTACCAACTATAATTTCTATAGAAATATTTTGAATATTATTAAGCTCAGAAATAACCACATATTCATAATCAGGGATTATTAATTGAGAAATAGAATCAGAAATAGCAATAGATCTTTTACGAATATTCATTAACCTATCGATCCTTCCATTTCATGAGCAATTAAACGATTAATTTCTACAGCATATTCCATCGGAAGTTCTTGTACAAAAACATCAATAAATCCATTTACTATCATAGTTTGAGCTTTTTGCTCAGAAAAACCTCGACTTTGCAAATAAAACATTTGATCTTCATTAATTTTACCAACTGAAGCTTCGTGCCCTATATCTAATTTTTCTTCAGCTGTAATTACTGTTGGATACGTATCTGTTCTTGAAAGATCATCCAACAATAAAGCATCACATTGAACACGAGCATGTGTATTTATCGCGCCTTTAAGAACTTTTACAAGACCCCTATAACTTGAACGTCCTCCATTTTTTGAAATTGATTTTGCAATAATAGAAGATTTTGTATGGGAAGCCATGTGTATAATCTTTGCACCAGAATCCTGATGTTGGCCTTCTCCTGCAACTGCTATAGAAATAACTTGCCCTCGAGCACCTTCTCCCTTTAATAAAATGCATGGATATTTCATAGTAACTTTACTACCAAAATTACCATCTACCCATTCAACAACACTATTTTTATAAGCAACTGCTCGTTTTGTAACCAAGTTATATACATTATTAGACCAATTTTGAATAGTAGTATATCTAACATGAGCTCCTTCATGAGCTACAATCTCTACAACTGCACTATGTAAAGAATTTGAACGATAGGTAGGAGCGCTACATCCTTCTACATAATGAACAAAGCTTCCAGGCTCAGCAATAATAAGAGTGCGTTCAAATTGCCCCATTTTTTGTTGATCAATTCTAAAATATGCCTGTAATGGCATATCTATTTTTACGCCATGTGGAACATACACAAAACTTCCGCCGCTCCAGACTGCAGAATTAAGAGCAGCAAACTTATTATCTTTAAATGAAATTACCGTTCCAAAATATTTTTTAACCAATTGAGAATGCTCTTGCAATGCAGTTTCTATATCACAAAAAATAACCCCTTTATCTTTCCACTCTTGTTGTAAATTTTGATAAACAATTTCTGATTCAAATTGTGCTCCAACTCCTGCCAGATAAGATCTTTCTGCTTGAGGAACACCAAGCGCTTCGAATGTTTTTTTTATAGAATCAGGAACTGTTTGCCATGAATTTTGTTGTTTTATCACTGGTTGCACATAATATGAAATATCTACATCATGCAATTCAGAAAGATCTGCTCCCCACGTCGGAACAGCCATTTTTTGATAAAAAGATAAAGCATTTAATCGCTGAAGCATCATCCACTCAGGTTCATTTTTTTGCAAAGAAATTGACCTTACCAACTCATCCGACAGCTCTTTAAATTTTTTATCAGAAGTCATAACCACTCTTTTCTATCTGACCAATAAGTATTTTTGATCCAGAAGTTTTAACTCTTCCTTTTGCTAAAATATGCACATAATCAGGATTGATATAACTGAAAAAAGTATCATGATGGGTAACCATAATAACAGTCATAAGAGGAACTATTTTTTTTAATTCTTTAAGAGCATTTCCTACAATATGACGTGCATCAACATCAAGACCAGAATCAAGCTCATCAATCATCAAAAGATGTGGCTGCAATATAAAAGCTTGTAATATCTCTAACTTCTTTTTTTCTCCACCAGAAAAACCTGCATGAACAGCACGATCAAGAACGCTACGATCCATCTTTAAAATATTAAAACCTAAAGAAAGCCGGTCTATATAAACATCCATAGAAATTGTTGGATGCAATGCCCTAAAAGATTCTTTTAAAAGAGTACTTACTAAAACACCTGGTATTTCATACGGCTGCTGAAATAATAATAACATGCCTAAGGCAGCTCTTTTTTCTACACTCAAGTCAACTATACTTTTATTATTATATAAAATATTACCTGAATCTAATGCATATAAAGGATTACCCATAATAGTATGAAGCAATGAACTTTTACCAGAACCATTAGGCCCCATGCAAACAGTAATTGAACCTTCAGGAAACTTTAGAGAAATATCTTTAATAATTTGCTTATTTTCAATTAAAACTGAACAGTTTTTAAGCTCTAACACGTCATTAAACCCATTTGTTTATAAAACCCCATAAAAATATATAATATAGCAGATAATACATTTTTTTCTATTGGCATAGATCTATTAAAAATTACAGACAAAAGATAATCATTATATTTGACATTACCCCCCCCCTTTTTTATGTATATTTATAATTGAATTTATTTTTTCTTTAAATGAAGGTTTTGTAAATGAAAAAAATAAACTTGTCATTACTAGCAGTAACTTTTTTTGGAAATTCTTATAGTGCTTCTCAAAGACCATCAAGCATTTTTTTAAAAAATACTTGCCCAGAGGACATTATCATAGAATTTAATAGAAGCGGTGGATCAAAAAGTTTGACTATTAAAAGCAATCAAACAGAAGAAATATATGCACCTCTTTTTTATGTAATAATACATTACCCAGGTGCTTCAAAAAATTTTATTATTCCAAAAATAGACTCCGATTATTGTTTTTTTATAACACAAGGAGTATTTAGAGGAACTACATGCCATCTACCTCGAAACTAATTTTTAAATTTTTAACGAGATAAACAAGCAGCAATTAAACTTGGAACTCTTGCTCCTATCAAAAAAGCAGCAGTTCCAACAGCTGCTAAATGTTTTTTTGAAAATCCTTTTATAACTACAAATGGTTGGTCTGTTAAATTTAAAATCTTTTCACGATTTTCAGAATTTTTTAAATATTCATTAAGTTTCATTAATACAGAAATCATAGAAAGGCGCCTTAACTCTTCTTCTTCAGACAACATACTTATTTCTTTTAAAGAATATAATAATGATTCATGAGCAATATCAGCTGTCATAAGCAAGGCATCTTCTAAATTTTTTCTATTCATATTTTTTATTTGATCTTCAAGTGCTAACGTTACCAATGTCTCTATATTAACATCTTCAAAAGTACTATTGTGTAAAAAAAAGCCTTTTATACCTTTACTATGTTCATCTTCTTCTGAAATAACAAAATCTTTAGGCAAGCGTAATTGAACATTAGTTTCTTTTTGAACTGCAGACATAATGTTATCAACAATTTTTAATTGACAATATCTATCTGGATTATTTGCAACTTTTGGAAAACATTCTGCATCATGACGATCAACAACAGAAGATTTTTTATTATCACCTTGCAATCCTTGAGCATAATGTCTTTCTATGAATGTTCTATCAACATAATCAGCGCAAACAAAACTAGGCATTAATATTATAAAAAAAACTTTCTTCATGAACTATTTCCTTTTTTAAAATTGAATATTTTATCAGTCAACAAAAAATACCAATAACCATCCCAACAATAAAACTAAGAGAAAAAGCAATATTTAAAGAAATCCAAGTAGACAAAGAATCAATCCAAGAATTTACCTGAGCAGCCGGAGAATTTCCTAACAATGCATTAATAGAATTCCAATTAATAACATGAAAAAAATGATCAAGTCCCCATACTAAAATAGATCCAACGGCAAGTGAAATAATACACATTTTATAATAACGTTTAAATAAAAATGCACTTAAAAAACCTGATCCTAAAAATATTGCTGCAATAGGCCAATCGATGTTTGCATCTTTAATAATTTGAATAGATCCCGAAATATTTAACATTCTAATTTGATCAAATAAAGAAGGATCTAATTTTGTATTTTTCATGCTATCTCTCCTTAGTATCATTTTATAAAAACTGTCTGAATAGCATATCAAATCTTTTTTATAATTTTCATCGATTTACTGTAATAACATAAAAAGGACTTTAATCTTAAGTGGATTAAAGTCCTTTAATTTTTATATATAAAATTAAAAACTACGTATTTAACAATGCACGAGCATCGTTAACTATAGAACCTTCAAATCCTTTATTTAAAAGAATATCAAATGCTACATTTTGATTAGAGCAACCTTCTTCTAATTTATATGGATAACTAAAAGATCCATCAGCGTGATGAATAACCTTAACTTGATAATTTTTAAATCCTGATTTTTCTTTTTCCAGTTCTTGTAATTTTTTAAAATGTGTTGCTAAAAGTACAATACTATTTTTATTTTTTGAAAAATTACGAGCAATAGCATAAGTCGCAGCTTCACCTTCTTTTGCAGCTGTACCTGTAAACATTTCATCCATAATTGAAAAACTAAATTCTGATGATTTTAAAGATGAAATAGAATTTAAAAGAAACTGAGCTCTTTCAACTTCTGCAACAAAAAGCGATTTTGCTTGTGCTGTATCATCAGTAATATTAATATATGTATTAATTTTTTCAAATACTGTTAATTCCATAAAAGAAGTTGGTGCCATGCCAATAGTCTGAGCACAGAGAACACTAAACGCTAATGATTTTAAAAATGTAGATTTCCCACCCGCATTAGGACCTGTAATAATAGCATTAGAAGATACAGAGCCACCAATTTCTATTGAATTTAAAACTACAGCAGAAGGATTAACTGCACTAACAAGCGGATGCCAAATATTTTGAGCATTAATGTATGGTCTTGATGAAGTTTTATAATTTACAAATGAATATGGAGTAGAGGAATCTTTAAAGTTGGTATACAAAATAGCACAAGTATTATATGCATCAACTTCTCCTGCTGCATGCAATATTGGCAACAATTCTTTTTTTACTTTATTAAGAATTGCATCAACAGCTCCTCTACGACCTTCGTAATGGATATAAGAAGGAGAACCTTTAAAAGTACGGGTAAGTAATAAATTTTTTAATCTTTTCAAATCACTTGAAACTAAAGAATTATTAGTAGAGTTATCAAATAATGCTCTTATATTTTTAAAAAATTCTAATTTATCTCTTAAATCTTTATTCTTTAAAAGAACTTTATCAATTTTTTCAAGGCCACGTACAATTTTGCTAATACCTATTAATTTTTTATAATTAGGTAATACACCCTTTTCATAACTATGTTTCTTGAGTAAATAAAAAATTGTACAAATAACGCCAACTGAACTACCCCCTAAAACACCCGCATACAATCTTTTTAATAAAAATTCAGATGAATCAGATGCTGTTAAATACGCATAATCATAAATAAAAGGTTTTAATTTATATGCCAAAAAAGCAGGAGTTAATGAAGAACCACTGAGCATTAGAACGTGATTAATTTTTGGACTTTTACCAATTGCATAAGAAAACTTTTCTAAAAGCTGAAAAGTTTTTGACTTTTCCCCCTTGCCAATTTTATTTGCAAAACGAGCTGGAAGCTCTGGGAAGCACTGCATTAAAGAACCTTCTCCTGCATGAATAAGTGCAAAAGCTTTTGTTAATTCTTTTTTATCAGCATCATTCATTTCAATAAAACCCTGAATAATCGCTTGCCTTTTTGTGAGCAGTTCAATAGATGAAGTAGGACTACAAAGCAATTTTGCCAAAAACAATTCTCCCGAAACCGTTGTAACACCTTTTTGCTTAATTTGATTTAAAACAGAATCTTTTTGATTATTTGAACCGATAATAAGATCTAAATCTCTTACTAAATTTTTATTAATCAATAATGCATTTTCGTCGTAAACATCCTCCAATAAAGAGCCTAAACGCTCTCTTAATTGCGCAGGCGATAGATCTTCATTTTGAAAAAGCGCTTTCATTTCTGGATCATCATAAATACTTGTAGATGCATTAGAACTTAAATCTTCTGTATAATCTTCATTACACGATTGTGAAAGCGCACGACCTATAGCTTTATAATCAGCTTTAACAGAAATATTGTAAAAAAACAGTGACAATAAAAAAAACATTTTATTCATAAAAAAACCTCTATTTTAGAAAAAAAATAATGATTAATTATATCAAATTAAAAAAGAAATAACTGAATTTAAATCCAGCTATTTCTTTTTTACTAAATAAATTAATTATTATTTTTCAAATTTAAACCATTTGAATTCATTGCATTTTCAAAATCTTTTTCAAAATCATCTGTTAATGACCTCATTGCATCATCATACTGCTTAATTTCAGGACAATATTTTTGACGAATTTTAATTAATTCATCAACATATTCTTTTTTATGAGAAATTGGATTGTATTTTAAACCTAAATCAGCAACTTCTTTTTGATAATTAACATCACTCATAAACTTTTCAGACAAATTAAAAGCATTATGCTTAGTCATAAGATCTGAAAAATATGTTTTATATTTTTCAACAAAATATTGATAAAGCTTAATATTTTCAGCAGTTGCTAACTCTTTCCCATATTTTTGCTCTAAAAATAACTCTGCTTCATTTTCTATACCAATTTTTATAGCATCCTTAAGATTTAACACAGACTGACTATGCGGAACTGGAGTAATAATTAAAGACTTGCCATCATTAGTAGAAATCTTAACAAAAGAACCTTCTTCCATACCCATAAGCTCAAGAAGTGGTTTTTCTAAAATTAATGCCGTACTATTTCCATATTTAACAAGCTTTTTTAACATAAAAACCTCATATTAATTTATATATTTATACAACCAAAACACATACAATGTGGCCACTATGTATATATTATGTTATTACATTGTATATACATAAAATGTTTATGTAAAGTTTTTAAAAAAATAAATAAAATGAATGATTTTATAGAATTTTATAAAATAAATAAAAAAAGAGAGGCTATTTAAAAACAGCCTCTCTTTGCAAAATTTTTGCAGAACTAAACTAGCTCACAAGGTTTCTAAGAGCTTTACCTGGTCTAAATTTAGGAACTTTTTTGCTTGGTATTTCCATCTTCTTATGAGTTGCTGGATTGATACCAATTCTTTTTTTACGTTTGAAAACTTGGAAAGACCCAAATCCTGTCAAAACAACTGGCTTATTGTGCTTAAGCGCATTACTTACACTTGAGATAAAAGCTTCTAAGCATTCTTTGCATGTTGCCTTAGGGAGCTTTGTCTGCTTAGCCATGCTTTCAACTAACATCGCTTTATTCATATGTCTTCCTTAATATTTTTATTAAATACCCCAGGCAAACAAAAACTAGTACTAAAATCGTAACCTATTGATTAATATACTTTTGTCAAGTTATAAAATTTATATTTTTTCAAAAATAAAAAGCAAAACCCCAAAAGGGGAAATACTGCATGAAATTGTAAAAATATTTTTTATAAAACTTAAAAGATTATGACTTTTAAAAAGAGATTTTTAAAAACCATATTAATATATGGTGCCGAGAGCCGGACTCGAACCGGCACGAGTAAAAACTCGAAGGATTTTAAGTCCTTTGCGTCTACCTAATTCCGCCATCCCGGCGTCATATATTTCAAAGAGGTGCGTCTTATGGAGGCGGCACCCGGATTTGAACCGGGGATGGGGGATTTGCAGTCCCCTGCCTTACCGCTTGGCTATGCCGCCAAACAAAACTACTTTAGTTACTTGCCTTTTGCACACCTAACAAATTTGCCAATTCATCTGTAGAAATTTCTACTACATCGCCTTGTTCAACATTTTCATCTAAAACAGGTCTTTCATTTGCCTGAATTAAATATGATTCTTGCGCAGGCCCATCAACTGGCAACCCGGCTTGAGCCCAATCAGCCATTCCAGCTTCATACGCTTTAACGTTTGTAAAACCATACTCTTTTAGCTTGCGAGCAGCTGCTGCGCTTGCAGAACAATTATAATTTGCACAATATACTACCACAGTTGCATCTTTATTCCAATCAGCAGATTCTTTTTCTAAATCATCTAAAGAAATATTAAGAGAACCAGGAATATGAGCATCTTCAAAATATTTTTGATCAAGGACATTAATTAACTTAACAGTATCATTATCACAAGAAGGAACTACTACAACATCTTCTGATTTCTTCCAACAACCTGAAAAAAATGTAACTGCTGCAAGTAAACTTAAAAACTGTATTCTTCTTTGCATGAAAACTCCCTGAATCATATTTTTATTTTAAATTTTAAAAATGTAGCTTAAATGTAGCATAAAATCATAATAACGCCAATTTTATTTTCATTTATGAAACAAATTGAAAACAACGACTCCATCTACACCTTTTAAAAAAATCAAAAGGATGCAATATAAGCTCAAAAGGCAACCATGCTTCTTGTCTATCAAGAGAAAAAAATCTAAATTTTATTCTTCCGTGAATAAGATCTCCATTCAAAGGTCCCCATCCTCTTGAATCATAACTTCCTAATCTATTATCACCCATTAACCAATATTCATTTTCTCCAAGATGCACATCATAGATATCGCTACCCATACGCGGCTCTACTTCATCAAGAGGAGTCCCCGGCAATCGCTCTGAAAGGCAATCATGTTCTTGCAATAATTTTTTTAAACGCTTTACCAAAGAGCCATTCATTTTATAAAAAAACTGATCTTCGTAAGACTCTTCTGGATTATAAGAACGCCATGTTTCTTTAGATTTAACATCTGCAAGCACAAGTGGATATTTATTAACATATGGCTCTGTCAATAACTCTCCATTAATGTAAACAACCGGCTTTCCATTTTCTATCTTCCCTTGAATATGATCGCCTGGTATACCTATAACACGTTTAGTCCAATTCTCTGGGCCCCAAATATACATCTGCGACCAACGCATATAAGGATTTGAAGAATAAGAATATGTAGGATCATTAAATGAAACAATTTCTCCACGCATTGGCTTTCTATAAAGAGGAGAAAATTTATCTGCATAAAAAAATTCGCCTACCAATAATGTTGATTCCATAGACCCACTAGGAACTTGATACAATCCATAAATCCAAGTTCTAACAATAAAAAGTAATGGTAAAAAAACAACAAGAGACTGTATCCAATCTTCTAATGTAGATTTTGGTCGATCCCACCATTTTTTAAACTCTCTAACTTTTTTAAACATATTAAACTCCTAACAATTTAAAAATATCAACGGATTAATAGGCTTTCCAAATGAATGTATCTCAAAATGAAGATGATATCCATTTTTGCCAACAATGTTACCCGTATTACTTACTTTTCCAATAACAGTTCCTTGTTGAACTTTAGTACCTACTTTAATAGTAACTTTTTTCATATGACCATAACGTGTTGCATATTTTTTACCATGAGCAATGGTTACACAATTTCCATACCCCCTATACCAACCAGCTTGAATTACAGTTCCTTGAGCAACAGCATACACAGGAGTTCCTGGCGCAGCGGCAAGATCGATCCCTGAATGAAACCTCCATCCACGACTTCCAATTTTACGTGGACCAAAAGGAGAACTTACTCTATAACTTCCCTTTTTAAGAGGTAATTGACAAATAAAATCATGCTTTAAAGCAGAGTCTGATTCATCTACTGCAAACGCAGCTAAATGAACAGGAATTGATTGAATTAACTGATTATTTTTTTTTATTTTTTTTCTAACTTTTTTATTTTTTTTAGATTGTTTTTTTACTTCAGAAAGAGATTTCCTATCTTGTTGAAACATTGCTAATAAATCAGCTTCTAATGAATATTTTCGAGCATATTCTAAAGCAGCAGTACGTAATTTTCTTTTATTACGATTAACAACTCTAAAAATTGGCTCATCACAATCACTAGAAAAAATCTCTCTATCTTCAGGAAACATTAATGGCAAATCAAGTTCGCTCAAAATTATTTTTTTTTTTACTTCTGAAGAATTTTCTTCAGAAGTATTTTTTGTTTTTTCTCTAATAACTCTTTTAAGCGTCATCGCATACGAACGATAATCATCTTGATACTCCAGCAAAGTAGCAATTGCTTTTCGCATAGAAAAATACTGAGTAATTATCAAGCCAAAAGGAAGAGCACATATCAAAACAAAAATCGCAATTAAGATGCGATTTTTTAAAAAAAACTTAGAAAATTTTTCGTAATTTAACGACACATTACTTCCTAATTATAATCTTCAACTATAAATACATTTTGTTTCTGTATCCATCCTCTACTTTTAATATCAGAATTATGTATTTTACACCAAGCGTCATTCTCGTCCACTAGTTCTGCACAAACACCAACAGAAAGCGTGCCTATTTTATCAAATTCTTCGCAAGGACCAACATAAACAGAAGCCTCTTTTGGCAAAATAACGACATATGATTGGCGCACATAATAGTAAGAAAAAATCTTTATCATCGAACAAAATAATAAAAAAAGAAAAAACAAAACACTTCTTTTTCTTATTGGTTTTTTTACTTTTAAATATTGTAGTAAAAAACTTTCTGCCTCAAAATTATAAATATAAATAAACCATATCATACTGCATAATGATAAAAAAAATAACAATTGCCAAAGCCCTAACCACATACCACTTTGCATATCTAGAAAAAATACATATAAAAAAGAATCTTTAGAAAGCCCTAATTTATTTTGAATAACAGTTTTTGTATGTTTAATTTTTTTAGCAAGAGAACCTTCTGCTTTTAATTGAGCCTGACAACACTGCCCCAAAGCTTCTGAATATCTTTGAAGTCCAAATAAAACAAGAGCCTTATTGTAAGCTATTGCAGATGATTTTATTTTAATTTGATTATAACTATCTAAAGCTTCTTGCAAAGAACCAATTTTTAATAAATGATTGCCTTTTAAAAACAATTCATAATCTTTATTTGCTTTAACTGATAAAACTAAAAACAACAATATAAATAATTTCTTCCTCATTTTAACACCTCTATAACTTTCCATCTAAACGTTTTAACCAGTCACGTGTTTGTTCATATAGCTTTTGAGAATTAATTACTTCCTCTTTTGAATAACTCATGGCCATAATAATAGTAAAAAAACTTTTCCATTCTTTTATCAATTCACAATCAGCATCTATCTGTAGCAAACCGCGCTCTATTCTATCTTGAGTAATAGCATTGACTGGCAATTTAAATCTTGCTGCAAAAAGCTCTAGCCATAATTCTCGCAACTTCTGGTAGTCATTTTTAGACTCTATTATTTTTAATTTTTTTTGAGCATTTAAAAATGCATTTGTATAAGACTTATACGGAGCATTTTTCTGACTATAAAAACTATAAAAAAATTTAACAACCATTAAAACCATAATTAATAACAAACTCAATAACAGAAATAAAAAGTTTCTTAAACTTAGCCCTCTAAAGCTATCATCTCTCCATGCATTTATTTCAAGATCTCCAATTTCACTAAAAAAAGAATCGTTTTTAATATCACCATCATGATTATTGAGATCTGTACTACTTTGAGGTGTTATATCTGAAGGAGTTATAATTAATTCTATTGGTTTAGAAAAAAGAGACTTATAAACACCTTTATTTTTATCAAAATAAATAAATTCTTGAGAAGGTATTACATATGTTCCAGGATTAACTCCCTGAACTATATACTCAAAATCTTTTTTTAAAATTCCAGCTCCAAGTGGATGTATGTTTGCATTAGAATCGTAATATTGCAAACCATCTGGCAGTTGCAAACTAGGATGTTCGATCATTGTAAAATTACCTTGCCCAACAAGTTCAAGTGTAAAAACAACGCCTTCTCCTACTTTAGATTTTTCTAAATTACTTTTTGATGTAAAACTTGAAAATGAACCTAATGCTGTAACTTTTTTATCTATTACAGGCAAATCAAGAACATTCAATTTAAGAGCATTTGAAAACAATTGAAGATGCTCAGATCTTGTACCTAAAATAGAACCAACCATTCCTAGAAAATCTAACGTATCATTTGCTCCATAACCTCTATCTTGCTCAATAACAACATTTGCACATACTGCAGGAATAATCAAAGATCCTGAATTGTGTGCATAAAATTTTGTTTTCCATTCAAGATATTTATACGAAATTCCGTTAACTATTTCTTTTCCAGTAACAGGACCTTCTAATGATTGAGCTGTACAACCTGCAAATTTAGGTTCTTGAATAGCCTCTATATGAATATCATCTGTTTGCATATAAATACGTAAAAAAAATGTAACCTCTTCACCTTTATATATCTGATTTTTATCAGTACTAATTTCTACATACACAGAAGCTTCATTCATAGCTTCATCTCTAGTACTACTATTCATTTCTACAACAATATTTTTAGTTTCAGAAACTTCTTGTTTTCCACCTATCATTACTATTGCAGGACCTATAATAAAATTACCTTCTTCATGAGCTTGCGCAGTATAACGATAACTTTTAGAAACAGTCCTATGGCCATTAATTGTATAAATACTGCTACGCGAACCCTGTAAGTTAGTTACTATTGCATAATCTGATTCTAATTTTGGATGAGAAGTGTGCTCTTCAGAAACAATTTCAACATCAACAAAAAATGGGATTCCTAATTTAATTTTTTCTGTTTTTCTTCCATTTTCATCAAAAATCTCAATAGAGACTGGAGAATAAGCATATAATGAAATATGAGCACATACTAAAAGCAACCATTTACCAATTTCTTTGACCTTCATTTTTAGATCCTTTTGTCATTCGTTTAAAAAGATACTTACCGGATTGTTTATCTGCATCATCAATTGCTTTCATATACAAATATTCTGCATCCTTTTTTTCATCATCTACAGACTTCTCTTCTTGAGCATATAACATGTGCTGTTTTTTATCTTCTTTATTACTTTGCTCTTCCTGTAATGATTTATCTTGCACTAACCCCTTGTCTAAATTTTTATTTTTTTTGATTTGATCATCATGATTGCTAAAATCAGACTGTTCTTTTGATTGTTGTTTTTCTTTTTGGAATTGGTCATTTTTATGTTTTTTATTTTCATCATTTTTGGAATTTTGGGCTTTGGATTCTTTTTCTTCATCCTGATTCCCTTTTTGATCTTTATTTTCTTGAGTATTCTCTCTTTGTTGATTACCACTTTGATTATTTTTTTGATCACTGCCTTGATCTTCGGACTTTTCTTTTTTTTGATCTGATTGCTCTTCTGAAGGCTGATTTTGATTATTTGATTTTTGATTATTATTTTCTTTATTTTGATCTACATCTTTTTTAGTATCATCTTTATTTTGTTCATTTTTATTATCTTTTTCTTCCTGTTTTTCTTTAGAATTTTCTTTATTTTTTTCTTTAGAATTTTCTCCCAAAGGATTATCTCGCTCTTTACGCTCTTGATCTTTTAATAACCCTTCAGCCTTTTGCTTATTATATAAAGCTTTTTTGTGATTTTTATCACATTTCAAAACAGTTGAATATGATTCAATTGCTTCTATAAATTTTTTATCATGAAAATAACAATTACCTTTATTAAAATAAGCCTTTATAAAAAGATCATTACATGGCTTTGAAAGATCCGCTGCATGCTCATAATATGCACATGCTTTTGCATATTCATTTTTACGATATGCAATATCACCTGCATTAAAAAAAATTTCTGAATCATTTGAAGAAGTTAATAATTGGTCATTAATCAATTTTTGTGCACAAGAAAAATCAGACTTTTTATAAGCTTGCATTACTTTATAAGAATCAAAAATAGAATATATTGGCTGACATATCATTAATAAAAAAGCCGTACTACAATATAAAAAATTCATTATAAAATCCATTCAAATAAAAAACAAAAAAAGGCAACTAATAAAAAATAATAAAAACGCTCTTCTTTTTTAGAAATTTCTTTATCTTCATATTTTTGTTTTTCATATTTTTCCACTTGACGCACTAAAATATCCAAATCATCATCATTTTGAGTTGGCGAAATATAAACACCACCACTTTCTTGAGCAAGATTTTTTAAAATTCCAAAATTCAATCGTGAAATAACAACATTACCTTGAGCATCTTTTTGATGTCCAATTGACTTTCCTTGATCATCAATAATAGGAACGGGAGCACCTTGCTCTGTACCTACACCATAAGTAAAAATGTGTATACCCATATCATGAGCTTTTGTTTTTACAGCTGACAAATTACTAGAAAAGTCTTCTCCATCTGTAAACATAACAACAACTTTATCTTTACATGTTGGCATAGAATTAAAAATAGATATTATTTTTAATAAAGCCTGATCAAGAGCTGTTGTGCCCGAAGAAATTGTTTCAACATCAACAGCATCTAAAAACAAATTAAATGCTGCAGTATCACGAGTAAGAGGACATTGAATAAGAGCGTCACCAGAAAACACCAAAAGGCCAACTCTTTCTGCCTCTAACAATTTAATCAATCGACGTATCTTTGATTTTGCAAAAGCAAGTCTATGAGGTTTAACATCAGAAGCCAGCATACTTCGCGAAATATCAAGCCCTATAAAAAGTTCTCTTCCCATTTGCTCTACCACTTCTTCTTTGACACCCCACTGAGGACGAATAAGAGCAATAAATAAACATATTAAACCGGATAATAAAAGAATTGATTTAATAATAATTTTAAAACGAGAATAGTGAGGAAGTAAAAGAGATTGCCACTTTAAAAGAGCTAACTTATTAACAAAAGAAATTAACTTATATTTTTTATAAACAATAAAAAAACATGCAAAAATAAATCCAGCTAAAAAAGGAAAATATTCTACGGCAGCAAAGGTAATACCAAAAAAATCACTTTTCATAATCCAAACCACACATATTGAGAAAGTACAATTTCAGCACAAACAAGTATTAAAACTATCCAAAAAAATGGCATTATAATGTCTTCATATTTTTGAAAAACATTTGTTTCATACTCTGTTTTTTCTAATTGATTAATAATTTCATAAATTTTAGATAATTCATTTGGTTTTGTTGCATGAAACATTTTACCTCCAGTATTTTCTGCAAAATACAAAAGTTTTTGTGTATTAAAAGGCATATCAACTGCTTGAATACCAAAAGGAGTATCTAAATAACCACCCTGCTGCCCCCCAATACCAATTGTATATATTTTAATGCCATATTTTTTTGCTAAAGACACAACAACTTCAGGACTTTCATCACCTGGCGTTGGTTCTCCATCTGTAAGTAAAATAATAATACGACTTTTTGCTTTTGATTTTTTAAGTCTATTAATAGCCATCAATAATCCTTTAGAAAGCATTGTCCCTTGAGGATTAATAATGCCTAATTCAGTGGAATCGATGATTGATTCTAACATTTTTTTATCAAGCGTAGCGGGACAACGAGTAACTGCCTCTTCGGCAAATAAAACTAATCCTATAGGGTCATTTTCTCTTTTTTTTACAAAATTTATAGCTTCTTCTTTAGCAATAGTAATACGAGGTTTTCTATTATTTAGATCATCAAATAACTGCATACTGCCAGAAACATCAAGTGCCATCATAATATCAACACCCTGCACATATACATTGGATTGTTGATCTATAAATTGTGGTCGTGATGCAAAAAAAACCAGTGCCATCAAAATCAAAAATCGTAATACTGAAAGTATTTTTTTATAATTAATTGGAGTATTTATACGATGAATAATAATATCTGTAAGAGGATATTTATAAAATGGTTCAATATGATAATAAATACGATACCATAATGCAAATATCAAAACTGCTATACCAGTATATAAAATATGCATATACGCACATCGAAAAAATAATTCCATATAAACACCTATTATTAGCTACAAAAATATGCTGAAAGTATATCAATAAATTTTTAATATTTACTAATTCCACAATCAAAAACTCTTGCTCATTTAAAAAACTTATACGTACTATTAATTCTTACTTTGAAAATATAAAAAAATATAAAAAAAGGAACTTTATTTATGAAAAAAAATATAACCATCTTTATTTTACTATCAATAATTTTTTACAGCACATCATCTTTAAAGGCAGTATCTCTTGAAGAACAACAAAATTTTCTTAAAAAATTAGTAGAAGGCAATAACAACACAAAAAAACCTTCTAATGCTTATATTCTTGATGAAAATTCACAAAATAAAAATGCTAATAATACAACCTTAGCTAAAACTCAAACTACCTCTTCTCAAAAAGTATCTGCTTCATCAACAACATCATCGCCTGTAAACCAATCTACTAATACAAAAAACATTCCTTCTTTAACTCAAAAAACCTCAAGTACTAAATCTAAATCAAGCCCCACAAAAATCTCATCATCTCAACCAGCACCTTTAACTCCTGAAACAAACCAAGTTGTTCTGTCAAATACTACAAGCGAACAAACTAATAAAAAAACAGAAACAGCACCTAAAGGTAGAATAAAAAAATAAAAAAAGATTTTGTAAAAAAAGATAAAAAATGATTGCGATAATCAACCAAGTTTAAGTAAAGTTCTAGCATATTAATAATAATAAGCTGTAAATCAGCAAGAATAAGGAGTTAAATATGAAAAAATTATTACTCGCATTGTCTCTTCTTGGGTTAACTGAACAGATTGTATCTAAAGATGCTATCAAACATGAAGATTCAAGATCCCCAAAAAATAGAAAATGCTGTAAACCTAAACAAGAAAAAAATGGCAAAAAACAAGAGCACAAGACAAAAGACAAGAAAGAAAAAAAACATAAAAACAATGTAAAAAAGACTAAGGCTCAAGGAAAATCTCCTCTAAGAGAACGCGGCGGAGATAAGGATAAAGATAAAAATAAAAAAGGATCATCTGCAAAAACAAAAAAAACATCTGTACAATCAATACGAATTAACAACTACAGAGAAAAAGAAAAAAAAGAAATTAAATAAAAAAAGTGCATAAGGGGGGGCAACAATAAAAGGAAATCTATGAAAAAAAAGTTACTTACCATCGCTCTCCTTAATGCATGCATTATTAATAGTGCAAATGTAACCAAATACAACAAAGTAAAACGCCAAACAAAACTACAAATAAACACTAAAAAGATTCAAGACAAACAAAAAACCAATTCTGGCAACAAAATCCCATTTTCATGGACAAAAGATAATATCACAATTGACTCAATAGAAATTATTGCAAAAAAAGATGGTAAAGATGGCATTCGAGCAAAAGCTTATTTTAATGGAGCTATTGTAGGTTCTGGAAACATGAAAAAAACAGACAAAACATGCAATATATATCCTGCTACTGCTACTAAAAGTGAAGATAAAAAATCAAAAAAACCAAAAAATAAAACACCTCTTCTTGCAATTTCAATTTCTATTGATGGAAAAACATCGGGTGAAGAACTTCAAAAAATTATTTCAACTAACAAACCAGATGCTACAAAAATCAGTATCACCGCAGTTGATGTAACAATACCAGCAACTACCCCCAAAACATCAACCTCAGATTTAAAATCCGTAACAGGAAATCCTGATAAAAAAATGATTCACCAACTTAAAAAATAAGTATCATGAGATTTATTATTTTTATTTTATTAGGATTCATATGTTTAAAAAGCAGTTATTCAAACAACAATAACCCGCAATCTAATAAAATAAAATCTCCTCTGATATACCGTCCTAAAACTTTAAAAAAACGCAGTCTTCCTCTATGCAAAGACTGCATAAAAAACAAAAAGAAAGTGGCTCAAAAAAATAAATCTTGAGCCACTTTCTTTTTTATTACGATACTAAAAAATTTCTCAAAAAAAACACGTCTCAGCTTTTTTATAAAAGCTGAATCTGCAAAAATAAACTATTTTAAATTTAATTATAATTGACTTTTTGAAATTTAAAAATATAGAATATACTATATTTATCTTTTATAATACGCTCAAAAACAAAAAGTCGATGTTTGAAAAATAGAATTTTATAAGGTACAGTTGCAGACATTGACACTAAAATATAGGTAAAGATCAAAAAATATGAAAAAGTTATTAATTGTAGAATCACCCGCAAAAATAAAAACCATTAAAAAATTCTTAGGGCCAGACTTTCAAATTATGTCAACAATGGGACATGTCAAAGATTTGCCTGAAAAAGAAATGGGCGTAACTCGCAATCCAATAACAATTTCGTATGTTCCTATAAAAGACAAAGCCAAAACAATTGCCGAACTTTGCAAGGCTGCAAGCAATTCCGACGAAGTCTACTTAGCTCCAGACCCTGACCGAGAGGGTGAAATTATAGCTTGGCATGTGGCAGAAGAAATAAAAAAAGTAATTAAAAATCCAAAAAAAATTTTTCGTATTACTTTTAATGAAATTACAAAATCAGCAATTATTGCAGCTATTAACAATCAACATCATATAGATGATCAAAAAGTTGCAGCACAACAAGCTCGAAGAGTTCTTGACCGTTGGGTTGGTTACGAGGTTTCTCCATTATTATGGAAAAAAATTAAAAAAGGACTTTCCGCTGGAAGAGTTCAATCGGTAGCACTTAAATTTGTTTGTGATAGAGAAGATTCAATTAGAAGTTTTAAACCAGAAGAATATTGGACTATAGCAGGAACTTTCAAACATAATTCTGGAAAATTCCCTGCTCAATTAACTCATATTGGAACAAAAAAAGCTGAAATAAAAGATCAAAAAACAGCACATGAACTTCTTAAAGATATAGAACAACAAAATTACATAATAACAGAAATCATTGATAAAAAACGAATAAAAAACCCACTTCCCCCTTTTATGACAAGCTCATTACAACAAGCTGCATATAACGGACTTGGATTTGCTGTAAAAAAAACAATGCAAATTGCTCAAAATCTTTATGAAGGTATCAATTTAAATGATGATACCCCTACAGCTCTTATTACATATATGCGTACAGATTCTTTAAGACTTTCCGAAACAGCATTAACCAATTCACGAGATCTAATATTAAAGCAATTTGGAAAAGACTATTTACCAAGCAAACCTAATACTTATGAAAAAAAATCTACAGGAAACACTCAAGATGCTCACGAAGCTGTGCGTCCAGTAGATATGAATATTACACCATCTTTAGTTAAAAAATATGCTTCACCTGATCAAGCAAAGCTGTACGAATTAATTTGGCAAAGAACTCTTGCAAGTCAAATGGTTGGAGCAGAATATGCACAACGTCAAGTAATTATTCAAGGTGGAAAATATATTTTTAAAGTTACTGGATCAACACTCATTTTTGATGGTTTTTTAAAAGTATATTCACTAGAAGAAGAAGAATCTGATCAAGAAGATCAAAAAATAAAACTTCCTGAAGGGCTTAAAGCAAATGATAAAAGTTCTTTAGAGAAAATTGATCCAAAACAACATTTCACACAACCGCCTGCTCGTTATTCAGAAGCAACACTTGTTAAAGAACTTGAAAAAGAAGGCATTGGTCGTCCTAGCACTTATGGAACAATTCTTAACACTATTAAAGAACGAGATTACACAACTGTCGAAAAAAAACGCTTTGTCCCTACTGAGCTTGGAATGATGGTTACAAAAACACTAAAAGAAAATTTTGCTCATATCATGGATACAAAGTTTACAGCAAATATGGAAGAAGACCTTGATAAGATTGCTGAAGGAAATCTTGAAAGAGATATTCTTTTAAATAATTTTTGGGATCATTTTGAAAAAGAACTCACTGCTTTTAAAGGCGACACAGGCAAGCAAGCTCAAGAAACTGATCTTGTATGTCCTTTATGTAAAGAAAAAAAATTATTAATACGTTTTGGAAAATCTGGTGAATTTGTTGGATGTTCTGGATTTCCTGAATGTACTTTTACTTCAAATTTTGCTCGTGATACAGAAACTGGAATTATTACCTTAGTAGAAAAAGAAGAACCCAAATTACTTGATATGACCTGTCCGCAATGCTCAAGAAACATGCGTGAAATGTCGGGACGATTTGGCAAGTTTATTGCATGCTCAGGATTTCCTGAATGCAAATATATTCATCAAAATGTAGCAAAATTCAAATGCCCTCAAGACAACGGTGAAGTTGCAGAAAGAAAATGGAGAGGTGGAAGCTTTTGGGGATGCAAAAATTATCCCAAATGCAAATATGCTCTTTTTGGTGATATAGAAGAGACCCCGTGTCCTAAATGTAAAGCTCCTGCTCTTATCAAAAAAACTAATAATGATGGGAAAATAATTTTATCTTGTGGTGATAAAAAATGCGGCTACATTTCAGAATAAAAACATAATAAAAAATTATTTAATACTTTATTAAAATAAAAAAGTCAGTTTTAAACTGACTTTTTTATTTTAATAACTATTCAGCTTTTTCAATCTTAATAGTTACTGGTTGAGCGCTCAAAAGAGAACGTGCTACAAGTTTTTTGCACATAACTCTTGTTCCATATGATGGTGAAAACCAACCTGATACAAGTTTAAAAGCTAAATCTTCTGATGATAAAATAAGTAAAGATTTACCTTTATATGATAAATAGCATTTTGTATTTTCTATATATGGTTCAATATCTGGAGCAAGTGTAAAATTCCATACACTTACACAACTTTGTACAGGAGTCTCTTCCCAACTATCCTGCAAAGTAATTATATGATTGTTTTCATCTATATTAACCGACCTAGAAGCACTTACACTATATAAATTATGTTTAACCTTCCAAATGGGATCATTACATTTTTTTTCTTCAAGATCTAAAACAAACAACGACGATTCACTAAATAAAACGGGTTCAACATCTTCAATAAAAAAACTATTATGAGATTGTGCAGATCTAAAAGTATTACGCCAAACAGTTGAAGGAGTATATACGTAAGAACCCGGATCAACAATAACAGGTATTCCTTTATACGCTACTGTTATACTACCAATATCATTATGAAAATGACCCGATGGTTGCTCTTTACTATAAGCATGATGTCTTAATGTAATATGCCAATCAGCTGTTTTATAAACAGATAAACCGAATTTTTTAAACATAATTTCATTACTTAATCTCTTTTGAGCCATCGCTGAAACAAGAGATGGAGTAATTCCATAATGTAAAATCTTACCTGAATCATCATCACCTATAGCCACAAGCGATTTATTATCATACATAACCCAATCAATAAAATTGAACATACGTTGTAATTTTTCAAAAATTGACTGTGGAATAATAAAACCAGATTCTTGAGATAAAAGATAAAAATTATAAAAAATTTCTGTTACTAAGCAATGATATTTTGTTGATCCTTCATAATCTGTCCCTTCATCAAAAACTTGTTTTTCAAATTCTTTAAGAAGTTCTTTAAAACACCATTCATGTTTTTTTGCTACACCTTTAAGATCTTTAAAAAACCAAGTAACATAAAAATATCCTATTAAATCTGAAAGATAATGATTAGAGGTAACCCCAAAAACTTCCCAATTATGCTCTAAATAATACATATGATCATATAAAGAACATATATATCGTTCCCAAAAATGTAATGGTATATCTTCTGATTTTTTAAAAAAATTAAAGGCCCAAACCCAGTTTAATGCTCTAATACCAACATCCATAGGACAAACCCAATTTGGTCCAAGTAAAAAAGGATTTTCATCTAAAAAATCACTCACTTGTTTAACAAAAGATCGTGCATATAAAGGATCGTTACCTTTTTCATAAGCTAACCCCATAACAAACAAATGCTGAAATCTTGCAAGCTCCCATGGAACTTTAATGTCTTTTGTGAGTCTATCAGTAAGGCCTGATTGAATAATCATATCTTTATAAAAGATTCTTTTATCAAATAAATAATCTGCATCAGGATTTTGATATCTTAAACGAAAATCACTATGCCAAGGCATGGTGATTAAACATTGTTCTCGAGAACCTAAAATATCAAAACAGTTATGAGCAAAAGAATCTGCTTGGCGCATTAATTCTTTACTATCATTACGTTCTTCATGATATATATCGGACATAACAACAAAAGATCTTTGAGCTAATGATTTAAAAAACAAATCAAAATCTTTTGTTTCTGCTTTAGCAGAAAATGAACACCACTTATGCGATGCTTTTTTTTGATCAGCCTGATAACGAGCATATTGTTCAAAATATGATGTTTGAACTCTATGAGAAATAACTTCTAATGTTTTAAATGGCCCAAGCTCTTTAGCTCTACGTACATAATGTGGAATTTTAGCAATCTTCATAACAACTAAACCTTCTTTTTAGAATTTCTCATCAGCTCAATTTTGCTCCATTTGGCACAGTAGATACAGGTCGAACTGGAATAATATCATTCTCATTATTTTTTGTAACTAGCATCATACCCTGTGATTCTTGTCCCATCATTTTTCTTGGTTTTAAATTTACTACAAAAATAGCCTGCGTACCTTGAAGCATTTCTGGTGTAAGAGATGGACGAACTCCAGAGAAAATTTGTCTCATACCAAAATCACCAAAATCAACCTGTGATCGAACTAATTTTTCCGATCCTTCAACAGCTTGGCATGTCACAATAGTTCCAACACGAATATCAACTTTTACTACATCATCAATAGTAATTGATTGTTCTTCTTTCACTTCTTCTTGAATTTCAACCATTGATTCCTCATTAATTTCTGGTTTTGTAAATAATGAATTTCCTTGATTAATAACAAAATGCACATTCCATGAGATTTCCTCTAAAGATTTTTTATAATCTTTAAAACCTGGCTCAAATTGAACTCCCAAACGATTGAGCATTTCTTCCATTTTTTTTGGCATAACTGGCCAAGCAAGTAAACCAATTGCATATAGACTATGACAAGTAGCACTCATAATAGTCTCAAAACGCTCTTTATTATTTTTAACTACCTTCCAAGGTTCAAGAGCATGAAAATAACTATTAACTGCATGTATATATCTCCATAACAATGAAATAGACATATGAAAATAACCACGATCCATTTCTTGATTCATCAATGCAATAGTATCTTGCAATTTTTTTTGAAGATCCAACTCTTCTTTTTGCCATACACCTGGAGCTATATTTTTAAATCCATTTTTTTCAACAAGAACACTCATTCTTTGGAATAAATTACCAATATCATTTGCTAAGTCAGAAGTAATTCTTTGTTCTAAATCTTCATTGCTAAATTGTCCATCTTGAGTAATAGCCAACTGACGAACTAAATAATATCGCACAGCATCTGCACCATATTTTTTTTGTAAATCTATAGGATCAATACTATTACCACGAGATTTAGACATTTTATAATCACCAACTTTAATCCATCCATGAACTAATAATTGATGTGGTAATGGTAAATCACTTGCCATTAAAAATGCTGGCCAATAAACGGCATGAAATCTAATAATATCCTTACCAAGTACTTGCATATCTGCAGGCCACCATTTTGCAAATTCAGCATGACGATCTTTTTGTCCATATCCTATAGCAGTAATATAATTATTAAGAGCATCTGCCCAAACATATGTCACATGCTGTGAATCATTGGGAAAAGGAACTCCCCATGTTAAAGTAGTACGAGATATACTTAAATCTTGAAGACCTGATTCTACAAAAGCAATAACTTCAGCCATACGTTCTTTAGGAGTAATAAAATATGGATTTTTTTTATAAAAATCTAAAAGTTGATTTTGATACTGAGACAATTTAAAAAAATAACACTCTTCAGAAACCCACTCAGTAACTCTCTGACAAGAAACACATGATGGATTTTTTGTACTTACTTCAAAATCTTTTTCAGTTAAATAAGTTTCACAAGGGGTGCAATACCAGCCTTCATAACTACCTTTATAAATATCTCCTTTTTTTTGCAAATCAACAATCCATTGCTGAACCGCTTGAATATGATATGTATCAGTTGTTCTTAAAAAATGAGAATACTTTATTTCGTACAATTTCCAAAGATCTTTATATCCATCAATAAACCCATCTACAAAACTTTTTGGATCTTTACCAACTTTTTCAGCAGCCTGTGCAACTTTTTGACCAAACTCATCGGTACCGGTTAAGAAAAAAACCGATTTTCCACACAACATATGCCAACGAGCAGCAACATCGGCCAATACGGTTGAATAAAGCGTTCCTAAATGAGGAGTTGCTGTTGCATAATAAATAGGCGTTGTTACATAAAAAGTTGATTTTTGTTCCATATATTTATCCTAATAATTGATGTATAAATTTACTTGATGAGTATACCCTAAAAAAAATCCTCTATTAATAATAAAAATGTGAATTTTCATTGATTTTTAAAAATAAAAAGGATGTAAAACATTTTATACATATCACTCAATAGCCAATTTTAATGCTCCTTGACGTACTACAACAAGCTTGCCTGAGCTTATATCAACAATAGTTGATGGCTCTTTAAGAATATGCTCAGATTCATTAACAACAACAGCATCAACATTAGTTAATATTGATTGATCTACACTATCTAAAGAAAAAGGAACAGGTTGCCCTGCAAGATTAGCGCTCGTAGAAAATAAAGCGGGAACATTATTTAAAATATTGAGCAAAATCTCATGACGAGGAACTCTTACTGCAACTGTTTTTTTATAAGAAGTTATCCATAAAGGAACATCTTTTCTTGCTTGAGCTATAATTGTAAGAGGTCCTGGCCAATACATATCTAAAAGATACAAAAATGGTTTTATATTCTCTGAATCAATAAATGAAAGTGCTTGATACCTATCTTTAACTAGTAACAAATAAGGCTTTTCACACCTATTTTTAAGCTCATTCAATCGCAAAAATGCTTCTTTTGTAATAGCACCATACAATCCTAATACAGTATCAGAAGGCCCAAGAATAATCTTGTTATCGTTAATTAATTTTGTAAACAAATCCTGACCAGACAAAACACCCCAATCTAGCGACTTATTTTTTATATTTTTCATATTTGAATTTTTTCTTATAAAAATTACTTTGTTTTTATTACCAATTTGACATTACTAATTTATAGCGTAAACTTTATAAGACTTATCAATCAAAACAAGCTTAATTAAGTTTAAATAAAATTTCGTAATTATTATAATTTCAACCTTAAAATAAGGAAAGTTATGAGCGCCGTAAAACAAACATCGACTAACTCAAAAGGTATAGTCCCTCTAGGAAAACAACGCAGTTATTCTGAAGTTGTAGAGTTTTTAAATCATCATTGGAAAGTTTCAACACCAGAAACAAGTGTTGAGCGCATGAAAAAAATTGATGCGCTTTTTGGAGCTCCTTCTCAAAAAATATCTGCTATCGTTATTGAAGGAACTAATGGGAAAAGTTTAACAGCACATTTTGCATCTAAACTTTTTAAAGAAGAAGGCTTTACTGTAGGAACTTACTATACACCTCATATTTTAACTTATAACGAACGCTTTTCAGTCAACAATGAACTGATCGCAAATAAAACATTCACAGAATTGGCAAATGAAGTTATCAACACTTTAGAATCTCACGAAATTAAAGCCAATTCAAAAGAAATTTTAACTCAAATTGCCTTTAACTACTTTGTTGCAAATAACATCGATATAGCTATTTTTGAAGCAACAAAAGGCGGAATCTCTGACCCTGTTTCTATTTGCAAACCATCTATTATAGCTGTTACACGTATAACAGCTCATGATGTTACAACAGAAGGTGATGCCCCTGAAGAAACTCTTAAAGAATATTTAGGTAATGTTGCTAAAGGAACGCATGTTCTTTCTGCCGATCAAAATAAATCAACATTAAAGCGTATGGAAGAAATGGTTGCTGCTGCAGGCGGACATTGGGGAATGCCTGTAAGAAAATTAACTCCTTTTTCTTATCCATTTGAACAACTTCATGGCCGTTGCGGAGCTCTTGCTGAGAGAATTGTTGCAACATACATTAATTCATGCATAACAGACGATTCAATAATCTTGCAAAATAGTCTTGTAGCTAAAAAAGAAGGTCAACGTGGTCGTCCAACATTAGAAGCAAAAAGAGCTTCAGAATTACATCCTAAAAAAACACTCGAACAATTTTGGAAAGATACATACAATACACTTTCTGGAAGATTTCAATTACTTGAAAAAGAAAAGCCTACAATATTACTCGACAATGCTAGCAATATTGACGCAATTAATAACTTACTTCTTGGTATACGCTTATTGCATTACTGCAAAACTCTAAAAGGTTTAACTATTATTTTAGCATTTGAAAATAACATTATTAATCAAGAAGAATTTTTAAAAGCTATCCGCTACTTCTTTAAAAAAACATCTGGAAATATAATAGTATGCCCATCTCCTGAAGGTTCTTCTTGGGATGCTGAAGCAATTGCCGAAGAAATGAAAGCTTTAAAAATTAAAGCTCGTGCAACTCGTGACTTTAAAGAAGCTTTTGACATAGCAAAAAAGAATATCAATGAACGTTATGGTTTAATTGCTATTGCAGGATCTGCAGCTTTAGTACGCGAATATTGGAACTTAAAAGGCATCAAGAAGTTTTAATGATATATAACACCTTTGCACCCTGCATCTTTGGATTATTTTTAGGAGCAATCTATGGATTTTTGTTCATCAAAAATTCAGCAGTTGCTCCTTATTTTTCTACAAATATATTCTTTAGATTTTTTTCAAAAATACGATTTATTCTTATAAGAATTGGAATAATTGGCACACTTTGGCTAACTTTATTGCACAGCTCACCACTAATGATTATACTGGCAACATCTTCGTTTTTAATGGGCTTTTGGACAATAATTATTAGAAAAAAGGTACGCCATCGTGAACAGCCTTAGCATGCTAGAAGCAAAACATACATTTCCCTTACTTTCTTACTTTAACATTACTCACTCTTTTTTTAATGTTAACATTACGACTCTTACTGGAACATGGATTGCACTCTGCTTAATTGTCACAAGCACTATTGTTTTAAGATTTTTTTTAAAAAAACATTCAAGTGTGGTTCGATATGCAACACTCGAAATAACTCGATCATTTATCGATATTTGTACGCAAAGTCTAGGATATTTTGACTATAAACATGGCAGCTTTTTATTTACACTTTTTATATTTATTTTTATGTGCAATATTGTAGGAATCATTCCTCATGTCGAAGAGCCAACTATAGACATCAATACAACGTTTGCCCTTGGCATAATATCATTTATATATACTAACGGATATGCAATTTATACACATGGTATAAAAGAATATAGCAAAGAATTCATTCAACCTTTTTTTGTAATGCTTCCTCTTCATATTATTGGTAAAATTTCATCTATTCTATCTATTTCATTTCGACTTTTTGGCAATATGATGGGTGGTTTTGTTATATCAAATATGTACTTTGGAGCTGTAAGCTCTCATTGGATTGGAATAATTTTAAATTACATCTCAGGTCTTAACCTTTTAGTTACTTTATTTTTTGGTCTATTTGAAAGTTTAATACAAGCATTTGTATTTACACTTCTTTCTCTTACCTATCTTTCCCTGGCTTTACAGCATGACGAATCTGAAGGAGATCATTAATGTTTGAATCTGGAATTATCTTTCATTATATAACAGCTTTATCTATTACAGCACTACCAGGACTATGTTCTGCATTAAGCCAAGCAGAATCAACAAAAGCTGCTTTTGAAGCAAAAAGAATACAGCCAAGCGCTGAACAAGAAATTTCAGGTCTCATGGTTATTGGAAATGCATTAATAGAAACATCAGCAATTCTTGGGCTACTTCTTGGATGTATGATCATCACTTTACCTACCTCAACAGATGAATATTCATATAGTATACATTTAAGTAAACTTGGAATACTTGCTGTTATGAGTATTACAGGAAGTGTTGTTGCTTATATGTCATCATATCCAATTAAAGCATCAATTCAATCACTTGCACGACAGCCTTTTTTTAGTAAAAAAATTCAAATATTTACTATTGCTATGCAATCAATTATGCAAACTCCAACTATTATGGCTTTCTTAATAGCATTATTAATAAAAAATCAATCTCTTGCCGTAACTCATATAGGAGACAGTCTTAGACTCATAGGAGCAGGACTTGCTCTTGGAATAGGAAGTGTTGGCCCAACAATAGGATTAGGAATATTCCTAAAACAAGCGTGTACAAGTTTAGGAGTTAATAGATTTTCATATTCAAAAATTGTTTCATTCAGTTTTTTTAGTGAAGCAATGATAGGAGCATCAATAATATTTTCACTTCTTATTTCACTCTTTATTCTTAATTCATCAATAACTCAAACCGATACATTAACAGCCGGTATTGCCTTTTTAGCAACAGGTCTTTGTATGGGATTTGGAACTATTGGAGTTGGATTAAGCCTTGGAAAAATATCAGAAAAAGCAGCTCTTGTACTGGGAAATAACCCTATGATTTATTCTGAAATTACAAAAGCTTCTATGATAGCACAAGCTCTTATAGAAGCTCAAACAATTTATGCTTTTATTATAGCTTTAAAAATACTACGCACTTTATAAAAAATCTCACATACTAAAAAAGGATAGCTATGGAGACAAAAAAAAATGTACATATTCTTTATATAATAACAAAATTAGAACTTGGTGGAGCCCAAAAAACATGTCTTTCTCTTTTTAATAATTGTAGTGACAGCTTTTCATCCACATGGCTTATTTCTGGAGAAGAAGGAATTCTTACAGAATCAATCAAAAACAATCCTAATGTTTTTTTACTTTCATCATTAAAAAGAGAATATAGCTGGAGCGATATAAAAGCTTTTTTTGATATTTTTTCTACAATCAAAAAATTAAAATCATCATACCCAAATCTTATTGTTCATACACATAGCACAAAAGCTGGCTATTTAGGTCGATGGGCTGCTTGGTTATGTAATATAAAAAATATAATACACACAGTACATGGATTTGGCTTTCATGAACATCAATCAAAATTTGAATATACAATAGCATATCTTTTAGAAAAAATAACAAGCCTTATCACCACAAAATATATTTGTGTATCATCTGCAGATCAAGCTATTGGAATTCAAAGCATTAGAAATTTTAAAGATAAACAAATTCTGATTAGAGCCGCTGTTGAAGACTCTTTACTTATTCCAGCAAAAAAAGATTACTCTTTTGATGGATCTTGCATATTTGGAACAATTGCATGCTTTAAACCTCAAAAAAATCTATTCGATCTTCTTGAAGCTTTTAAACAAGTACATTTTTATAATCAACAAATGAAATTAGAAATTATAGGCGATGGCTATCTAAAGCCTGAGATCGAAAAATGGATAAATCAAAACAATCTTTCCAGATCTATTATTCTTCATGGATGGCAAAATAATCCAAATAATATTATGCAAAACTGGGATTGCTTTGTTCTTTCATCACTATGGGAAGGCCTACCTTGCGCTTTAGTAGAAGCTCGATTTTTGGAATTACCAATTATTGCATATGACGTTGGAGGAATTAGCGACATTATTAAACATGGGAAAAATGGCTATCTATGCCAACCTAAAAACAAAGTAATGCTTGCCCATTATATGAATTTATTAGGACAAAATAATTATTTAAGAAAAAAAATGAGCGAACACAAAGAAGATTTACATACTTTTAATAAAAATTTTATGATCAAAGCTCATAAAAAAATGTACTCTTTTTTATAAAAATTATGCTGTTTTAAATAAGATTTTTTTATTTTTTATTATAAAACATATACAAATAAACAGGCAATCCACTTAAAGTAAATAAGCTTGCCACTCCAAGCGTTATAAAAGATTGCGTTGCCATAAACCAACAGCAAAAAAGCAATGCAAAAAAACCATATAAAAGCGATACCCAATGGGTAAATAATAACTTCTTATCAAAAAAAACTTTAAAAAAAGAAAGACAACAAAGCGCATAAACAAATAAAAATGCTGTTACAGAAATATCAATAATAATAGTAATTTGCGCAGCAAGCCCCCCGCTTGCGGTTAAACAAAGCAATGGAACTATACCTAAAAAACTCAGTAATAATCCAACATAAGGAGCATCAAATGAATTTTTTTTACCAAACCATTCTGGCATAAATCCATCTTGTGCAAGACCAAGAGCAATTTGACCGCTTGTAAGCATCCATGCATTTAAAGTTCCAACACAAATAATTGCTGCAATAGAAGTGATAACGACATACCACGAACCCCCAAGCAACATTTTAACCGCGTCAGCATAAGGAGCTACAGAATGCATAAGAACATCTCCTGGAACAATGCCCATGACTCCCAAACTATTAAACATATATAAACAAGCAACTGAAGCAGTTCCTGCAATAACAGCCCTTGGTATTGTTTTAGTAGGATTTTCTACTGAGCCTGCAGGAGTTGTACCAGATTCAAGACCAATAAATCCCCAAAAAGCACTTACTGTAACTGCACTTAAAATATCAGTTACTTTAAAAGTAGAAATTGTAGAATCAATCATAAAATTAGAACTTTTAAAATAAAAAAGCGCAGCCATTGGAACTAATAATAAAGGAATAATCTTTATAACGGTTAAAAAAAACTCAACATTACCAGCAGCACTTACACCACGAAAATTTAATGCCGTAACAATACATAAAATCATAAGCTGTAAAAATAAATAAACCGCAGGAGAATGCTCTCCAATTAAAGGTATTATATTACTAACAATTGCAGTAACAACAGCTGTTGTACTTACCCATGATATAACCCAATAGGTCCATCCTGTAAAAAAAGCTGGCATTACACCAAATGCTTGCTGAACATATACATGAGGGCCTCCTGTTTTAGGAAACCAACTACATAATTTTGCAAAAACAAGAGATAAAGACAAAGCTCCACATCCTGCAATTAACCAGCCACATAAAGCATACAACCCGTAAGGAGCTAATTTTGTTGGCAACATAAAAACACCTGAGCCAATCTGACTACCTGTTACCAACGCAAAAACTGACCAAAAGCCTATTTTTTTTGTATTTTGAGACATAAAAATAATTAACCTTTAATGAATAATTTTCAAAACCCTACATCTGTAATAAATAATATAAACATCATATTTATGATAAATTTATAAAAATATAAATCTTATTAAAAATATTATAAAAAACTCAACTAACTAGATCCTTTTACCTTAAGCCAAATATTATTAATTTGATCATCTGTTAATTGATTATTAAAAATCTCAAGACGGTCTTTTTTATTAGGATCAATAAGAGCAACCGACGAAGCAAGATAAGGATTGTTATACATAAAATCTGCATCTTTTCTGACTGATAAAAATGCATCATTATTAAAATTATGCTCTTGGACATCAAGCCTAAATAGATAATTTAACAAAGAATAAACCATCTCAGTTTTTTCAGAAGGCTTTGGAATTGCAAAATTTTCTGTATTTAAAAAAACACCATCTTCTGGAAGATTAAATGCTATAGAATCATCCTCTTCAAGAGTTCTCCAAATAAAAGAATTTGCTACTAATACTAATGAACAATTGCCAGATTTAAGTAAAAAATCTCCACGAAAATCTGTATATGCTTCTATATGTTTTTTTTGTCGGCAAAGCAAATCGGTTACTTCTTGAACTTCTCTATCATTAATCTTTCTTACTTCACCATACAGATAATTAATAGCAAGCCCTGCAAGTTCTCTACTATCATTAATAACACCCATTTTATAATTAATATGATCAAGATCAAAAACAGAGGACCATCGAGGCCTAGGCATATGGCCATTTTTAAAATGTTTTTTTTGTATCCCAAATCCTAAAACATACCAATCTGAAGGTATCGAATATTCATTTTTAGGATCATAATAATACCCTAAAAAGTGAGGGTTAATAGCATCCCAAAAATTCAATTTACTTCGATCAATTTTTTTAAGAAGATTATTCTTAATAAGAATCTCTATACAATAATCAGAAGTCACTATTAGATCATACCCCTTGCCTTTTGTTGCAAAAAGCTTTACTAATAATTCTTCATTGCCATCAAAAGAACTTAAGTTAACTTTTATACCAGATTCTTTTTCAAAAGCACTAATAATTTTAGGATCAACAACTCCTGGCCACATACAAACATTAATTGATTTATTAGGATTAGTAATTTGCAAAAACCGAGGAGTATATAAAAAAACAAAAACAACAGATACCCAAAATAAAAAAATGCCTATACTTTTAAAAAAATTTTGAATACTTACCATATACGATCTCTTACTTGTAATGATGAATACGCCATAACAAGTACACTACTAATAATAATCATTAATGTTGCAAGTGCATTAACTTCTGGCGAAACCCCTGACCTAATCATAGAAAAAATATATAAAGACAATGTTTGCGCATCACTTCCAGCACAAAAAAAAGCTATTAAAAAATCATCTAAAGATAAAATAAAAACAAGAAGGCCAGCTGCTAAAAGTGATGGTGTAATAATAGGCAAAATAATTTTAAAAAATGTTTGAGTAGGCGTCGCTCCAAGATCTAATGAAGCTTCTATAAGACGAGGATCAAAAGCAACAAATCCTGCATGCAAAATAGGAATTGTGTATCCAAGACCAAGAAGAGTATGTGCAACTACCAATGTATTAAGACCAAGTGGAATATAAAAAAAGATAAAAAAACTTAAAAGACCAACAGCTAAGACAATTTCTGGCACAATAAGATTAGGATAAAAAAGCGTTAAAAAATATTCTGATTTACGCTGAATAATCCACATAACAAAAAAAAGGCCTATAATCAAACTAAGCGCTACAGCACTTAATCCAACTATAAATGAATTATAAACTGCATCCCATAAAGCGCTTGAAGCAAAAAGATCTTGATACCAACACCAAGAAAATCCAACCCAACGATAAGGAAATGCTGTCTTATTAAAAGAAAAAACTATCAAAACAAAAAGTGGTATATACAAAAAAAGATATGCCGTTGCTACCCAGACAGGTAACAATAATTTAGAAAGTCTCTGTATCACGAGAACCCCTTGCAAATAGAGAAAAAAGATAATGTATGCATCCATATATAGCAAAAGCTGAAATCAATACAAAAATGCTAAAACATGTAAATGCTGATCCAAGAGGAACATTTCTAACTGTTAAAAAATAATGAGTAATAACAGAACCAACATACATATTTTTATCACCACCTAATAAAGCAGGAATAACAAATTCTCCAAATGAAGGAACAAAAACTAATATCGCTCCAGTTTTTATACCAGGATAAGTTAAAGGTAAAAGAATTTTCCTAAATGTTTGAAAATATGAAGCTCCTAAATCTGCTGAAGCTTCTAACAAACGAGTATCAAACTTATCAAGAACGCTATAAAGCGGTAAGAGCATAAATGGCAAGTAACAATAAATTGTTCCCATATAAACTGCAAACATTGTATTCATCATATGAATAGGTTCTTTAATAAGACCAACTGCTAGTAAAAAATTATTAATAACACCATCATTTTCAAGCAAAAAATACCATGAATAAACAAGTAATAATAAATTTGTCCAAAATGGTAAAATTAAAAGTGCAAATAAAATATTTTTAAATCGTCGCGCTTTAATTGCAAGATAATATGCAACTGGATAGGAAATTAAAAGAGCAACAATAACAGTAACCGATGCAAGCAAAAATGATCTTAAAAAGATAGTTGCATATACAACATTAAAAAAATCTTTATAAAATGAGAGCGTAAATCTTGAAACAGCTAAATCGGGAAAATATTCTACAAAGCTTGTTGATATTAAAAATGAAATAGGTATATAGAAAAAAAGCAATTGCCAAATAAAAGCAATTACGCCCCAAAAAAATGATTGATTAGATGAGAATAAGTCTCTTGAGTTTTTCATCGTTCTAATAACACCGCGTTTTCTTTTTGCCAGTATAAATTAACTTCATCATCATAATCTATTTTTGCTTTTGGAAAATGCTCTTCATTTTGTTCAAAAACTTCAAGCAGTTCGCCATTTTTTAGTCTAACTTTGTACTGAGTTGCAGGCCCATGATAAACAATTGATTCAACTTTACCTATCATATGGTTTGAAAAACCTTCAGTAACAGGCTTACTAATCCAAACTTTTTCTGGTCTAATACCAAGAAGCATATGACAACCGTCTGAAAAAATTGTTGATTTTTGAGGAATATGCAGAGCAAATCTACCCAAACCTTCAATCTCAAATTGAGGAGTCTCTCCTTGTAGACGAACAATTCCTTTAAAAATATTTGCTTTACCAACAAACTGTGCAACATAAGAAGAAACGGGAAATTCGTAAATTTCTTGCGGAGTTCCCACTTGCTCAATCTGACCATCATAATTCATAATAGCCATCTGATCTGCAACTGTTAAAGCTTCTGTTTGATCATGAGTAACATACACAAATGTTGTTTGAATACTATCTTGTAAATCAATTAATTCTATTAATAATTGCTCTCTCATTTTTACATCAAGAGCAGCTAAAGGCTCATCTAGCAATAATACTTCTGGCTCGTTAATAATTGCACGAGCAAGCGCCACACGTTGCTGTTGACCACCTGAAAGTTGATCAATTTTTTTATACATACGATGTTCAAGATGAACCGCTTTAAGCATTTTTTGAACACGTCTAAAAATATCATCTTCATCAAATTTTTTAAGACGAAGACTGTATGCGACATTTTCAAAAACTGTCATATGAGGGAACAGTGCATAACTTTGAAAAACTGTATTAACACGTCGTTGATTAATAGGAAGATAGGTAATATCGCTATCTCCCATCATAATAGATCCTGAATCTGGAGTTTCAAAACCACCAATCAAACGCAAGATTGTTGTTTTTCCACAACCGCTAGGACCCAATAAAGCAAAAAACTTTCCACGCGGAATAGAAAGATTAATATTTTCTAAAACAATCTCTCCCGCATATGTTTTGGTAATATCCTTTAAGGAAATATCTCTCATTAATGCAATCCATTCTTAGAAGAGCAACATTCATCTTTTGTATGAGTATCGGCATCATTATTTTGAGCAAAATAAACAGGAATAACAACATCAGACAATGTGCATGGAATAACAACAGCTACAATTAAAAACATAAACAAAATACCCATTTGATCATGCCAATCATGCATACCGTGAGAAATAATATAAAGCATAGAAGCTAATGAACTGACAAAAATATGCATAAAATGTGACCATATTGAATAAAAACTACTTTGGGCAGAATTATGTTTACTAAGAACCCATCCATTAAAAAGGCCTACTAATAAAAATGGCATAACATTATTAACTTCTGTAACAAAACAAATATGGAAATCCATTTGAACTCCCATAAACTCACCAACAAGGTAAGGCATTATACTATCTGAAAGAACGCAGAAAAAAACTGCAGAACAAGCACCAATAACTATTCCTTTTAAAGTCTTTTTTGAAAATCTAAAAAAAGTAAGAACAGTACCTGAAGAAGCAAAAACAATATGCATAAAATGAAAGGTATGAAACAAAACATGACTTCCATGTTCTATTTCTTCAGGTTGAGCCCTAAAAGAGAAATATCCTAAAATTGCAGCTGTCGCCAAACTTAATGCAACTGAAAACACTGCATAAGGAAAATGGCAAGCAAGTTCATTTACAATAATTTCTGTTGTTTTATTTGAACTAAATTTTTTGTTAAACCAATGTGCTATATAAGAAAAAATCATAATTCCCCTATGATCAAAAATAATAATATGGTACAAATATAGTCAGTTTTAATTTAGTTAGCAAAACAAGCTTTTATAGATATTAAAATTCCCACTGCAACCCAAATGATAATTCATTTGAAAGAACAGTAAAATAAGGTGCTTTTACTAAAGAAACATCTTCAAGCAAGTCAAATGCATTTTGAGCATAAAGCCCTGCATTCCCATCAGGTTCAGACTGAACAATTAAAGATTTATATTTAACACCTGCAAGCCCTAAATGATAATTTATTTGATATTTTAGATCTGGAACTGGATCAAAAGATCTGGCTATGCCAAGGCTAAAATAACCGGTTGGACTTATGCTATGAGGTGCAAGTGATTGTCCTGTAAAAGCATTATTACTTGATTGATATAAATTAATTTTCTTAAGAACTCCATGGGTAACCCCTGCTCCAATCCCGGCAGTATATTCAAATCCATACCATTGAGCAAAGTCATATTCAAAAAAAACAAGTCCATCTACTCTATTAATACTTTGTTTAGTTACAAATGCAGACTCTGCATACCCAAAATCATAATATGATCCAATAACAGCATTACTCTTTTTTGCGTATTGAATTGAAAGACCAAATCTTCCTGATGTTCTTTCTTTTGAACCTAATTTACCAAGATCATTATATTGATATCCAAATGAAAATCTGACCACAGGCGCATATTTTGTTGTATCGGTTTTAATGTAATCCGATGCTCCTGCAGCATCCAAAAGATCTGTTTTAAAAATATGATATTTTAAAAAACCTACTTCAGGTCTTAAAAATGAATCAAACTCTGTATGCGCGGTCTTAAACAAGAGGAATAAACCAATACAAAGAAGACTTGTTTTTTTCATAACTATTCCTTTTTTATAACAATCAATTTATTTTATCGTACATTTTTTTGCATACCAATCAAATAAACATATAACTTTTTAATTCAAAAATATTTCCGAATAATCACTCGTAAATCTAGAACCACAAAAATAAATTCTATCATTGACAGTATCATCTATAAGACATGCAACATTTATTCTTCCAGCTGAATCTAAATTAATTACATTATCAGGAGAAAGATTTGCGGGATTTCCAAGACCATAAGCGGTTCCATCAACAAAAACCATAACTTGTCCATTTCTATTTTTTCCAAAACTAGTATCTAAAACTCCTTCAGGCGTGAACCTTGAAAGACCAAATCCTATATTAAAGCCTTCAAATACTACAGCTCCAGCAATTATTTTCCCAAGAATGTCTATTACAGCATTAGTACTAAAATTAATAATTGGGAATTTAGAAACCGCCAATCCACCAAATGTTCCATAGAACTTATCAAAAACTCCGTCCGTCGAATATTTAGCAACAACCTGATACTGCTCTATAAAAGAAGGACTTGCTGAGGCAGAAACAAAAATAGTCTGAAAAGGGTCTAATATAAATGAAGTAGCTCCATTAAAAAGAGCTGTATCTCCATAATTAATATATTTTTTTTGATTATAACCAATACCATTAAAAGTTTTATCTAAAACACCAGATTCTAAATAACGTGCAATAAAAGGGTATACTTCATTTAAATTATCTTTAGAATCTCCTACTATTAATAATTTATAATTTACATCCTGTACTATTGCTCGAATAAAATCTCCATAACCTAAATCTGTATTAAATTTAAAAAATGATGTCAAAATAACACCTTTATCACCAAATGAAATGTCTAAACTTCCATTATACTCATTAAATCGTGCAATAAATCCTTTTGATATCAAAGTTTCGATTCGCCCTGTTGCAGAACCGCAAACGACAATCCTATCTTGATAATCTGTTAACATTCCCCTTATAATCACTTCATAATGAAAGTCTTGACGTAAAATACCACCTTTGGCAAAAGAAGTATCAAGAGTTCCATCATAATTATATCTAATAACGATAAGATCTTTGGAAGGAGGCTCTTCTAAGTTCCTATCGGAATTATAAACAAAACCTCCCAATATAATACGCCCTTGATTGTCCACTGCTACACAAGTAGAACTTGCAATAAGACCCCAAGTTTTTCTTTGCTGACTTGAATCTGGAATAACTGTTATAACTATTCCAGTTTGACCAAACGTAGTATCAAGTGATCCATCTTCTAAAAAACGAGCTACTATCATTACACCAATTCCCGAAACTGCCACAACCATTCGGCGTTGTGCATCAACAACCATAGTTGGCTCACGAAATCCAAGATCTAATACGGCCCACAAAGGTAAATCTAAAGGTGCATAATCCAACAACTTAACAATAGATATCCCATTTATTCCAAATGATGTATCTATTAATCCTCCAATAGGAATTTTAAAATTAGTAGAACCATATTCATCCAAAAAAATAATACTTAAAAAAAATATGATACTTAATCGGCTCACGATAAAAACTCCTTGTCAAAACAACCCAAGAGGCTGTTGAGCAAATTGTTCTTTGTAATAATCTAATGAATAATCCGTAGTAAAACGAGTAACTCCAAATTTATCTATAGACGTATCAGATAGCCCAACAGCTACTATTTTACCTTGTTGATCAAGAGCACCAGACATACAGATATTATATACCGAACCTAAATTAGTATAACAAACTCCCCCTTGACCAAAAGTTGTATCGAGCGCACCACTTTGCAAAACACGCGCAATAACAAAACCAGTTCCTCCTAGTGTCAAAATTTGACCTCCAAACATAATAATTCTTAAAAGAGGGTCAATTATAACTTTTTTAACAGGATTTTCTGTATAAGGACTAAAAACTATATCGTCAAAATTATATTGTTTGTATCCGTATCCATCGCCAAATGTTGTATCAAGATCTCCATTTTGAGTAAGCCTAAGCAATAAAAAATAGCCATTATTACTACCACCCCCAACAAGAAGTCTTGCTTGATTGTCTGTTGCAATAGCATAAGCAACAGGACTTGGCATTTCATCAAGAGAACTTACAAAAAGACCATCAACGCCAAATGATGTGTCAACATTAGACCCATCTGCATAAATTTTTGAAACCGACAAAAATTCGCCATCATTATAAGTAGCGCCACAAAGATAAATATTGTTTTCTGCATCAAGGGCCGCGCTATAACAAATATTTATACCTGGAAAATTACATAAGTAATACCCGTTGCCATTTCCAAATGTTCCGTCAAGCGTACCATCAGGAGTATAGCGAGCAACTAAAAAATTACTAACATCGGCTGAATTAGTTCCTGAAATAATAAAATTTCCAAAAGAATCTAATAAAAGTTCTGAAGCAAAATTGTCTCCACCAACAGTAATGGGATAACCCCCATTAAAATTATCATCTAATGAGCCATCAACCAAAAATCTTGCTAATGCAAATTCATTATCAACAGTACCTGCAATAATAATTCTATCTTCATCATCTATAATAACTGCCGTTCCATAATTATCTACACCCTCTGCCATTGTATATACAACATACCCTTGATCCCCAAAACTTGTATCTACATTTCCATTTGGCAAATAACGAACAAGAGCTATTTTTGCATAAGAATCTACAGTAACTTGACCAACTCCTATGATTCTGTTTTTTGAATCAATAGCAACATCATTTAAATTATTAAATGTTGTGCCAGGAATAAAGGGATCTACTCTATAACCAACACCTTGAACAAACGTTAAATCTAACGTTCCTGCAGGCAATTCTGGCTGATTTGGAACATTGTTTTTATTATAAATAGCAGCAAGCTTTGGTAAAAGATTAGGATTAAAAAATGAACTTGATGCAATAATTTGAAAAGACAAAGATATCAAAAATATTTTTTTATGCTTCATACAACCCTCGCGTATATCATTGAAATAATTACTACTTTTATAATCTAAATGTTTATAACATAACAATTTCTAGATTATGAATTTTAAAATTTAATATGCACATATTTATATTAAAAAACCAAATGATTTTTACATATTTAATAGTACTTAGTAATAAAAATACTATTAAATATGTCTTTTACGTTTCATTATAATTAATAAATAAATCAATATAATCGCTTGTATAACGAGCAATAACAATATATGGCGTTGGAGGGTACAAACCATCTAATCCTAATGAACTTAAATACAACCTACCCGAACCATCTAGATTAATTTCTGGAGGAGTTAAAGGAAATGGCGTATTTAAAATAACTTGACCTGTTTTAGCAGCTCCATAAGTTTTATCTAATTCTCCTGAATTTAATAAACGCGAAATAGATATATTTTCTCCTGACATTCCAGCAACAAGGATATTACCTCTAACATCAACCGTTAGATCGTAAATATTGACATCCTTCTGAGATTTTAACAAAGACCTACCCTGAACTCCAAAACTTTTATCGAGTACATAATCAACATTTATTTGAAATTCTTCTTTTAAATTATATCGTAAAACAGTTGGAATAATATCAGAAGGAGTTATCAAAAATTTTCCTAAATCAGAATATCCTCCTATCAACAATCTTCCAAACGGATCAAAATAAGTAATATAACAACCAGGACCAGAACCTCCCCCTCCCGCATACCAGCCATCATAAGGATAAGAATTAGCTGAATATAGTATATAACCCTTCTTTTCAGGCCCAAATGTTTCATCTAATACACCATTATTAGAAAATCTTATTATGATGAAAAATGTGTTATCATACCTATTATATTCATAACCATTAAAAAATACTGGAGGCGAAAATATTGTTGTTTTTGAAATAGAACCGCCAACAATAATATTACCAAAAACATCAAATATTAATGAGCGAAAATAAGTATCTACATTAGTAGAAAAAGAATATTCTGCTATTCCATTATTACCAAATGATGTATCAAGCTTACCATCAGGAGTAAGTGCAATAATAAAACTAGAAGCTGCCACAGGGTTCAAAGACTTTAGATCATACCTAATACCCAAAATAAGAATCCTTCCACTAAAGTCACATACAACTTGTCGAATAGAATCTACTTCTGCTTCAAAAGGAAATGTGATTTCTGTTAAGCCTGCATATTGAGGATTAGGTTGAGATGTTCCAAATATAGAATCTTTTTTACCATTAAAATAACTTACACCTCCAAAACTTGTATCCAACTCTCCAAAATAATTATATTGTGCAACTAAAATATGAGACTTCCATCTATAATTATTTACAATTCCTGCAACAATTACTTTACCTGCTTGATTAACCGTTATAGCTTGACTGCTTGCATATCCATATTGAGGGTATGGAGGATGTGCTTCTTGATTAGGAGGAATATAATCAAATGGATACCGTGCAATCTTAGTCATAACCCTACCTTGGCGTAAATTTGAACCCTGAACAGGATCTCCAAATGTTGTATCTAAAGTTCCATTTTCAAGCAAACGATATACTACAAAATAACCAACTTGAGAAACTGCAATAACAGATCTTCTTTGAGCATCAACTACTAATTTTGCTTGGGGCAAATATCCTTCAATAAAATAAGGTGGCGCTTCATCTGCAAATTGAAACTGGAGTGCAGCATATTCTGGGATGGGTATTTGAACTATTCCATTATTACCAAAACTTTTATCTGGCAAACCTGCAATATTAGGCCTAGAAGGCGCTGCGCGCAATTGATCTTCTGTTTCTAAAACAGGTTCATTTGCTTCAGAAGGATATAACTTAAAAAATATTGTATTTAGGGAAAACAATGATAAATAAAGTAAACATAGAGAGAGATTAACCTTACTTTTCATACGCTTCTCCTTTTTAACTAAATCAATCTTTTTTATTAAATGATAATAAATTAAAAATAATAATTTACCAGGCATAACCAAATGTTAAAAACCACGCATAAGAAACATCTTGCTCATATTGCTTATGCCATTTCCAACCAATATCAAAACGCAAAGGACCTAATGGAGTTATATAACGAATACCAAATCCAGTTGCTGCTAATGGCTTAAAAGTTTTAAACACTTCATAAATATTAGGCGCTAATACCCCAAAATCTTGCAATAAAGCTCCTTGAAGATTTTGCAACGGCAATGGAAACCTAATTTCCATATTGGCATTAATCATACTTTTTCCACCTTGAGAAACCCATTGAGTATTTCCATCTTCATCAACATATGTTCCCAATGGAGGACATTTATCTGGTTGATAGCCTCTTAAAGAATTTGCTCCACCTAAATAAAACCGCTCAGGAGGCATTATCGTTTCAAAATTTTGCATAAAAATATTTCCAAATCGTATACGAAGAGCTGTAGTAAGAGAACGCCAAGAAAAATAGTATCCATTTTCTATCATAAGCTTTAAAAGTCCTGTAGCACGCAAATTAAAAGGAATCATAGTCTTTAATGATGCAAATAAAAAAAATCCATTTTTTGGATTAACATCATGATCAACATAATTAATAAACAATGTAGGCTCTGAAAACCAATAAGGAACACGCTCATCAATTAATTGCGGCTCAAAACGCAACACCCGAGAAAGACCTACTGAAATATTTTTTATTTTCATCCATTCAAATCCAGTTGTAATACCAATTTGAACATGCTCTTGTTTTGATGTTAAACCAACCAAAAGTCCATCTTGCAAAGCTTCATATAATATTTTACGAGATCCCATCGTAACAGGGTTTTGATATGCATTACTATAACCTTTTAATACCGTTTCAATAGGTATAGAAAAAAATAGAGGCTGTTTATATGAAGCATAAGTACGCCTTTCAAAACGAGTTATTGTAGAATCAACAATAAGAAGATCCAAACGATCAAAAGGATTTTTCCATATAAAACCTCCCCCTACTTTATAAGAAGAGCCTTTTTTAAATGCAAAGTTTTTACTTATTTGCTGGAAACCAAAGCGTAATTTAACCTCAAACGGATCATCTTCTTCCAAATTGATAATAACATCACACAACTGATGAGGTTCTTGAATAATACTTTGCTGAACTCCAACACTTTTATAAACACCTAAATATCTAAACTTATCGTATATCTCATGAATTCGTTCTTTAGTCCAAACATCTCCTTCTTTATAAACAACAAGTTTTAAAAATTTTTTATGATCTACAGATGAATTTCCTTTTAAAATAATTTTACCAAATTGCATCTTTCTACCACATTTGACATGCCATATCACATCATAAAAACCATCTTTTTCTACCAATTCATAAGATACTGATGGCTTATTATAACCATTCTTCTTGCATTCTTTTTCGAGTAACATTTTTTGATTTGATAATATTAATTCAGAAAGAGGCTTATCTTGTAAAATACCATCTGATGTTTCAATTAAAAGATTCTTTTTAAATTCAGGAAAACCTTCTACAACTATATTTTTAATACGTCGCTGAGGACCCTCTTCTATAACAATAGATAAAGCAATGGTATGATTTTTTTTTGTTGAAATATATTCTTTTTTTAAAATTTGCATATCCCAAAAACCCTGACTTTTATACCACATAAAACATGCTTTAATTGCTTGCTTTATTTTTTTCTCATCAGCATAGGAATATAATAAATGTTTAAAAAAACGATTACTCAAATAGTCAGGCGTTACAAACTTAGATCCTTTAATTACGCAAGAATTAATTCTAGTACGAACTCCTTCATTAATAATAAAATGATAATTTTGGATATCTTGAGTTGTATCAATTTTAATATTAAAAAAACCTTTTGATCGATATAAATCAATCATTTCTTCTGCCAAAATTGTAGGAGGAACAATTCCTATTGTATGAGTGCATTGCATAATATTTTCCATTAAAAAAGCAGAAGGGAAAAAAACATTTCCTAAAAAATTAACTTTTTGAGACCCTTCAAAAGTAGCAATCAAATCAATAGCAATTGTTTTGTTAGTAAAATTATGAGAAATAGTTGAATTAATTTTTGCATATACAAAACCTTGATTAATTAAAGTTTTTTGCAATTGTTCTATTTTTTGAAAAATAAGTTTTTGAGAATACGGCTTATAAAGCAAAGACTTTGATGATTTTTTATACAAAAAATCATAAATACTTTTTTTTTCTTGAGAATTATGATCAGAAACTATTTTTAAATGAACAGTATCTATAAAATAGAGACTTCCTTTAACAACACATAAATTTACATCAACTGTTTTAGCTAAAGCATTATAATTAAAAGAAGCATGAACAGAAGCATCTAAATATCCTTTTTTACCAAGATCTTTAACAATATCATCAAGCGACTTTTGATGCCTTTCTTTAGAAAATCGCTCTCCTATGCGCAATTGATAAAGATGGATAATAGACTGCCTACCTAAAGAAACACCTGTAACTTTTATAGATTTAACAATCCAAAATCCTTCAGCAAAAAAATCTAATGAAATCCCATCAGGAAAATGCTCAATTTTTAAATGTAATAATGAAAAAATATTCTTTTTTTTAAGACGCTCAAGACCTATGCAAAATTTTTCAGGAGTAATTATTTGATTTTCTTCAACACCTAATAAATATAAAATCTCAGAAGCTGAAATACCATTTGAAGATCGGCATGTAATTTTTTTTAACATTACAGGCTCTGAAAAACATGCCAAAGTATCATTTGCAATTTGAGAACTATCATCTAAATAAATAGTATGATTTTTAACATTTGCACATACCGAATAAGCAAAAAATAAAAATATAATTGCTTGAGAATAAAAAAAGCTCCGGGTCATGGCAACGATACCTTACTTTGATAGAATGGATGTTTTTTATTCTATCAGGAAGACCGAATCATGCCCAGAAGAAAAAAATCTATTATACACAATCAAGTCTACGCATCATTCGCTTTGTACCGATATATCCAAATATAATTGTCCAACAAATCAAAGACAAAAAACAAATCCAAAAAGACACAAAGCCTTCTTGCCCAAAAACAGATCCCCTAATACCTTCAAAGCACATAACTAAAGGATTGAGCAAATTAAAATAAGAAAACGAAGGAGCCACGCTATGCAATGTTTTCCAACTAAATTGAAATCCGCCAACAACCCATAAAGGATAAATAAATCGAGACCAAATATTTTCTATACCCCACAAGTTTTTCATATAACTTGCTATAACAAGGGAACTATATCCATAAAACAAATGCGCAACTACAAAAATGGTGAAAAATCTTCCCCACATAACAGATGATAATAAAAAATTATCTCTCAGAAGTAACTTTGCCAATGGGAAAATTAAAATCGAAACAGACATGGACTGAAAAGCATTAACAAGTGCTATACGCGTGATACCAAGCCAATGAGGAAGAGGTAAAGTAAGTTCATAATCAATAGTTTTATCTCCCTCTATATCACTAATTAAACGAGTTGTATTACCCAAAATATCAAAAATCCCATTACTAATAATGATGCCACATGCCATGAATGAACCATACCCTGATTGAATGCCCATTTTTGAAAAAATATACTGTGAAATAAAACCATTAATAACAACCCATATACATGCATTGATTAATCGATCAACAAATGCCCATCTAAAAACTTTCATATCTCTTCTAATTAATGCACAAAATGTTTTTAAACTTGTTAACATATACCATTTCCTTACTAATTATATTTATTAGCTTTCTCTTTTTGATGATTCTATCAATCTTACAAAAACATCTTCTAAATTTTTTTGATTATGCATCTTCATTAAATTTTCTGGAGTATCAATAATTTGAATAACTCCTTTATCTAAAACGCATACCCTATCTGATAACTTTTCTGCTTCGTCAAGATAATGTGTTGTTAAAAGAACTGTTATTCCATCTTTTTTAAGATCCTTAATAATATCCCAAATATCTCGACGTACATGTGGATCAAGGCCAACAGTAGGCTCATCAAGAATTACCAATTTAGGTTTATGCATTAATGTTCTTGCAAGTAAAAAACGTTGTTTGTAACCGCCAGAAAGAATTGACCCTTTAGAAAAACGATACTTGATTAAGCCAAACTTGTTAAGTAAATACTCGGTACGTTCTTGAATATCAGCTTTTGACAATCCAAAATAAAGACCAGTAAAAAATAAATTTTCCTCTAAAGAGAGCATCATGTCTATATTTGGCTTTTGAGGACAAAAACCAATTGTCTTACGATAATCAACAACATTTTTATAAATTGAAACACCATTTTTTAAAATATCACCAGCTGTAGCAGGATGAATACTTGCAATAATAGAAGATAATGTAGTTTTGCCAGCACCATTAATGCCAAGCAATGTTAAAACCTCTCCTTTATAAATAGAAAGATTCACCCCTTTAAGAGCTTCTATATCAATTTTCCCATCGCTATATTTTTTAGTAACAGACGATATTTGCAACAAGACATTATCCATTAAAAAACCCTCTAAATAATCTTTCAATTATAAAATACAAACATATTAAAAATTTAAGAAAAAATAAGCTTAAAATTGCATTAAAAATAACAGATTAATACTGAATTAAATATTTATAAGTATATGCTAAATAAAGATAAATAATAATTGTCTTATTCATAATAAATATTAAAAAATAATAGTAAATTAGAGTCAGAAATAATGTTAATCAATTTTATTATTATTCAATAATTCTAAAAACGCCTCGATAGTCTTTATCTTTCAAAAGAGGCTCTATTTCAAGATCATCACATTTTTTAAGCGCAAGCTGTTTATATACAAGATCCAAAAAATCTTCAATTTGATCTGAAAGCCCGCAAGCAACAACACTTAATTTATCCGATTGAACAGCCTGTATAACGCCTTCTAATTGTAATTTTTTAGCCTCTTTTTGAATAGCCTCAGAAAGAGACTGCTTTAAACCATTTTCAACAACAAATGTTATTCGCAAACATTGGCTCATTCGTATTTCTCCCTTTTTTTTGAAATGATTACGACCAAGATTTGGCAACAACATTAACAAACAGACTAATTTTTTGTCAAAAATTATCTACAAAAAACCTTTTACTATCAGAAAAACAGTAGACGGGATTATAAGATAACGCTATCCTAAAACCTCTAATCACATAAGGCTTTTTAAGGGAATCTATGAACAAAAATACACTACGTGTCCGGTTTGCGCCAGCTCCTACAGGGATGATGCATTTGGGCAATATTAGAACTGCTTTAATGAACTATTTAATGGCTCAACAAAAGCAAGGAACGTTTATTTTGCGCATAGAAGATACCGATGCTGATCGAAATTATGATCCTGAAGCTCTAAAAATTCAAGAAGATTTAGCCTGGCTCTCTTTAACACCCGATGAAGGCCCTCAAAAAGATGGTGGTTATGGACCTTATTTTCAATCTCAACGCAATACAATTTATCAAGAAAAATTAAAAGATTTAATCAAAGTAGGATTGGCATATCGATGCTTTTGCTCAGTTGAAGAATTAGAAAAAAAACGAGAAAGACAAATAGCGCTTAAACAGCCGCCACGTTACGACAGAACATGTCTTAAGTTATCACTGCAAGAATCTGAATTAAAAAGCGAGACAACACCTTTTGTATGGCGTATGCAGCTTGATCATACACAGACGACAAAAATTAAAGATCTTGCTCATGGAGTAGTAACTTTTGATTATAAAAACTTTTCTGATTTTCCTATTACACGACAAGACGGATCTGTGACGTTTATTTTTGCCAATTTCGTTGATGATATGCTAATGAATATTTCATGCGTTATAAGAGGCGAAGATCATCTAAGTAATACCGCATCTCAAGCAGCACTTTATAAAGCATTCAATAAAGAATTACCTCTTTTTTGGCATATGCCGATTCTCTGCAATGTAGATGGCAAAAAACTTTCAAAACGGGACTTTGGATTTTCTCTTAGAGACCTTAAAGAAGCTGGATTTTTACCAGAAGCAATTACTAATTATTTAGCAATTATTGGAGGATCTTTTAAAGAAGAAATTATGTCTCTTAAAGACCTTGCGCAAACAATTAATTTTGACCATATTTCAACAACTGGCCAAATTAAATATGATGTAGAAAAATTACGCTGGGTCAATCATAAATGGATAAATAAAATACCTTCAGAAAAGCTTTTACAGTTATGTATGCCTTACATAAAAACTGCATTTCCTGAAGTTGAAAATCATTCAAAAGAATTTCTACAAAAACTTTTACAAAAAATTGCACCCGAGATGATAACACTCCCAGACTGCACAAAGTTATTAATGTTTTATTTTTCATCTCCTACCTGCTCTAAAGTTCATGCTCATGGATTAAGCCCTTTTGAAATTATCAACACCTTACAAGAAATCATTAAAGATGCCTTTAATGAAAATGATAAAGATGCCTTTTTTAAAAAAATAAAATCTGAAATTTCAAATAAAGGTGTTGCAAATAAAGAAGCATTTACTTATATCAGATATTTACTAACAGGATCTGAAAAGGGATTGGCTATAGGTGATCTGATAGAGTTGTTAGATTATGAGACAATAAAAAAAAGATTAACTTTTGATTAAAAAATATTTTTAAAAAGAATCATTTAAAAGACGATTTTCTTTTTTTTCTAAAGTTAAAAGAACACCTTCTTTTTTAAAATAGTCCATAATCTTTAAAAAAATATGCTCTGTTGCAACAGGAACAAAAAATTCAAAAACACTATTTTGAACATCAAGAGTACGGTCAAAACAAACATGTTCTGTACCACGTAAAGCAGAAACCAAAACCCAAACTTTGGAACGTTCTACAGCGCCTGTATAATAAGAACAAATAAGATTTTCTTCTAAGTTTTTTATAGTATTTTCCATATAATTATTTTATCAGATCATAAGAAAACGTACATATATCAATTATTTTTTTAGTTTTAGCCTCTTTTTTATAGTATACTCCTTACTAAAATTTAATATTTAATGATCAATTTAAAAGAGGAATTTTATATGTCTCAGCACTCGACAAAAGAAAAAATTGGATTAGCAGCTGCAACAATTGTTGGAATGAATGCAATGATTGGAGCGGGTATTTTTACTATTCCAGCAGCATTAACAACCAACATGGGCCCTGTAGGCATATTTTCATTTTTTTTAGTAGCTGTAGGGGTTTGGTCACTTGCACAATCTTTTGCCCGAGTTGCTCAGGTGTATCCTCAAGAAGGATCTTTTTATACTTATGCTTCAAATTCTGGTGGCCATACCGTGGGAATTATTGCAAACATAAGCTATTTACTTGGACTTTTGATTGCAATGGGTTTATTAACACATGCAGCAGGACAATATATTTATGAAATTATACCGTATGGTTCAGAATATATTTTAGGCATTATAACTCTTATCTTATTAGTTCTTTTAAATATTAAAGGAGCAGCTCTTTCACAAATTGGACAAAACATTTTAATCATTTGCACCATCTTTCCATTAATTGCAACAACAATTCTTTGCTTAACAAAAACAGACATCAGCAACCTTGTTCCTTTTGCTCCTTATGGAATCACTCCTATGTTTGCACAAATGGACATTGTTATTTTTAGTTTTTTTGGATTTGAATCTGCCGCATCTCTTTTTAATATTGTTAAAAATCCAGAAAAAAATCTCCCTAAAGCAATTACCTACTCTGTTGTAATTGTAGCCATTATTTATCTTTTATTTGTAACATCATTACTTCTTGCAATCCCAGCTGAAATATTTAAAACCAATATCGGAAGCCCGCTTCCAGTAATTCTTGAATCTTTATTTCCAAATTCACCACTTCTTATTATGGCAATCCATATTTCATGCCTTTCTGCTATTTTAGGAACTTTACATTCAATGGTATGGGGATCGAGCAACCTTCTACTTTCTTTTGCAAAAAAAGCTCGTAACATTCCTGTTCAACTTATGATAGCTGGTAATATCATCAATCAAAAAACGTCCGTTCTTTTAATTGGTATTGGAATTTTTACAAGTTTCAGTTTATTGCATGACAATTCATTTTTTTATTTAACAGCACTCTTTTTATTAGTTGCATTTTTACTTGCAATATTACCTCTGTTAAAAATAAAAAAAGAATGGGAATCAAAACAAAATTATATCACATTGCTTGGCATTTTGACTGCAATTACAATAGGTTTTTTTGCTTTAAAAAATCTTATTTCCCCTCTTTTCATACAATAATCATAAGAAGAATATGATGTTATTTGACGTTAACAAGAACAAGGTGCTATAACTGACCTCATAACTGATATTTAAGAAAGGTTTTTTGTGATGAAAAGAAAACTAATAGCATTTCTCGCCCTGCTCTTTTGGGCTAAGACAGAGTGCTCATGGACACAACTTAACTATAACGATGCGGTCCCCCTCATCTCACCTAACTATCCTTTTGATTTTTTAAATAGTGAAATTAAAGCAGACTATGCACATGATACTATCAGAGATATTTCAGAACGCGTTCAAGTTTCTTTTAATTTATTTATGGAAACAACTGACGTTGCAAACAATCAAGATGGAATTAGAGTTGCCGCTGGCGACATATATGGAAGAATTGGACTTCTTGCCATGTGTTATGGAAATGTTCCATTAGGACAACAGCAAGCACCCTTATTAAGTCAAATAGCTAATACCAGTTTTACATTTGTTGATGGAACAATGAATGCTACAGAATATGCAGATCCATCAAAAAACTTTGGTTTTTTGATTAATCCTGCACAATACAAAAAGTCAGGAATTCGCATGAATGCGTCTGTAAGACTTTTTGAAAACGTAGTAGTCTCTATTTATGGAGGCGTATGCGATATGCGCCAATCAATTACAGGCCTTGTTGATCAAACTTTAAATGCAAATATTACATCAATGGGAGGAAGTAGCGGAGAAGCAACAGAATTTGCAGCAGACAAATTAACACTTTACAATGATCTAACTCGTCAATGGCAAGAAGTTCTTACTCAAATTGGTGTAAATTACCAAGATTGGCACCAAATGGGGATTGAAGATACAACAATCGCCTTAACATATCGCGGAAATATTCCAGTTCAACAAGAAGCAAAAGATAACAAATGGACTCAGTTTTTAATAATTCCTCATGTGACACTAAGCTTTACGGCAGCTTTAGGCGACAAAAAAAATCCAGATATTCTCCTTTCTCTTCCATTTGGAAACAATGGTCATAACGGAGTATCTATTTCTGCAGGTTGTGCATTTGCATTTAATGACACCATAGAAGTATTTGGAGAAGCTACTGCAACTCAATACTTTTCAACAACACTACAAATGCGTGTACCTACAAGCTTATATCAATCTGGACTCTATCCTTATAAAACAACAGTAAAAAGCAGTCCTGCTAATTCATATCAAGGAAATTTTGGTATTAATGCTCACTACTTCATCGACAAGCTTTCTGGATATGTACAAGCTATTTATGCAACTCACGAACAAGATAATTTAGCTCTTGTATTTAATGACCCTGCATATGACATCAGCCGATTAGAAGCAGATACAGAATGGAAGTTTGGAGCTGTCAATTTAGGACTAAACTACGACCTCTCCCCTAACATAAGCTTAGGAGGAGCAGCACAAATACCCGTAAGTCGCAAAGGAGCTTACCTCACAAACACCTTCATGATGGGTATGACAGCAACCTTCTAATAAAAAAAGCTAGACTAGACATATTAATCGGAAATGATACTATTACTGATATTAAGTTAACTAAAGATAAACGCTGCAGACACTGTCTGTTGAAAGGAAGTTGAGACTCCATGTCAAAAACAAAATCAAACATCGTAATTCATGTAACGGGAAACGTTGAACGCTCCCTACGCCAACTTAAAAAGAAAATTGAACGTGAAGGCGTGGTGAGAGACATGAAACGTATCGTTTATTTTGAACCTCCTACACAAAAACGTCGTAAACGTCATATGCGCGCAGTTAAACAAAATTATATGCGCATGTTAACAAATTCAAACAGTTAATATGACAAAAGTTTCAGATATTAAGCGGGCCCAAAAGGCCTCGCTTCTTTTAAAAGTAATCTCTCAACTTTATTGGGAAGCAACTCGTGACGACAAAGAACTTTCTGGTCTTTTTATAAGCCGTGTTGAAGTTTCACAAGATAAAGGAATGTGCTACGTATTTTTTTATACACCAGAAGGACAAGAATTTTTTAATGAAAAACTTAAAACATTAAAATTATACAAGCCTTCTTTAAGAGCTGCTTTATCAAAGCAAATTCCTGGTCGCTATACTCCTGACATTCTTTTTAAATTTGATAGTCAACAAAAAAAGATTGATCGTTTAGAATCTCTTTTTGAATCTGTAAAAGATGATTTAGAAGATCAAGATCATCAAAAAAATAATGATCCTAAAAAAGATATTGATTAATTATTATGACAGTTTTTTTTTATAATTTTTTTACAATTATAAGTTGTAATATCATTATAAAATGCATTGCTTTATTTTCTTATTATCTAGTAAAAGAATTTTTTGTTAAACCAAAATTGGGCTTATTAGTACCTGTAATGGAAACTATAAGCCTTTGTCTTTATTTTATTCTTACAGACTATGCGTATCCATTAAACATAAGTTACTCTCTTATAACTATTATGCTGAGTATTTCAATATTTACTGATATATATGCATTATTAATTTCAACAATTTTCAGTTCTTATCTTATTCCATTTATCTGGATTGCAGCATATTATAATATGCTATTTATTTCATTAACAGAAAGCGTCTCTTCCACATTTCTCGCAATTATACTATTTTTTTCTATACGCTTTTTTTCTACTCATCTTATGGGCAAAGAAGCAATGGGAAGAGGTGATATTGATCTATTTTCTTTTATTGCTTCTTGTGTAGGGTTTTATGGGGCATGGTTTGCTCTCACAATAGGATCATGCTTAGGATCACTTTATGGAATTATTTGTATAACATCTGGAATGAATAAAAAAACATTACAATTGCCTTTTGGTTCATTTTTAGGTCTTGGAGCAATAGCTTATCTTATTTGGCAATCTTCATTACCACTATTCATCAAGTCTTTGATTTAGACAAATCAAAAACAATCCTTATACTTATAGCACATTTTAAAAAGTCATTTTTATAAAAAGGTTTTATATGAAAAAAATATCATTATTAATACTGCTTTCATTATTTAATACATATGCATTTTCTGCTGCTCCCAAAGCAACTAGACTTGCAAAATATTGGGGAAGAACAAAATTAGCAACTGCTTTTGCAGCTGGTTATTACATCAAACTACAAGATACCGATAACGTTCTTGGTCGATTTGTATCAAAATTAACAGATAATTTATCTGGAGATATTGAAAAGTTAAGTAAACTTTTAGCCCTGACTGTTAGAGAGAATGAAAAAAATCATAAGAATACTATAACTTCACAATCAAAGATTGATCCTAACAATAGTAATAGTAATAATGAATCTGCAAAAACAACTGAAAGCAACGATTCAAGTCAAACGAACGACGCAGCATAATAATTTAAAAATTAATAAATACAGTATTTAAAAATAAAAAGGTTTGCTGCATCGCAAACCTTTTTATTTTTAATAATATAAAGATCGCATAAGAGTCGCTCAACCTTGACTAAGCATGAGAAGGGATTAACCTTAAAGCTCTTAATACATACGATGACCTTTTGATTAATGTGAGCATATGGTAATGAAAAAAAACCTCGTCATATTTTTTGGTATATTTTTACTAAATAACTGTTTTGCAGCAGTTATTGACAACCGTTATTTCCCATGGATTAACCCTCCTGCAATTCGAACTCTTGAAACATATTCTGGTGTAACTTCTAATCTTTTTTTTGTATTTGCAGATGAAGCATATGCAACATCTTTAAAAGATAAAATTGGAATTCCTGAAATATGGGGCATTTATGATGAAAAACAAATGAGCAATGCTCTTTTATTTATTGGAGAAACAACTCCATTACTTCCACAATGGCAACTTCAAACAACAATTGATTGGTATGTAAAACAAAAAATACAAGGACAAGGATTACAAATTAAAGGTGAACATCACATTCACAACGGCTTTTCTTTTGGTTACAACACTGGATATATGCATATATCCAGCGATCAAGCATTTATTTTACCAAAAAGTACTATTAGAGAAATGACATTAACTATACCTCAACAAGAAGAACTTGATCGAGAACGACGCGAAATGTTTAATCAACTTGGCCTCACCTCTAGTCAATGCTCTAGCTCAGGATTTATTGATACTGTTCTTTATTTTAAATATGGAAAAGCTTGGGAATATCAAGCAAAATGCAGAACAGTAGCGCTCAGTATTTCGGCCGGTGTCATTGTACCAAGTGGAAAAAAACGTGATTGTTTTAATACAGGATCCATTCCTTTTGGTGGTAATGGGTCAACTGGCTTTTTTGTAAGCACTGATGATTCTTTTGAACTTAAAGAAGATCTCACTGCTGGTCTTTCTATTGAACTAAGTAACAGACTTAAAAAAAATATTGAAGAGCGAATTCCTGTTGATGGACAATCAAATTATCTTTTTGGAGCTTTGCAAGGACCTATAAATATAGATCCTGGATTTACTCTAAGAGTAAGTCCTTATGTTCTTCTAGGAAATCTTCGTGATGGTTTTGATCTTTCTCTTCAATACACATATACCAACCATTCAGGCGATGTATGGCAAGACGCTCGTCAAAATCAAACCATTCCGTCAAATCTTAATGGGTTGTATAAAAAATCAGAATGGGAATCTGACTACATTTCACTTACTGTTTTGTATGATTCTGGTAAAGTGTTACAGCGTAACTCATTTGAACCTTCTGTAATATTTACCTGGGATATTCCTGTGAGATTACTTACAGCCCATGAAGTTAGCAGAACAAACTCACTTAGCTTAGGAATTGAATTATCTTTCTAATAATTTGAAAGTTATAATATGAAAAAAATTATGAAATATATGCCCGCTCGACGTTTATTTGGATTTTTCTCTAATGATATTGCTATTGATCTTGGCACAGCAAATACAGTGGTATATGTACGAGGCAAAGGTATCATTTTAAATGAGCCTTCTGTTGTAGCAGTAAAAACAGGTACTAATGAAGTGCTTGCAGCAGGACACAAAGCAAAAGAAATGCTTGGAAGAACTCCAGAATCAATTATTGCTTGCCGTCCAATACGTGATGGAGTTATTGCAAATTTTGAACTTACCGAAAGCATGCTTCGATATTTTATACGCGCAGTACATGATAATCGTAGAACACTAATAAGTCCTCGTATGGTAATAGGAATTCCATCAGGAATTACGCAAGTAGAAAAAAGAGCAGTTGAAGAATCTGCTCGACAAGCAGGCGCTCGCGAAGTATATCCAATTATGGAACCAATGGCAGCAGCAATTGGAGCTGGGCTTCCTGTTCAAGAACCTGTTGGTAGTATGATTGTTGATATTGGTGGAGGAACTACTGAAATTGCAGTTATTACTTTAAAAGGTGTCGTTTTTTGCCAATCAGTACGTGTTGGCGGTGATGCTATGGATAGAGCAATTGTTCAATACGTAAAACGTAAATATAATTTACTTATCGGAGAAAGAACAGCTGAAGCAGTAAAAATTGAGGCTGGAGCTGCAATGATAGATGAAGCTATTGAAAAAGCTCATATCAAAGTAAAAGGTCGTGATTTGCTTACTGGTGTTCCAAAAACAATTGGATTAACTGGCCCAGAAATTCATGAAGCACTACTTGAGACGATTTCTCAAATTGTTGACGGTGTGAGACTTGCTCTTGAAAATACTCCTCCAGAACTTTCTGCAGATTTAGTTGATTGCGGTATTGTAATGGCTGGCGGAGGCTCACTATTACGCGGGTTAGATCGATTACTTTCAAGAGAAACAGGCCTTCCTGTACGTGTAGCAGATGATCCTCTTTTTTGTGTAGTTAATGGTGCTGGTAAAGTGATAGAAGAAATTGATATATTCCGCGACGTTTTAATGCAATAAAAAAACTATGAAAAAAAACATAAAGCCTTTTTCTGATGGTATTCCTTTAAAAAAACAATATGGTCAAAATTTTTTACGCGATAAAAAAGTTTTAATGGATATTATTCTTGCAACAAATCTTAAAAAGGCTTCTGTTTTTGAAATTGGATGTGGAGATGGAGCATTAACACGAGAAATTTTACATCATGAAGCTGTTGAGCGATTATGGGTTTTTGAAATTGATCCTGCATGGGCTTCAAAAGTAGAAAGTGATTGCAAAGACCCTCGTCTTACCATGCATGTAGGTGATTTTTTAGCAGTAGATTTAGAAATATTGAAAAAAAATGCGCCATGGACTCTACTTGCAAATTTGCCTTATCATTTAACATTTCCCATATTACGAAAAATACATACCTTTCGAGCATATATTCCTGAAGGCGTAATTATGATTCAAGAAGAAGTAGCTCAAAAAATTACTAAATCTCGTGGGCGTGGATATGGTTATGTTTCATTATTTTATCAATATTATTTTGATTGGAAAATGCTTACTAAAATACATCCTGAATCTTTTTTCCCCGCACCTAAAGTTTTTTCTCGCCTTCTTCATTTTAAAACTAAAGAGAATGTTCAACCTATTATTAAAGAAGAACAATTCTGGAAGTTCATCGATGCTTGTTTTGCTCAACCACGAAGAACATTGCGCAATAACTTACTTCAATCTCACATTTCTTTAGAACTAATTCCACCACATTTACTTGAATTACGCGCTCAACAAATGAACATCAACAATTTTTTAGAATTATGGAATATCGTTCACCCACATGTAGCTCAATAATACTTATATATATATTTAGTAAAGCAAGCGCTCCCTCATTCAATCATGATACAGCTATATTAAAAACAACGCTTTTTTAAAAAAAGCGTCTTATAATCTAACATATTCCTTAAAAGAAAAAGCTACTAACTCCCTTATACAAAAAAATTTTCCCATCTATTTATCTACAGAAATAAGCCCGTCAATATGAAAATATAATTCTATTTGTATAAATATGCATATCTGCTATATTTATACAAATAGAATTATATTTTCATATTTTAAATAAATGGAGCACTTTATATGAAAAAACATTTTATAATGTACTTTGTAACTTTTCTAAGCTATAGCAATCTTTGTGCGTGGTGGATAAGTAAAGATAATATTTTTAAAAACAGAGAAAATACAACCCCCGTATCAGCTGATTTAAGCGAAAAAGATAGAAATATCTGTAATGCACGCATTGCTTTTTGGGAACAATTTTTAAAAGAACCAGAAGAAAGAACGCAATTATCACACCCTTGTGATAATTATGCAATATTATACCACATTATTAATGCTTTTAGCTGTAATCCTTCTGATCTAAAAACAATTGAAAGTATCAAACAACATGGATTGCTTTCTGCAAATGAGTTAGAAAAACAAACTGGGCTAAAAACACCTCGTAAATTTATAGATGGTCTTGCCATAAAATTAGGACTTCTGGCGCCACGACCACATGATGAATTTGATAATGTTTTTTTTGCAACAAAAGATGGATATCAAACACTTAAAGGTTTATGCAATGAATATAAAACTATTAGAAAAATTGTACGTAAAAACAATCATAAAGTAAGAAATTGCATAGTAAGATTAGGTTTTTTTCCTCAAGACGAAAATATTTACGATCATATTCCTTTAACTCATTATAAATATGGACAAATACAAGGTCCTGAAATTCTTTTTTCTACTACAGTACCTCCTGAAAAACTGATAATTTACGAGCTCAGCCCAAAAGAAAAAGAAGAATTACTACAACAAGCAATCATTGATTCTGGTCAATTAAAAATTGAAAAACAAGATCGTATTAGGTTAATAGTCGATAGCTTTTTTTATGGATTATCCCCAAATTTAAAGAGGTTTGATATTGCACTCAAAGCCATCAATCAACTACCTATTAATGAACCTGATAAACTCACAATTCCATCTGCAGATAATGAATTAATAGATTTTATACGTAGACTTGAATCCGATAATAAAGAATATGCAGATATTATACATAGATGATACTTTGATAAAGAACATCAAATGCAAAATCATCTCTATGGATTTAATCATGTCTTTAATTGTTTTCAAAAACAACAAGCATTAGAAAGCAATCCGTATAACAAATATTCAGAAAAACCAACTATTTCACAAGCTGCGCAAGCTTCATGACTTTACATTTTTTTGTACAATACTCTGGATGGTTTTCATGATATTCATTTTGAGCTTTCTCCATTGCAGCTCGTAAATGTTCTTTTTGCTCATAAATATTAATGGATGTTCTTCCAGATTCTTTTGCAAAATCAAAAATAAGATTTAACTGATCTTTTGTAAGCATTTTCACAACAATAGATTTTTTTGTTTTTTTATTTTTAATAACAGCTCCTTCATAAAAAGGGGCAAAATCAAAAATAATTTCATGCCAATTAGGAACTTTTTGCTCAAGTGTTGCAATAATAGTTGGATAAAAAACAACAACAGGAAGAGGCGATAAAGTAAAAACATCTCTATAAGTTGTAGACCCCCATTGAAAATTCCAAAATTCTGTATGCTTAGGATCGTGATAATTATGCCTAAACCGCTTATCATGTAAAAATGTATAATCAAGATTTTGCATATTAGGATGCTTATATTTTGCATGAAGTGATTTTGTAGTTCTCATACGAATCTGAGTTAGCGAATTGGGAAGTTTGAAATTCTTTCTTTTTTTAAAAGTTCTTTTTGAAAAAAACTGTTTTGGAGAAGTGAAATCCATTGTTTGGATATTGTCATTAAATGAATAAAAATGATAAATCTTTTTAAACATAGAATTTGCTATCAAATAATCGGTTGCAAGCTGAATAGGAGTTGCAAACATAATCAACTGATCTATTTGGATCAATTCATTTAAAAATTCAGGATTATCATCTTTTACCGCTGCAAGATTTAATGCAACATTGCCACCATGGCTATATGTTATAATTTTAATTTTTGGGAAAAGACCTTGCTTATGAAATTTTTTAAGTTCTTCACATAATTGTTGTAATAAATTTTTTGCTTCTTCATAACGAGTATACAAATGAACAACACCATTCCATCCGAATGTATAATAAAAACGAGATGATCTTGCCTCTTGCCATTGATATTGAGCCTCACACATCCGAGCAATAATACTTGATGCATTAGTCTTATCAGATAAATCTATAGGTTGAAGTCCTTCTTTTTGCATAGCTTGCCCTAAAGTAAAAAAAGGGTCTTTTCTAAGATATTCTGCAGCTTTTAAATAAATTGAATTTTCTATTTTATCTTGAATAACCTTTAAAACATCAGAAAATCTCCATTCTGGAGGCTGCATACTACCATGGATAAATATAATAATTTCAGATCCTTTTAAAGCCTGGCTAGAAACAGCACTATTTGGATAAATAGTTTTTGAAAAAAAACCTAAAATTATAAATATTTTTACTAATTTCATAACAACTCCTTTTACTTTCTTGATGTACATGTATAACAATTACTACTAAAGCTAAGCAATATTATTTAATTCAAGGGAGTTTTTATGAAAGAGTTGCTAAGAGAAAAATTATATAAAAAAATATTTATAATATTTTTTTTATTCATACCTATCAATCAATATAGCAAAACATTAATTGCAAACCTTCCTTCTGGATGGTATCCACAAGAAAAAAGAAAACTTGAAGATCGTATTACTTATCTAAAAAAAGAAGCTCAAAATAGATATGGTAAAAACTGTGCCGATGTTCAAGCGCTTATAGTTCCCCACGCAGGATATAGTTATTCTGGAACTATTGCAGCAAGTGCCTTTAATTGCCTTAACCCAAACACTTTATATGATCAAATCATTATTCTTGCACCTGCTCATAATATTCCATTTCAAGGTATTGCTGTACCAGCAGATATAACACAGTATAATATTGCAACAGGAACTTTAATTTTTAACAAAAAAACATTAACAAAGCTGACTCATCATCATCTTTTTTTAAATGCTGAAAAACTACCAAAAAATCCATTTAAGGATGAACACTCATTTGAAATACAATGCCCTTTTATAAAATATTATTGTAATTCTAAAATCCCTCTAATACCTCTACTTATTGGATATTTAACCGATAAAGAAATAAGACAATGCGCTGATATACTAAAAAAATATATCACTCCTCAAACACTTATCATTATAAGCTCAGATTTTATTCATTATGGACAAAAATTTGATTATGTACCATTTGGAACATCTTTAGAAAAAGTATTACCCAAAATACAATCCCTTGATTTTGAAATTATAAATCAACTTTTTAAACCATCACTTTTAAATTTTTTAACAATTCTTAAGCAAACCAAAGCTACTATTTGCGGCAAATATCCCTTAGCCTTATTTTTAGCGCTTATAGAAAATAAATCTTTAGAAAAGCTTTATCCTAACCTTATTGCATACAGCACTTCATATTCAGAAAACACTGGCAATAAAGATGTTTCATCCTGCGTAAGCTATGCAGCAATTTCTTATTCAAGAAATATATTTTTAACAGAATATGAAAAAAACTTATTATTAAAATATGCACATAATGTTGTATACAACACACTTAATCCAGAAAACAAAAAACATTTAGAAATTCCTCCTCTTAATCATTTAATGGAAGAAAAATATGGTTTATTTGTAACATGGACCAATTCTGATAAAACACTACGTGGATGTATGGGCACTACAGAACCCATTAATAATATAATTGATTCAATTAATTATTATGCAAAAATTGCAGCATTTAAAGATCCTCGATTTAATCCAATAACAAAAGATGAAATTCTTATTATTAAACCATCAATAACATTAATTACACCATTTAAATCTATTAGGTCATACAAAGATATAGATCTTGAAAATCATGGAATTATGTTAGAATATGATTCTAAAAAAGCTCTATTTTTACCAAAAGTTGCAATTGAACAAGGCTGGAATCTTACTAAAACATTAGAAGAATTATGTATAAAGGCAAATCTTCCAAAAAACACCTGGCAAAATAAAAAAACATTATTTAAGGTATGCGAAACAGTTGAACATTTTTAAGATTAATGTAGCACCTTAACCTTTTAATTCTGAAGATAAAAAACAGCTTAAAAGCAGAATTTAAACTATTTAGAAATAGAAAGTTCAGTTAATTCTTTAGTTATTTTTGCTTGTCGAGCCTTATTATAATGTAATTTCATGGTATCTAAAAATTTATTGGCATTGCGTGTTGCATTATCCATAGAAATAAATCGAGCAGATTGTTCAGCATGAAGCGACTCAAAAATAGCTCTTGTAATTGATATTTTTAAAATATTTTCTGCAAGAAGCTCTAATACTTCTTCCGGTGAATGCTCCCATTGATAATCTGCAGAAATTAATTCTTCATCCAATTTTTCACATGGAATAAAAGGAATTAATACCGTTGTATGAGTTTCATAAGAGAAAAAACTTTTTGAACTATTACTGATAATCGTAACATCAGTATAAAATTCAGAACCATGCATAAAAATATTAAATATTTCTTGAGTAACTACATTAATATTTGAAGCTTTAACTTCAGAAAATGCATAATCAACAGAAACTGTTCGTTTTTTTAAGTAATCATTTATTTTTTTTCCAACCGAAAGAATTGTAACATCAGAATCTGTCAAACGATTTCGATGTTTATCGATCCAATAAAAAATACCTGCATTAAAATTACCGCATAACCCCTTTTGACCACCTATTAAAATAAAAAGCTCTTTTTTAGGTGTTAAATTATTTGGAAAAAATCGAGAATGCTGCCACTCAGGACATAGCTTTTTTACATAACCAAGCAAATTACAAAGAGCTTGCCGATATTCTGCCAAAGGTTTTTTCTGCTTATCAAGCTTAGTGTGAAACGAGCGTGAAATTAAACGCATAGCACTTGTTATTTTTTTTATAGTCTCTACAGCTTTAATACGTTGACGCATATGTATAAGTTGTGACATAACGTTTCCTTAGCTTTTATAGGATGCCAATCAAAAATAATACTGTCTATTTAATCCTTTTTCAATTATTCTTTTGATTCTAATACACTTTTTAAAAGCGTTTTTTTAAAAAAATATGATACTAATTATTGATGGATACAATCTGTTAAAACTCATACACGGACCTCAACTTTCTGAAATGCAGATTAATGCTTTTATAAATTTAATTGGACGTTATATAAAAAAACGAAACCATAAAGTAATTATTGTTTTTGATGCAGGACCTTGCACCTACCCTCTACAAGAAAAAAGCCATGGCGTAACTTTACTTTACTCTGGAGCTTTTCAATCTGCTGATGACATTATTATAAAATTCACCAAAGATAATCCTCAAAAAGAAATTGTTGTTATCTCAGCAGATCGCGAGTTGCTAGAAGCAATAAAATCACATAATACTGATGATTTAAACCCCATTACTTTTTATGAAAAAATTAAAGAAATTTGTACTAACCTAGATAACTCATTAATCGAAACAAATCATAAACAAATCAATAAATTTAGTAACTATGACGATAGCGAAACGACTCCAAATATTGATGATTTAATGTATGAAGCAGCCGGAATGCAAATTCCAACTAAAGAAGAATCCCATCAAACTATTCCTTCAATTAAAAAAAATAGTCTTTCTAAAAAAAATCGTTTAAAAATTAAAACAATCAATAAGCTATAAAATAATAAAAACATAAGGAAAATATGCAAAAAGAATGGATTATTTCTAAAAATCAAATGAATAACGTTGCTCAAATAATAATAGAAAAACTTCCTAGTGTTATTACTCTTTCTGGACCATTAGGAGCAGGAAAAACTACACTTGTACAGTCAATTTTAAAATTACTTGGTATTACAGAGCCAATCCAAAGCCCTACTTATGCATATATAACAACCTATAAAACACCATACGGCCTTAATATTTTTCATTTTGATCTTTATAGACTTAGAAATATACAAGATTTTATTGATGCTGGATTTGAAGAATATCTCTATCAACCAAATTCATTATGTCTTATTGAATGGCCAGAAATAATAGAAACATTAATAACTCATAATTTCTCTCATATAAAATTAGAATACAAAGGGACAGAAACAAGAAAAATAATTTTAAAATAAGACCAACTAAAAAAACGTTAATTTTTTAGAACAGAGTTTCAAGTTTTAAAAACTAAAAATTGAAGCTCTTTTATTTTAAAGTATAATTTAAAAATCATCATAATTTCTTTAGGAATATAAAAATATGAACTATAAAACACTTCTTGAATCTATTGGCAATACACCACTTATTAAAGTTCCATTTGCAACAGAAGCAACTGTTTTAGCAAAGCTTGAATATTTAAATCCAGGTGGAAGTGTTAAAGACCGTTCTGCATTATATCTTATTGAAAAAGCTGAAAAAGAAGGAATCCTTAAACCTGGTGGTACCATTATTGATGCTTCATCAGGTAACCATGGAATTGCGCTTGCAATGATTGGAGCTATTAAAGGATATAAAGTTATTATTACAGTAACTCCAAAATGCAGCAAAGAAAAATACCAAACAATGGCTGCGTATGGAGCAGAACTTGTTATGTGTCCTTCTAAAGAATTTATGGAAGATCCTGAAAGCTATCATTCACAAGCAGTTGCTTTACATAAAAAAACTCCTAATTCTTTTATGCCAAATCAATACTACAATATAGATAATCGAACAGCTCATTACCAATGGTTAGGTTCAGAAATCTGGACACAAACAGAAGGAAAAATTACTCATTTTTTTGCGGCAGCAGGAACAACTGGAACAGTAAGTGGAGTCGGACGCTATCTTAAAGAAAAAAATCCATCAATTAAGGTTTATGCTATCGATGCTGCAACCTCATATCAATCAACAAATGGAAACCCTAAGCCCTATAAAATAGAGGGTATGGGGATGGATTTTATTAATGACATTGCAGACTTTTCTGTATTTGACTCAATTATTCCTATTACAGATGATGAAGGCCTTGGAATGCTTCCAGTTCTTTCTCAAAACTATGGATTATTAGTTGGACCTAGCTCAGGAGCAGTTGCTGCAGGAGTGCTTAAAAAACTGCCTCTTTTACAAAAAAACGACCTTGCTGTAATGATATGCGGAGACTCAGGAAGAGCTTATTTAACCAAGAATTTTTATGATCAAATAGATGAAAATCTTATACCTGCATTACCAATCAAAAAAGCTGCTGAACTTGAATAATTTGTTAAAAAATTAACAAATAGAAGATTTTTATATAGATATAATGAAATTCCCCCACCCGGCAGAACGCTGGATAGGGGAAATGGAGGTTATCTAAAAAATACAATTAAGCTTAAAAACAGATGAAGAAAATCATATATCATTAAAAATAAAAATCAAATTATCTTTTTAAATGTAAAACGTTAAAAAGAATGTCCTCTAAATTTTTTAAATCTTTATATACAATTCCAAAGTCAAAACCATTTTCTATAGCCGCAATAACATTTTCTTTCTTATCGTCTATAAAAATACGATTCTTTTTTCTTTTGTTATTTTTTTCTAAAAATATTGTGTAAGTTTTTGAATTTGGCTTTGTTATCCAATCATTTTCTGGTCCAGATACAAATGAATGATCTTTGTTTTTTAAAAAATTAATCAAATATGAATGTTGATCATGCGACAACAAATTAAAAAATTTATTATTGGCTATTTTTTTAACCATTTCACTTAATACATTTTTACCAATATTAGAAATTATATAATTATGATGTCCAGCGTGATGTAATTCATAAAGTAGTTTTACCATAGGAATATTAAGCTTATTAATAGTAGTTACTGCCATACGAAGATCAGCGATATATTCTTGAAAAGGATCATTTGGGCAATCATGCCTTGTTAAAATAGCATCAAAACACGTTTTTTCTTTTTTACCTTCACTATTAATAAAAGTTCTTTCTCCATTTAGTTTTTTACCAGCCATAGCCAAATTCATCGTATATAAAAATCCTCTTTTTTTACGTACTTCATTTATAAATTGAGGCACAAGAGACATATTTTTATTAAAAACAACACCGTTTAAATCAAAAGCAACAAGAGCACATTCTTTTGCATTGCGAGCTTCTTGAAATGTTGTGCTTTTAGAATAAAACAAATTCGAATGCTCAATATCTATACGATAGTATTCAATACATTTTTTTGTTTTTGTTTTTTTAAAAAGCTTTGCATCTAAAGAATTATTACTCATTAAAAATAAAATTAAACTTGACTGTATAATCTTCTTCATGACATATTTCCTTTATTAATAAAATAAATTACAAATGAAATAATAAATCATTAAAAGATTTAATTGCAAGATCTTACAAATATAAATAATTACAAAATGTCTCTATTTAAAGCATTTCGAGCAACTTCTCAAGTTCTATTTCATCGTAATGATCAATAATAAGATCCGCTTCTTTTAAAGCTTCTCTGTTTTTTGCAGTATTGATTCCTATACAAAACATCCCAGCTTTTTTAGCAGCTCGTATTCCATGCGCTGAGTCTTCAATAGCTATGCAATCAACTGGATTTACCCCTAATGCTTGCGCAACATGTAAATAAAGATCAGGATCGGGCTTTGATTTATAATTAACATGAGAAATATTATAAACATGATCGCCAAAAAAATCGTGTAGGGGGATTACTTCTCGTGTACAACGCAAAGTAAAGTCATCAGCATTGGTAGCAATACCTGTTTTTAAATTAGAATCTATAACTTTTTTATGAAATTTTTTAAACCCATCTATAAAATTAATCCCATCTTTATAAATATGCCCAGCTCTGTTTCTTTTTTCTTCCATAAGGTCATGTAATGTATGCTGCAAATTCATTTTATCTTTAATAATTGCGCAACTTCTATTAATTGCCATACCCCTTAATTCATTATTTATTTCTTCAAAAAGCTCTGATGTTATGTTTTCATCTTTATCTTTAATAAGATCATGCGTTACTTTTTTCCAAATATGCTCTGTATCTATTATTGTTCCATCCATGTCAAAAATAATTGCTTTAAATTTCATAATATTTCCTTTTTATTATGAGTTGATTATTCAGGTAATCGTAGTAACTTATTATTTTAATTTTTATCTTGTATATAAGGATAATCTACTATGATTAACAAATTCAAATATTTACAAAAAATCGCGATCCCTACAGCCTTGTCAATTCTTTTACTTTCTATATTACGATTTATTTTGATAAGTCCAATACTAGGATCATATTTTTCATATTTTTCTTTAAGTGGGATTATTGCACCACTTTTAGGAATTTTAGGAATGCCTTACGTTATACTTTCTTTATTTGCAACTCAAGGCACATTTATATTTACAAAAATAACAGCATACCATATCCCAACCTTCTTAGCAGCATATTACTGGAATTCAAAATCAAAATTTATCTCTTTAATAGTTCCAATTATATGCATTATTACATTTTTAACACATCCAATAGGATTTAAAGCAGCACCATATGCTCTTTATTGGTTTATACCTATCTTTTTAACTTTTAGTAAAAAGCCATCTTTCATTACTTACGCATTTATAAGTACTTTTTTAGCGCATGCAGTAGGTTCTATTATTTGGCTTTATACAAAACCTATGAGCGCAAGTGAATGGATAAGTCTTCTTCCAGTAGTTGCAATAGAACGCTGTTGTTTTGCCGGATGCATGATTCTTGTGTATTATGCTGCTCATCATACATATAAAGTATGGAAAAAATTAACAACATCACAAAGAAAAATTAAAGGACTTATTTAATGATTAAGCACTTGGCTCTTATTATGGATGGCAATCGACGCTGGGCTAAAAAAAATGCGCTTTCATATTCTATTGGCTATCGAGAAGGAGGCTCTAAATCAATTAAAACGTCACTTGATTTTGCTTTAAAACACAAAATTGAATTTTTATCTCTCTATACATTCTCTCTAGAAAATTTCAAACGCCCAGAAGAAGAAAAAGACTTTATTTTTCAATGCATTATTATTGAAGGCGAAAAAAACTTACCTTATTTACAAAAAAATAATATTAAAGTCCGTTTTATTGGTGAAAGATCTTTATTTCCAGAAAACGTTTTACCAATAATTAATACCCTAGAAGAAGCAACAAAAAACAATACCGCACTTCAGATGAATGTTCTTTTTTGCTATGGAGGCCAACAAGAAATTGTTTCTGCTGTTAAAAAAATTGTTCATGATGTAAACAATGGATCTCTAAAAGAATCAGCAATAACAGAATCTACCATTTCAGAATATTTATGGACTAATGGAATTCCAAATCCTGAACTTATTATAAGAACAAGCGGCGTACAAAGATTAAGTAATTTTTTACTTTACCAAGCAGCATACAGCGAAATTTTCTTTATTAAATCTTTATGGCCAGAACTTACAGAAAATGATTTGCAAGCTGGACTAGATTCTTACACAGGAACAAAAAGAAATTTTGGCGTTTAAATATAAAAAAATATTTATTCTACTGTAAGATGCACAAGCGGTGGATTTTTTAATGAAAATACAAAACCGGTTGATGGTTGTTGTTCAATAATTTTTGAAGTTTCAAGAAATGTAGCATGTGACTTTCTTTTACCTTCATACAGCCTATAAGGAATATTATTTTTATTAAGAAATAATTCTATTTCAAAAACCGAAACCCCTATCATTGACGGCATAATAAAAAGATCTTCAGAAACGCTCATATAAATAAAAAAAGAAGACTCAATAGGCATGTTTTTTTCAGGAAACTGAGCAATAATCGTTCCAGAAGTGACTATATTTGGACTTATAACAGGAATAATTACTTTTTTATAATTATCTAACTTATTAATAAAATCTAATTGATTATTATTAATAAAGTCAGGCATCAACAATGGCTTTTTTGGTTCTGAAATAATAACATTTATTATTTTATTAGATTTAATATCAACACCTGCTTTTGGATATTGTTGAATTACTACAGGTTCTTTTAAGGCTACATCTTGATTTTTATCAATAATCTTCATAGTCAAGTTAACAGAAGAAAGCACTTCAAGAGCTTCTACAACACTCTTTCCAACAATTAAAGGCGTTTTTATAGAAGTTACCGGCAAAAAAAAATTCATTACCAAATAACCAAAAAGAAATGAAAGAAAAGGGAGCGTCCATAAAATACTTTTTAAAAAATTAAGAAAGTACCTACGAAAATAATTATTCATAAAAAATACACTCTCTAAAAAAAATAAGCTCTGCAGTCAATTTGTAAGCCGGATTCTGTTCTTATTTAATAATAAGTAACGGCCATGTATCTAAGCGACATACCCGCATGTTTAACCGGAATAAACAACCGACACATGCCTATTTTGTCTTGCTCCAAATGGGGTTTGTCCCTTATGTAAATTACTTTACATAATCGTGTGCTCTTACCACACATTTTCACCCTTACCACTTAAAAAATTAAATGGCGGTTATTTTCTGTGACACTTTCCGTAGGCTCACGCCTCCCTCGAGCATAAGATTACTCTTTTTTTCGAGGCATTTTGTTTATTAGGAGTCCGGACTTTCCTCAAACAAGATAATTCTTATTTGCGACCGCTTGCTTTGACTGCAGAAAACCATTTCAAAGAAACTAAAAGTAAAATTATATTACTCATAAATTGACCAATTGTATATAACCAATTATCTAATTCAATATGAAAAACAAACCTAAAAATCATAATTTTTAAGAAAAAACAAAAAATTAACACCATATACGGAAAAACAAACGAACTTAAAAAAATATTTCTCATATAAGTTGCTAAAATCAAAGTAACTATCCAAAAAAAACCTACTAAGTAAAATTGCTCAGAATAAACTGAAAACAGCAAATAAAATAAAGCTAAAAGATACATAATATAAAGAGATGGTTTTTTATTGGCAATTGCCGTTATAACGAAAATCAACATGCAATATAAAAAATCTTTCAAGAAAATATTTTTAAAAAAAAGATCTAAAAAGAAAGCCAAGCTTGGATAAAAAAAAGAAAAAATAATCATATCAATCATATATTTAACCTTAAAATAAAATTTCTTAAATGCAGTACCCATCCCGATCAATTGACAAATAGCTATAATCAAATAAAATGAGCATAGTTATTGATATAATATTTTTTATAGGAGTTTTCAAATGAATACAAAGTTTAAGTATGTTTTACTACTAACTTCAATAAGTTTACTTGCTGAAGGAGAAGAAAGCGATCGCGTATCAACAGGACTTAAGGATCTATTTATAAATGCTGCTCAAACAGCAAAAGATGCCGTGGTAAAAACTACTCAAGTAACAAAAGATGCTGCTTTAAATGCTGCTCAAGTAACAAAAGATGCGATCACAAACGTAGCTCAACAAACAGTTGACTTTACCAAAGCAAGATTTAACAAGAAAACATATTACACAACAACTATAGGTCAAGATGAAAAAGAAGCTTCTACTTTAAACAAAGTTGAAATTGCTAAAAGCGCTGCTGTAGCTACAGTTGTTGCACTTTCTGTATATGCATTATATAAATTAGCAACTAAAAAAGAAAAACCTTCAGAAGATGAAGACGATTTAGATTAATTTCTTTTCATTTATAGATTTAAAATTTAAAAGGTCACTTTATAAGTGACCTTTCTTTTTTTCATTTTTTAAAATTAATTCTTTCTTAATTTCTTGTTACTATCTGCTATACTTGACACTTATGCATATAAAAAAAATTTTTCTTATATTTTTTATAACTCTCTTTTGTATGAGTACTAGCATACTTGGTGCTTTATGGTATGTGTTACAGCATCCAATACTTAATATGATTAATATTGATAATCAATTTTCAAAAAAACCTTCCATTATTTTAGATATACATGGAAAAGAAATTGGAAAATTTAAAACAAATACATACGAATTTGTAAGTATCAATCGTATGCCTTTACACCTAATTAATGCTTTTATTGCGGCAGAAGATTGGAATTTTTTTAATCATCAAGGTTTATCATTTAAAGGTATTATTCGATCAATCCTTGTAAATATTTATCATGGTAAAAAAATGCAAGGAGCAAGTACAATTACACAACAATTAGTTAAATTACATTTCTTTGATAGCAAAAAAACATTTAATAGAAAATTCAAAGAACAGCTTTATGCTCTTCTTATAGAACGACAATACAGCAAAGAACAAATTCTTGAATATTACTTAAACTCCGTCTACTTTGGTCCAAATATTTATGGAGTTCAAACAGCTTGCCAAAAATTTTGGAATAAAAATGTAGAAGAAATATCTCAAGATGAAGCTGCACTTCTTGCTGCTATTATCTGCTCTCCTGGTAATTACTTTCCAACGTATTATCCTCTTTCTGCTCAGAAAAGACGTAATATAATTTTAAAAAAAATGGAAAAATTGCATTTTATTTCAGAAGAACTTTGTTCTCAATTACAAAACATTCCAGTTACTGTTATTCAAGAAAAAGAAAATTTTGACAATCAACTACCAATAGCCATTCGTGAATACATAAAGATATGCGTAGGAAGCCTATGCGACAAAGAAATTTTAGAAAAAGGCGGGCTTACTATTCAAACAACATTAGATTATGACATACAAAAAAAAGCAGAAAAAACTATTAAAGAATATCGCAAAAAATTAAGGCTTCTATACGGAGGAGACCTTGAAGGAGCAATGGTAACGCTTGATGTAAAAACCCAACAAATACGAGCAATTATCACAGGTTTTGATTATGAATCATCTTATTACAACAGGGTTTTTTCAGCAAAACGACAACAGGGCTCAGTTTTTAAACCTCTTGTTTATATAGCTGCGCTAGAATCAGGAATAAATCTTTGTGATACTGCCATTGATGAACCATTAACAATAAATTTTAATGGTAAAATATGGGAACCTCGTAACTACAATCGCAAATTTTCTGGTTTAATGACACTTGCTCGAGCACTTATCTATTCTAATAATATTATTAGTATAAAAGTTCTTCTAAATATTGGACCTGAAAAAATAGTTGATCTTGCAAAAAGATGCCATTTTTCTGGAGATATAACACCCTATCCTTCTCTTGCTTTAGGATGCATCGATAGTCCTTTAATAGAAGTAGCATCTTTTTTTTCAACTCTTGCTCATAATGGAATTTATAACAAACCTTCTATTATTTCTGTTATAAAAGACGCTCAAGGTAAAAAGATATACACAGCTCAATCAAAAAACGAACGTATAATTTCTTCAAAAATTACAAGTCAAATAAACAGAGTGTTATGCATCGGTTTAAAAAATAAAAAAAATATTACCAATACATGGATAGATTCTGATGCAATCAGTAAAACAGGAACAACAAATGATTCTCGAACTTGTTGGTTTGTTGGTTCAACTCCAGAACTTACTACTGCTGTTTATGTTGGATGTGATGACAATAGACCTATGGGTCTTAAAGTTTTCCCACTTCAAACAGCATTTCAAATTTGGATAAATTTTCACTCACATATAACAACTCATAAAAAACATTTTATTAATGACCCCCTTCTGCAAGAAGTTTATGTAAACTCCAAAACAGGAGAGTTTTGCAACGATGCGACTTCAAAAGATATTTATCCACTTTTAGTCTAAGCATAATAATAGAAATATTGACCATTGTTTGATCAGTACGATAGATCTATAAATCTATTTTGTATCAAAAAAGGAGCTTACAGAATGAGCAAAATCAAAATTTTTATTAGTATGTTTTTCTTCATTTATATAAAAACAAACTATCCACTCGAGGGCGTTGTAGATACATTTAAAGGACTTGGTAATGGAATTGTAGCCATGGGTCAAGGATTTGCTGCTCAAGGAGGATATTTAAGCTCTTCACAAAAATATAGTTTTCAAGTCTTTAATAATTCAACTATTCCCGTAAAACCTCAAGTTAAAAAAATTAAAATGATTCTCGGAGCCCCTACAAATGATGGAATCGGCATGTCGATGGTATTAAATCCTGGATCAAACTCTGGAACAAATTTTTATAAAACAAAATTATATTTTGATCTTGAAATTGTCGGTGCAGATTTTACCGAAGGACATACCTCAATGGGAGCTGAAAATGATCCAAATATTTATCTTTATAATGTATATGAAAATAAATCTGGCGTTCATGCAGAGCTTGTGGGATCAAATTTAAAAAAACCAACTCTAAGCTCAGATTTTATTGGAATGATTTATAATGGAAGCTCTTCAACATTTCCATTAACATTTTGTCTGTCAACAACATCCGATTATGCCGCAAGTTTAACTTCTACGTTAACCGTTACTACAACCATAACCATCCCATTAGAACCAGATACATTTCATACATTGCAATCTCAAGACAATATGATGTTGCGACCTTCTACATTCACCTACCCCAATGGAAGTTTAATTATTTCAGAACAAGGGTTAGGTATCAGCTCTCCTTCTACATTAATACCAACGCAAACAGTTGTTGGTCCTATGACTTATAATTATGAAGTCTTACCTAATAATAAGCTAGTGCAAACAGGCTTTTCTGTAGGTAATTATAAACAACCAGTCAATGGTAAAATAAGAAGCATAAACCCTGTTTTATATACCATTTGGCATGCAAGCTCTGCTGATTTAAAAATATCTGATACAACAAATAATCTTGTTGGTCTTACTGCATCACAAAAACATTCAACCTGGGCATTATATACAGGATCAATATTTAGCACAAAGCAAAAAAAGATGATCGAAAAGCCTTTAATCAAAATACCTTTAGGTAAGGCAATTTCTTTTTATATAATCCGACCACCTATTTCAAAAAGAAAAGATATTTTATATATTTTTGATGTAAGCGCACCTGATGATGTTGCTGCACAAGAATTGCTATCACAATTTTTCACAATACCAATTCCACGCTTTATAGATAAAGGAATATCGTTTGAAAGCCCTACAGGATTATATAGCTATACACTTCCAAATGGAATTAATAGTGACAATGCTTTTGCTATTCTTAATAATCGACTACCAGAAGAAATTGGGCAATTTTCTAAAAATAGAGCATCTGCTTATATTATTTTCCAAAAAACATTCAGTTCTTATTCAACTCAAATAAAACCTTGTTTTTGCACAGTACAACCACCACTTTATTCACCTCTGAGTATCTTATCTTCAATTATTCAATATTTTGATCCTGTCAAAACAACTGATGAAATAAAAAATAAATTAATTGATATAATCCCTGAATGGATAGATCTTTCTATAAATAATTTTAATGAATTTAAAAAACAAGTTACTGAATACCTTATACAATATGGATCATCTGAATTAATAACAAAACAAAATCCTCCAACTTTAAATTTTCAAGGAGAATCTGCCCTTAATATTATTATTAATGGACCTGGCAATATTTCAAACATCCCACTTCTTTATACAGTAAGTAATGATGTTACAGGATATCCACCTACCCCATGGGTTGATCAAAAAGATGTGATACCTTTTTAAATAAAAGTAATGGATCTTTTTGTAAATCAATTTGTCGAATCACAAAAAATAGATCTGGATATTCATTTTCTAAAGCATACGCATTATCAATTTGATGCCCACCCGCAACAATTTCTAAAGGAATTGTTATACACTTTTTTCTAAAAAACAGTGTCTCAAATAATGTTCCTGCACCAGATCTACAAATGACAATATCTGCTTTATGATAATAATCAGATAAATTATGTTGATAAGAAAAAACAATTGCATCAACTCCTAAAGATTTATAAAAATCCTCTAATAACATAACATCTTGCGAACCTGTTTGATGAATAACTTGTACAGAAGGGCCATACAAACTCATTAATTGACAAATTTGTTGATTGATAAAAGAAGATCCTTGTGAACCTCCAAGAATAAGTATTGTTTTCTTTAAAAAATTAAACTTATTTAAATGATTAGATTCCTTACTTATAAGATCTTTTGAAGAAAATCTAAGAGGATATGAAACAAGAATTGTCTGTTTTGAAAAAAAATCTGCAGTTTTTTTAAAACAAATAAATAAACGAGAAGCACAATACGAAAGTAATTTTGTTGCCCTACCAGGAATAACATTTAATTCATAAATATCTACATCTATTAATAGGATTTTTGCTGCTAAGCAAACTGGAATAGAAATATAACCACCAGTACTAATAAGCCTTTCTGGCCTATGTTTTATAAATATAGAGAGAGATTTTAAAAAGCTATAAGCAAACTGAACTGCCCAAACAGGCCATAATAGTACATTTTTATAAGGAATATTCATCATATTAAGAGAAACATGCCATGTAACCGTTGTATCATTATCAAGAATTTTAGCATCTATTTTTTGTTGCGTTGTAAAAAATAACAATTGATATCCATCATCTGTATATTTTTTTGCAAGTGTTAAGCATGGAATAATATGTCCGCCAGATCTTCCTGCAACGGCACTTATAATTTTATTTTTTTTCATATAAATTTCTTTTTTTACAACTGATCAAAAACGACTCTAATGATTGACGCAATTCAACATCTTTAATATGAGAAAGCGCTAACTCTTCTCGTTTATTTAAAACAACTATCATTCTGTCTTCATGAAATACATCTACTTTTTTTGAATGAATATTATTTTTTCTTGTTGCTAATTTAAATTGAATTTTTTCTATTTTTGCACCTTCAAGATTCTCATTAATCGTCTTAATAATCATACTCGATAACATATAAAGTTCATGCATCCAACTTTGTTCATATACCCCAACAATAATAGTTGCTCCATAAATCTTTTCTAAACTCATAATATTTGAAAGATTTCCCACTAAATCAGTCCATTGAGAAGCTAATTTAAATTGCCAAGAACTTGAATTTGTAAATGTAACATCAAGAAGTGATTTAAGAGATTTCATACTGTCTTTCTAACATATCTTTATAAAGAAAAAATTCTTTTAAAAAAATCTTACCACTACCAGGCATAATTTTATGCTGTATAGAATTTTGTAAAAAATTTAATAATTTCATAAAAAATTCATGCTTATTACTGCAATTAGAAGCATTTTTTAATATTAATTTTTTTGTATAATACTCTATCAAATAATCAATAAGATTAATTACTTCAGCCTCTGAAATAACCTGTTTTGAAAGAAATGATAAAAAAGATTGAGGATCTGTCTTTTCTATAAAATATCGTGCATATACATTATCCTCAATAAAAGAACTTTTATTATAAAAAGTTTGAATAATAGAACGAGATCGTATTGTTGAAAGAACAGATTGGATATGATTTGCAATAAAAATAAAATGATACCCTGCAGGAGGTTCTTCTATTATTTTTAACAATGCATTACTACATGCAACAGAAAGTAATTCTGCCTGATCTATAATAAAAAAAAACTTTGCATTCTCTTCTAACATAAATGATATTGATTTAAATAAAATATCAAAATCATCTAGTACATACTTATTATCTGGGTGAAACCAAATAATAGACGAATGCTGTTTAGTTAAAATAAGATTGCAATCAACACAATTCATACAATTATTTTTTTTACAAAATAAATTTCTTAAAAAATTAACAACTCCATCACAAACTTGTTCATGGCGACCAATATATAAATATGATGTATGTAAATTATTGTTCATAATATTCTAAAATCTTTTTAAGAGCTTGATGTGCTAATAAAAGCGGTTCTTGAGTCCCATCAAGAATAACAACATCTTTACGATCTTTATACAAAGTATCAAATCCAATAATTGCATCTTCTAAAAAAGATCTTTTTTCAAAAATATCAATATCAGAACCTCTTTGCGCTATTCTTTTTAATGCTGTTGATACATCAATCCGAACATAAAAGGTAATCTGTGGGTGTATTGATTTCATAACCCAGGTGTTAATTTTTTTTAACATTTCAATGTCACATTGTTCTACATAGCCTTGATAGACCAAAGAAGAATCCCCCATACGATCAGAGATTACAATCTTATTTTTCTTTAATTCTGGAATAACTATTTTATCAAAATGCTCTGACCTACTTGCTGCAAATAATAAAAATGCTGTTTCAGGGGTAATAACAAAATCAGAATTAATAAATGAAGTGTATATTTTTTCACCAAACAACGTCCCGCTTGGTTCTTTAGTTAAAACAACTTCTTTTTCCAAGTTCTTTAATTGATAATAAAGATTTTGAGAAAGAAGAGATTTTCCACAACCATCTATACCTTCTACGGCAACCAATAAACCAGATTCCATTTTCTTCATAAAAACAATTCTTAATAAGATTTTTGATAGTATTCTTTTTCAGAATAACAGAGTTTTGCTTCTTCTCAAGTAAGAGATATACTTCTTTTTTGTGTTAAAACAAACCTTCTGATATATATAAAACAGAATATAAAATTGAATAAAAAAGGCTAAAAATATTTATGAAAAAACGTCTTCTTCATATAATAACAGGATTAAATAGAGGTGGAGCTGAAGCTGTTTTATATCAGTTGCTTAAAAAGTTAGATTCTACTTATTTTGAACATACAGTCATTTATTTTTATCCAGGATCTTATGTTGAAAAAATTCAAAAACTTCCAGTTAAGACGTATCATATAACTGGATTAATAAGCACATACGATCCAATTTTTATATATAAACTTTTTAAAATAGTTAAAGAAATTAAACCTAACTACATTCATACATTATTATGGTCAGCAAATTTTTTAGGAAGAATGCTTGGATCATGGTATAACATTACCCATGTAGAAGTATTTCATAATAATATTGATCAAAATGGATTTATAAGAAATTTTTTAGATCGAATTACAGCAAAATATCATGGACATATAGTTGCAGTATCTGATGGCGTAGCTCAATCACTTAATATGTATGCCCCATGGCTTACAAAGCCAAATATTAAAATAATTAAAAATGGAATACCAACTCATGAACAAGAAAATGTACCCACCATATCTCGTCAAGAACTAGGACTACTCCCTTCTCATTTTCTTATTGGATCAGTTGGAAGATTTGAGCTCATTAAAAATCATTCATTGCTATTAACTGCGTTCGCTTTGCTTTATGATAAATCTGCTGAAGCACGACTTATGTTAATTGGATCAGGATCACAAGAATATGCTTTAAAAAAGCGCGCTTACGACTTGGGAATTGATGACCGAGTTATTTTTATAGTAGGACAAGACGCTCAATCTTATTATAATATTTTTGATTGCTTTGTAATGACATCTTACAAAGAAGGACTTTCTATAGCATTACTTGAAGCAATGAATCATGAAATCGCCCCTATTGTTTTTTCAAGCAATGAATACCATGATGTTATTATTGATCAACAAAATGGACTTCTCATTCATCATACAGATGCTCAAGAACTTGCAAATACTATCGACCTTCTTATGAATAATGAAATGCTCCGCAAAAACCTTGGTGAAGAAGCAAAAATTACTGTACAAAATAAATTTACTATCGACACAATGATCAACGAATACAACTTATTGTATAAATCAATAGACCAACTAAAATAACAACTAATTTTCTAATGATTCATCTTTATGAATTATCCTTTTATGAGAACACAGAGATTGCGCTTTTGAAAAAAGTACTGAACATTCTGAACAACTAAAAAGCTTTAAACCCATATGAGAAATAATATGATTAACCAACTCACTTGGTTTTCTTAACTCTTTAGTACATTCAAGGTCATAAAAACACTTATATACTTCACTTCCTCTTTTTTGATTGCACATTGATATAACATGAAAACGAATATAATCTATCCACACGGTATCATTTAATGGCAAAATTAAATCACAAAATTTACATTTTGTTTTCATTTTAGAACCATTTTCTTTAGTTAAAGGTCCTCGTAATTTAATTTCTTGAGATGAAAATACTTTTTCTTGATCTTGATGATTTATATTTAATAATAAAGACCCAGAACGAACTTCTTCTAACAAACGACCTGGCACTTCTTCTAACTGACTAAATGTTCGAGTTTTACTACTTTTTTCTGTTTCTTTACAATTATGTTTCCTTAAATAGGAAGATGATGCAAAAACAAAATTACATAAACTACATTCAAAAACTTTTGCCTGTACATGTGATAACAAATGAGCATTTAAACCAGTAGTACTACTTTCAAAATCACATTCTTGATTATAAAAACATCGATATTTTTTTTCATGTGGAACAAATAAATCAGCATGCTCTTCTGTAAAATGAATTCCCCAAGACTGGTCATTAATTAACAAATTTTTTTTACAAAGCAAACATGCCGTATAAATTTTATTATATTTTAGAACATCATTTATTTGAATTCCTAAACTTTTAATCTGAGTAGGAGTAAGAAGATATGATTTTTTTTCAACAGAAGAATCATCAGAATTAAGAGCAAAATTAATCGATTTAAATTGATCTGAGGTGCAAAAAGACAATTCCGGTTTTATTTTAAACTCGTCTAATTCATCTAAATCTGATACATCACAAAAAGGACTCTTTCTTGAAGAGTCCTTTAAAATAGACTGATTTGCTGCATATATAGTAATTATATTTAAAAAAATAATTACTATATATTTCATACTTCACCTTACTTTACTCTTGTAAAGAAATATTAGCACCAAGTTTTTTAAGTTTATCTTCAAGCCCTTGATAGCCACGCTTCCAATGATGAACTCCCGCAATGGTAGTTGTTCCTATCGCTGCAAGACCTGCCAAAACAAGTGCGCAAGAAGCTCTAATATCACTTGCTATAACATGAGTTCCATATAATTTTTCTACTCCACGAATAACAGCAGTATCATAATGAGCAATCTCTATTTGAGCCCCCATTTCAACCAATTGTCGTGCATGAATTAATCGATTTTCATAAACTGTTTCATGTACCTTAGAAGTTCCTTGTGCAAGAGTCAAAGCAGCCATCGTATATGCTTGCAAATCTGTTGGGAAGCCAGGATAAGGAGCTGTTTTAATATTTACAGAACGAGGATTTTTTGTTGCTTTAATTTTTACACCCATACCACTTGGATGAATTAAAATAGTATGCCCCATTTCTTGTAACTTCATCAAAAAAATTCCCATTGCATGAGCAGGAGCTTGAGGTAAATGAACATACCCACCAGTAATTGCACCTGCTACTAAAAGCGCACCCGCTTCAAGCCTGTCAAAAATAATAGTATGATCAACTGGTCGTAAATTCTCTACTCCAACAATAGTAATTGTTGCAGGAACAGAAACATCAATTCTTGCACCCATTTTTTTAAGTACTGCTATAAGATCAAAAACTTCTGGTTCAAGCGCTGCATTAATAATTTTTGTAGTGCCAGAAATAAGAGTTGCAAACATCATTAAATTTTCTGTAGCACCAACGCTTGGATATTCTAGAAGAAGGTTTCGCGATTTTACATGTTCTGTGTGTGCCGTAATACGTTCTTCTATTTCTGTTATTGATACACCCATTTTTTCAAAATTTTTTATATGATAATCAATAGGACGAGCACCAATAACATCACCTCCTGGAAAAGCAATATCTGCTTGACCAAAGCGAGCAAGAAGCGGTCCCATAGCAAGAACAGAAGCTCGAGTTTTTTTCATAATTTCAAGTTGAACTTGAAACCCATCAAGCCCAGTTGTATCAACTTCTAAAATATTTTCTTCTTTATCAAAGACAACAACAGCACCAACTTTTTCTAAAAGTTGAATAATATGCAAAACATCGTCATTTGCAGGAACATTGCGTAAAATAGATTTTCCACGAGTCAGAATAAGAGAAAGCATAATAACAAGAGTTGCATTTTTTGCTCCCAACAACAAACTTTCACCTTCAAGAGCTGGTGACTGATCTACTATCAACAAAGGGATAGCATTCGATTTATGATGAGAATTAGGATCAATTATTCCTGAGTGTGAAGAATCAAGATATGGTGTATGTGATACCATAGATCCTCGTAAAATTAAAATTTAAATTGTTCTATACGTGAAAGACTGTAAGTGTATACTAAATACCTGTCGTTTACAAAAAATACCGTAGTGTCAACATTTTTTGAAGGAATTCTATGAACAATATACCTACACATATGGGAAAACTTGAAGTGATATGCGGCTCAATGTTTTCCGGAAAATCAGAAGAATTAATAAGACGATTAAAGCGTGCTAAAATAGCTAGAAAGTCTGTCATTGTTTTTAAACACTCATTTGATAATCGAAGAACCTTCATTGAATATGTTGTATCTCATGATAAAAATAAAATAAGCGCTATTTCTATTGAACATCCAATTGAAATATTTGAACACCTTCCTTCTGATGTTCAAATAGTAGCAATCGATGAAGTTCAATTTTTTCAAAATGATATCATCAATGTCATTCTTCGTCTTATTGAAGCAAAAAAACATGTAATAGTAGCAGGGTTAGATTTAGATTTTAGATCACTTCCTTTTGGATCTATGCCAACGTTAATGGCAATAGCAGATGATATTACAAAATTAACAGCTGTTTGTTTTGAATGTGGTTCTGATGCTCATTTCACTCAAAGAATTATAAATGGCGTTCCTGCAAAATATGATGATCCAATAATACAAGTTGGAGCCCAAGAACAATATCAAGCGCGTTGTCGAAATTGCTTTGTTATCGATAGAAAACCAGTATGGCAAAGTCTACAATAAGTTATTGTTGTTCAAATTGTACCTATACCAGTATTAAATGGATGGGATGCTGTCCTTCATGCCAAGAATGGGACAGTTTTATTGAAGAAAAATCAATGCCATCTACAACATCAAAGACTGCCAAGGGTATTGTTCATGGTGCTGGCTCTAAATTAATACTTAAATCACTTAATGATATAAATATTATGCACCAATCGCGTTTGTGTTCAGGAATTAATGAATGGGACAATGTAGTTGGTGGTGGTATTATGCCAGGATCACTTTTGGTACTTACAGGTGACCCTGGAATAGGAAAATCAACATTACTGTTACATGTTGCTTATAAACTTTCTGAAAAATATAAAGTTTTTTATTTTTCTTCAGAAGAGTCCCTTGAACAAGTAAAACAGCGTGCTTCTCGTATTAAAAGCATTAATGATAAACTTTTATTTTCTGACCAAGCTCAAATTGAAAGTATCATAGAAACAAGCCAACAAGAAAAACCTGATATTATAATCATAGACTCTATTCAAAATTGTTTTTTTGCATCATCTCATAGCTTTCCGGGAACGGTAGGGCAATTAAGAGAAACTTCTTTTGCTCTTATGCGGCTTGCAAAGGAAAACAACATTGCTGTTATTATTACCTGTCATATTACCAAAGAAGGTCAAATGGCTGGACCAAAAACATTAGAACATATGGTTGATGGTGTTTTTTACTTACAAGGAGAAGATCGTTGGCATACTCGTATTTTACGTAGTATAAAAAATCGCTTTGGGCCTATTTATGAACTTGGTTTTTTTGCAATGACCAGTATAGGAATGGAAGAAGTTCCTCATATTAATCAATATTTACTAGATGAAACATCTCATGCTCCAGGATCGGTTTTAGTAAGTAGCTTAGAAGGTTCACGACCATTACTTCTTGAAATTCAAGCACTTATTGTTCCAACAAAATTTAATGTGCCTCAACGTGTTATTACAGGTCTTGATCATAAAAGAGTTGTTCTTATTGCAGCAATTTTAGAAAAATATTTGCATATAAAATTTAGTGCTCATGATATTTTTGTAAAAGTTAGTGGTGGAATAAAAATTAATGAAAGTTCTGCTGACCTTGCTATTGCACTAGCTTTACTTTCAAGTTATTTTCAAGACGCATTACCAGAAAAGGCAATGGCTTTAGGGGAATTAAGCTTAACAGGCTCTATAAAACCAATTAATGGAATAGAAGCACAACTTAAAGAAGCACAAAAATTTGGAATAAAAAGTTTATTTGTGGCAGAATCTCAAAAACTATCTGATCCATACGTAATAAAAATAAAAAATGTTTATCAACTTTTAGGTTTATTCGGAACCAAAATAGTATAAAATAATCTGTTTAAAAATATTCTAAAAAAAATCAAGGTCTAGATATATTGATAAATATTAATCAAAATAGGAAATGTTAATGAAAATAATATATAAAATAGTAGTTTTACTTACCATACTACATACAAGATGTTTTTCTTCATCTTTTTTTGATTATTTAACCAAAAAACAACAAGAGCAATTTCAAAAACTTTCTGAATTTAGAAGAAATTCACAAAAAATATGTCCTTATCAATTAAGATATCTTGAATGGTGTAAAGATATTAATGAACGTATTGCTCAAAGAGAAAATAAAACGTTAGAAGAATTTATAAAAGAAGAAAACGATATTAATAATAATTTTAAAAAATATGATTTTAAGTAAAAAAAAGCCTTTTTTAAATTTATTTTCTATTGAAGCAAAAAATAAAAATATTGTTATTTTGGTAATTACAATGTTTTTAACAGCAACTTGCTCATTACTTATTTACAACAAAGAAGGGTACCAAACCGAATTAACGCTTTCAGAAGAAGATGCAAAATCATATGCTTATGATGTAATAGAATTAATAGATAAAGAAAAAAAAAATTGGACCATACTATCGGCTAAAATTTCATCAAACTCTGAAGCCTTAATGGGTGCTCGTTATATATGGCAAACAAAGCCAAAAAATATTTATCAAAAACTTATTAACTCATACATACCTGAAACTTATTGGAATATACGATTTGTTATTTTTAAAGGAAAACCAGAAGAAAAAGCTGAAGAATACACTATTGTTATTGATAACACAGGAACAATAAAACGTATTCAACATAAAATTTCTGATAAAAAAACACTTCCTACAGTTTCAAAACCAGCAGCGCGAGGATTGGCCCTTGAAGCAATAGAAAAACTTTATCAATTAACTCCTTATGATCTTAAAGAAATCTCTGCAACCGAAAAAGAGATAAAAGATCGAACAGATTATACTTTTATTTTTCAAGATCTTTCCTATATAAATAAAGAAAATAACATAGACGCTCGAATTGTGATTTGTTTAGCAGGAAATATTATTACAGATTCTTATCAATATATAGAGCCACCACAAGAATGGCTTTTTAAAGAAAAAAAAAATGAACTAGTTTTATACTATCTTACTATTTTTAATGTTTTTATATTCTTATTATCTATCGCATTACTATGCTCTACAAATATAGAAGTTATTACTTCTAATTTTTTTCTAAAAAAATTCTTACATTCGTTTAGTTCTATTTTTTTATTAGCTGTTTTTTATTTTTTAAATAAAATTTCATCGTTTTATTTTAAATTTTCATCATATCAATCATTTGAAAAACAACGTAATATTATATTGGCAACAGGAATAGCGATTATTACCTTTATTACTTTATTTTTAACATTATACACATCGCAAATTAGAAGATTTATTATTATAAATAAAGAAAATTCTTCTTATAAAAAAATATTATTTCATGGGTTTTTTATAGGACTTGTAATATCTTTTTTAATTATAATTAATGATCTTTTTGTTCAATATAATCAACCACAAAATTTAACAACTTCTGTCCATTCTTATTTTTCAGAATGGTTCAATTTAATGAGTCAATTTTTATTAATATTTTTTATACTAAGCTCTCTATTTTTAATAGTAAGCTCTTTTTTGAAAAATTTATCAAAAAATAAACAATTATTGCTTGGTTTTTCTTTTATTAGTACAGGCTTCAATGTATTGATATATCATCATAATACGCCTACTATAATCTCATATCTATTCTTAGGACCCCTTTTAAGTATTGTTTTATATCGATTGATATTGTTTTTAAAGATAACAAATCCTCTCGTAAGCATTCCCGCAGCCGCATATATAACATCTATTTTACTTATAAAAAAAGTTTCATTTTCCTTTAATTTTTTTTCTATAATGACAATTTTAATACTCATTATATGGACTTTTTTTTGGATAAAAAATACAAAGTCTTATAAAAATACATTTGAAAAATAAAGTCATTTATTAAAAAATAGATTGTTGATATTTTTTATAAATTTCTGATAGCATATAAAAATAGATCATTAAAGCAGGGGAGAAATGCTATGAAAAAAATCATTATTTTATTTATTTTTTCTTTTATAGAATTACAAACAAAATCACTTTCATCAACATATAAATCGATGAAAAAAGATCCAAAAGTACAAGTACTTGTTGCTTACTATGCAAGAAAAGAAAATCTTGAAAAGACATTATCAAAAAAAATAAGCCAAGATTCTAAATTAAATAAATATAGAAACAAGGTATACGCTTTAACGGTTTGATTCTTGATTATAAGATGCCCGCTTTGTTACGTTTCTAGCGAATAAATATTCGTATATAAGGAGACGTATAATGCAAAAAAAGTTGTTATTGGTAGCAATTATAATATGGGCAAGCCCAACTATAAGTAAAGTTAATATAGGAAGTGTTTCATTTTTTAAAAAAATAGGAAAAGCTCTGCCTATATTTGCAAATATACAAAACAAAAATATAGAAGTTTTTTCTACTCCATTTATTTTACCTATAGAAAATAATGAAGTAATAAAGAATTTTTTGCCAACCGATATTAAAGAGCTACTTAACTTACATTCAGATGCGCATGTAAGTTACTTTATACGTATCAGCACATCAATAAATAAAATAAAAAATATAAAAAAAGAATATGAATCAATTAATTATCCATGGAGCTTACTATTTCATGGGTGGGCATATAGAAGCAAAACAGCTCATCCTAAAATTATAGAATGGGGAGTTTATAATCCAATTTCATATAAAAACAATATTTCAATAAAAAATTATAGTGGTTTTGAAGATAGTTTAATAGATAAAGAAAATTCTATTATATCTATAAATAAGCTTAATAAAGAAAAAATTTTTGTTGAGCATAATGGTCACATTAATTACACAACAACACTTGCTATTAACAATCAAAGGAATTTTATAAATATATGGACTTTTGGCTATCTTCATGAAAATAATGAAGCTATTGTTATTTATGAACTTATTATTAAAGAACCTTCATTAAATGATAGAATAAACCAAAAAACTCAAGGAGTATTCTTTTCTGATATTTTTGATGAAACAAATTTTAATATTGATAAAATTAAAAATCGACTTAAAGAATATGAATATTATCTTAAAGATAAAAGTTTTAATCCTAAAAAAGCATTCAATACAAATCTAAAAAAAGCGTTATCTAATATTTCATCTGAATCTTATAAATCAGAAGACATTATTACTTTAGAAAATTTTAATCATACTTTTGAGAATATACATGAAATGATAAAAGCATCTCCTTTAACAGACTTTTCGATACTAAATCTTGCAGAAACAGTTGCTCAAGAATTGCATTCTGGAAAAAATATAGAAAAAATAAAAAAATCTTTAAAATTACTTGCTCCTCATGCAACACCTGAACAAATATCTAGAATTTTTGAAGAAGCAAGAAATATCCCTCTTAATATTATTTCTAATAATGTTAAGACTCTTACATTTGAAAATAATTTAAAAGAAGCACTCAAGAAAATAAGTAAATTTGCATATGAATCAAAAAACAGAACAGAATTTATCAATAAATGTGACAATGCTCATTTTAATGAAAGTGTAACAAATGACATAATTTATAAAACTAACGTCTTTCAAAATGAAAAAAAATTCATAATAAAAGAAATAGATCATATTTATGAAAAAATACAATTTGCGCTTAAACATCAAGCTCAAAAAGAAAAAAGAGGGAAAATAAAAAAACTATCTCACAAATTAATTAATTTAAATGAACAAGTACATCAAATACATTCATTTAAAGAACAAAAAAAATTAATAAAATTAGTACATGATAGGCTTCCTAAAATAATCACTCAGTTTAAAAAACTAACAGAAGAAGAACAGCCTTCAACAAAGAAGATCAATCCTACAGAAAAAGATTATGAAGAAATTATTAATAAAATAAAAAAACTTTCAAACAATACTTCGTATGGAACCTTTATAAATTCAATCAAAGATCTTCATATATCAAACATTTATACAAAAAATAAAAATTACCAAAATGCATATCTTTCCACTTTTAAAAAAGTAATTAACAATGAATTAAATATAATTAAAAATCAACGCATGCCAATAAATACAGAAACTAAAAATAAAATAAAAAATATAGAAAAAGAATTAAAAACTATTACATATAATAAAATTGATACTTTTTATCAAAAATTTTCTGAAATTAAAGAAGAAATTAATATAAACAAATAAATTAATGCTCAAAAAGAAGTCATGTATAATTTTTGACGACCTCCTTTTGAGCATTAAATTTTAAAAAAACATTTTCATGAATAAAAAAAGACTTACAATATTTTTTTTTTAATAATAAATATTAATTCATATGAAAATATACTATTACTTGCCGACACTCCAGAACTTTATCCATTACTAGAAAAATTAAGTAAATCTCAAAAAATTTCAAAAATTTATATCACAAAAAATTTACCTCATTTTTTAAATAAAAATGAAAAAATTATTTACACTCCTATATCTGACAAAGATATCTATAGTATTTCAAATTTTATATTTCAAAAAAACATCGATTTTGTAATAGTTAATCAATCAAATATCTTAAAAAATGGTATTATAAATTTGCTTAATCATTTTTCTATTCCAAATATTGGACCAACAAAAGAAATTTTTCAGATTCAGAATTCTTACAAAGATTTTAAAAATTTTATATCTGAATGCTCAATACCACATATTCCTTATATAATTTGCTCTTCTGAGAATGATGTGAAAAAAATACTTATTCATCACACTTATCCTCTTTTAATAAAAACTAATAAAGATATAAATAATCATATAATTAAATCCCTTAAAGAAGGGTTCGATTATATTACAAAACTTTATAAAGAAAATAATTTTGAATCTATTATTATTGAAGAATATTTAGAAGGCGAAAAATATAAAATTGTAGTTTTAACTGATGGGAAAGAGATCCTACCACTTCTTTTTTATAAAAAAAACAATCATGATTATTGTTATAAAAATTTTTCTAAAAACAAAGTTATGTTCTTAGAAAATAATATTCATCAACAATTGATCATACAAAAAATTATTCATCCATTACTTAATAATATTAAAAACAAATTACATACAAACTTCAAAGGAATTATTAATATTTCTTGTATTATACATAACAAAATGTATATCCCTTTAAATATTTCTTTTCATTTTGAACACTCTACAACAACCTTTTTACTTAATCATTTAAAAACAGATCTTTATTCTATTTTAATAAATATATTAAAAGAAAAAATTTACACACAAAAAATAGAATGGGATTTGAGATCAAAATTTGAAATTATAATGGATGAATTCAATAACGATAATATTTAAATAAAAAATATTTATAAATTAAATAAGGTCCATGAAATTCATGGACCTTATTTAATTTGGCAGCACCTGCTTTCCCAACCCGTCTCCAGGTAAGTATCATCGGCGATATAGACTTAACTTCCGTATTCGGAATGGTAACGGGTGTATCCCTATATCTATCGCCACCAAAAACTTTCAAATTTTTTCTTGCAATCAAATTATGTTTGTAAGTCAATCTTATATAAATTACAACGTATCTCAATATAATTATAAATTAATTATTATATGCGATCAAAAACATTCGATCTATTAGTATCGGTAAGCTGAATACTTTACAGTACTTACACACCCGACCTATCAACCTTGTAGTCTTCAAGGGATCTTAATTAGGAGTATCTAATCTTGAAGCGAGCTTCCCACTTAGATGCTTTCAGCGGTTATCTCTAACGAACTTAGCTACCCAGCGTTGCTTTTGGTAAACAACTGGAACACCAGAGGTTCGCCCATCCCGGTCCTCTCGTACTAGGGACAGCCCTTCTCAAATACTCTACGCCCACGAAGGATAAGGACCGACCTGTCTCACGACGGTCTGAACCCAGATCACGTACCACTTTAATCGGCGAACAGCCGAACCCTTGGGACCTTCTCCAGCCCCAGGATGTGATGATCCGACATCGAGGTGCCAAACCTCCTCGTCGATGTGGACTCTTAGAGGAGATCAGCCTGTTATCCCCGGCGTACCTTTTATCCGTTTAGCAATGGCCCTTCCATTCAGAACCACTGGATCACTAAATCCTGCTTTCGCACCTGCTCGACCTGT